>DASYHC010000067.1:0-44424 GCA_035998995.1 Allobosea sp.
CTACGATCCGCAGCACGAGCAAGGGACCATGGCCTTCACCGAATACGGCGTCGAAAGCCTGCTCAACCTCATCGATATCCACCGCAGCAGGCCGAAATAGGCCTGCCGCGGCCCACGCCGGATGAATACGTTTCCAGCAGCTCGGCCATGTCGGCGACCAAGGTGTTGACAAGGCCACGATGGTCGAAGTCGATATCGAGCGTGCTGATATTCGGCTTCGCTGCATTGGTAATCGGTAACATCACGCTGAATGGCCTCATTGAACGGTTTCTATCCGGTCGAAGAGCGGCTTGTGGTAGCATTCGTTAAAAATACTTGCATACTCATAGTGTGCCCTCCGGCTTGTTATCAGCATCACGTGGACTATGTCAGGTCTATCTTGCTTTACATAAATTTACGAAACTGACGTAATTATATAAAAATCTACAATCATAACTAATTCTAGAAAATAATAATATCAAAATATTAAACTAAGACTTGATTCAGATCAAAAAAATACAGTGAGAGAGAGTCAAATAACGTCAAGAAATTCTTTGAAGTATGAAACGGGGTTGGCATTTTCTTGAATCCGGCCGGGGTAACTGTGCGGAGCATGCAGGAAAAAAATCTGCAGCGGCAGTGGACAAGGCGGCTATTGGGATAGATCGAAGGCGATCTCCCAATTCGGATTTTGTAAGCTTCAGATGATGATAGCACATTATCACGACCTGTCTGCTTGAATTTACAAAAATTCTCCAAAACGGCTTTCTGGAGTTGCAAATTCTAACATAAGTTGTGCGTCGGCGGTGATATTGTTTGGTAGTGAGTTTCATATGAAAAGTATTAACTGGAGATGTCAAAGAATTTATAGGCGGAAATTGGGCTGATGGGGGATTATAATATTTGAAATAAGATTCAAATTGTTAATTATCGGCAAGCTGCTGTGAGTAAGGATGATTTTAGGTAGCGGGCATTGCTTTTTGAAAGGTCCGTGGCGTTTGGGCGCTTCCGGAATTTTGGCCGTATGGAAATTTGGATCGTGGGCAATGCAAATAATCTTTCAGGTAAGAAAATCGTGATTGCCCTGTTTGGAGCAGCACTTTCGCGAAAAGGCCCCCAGATGGGTTATCTGCAGGCCCAGCCTGAGGTCGTTGTCGACGGCTGTTCATATTCGTTAGTCCAAGCGCCCCTATCCCTCCTCGCCAAGCCTATTCGGCCTGGACGCTCGGACGGCGAGCGCGCGTGGGCAGGGACAGCGCGAGTAGCTTGCGCAGCCGGCGCCAGGCAAAGGGCAGGAAGCTCTGCTCGGCATGGTCGGCAGGCGTGCGCAGTACCAGGCCTGGATCGATCAGCATGGCCCCGCCGGTCCGCGCGGCGAGACGGCGATTGAAGACGAGATGCTCGCAAAGCGCACGGCCTGCCTCGATATAGCTGCCGAGACGATAGTCATCGCCTTTGTAGAGGCACAGGCCGTTGAAGGTCGAGGCGCATGCGATCTCGCGATCGCTCGTAAGGGCACGCTGGTGCGGATAGATCCGTGACCGGAAGAAGCGATAGTATCTGACGATGCCCGTCCGGCTTTTTGCGAGTTCATCGAGCAGCGTCACGAAGGATCGCTGCTCGTCCTCGAAGGCCAGCAAATCGTAGTAGTGTGGGCGCGAGCTTGCCGACACGCCGAAAATCTGTGGCCGCTCGAGCTTCGACGTGGCGGCGAGCAGGGCAGGGACTGTGGGCGGTGCCGCGATGACATTGTCGATGTCGAGAACGCAGACGAAGCGTGGCGAAATGCCTGAGCTTTCGAGTTCGCTCTTGAGCCGTTCCCGGCCCATTGCCATCCGTCTCAGCCGCTCGGGTTCATCCGCCATGAACGCGGTCGGGACAAGGATGATCTCGCCGCGCGCCTCTGCGCGCTGAAGCAGCGGGAGCGTTCCGTCGCGCGAGCCGTTTTCGCCGACGAAGGCGACGACATGCAAGCCGCTGCGCCTCAACGTTCCGAGCAGTTCCAGGAAACGCGGGATCGTGCCGGCGCAGTCCCTGGCCAAGGCCAGGAAGGCGAAATCCGGTCGTGCGGGGGCCTCGGGCCTCACCTCCGGGGAGTCCTGTTGGCGATCCATGACTGTGGCAGCGGGAACATGTTGATGAGTCATGGCCTCGCGATGCCGTGCCGGTTCCGGAGCACGATCCTAGCAGTGACGATCCGGCCGGCCGCTTGATCCGGCGACTGAGCCGCTAGGGCTTCTGGACTAAGCCGTTCTGGTCGGGCCGGACGATCCGGCCGCCTGCCTCCTGGCCGAGGCCGCGGAAGGCGTCGAAGGAGACCGGCGCCTGTCCCCAGATGAAGAGGGGCGCGTCAGTCGGCCGGCGCAGGATGTAGGTGTTGCGGTCGAACCGGTTCCCGGCGGTTTCGATGATCCCGAAGTTCGGGTTGGAGGCAGGCACGTCGCTCGCTCCGCCGGAGAGACCGGTACGACCCTCGTAGATGACCTCGTTGTCGTGCACCGCGTTGCGGGCTGTCTTGTAGAGCAGCTTTGGCGCGCCATTGCGCCTGGATTGATCGAACCGCTCGCGGCCCTGGTCGACGAGGATGATCCCGATGCTACCCTCTGCCACCGTGACGGTGTTGCCGTAGACCTGTACGCCTTCCGACGCCGCGATCTGGATACCGGCGCCCCAGACCCAGCGACTGCCTTGCTGGCCGCCACGCCCGGTCCCGTTCAAGCGGACGGTATTGTTGCGAATGATGGCGTCGAAGCTGATCTCGTAGAAAATCCCGGCGTCTGAATTGCGCTCGACAAGGTTATTCTCGAAGACAACGTTGCGGCAGTCGACGTCGCACCACAGACCCGAGCCATAGTTGTCATGCACATAGTTGCCGCGCAGCGTCAGGCGCTCGACCTTGCCCGCCTTGACGCCGCCGGCCTCCCAGCCGGCATAGAAGCCATAGATGTTGTTCTCGTAGATCTCGTTGTTCTCGATCACGACGTCGACGCCGTTGGGCGAGATCCCGAGCTGGCCATTGCTGTGGACCTTGTTGCCGCGAACGATGCTTCTGTCGCCAGTCGCGATCCCCGATCCGCTGTTGAACCGGGTCTCGTTGCCTTCGATCAGCCAATCGGTGGCGCGCGGGTTCTCGTCGCCGAAGATGGCGCCTTGCTGGGCCGGTGTCGCATATTTCTCGACGATCAGGCCTTTGACGGTGACGCCGCGCGCACCCTTGCTGTCAAAGGCATAAAGCTGGCGCGTCCGTTCGAGGGTGCGCCCGCGCGGATCGTCGGCGAGATAGCTCACTCCAGTCGCGGCGTCAGAATAGACGCGTCCGGGCTGGAGATCGGCGCGATCGGCGACCGGCTCCAGTGGCCGACCATCGAGGAAGAAGCGGCGGGGGTCGTTGCAGCGCGCCCGCTGGCGCAGGCAGGTGCCGAAGGGTTTGACTTCGAGCCTAGATGTGGCGGTGGCCCAGAAGGCGCCATCGTGGCGGATATCGCTGACCAACTCGGAGCCGTTCAGAATGGCGCCGGGCTGGCCGATGAAGACCTGCCTGTCCTTGGGGGCGATCGACTGGGCCCGGTGGGTACCGGCGGCGATGCAGAAGGTCGCGCCCGGCGACGCCTTCTCGACGATGGCCTGGATGGAAGCGCCGACCGGAACCGGGATTGAAGCCGGAGGGCAGGGAGCGGTTTCGGAGGCTTCCGAGCGGGGGCTGCCCAGCAGTGCCGCAACTGCGAGGAAAGCTGCGCCGGCCATGCGGGCGCCGTTGTGCGCCGTCCGTCCGAGATGAACGGGCGGCTGGACGACATGCCAGGCGCGGTAGACCATCAGCGAGCCGACGCCGATCCCGAACACGATCCAGAAGGGAATGCCGAGCATCGGCCCCTCCAGCGCGACGTCGAAGGAGGCGTCGATGACGATCGAGGCGAAGTAGCAGACCAGAAAGACGAAGTAGCGCCCCCAGTCGAGGTCGCCGCGCCGCCAGGCGAGATGGGCGGCGCGCAGCAGCGCGATCGTCCAGCTGCCGATGGTCAGGAGCCAGAGCGCCAGTCCGGGCACGCCACTCCGGGCGAGGTAGGTCATATGCACGCTATGGGGGCTGCGTACGACTGGCCCGCCGCGTTCGAGTCCGACGACGAAGCCGTCGGCCTCCGCCAGACTCATGCCGAAGCCCTTGCCGGTCCAGAAATAGGGGCCGTGGATGGTATAGTCGCGGATCGCCTGCCACCAGCTCAGCCGCCAGAGCTTGGTGCCGTCGAGATTGTTGGCGGCGCTCGCAGAGGCGACGCTTGCAAGATTCTCGACCACAGCGACGGCGCTGATCGGTCGCTCGCCGCGAGGAAGATCGATCTCGAAATCGACCGCATAGGCGACAAGCATGACGAGTGTCAGAGCGGCGGTGATGGCGGCGAGACGGCCGACTTGTCCGGTCAGGACCATCGCCGCGACCAACGGGATCAGCAGAGCGAGCATGCCGCCGCGGCTCTGGCTGGCGACGAGCAGGGCTGCGCCGAGCGAGGCGACCACCCAGGTCCGGCTGACCTTGCACAGGCCGACCACGACCAGCACCAGCGCGCCGCAAAGATGCGCCGCGATCTCGCCCGAGCGCACGGAGATGATATCGATATTCTGGCCGGGCAGCTTCGGGATCGAGGCACCGAAGAACCGCGCGATCAGATAAAGCACGATCGCGATCGGGATCAGCACACGTGCGTGCACCCGGAAGTAGCCGACGATCTGGGCGATGCGAATCGGGCGCTCGACAAGCAATGCAGCGACGATGAAGGCGAAGCCGGCATAGAGCGCGACCGCTCCGTCCCGCAGCGCGTCGACCCCGTAGATTCCGAGGCCCTTCAGCGTCCGCAGCAGGACCCAGCCCATGAGCAAGGCCGCGCTGATCGCCGGCACCGTGGTGAGCAGCGTCGTCGTGCAGCCCGAGGAGAAGAACGCGAGCAGCCCTAGCGCGAACAGGATCTCGCCGACGAAGAGCGGTGGCAGGCCGAGATACGCAAAGCTCTTGCCGAAGACGACATAGCCGGCAAAGCCCAGCGCCAGCAGCGGCAGGTAACGATCGGTCGCCCGCCGGTCGGTCGCGGCGCCGGTCGGTGCTCGTGACATCCCTCTCACTGTCGACCCTCGCTCTGCGTGGCTGGTGCCGTCGCGCGAGGAAGGTAATCCGAGGCCGGATCAACGCGGGATGGGCATCGGAGGTAGCTATGCCGGCGAGGCTGCTGGGCCATCTTCCTTCTGGGCAGTCCGGATGCCCAGCGCGGCTGGCGGCGGGACGAGGCTAGACTTCCGTTGAAGATGCGGCCGGACGATCGCCAGCTGAGGCAAGGTGGAATGCAGCGCGCGGGCAAGATCGGCGGGGTATTCGGCCTTCCGGCGCACGGCAGGCCAGGTGGCAAGGGACCGGCGGGCATAAGGGCGCGGCTCCTTGCGATGCGCGATCCGGCCCTGTCCTTCGGCGATCAGGCGCTGGCGAGCGCCTGCAATTTCCTGACGACGATCCTGCTCGCACGGGCGCTCGGCCTTGAAGCGTTCGGCCTCTACACGATGGTCTGGCTCCCGCTCTATTTCGCGATGAGCCTTCAGCTCGGCCTGATCGTCAGCCCGATGATGAGCATCGGCACGAAGGAGCAGGGCGAGCAGGCCGAGGCCTATTATACGGTCATCTTCTTCCACCAAGCCGGATTCGTCGTCGTCGCGACCATCGCGATCTTCGCCGTCCTGATGCTCGTGACGGGCACCGGTTCGCCGCTCGCCGATGCCGCCTTGCCGGGTTCGATGGCCGCGGCCTCCTATCTGACGCAGGATTTCCTGCGGCGTTACCTCTTCGCTCGCCGCCGGCCCGCGGGGATCCTGGTGATCGACGTGATCAACCAGTCCCTCAAGCTCGGCGCGCTCGCGGCTCTCTGGCAGGCAGGGGCGATCAATGTCGCCAATGCGCTGTGGGCCGTCGCCGGCGCCGCGGCGGTCTCGACGATCTGTGGCCTAGGCATGTCGGGTCCGCTGCTGTGGCGGCGGCAGATCCTGACCACCGTCACCTTACGGCAATGGCGTTCGGCGCGATGGCTCGTCCTCACCGGCTCGGTGCAATGGGTGCTCGGCTACAGCGGGCTGCTCGTGACGGCCGGACTCTTCGGGCCGAAGGTGCTGGGCGCGCTCAGGGCGGCGCAGAGCCTGCTCGCCGTGCTCAATGTGGTGCGTGAGGCGCTTGAGAACATTGTCCCGCCACTGGCCGGCAAAGCTCTCGCGGAAGGCGGCATGCCTGGCCTCCACCGGCTGCTCGGCCGCGCCATGCTGTTCGTCGGCCTGATCGGCGCCGCCGCCGTTGTCGGCCTGGGGCTGTTCGGGCCGTGGCTGCTGCATCAGCTCTATGGCGGCGAGATCCTCGAATTCGATTGGGTCATCATCTGGTACTCCTTCGCCCTCCCGATGGCATTGATGAGTCTGGTCCTGGGCTGCGCCTTCCGGGCCCTGGAGCGCACGCGGCCGCTCTTCATCGCGACGCTCGTCGGCGGCTGCCTCAACCTGCTGGCGGTCTACCCGGCTGCGCTTGCGTTCGGCGTGGCCGGGCTGATCGCAGTGACGCTCCTGTCGGAACTCTCGGTCCTGATTGTCCTGGTGATTCTGGCGTTCCGGATACCTGGCCTGCTGGCGGGGCCACCGGCCGCGCCTGCCAGTGGCCGCATGATGACGGTGCCTTCGCCATGATGCCGCTGCCACCCTCCCAGGTGCATCTCTGGTGCTGCCGCGTCGATCTCACTGCCGTCGAGGCGGCCGGGCGACGTGGGGTTCTGTCGGAGGATGAGCGTGCCCGGGCCGACCGCTTCCATGACGCAAAGGCGCGGATCGCGTTCGTCGTGGCGCGGAACTGGCTGCGGCGGGTCCTGGCGCTCTACATCCCGATCGCGCCGCCGCAGCTCCGCTTCGGCGAGACCGCTTTCGGCAAGCCTTTCCTTGCGAACGAGTATGGCGGGCGGCCCATCGCCTTCAATCTCAGCCATTCCGGCGAGCTTGCGATCGTCGCGGTCGCCGAGGGTATGTCGGTCGGCGTCGACATCGAGCGCATCAGGCCGGTCTCGGCCGATCTTCTGGCTGGCTGTCTCGCACCGCGGGAGTTCGCCATGCTCGCGGCTCTGACGCCGGAGCTGCGTGAGGAATCCTTCATCCGCTGCTGGACGAGGAAGGAGGCCTGCCTGAAGGCGATCGGCGTCGGCCTCAATGGTAGTCCCTCCAGCTTCGAAGTCTCGCTCGATCCGTTCAGGGCGCGGCTGCTCGCGGTGGGATCCGACCAGGCGGAGGCGGATCTCTGGCAGCTCGCCGACCTGGAGCCGGCGCCGGGCTATTGCGGCACGCTGGCCGCGCGCCATCGCGGCTGGTCCCCGGTCTGGATGGCCCGGCCATAGCCTCGCCGGCGACGGAGAGGCCCCGGTCAGCCCCGATCTTTGCCTGTGACCTCGAGGATCCGCGCTGCCATGGTCCGCGAGCCGGCTTCGGAGAACGCGCCTTCGTGACCTTCGCCGTCGACGGCGAAGCAGGGCGTGTCCGGCGCCAGATGATCCCCCCAGCCCAGCGCGACATCCGGCGGCCAGCCAAGCGGAATCGCGCCGCTCCGGAAGAACAGGACGCGCCCATCATAGCTCGGCAGCGCGTAGCGTTGCACCAGGGCCTCGAGCTCATCGGTCGTCCGCCAGAAATCGGCCTCGTCGGCCGTCACCTCGGCCGGACGCCAGAAGATCAGGCGCTTCGCTTGCCGGACCGTAGCGGTCGACTGCAGCCAGAACGACATCCGCGTCACGAAGCTGCGCGGGCCGGCCTGCCAGAACCGGCGGGCGAAGCGGCCTGCGCGCCTCAGCCGGAAGCGCAGGCGCGCAGTGTAGGGTTGTCTCATGAAATAGCCCGGCGCCCAGCAGTCGATCAGCACGACCAGATCGACCTGCTTGCCGCTCGCTTGCAGCTGCCTGGCGACCTCCAGGGCAATCACTCCGGAACGGCAGAAGCCGGCGAGTCGATATCGGCCATCCGGCTTGGTCGCGACGATCGCCTCGCAATAGGCCGCCGCAAGCTGCTCGATCGAGCTCGGCGCTGCACCGTTCACCAGCGGGTCGAGCAGTTGGAGCGCGGCGAAAGGCTGGTCCGGACCGAGCTCCTGCGACAACGGTCGATACAGGCGCAGGTTATGGGCGGTGTGGTTGAGTGCGAACAAGGCCGGCTGCGTGCCGGTCTTTTGCAACCACGTCCGGCGCAGCGACGTGGCGTCGATCACAGGCGGCAGTGCCGGTGTGGCCGGCAGCCAGAGCGGGGACGCGATCGGCAATGAGGTCGGTGCCGGCCGCGGCAGGCGCGCGGTCGGGTTGGCGACGAGCGCTTCCGCCAGGCTCTCGAATTGCGCCGCAAGCTCGCTCGCGGTCGCTTCGTCATAGAGGTCGCGATGGTACTCGCAGGTGAGCCGCCAGCCTTCCTCGCGCTCGACCAGGATGAAGTTGAGGTCGTAGAGCGCGCCGGGCAAAGGCGAGGGAATCCCGGAAAGCTGAAAACTGTCATTGGCGAGCTCGCCGATGAAGGCGCGCTGGACGATGAAATTGATCGAGACCGGCGGCCGGCTGGCGTCGCCGCTGCTCGGCAGCAGCGGCAAGAGCCGGTCGAACGGCCATTGGCGATGATCGACGGCGTCCTCGAAGGTGTAGCGCGCGGCCCGGCACAGATCGAGGAAGCTCTGGTCGTCCGAGATCGCCGTGCGCAGCACCAGCGTGTTGACGAAGGGGCCGACGATCCCTTCCAGCTCGACATCGTCGCGGTTCGCCATCTGCGTGCTGAGCACGATGTCGCTGGCGCCGCTGCGTTGTCGAAGCAGGGTCAGGAGAACGGCATAAGCCACTGAAAAGAAAGTCGTACCTTCCTTGCGCGCCAGATCGGCGAGGCCGGTGGTCAAGGGGCGGGGAAGCAGCCGCGACAATGAGGCGCCGGTCGTGCTCCGCGTCGCCGGTCGCGGACGGTCGCCCGGAATCTCGACGATGGGCAGATTGGCGAGCCTGTCTTTCCAATAGGCTTCCTCGTGCGCCAGCACGCCGCCGGTCATGTTGTCCTCGCTGCCCTCGGCGAAGTCGGAATATTGCAGCGGCAGCTCGGGCAGCACGGGCTCGCGGCCACGGCCGAGCGCCTGATAGGCGGCGACAAAGTCCTTGGCGATGAGACCCATCGACCAACCGTCGCTGACGATATGATGGGCGACAACGAGGATCACCGCCTCGGCGCGGCTCTTGCGCAGCAGCGTCGCCCGCAGCAGAGGCGCTTCGGCGAGGTCGAAGCGTGTGCACGCCTCGCTTTGGGCGATGCGATCGGCCTCCCGGGTCCGGTCCCCCTCGGGCAGGCCGGAGAGGTCGATCTCTGGCAGCTTGAAAGGAATGTGCTCGGCGATCGCCTGGACGGGACGGCCATCCTCCAGCCGGATCGCCGTCCGCAGGGATTCATGACGGTTCAGGATCGCCTGGAACGCCTCCTGCGCCAGCGAAGCGTCCAGATGCCCACGGATCCGCCATTTGACCGCAATGTTGAGCGCCGGTGTGCCGGGATCGCGGGCGTCGATCGCCCAGTATCGCTCCTGCGCTGAGGAGCATCTGGCCGTCATCACGATGCGGTCTGGCTCGCGGAAATGCGGTTCCGGTTCACGCGTGAACTGGTTTGCCATGATCGCTCACCTTCTCTCGCGCTGCGAGACGGCGCTCGGCTGCTGCGCGCCATCGTGCGGGCGTCGCCATGGCCGCTTCCAGAACGTCGCGGCGGGGGCGGCGACTTCAGCGACGGCATCATCGGGAAGCGCCGCCGCGACTGCTGCGATCGTCCGGTTCCGGAAGAAGTCGCGTGCGGCGAGCTTGAGGCCCTCGCGGCGGGCGCGGCTGGTGATCTGGAAAATGCTGAGGGAATCGGCGCCGAGATCGAACAGATCGTCGTCGACACCGATATCCTCGCGCCGCAGCACCTCGCTCCAGATGCGGATCAGCGTCTCCTCGACGGGTGTCCGCGGCGTTGCCGGATCAGCTGCCTTGTCCGCCTTGGGCACTGCGCTCTGGACATCCGGCGCCGGCAGCGCGGCACGGTCGAGCTTGCCGCTCTGGTTCAGCGGCAGGGCCGGCAGGCCGACCCAGGCGGTCGGGACCATGTAGTCCGGCAGCTCGTGGGCCAGCGCAGTCCTCAATTCGGCTGGCGGCGGGCTGTCCGCGCCGGTAACATAGTAGCAGACCAGCCGCGGCTCGCCCGGCACGTCCTCGCGCAGGATGACGGCGGAGACGATGCCGGTCTTGCGGGCGAGCACGGCCTCGATCTCGCCGGGCTCGATCCGGAAACCGCGCAGCTTCACCTGATGGTCGAGCCGCCCGAGGTGCAGGATGCGCCCGTCTGGAAGATATTTGGCGCGGTCGCCGGTGCGGTAGGCCTTCGCGCTTGTGCCGGGATCGACCGGATTGGCGATGAAGCTCCTGGCGGTGAGCTTGGGATTGTTGGCATAGCCGCGCGCCAGGCCGGAGCCGGCGATCAGCAACTCGCCGGGGATGCCGACGCCGACGGGCTGGTTGTTGCCGTCGACGATGTAGAACTGCGTGTTGGCGATCGGCAGGCCGATCGTGACGACCTCGTCCTCCGGCCGGATACGGGCGACCGAGGACCAGATCGTCGTTTCGGTCGGCCCGTACATGTTCCAGAGCTCGCCGCCGCCTTCGAGCAGCTTGCGCGCGAGGTCGAGCGGCAGCGCTTCGCCGCCGCAGAGCATGCGCAGGCCAGGCCGCGAGCGGAAGCCGGCTTCGAGCAGCAGGCGCCAGGTCATTGGCGTTGCCTGCAGCACGCTGGCGTCACTCTGCTCCAGCCGTGCCAGCAGCTCAGTGCCGTCCTTCGCCTCGTCCGCCGTCGCGATCGCGACCCGGCCGCCCTCGACCAGCGGCAGCAGCAATTCCAGCGCGGCGATGTCGAAGGTCACCGTGGTGACGGCGAGCATCGTGTCGGAACTGGCGAAGCCGGGCTCTCGTGCCATCGCGAACAGCAGGTTCGACAGCCCGCCATGGGTGACTTCGACGCCCTTCGGCGCGCCGGTCGAGCCGGACGTGTAAATAACATAGGCGAGGTGATCGGGCGCGATCGTCGCCGTCCTGATCCCGGCGAGGTTCGCCGTGGTCTGGTCGACATCGATCAGCATGACGCTCTCGTCCGGCTCGACGATGGCCGGGTCGAGCGGACCCGAGCTCAGGAGGGCGACGGCTTCGGAGTCCCGCAGGATGCGCTGGATGCGCGCCTTCGGCATGACCGGATCGAGCGGCACATAGGGGAAGCCGGCCTTGAGCGCGCCGAGCATGCCGGCGACCAGCGCCGGCGAGCGCTCGATCAGCAGGCCGACGCGGCTTTCGGGAGCGTCGACCCGCGCCGTCAACTCGGCTGCGATCCGGTCGGCCCAGGCGTTCAGGGCGGCATAGGAGAGCTGCTGGTCGCCGCATGACACGGCGATCGCCTCGGGCTGCTGCTGGACCTGGCGTTCGAAGGCCTGGATCGTGCCGTCGTCGCTCTGGAGCGTGACCTGGGTGTCGTTGATGTCGGAGACGAGGCGCTGGCGCTCGTCGCCCTCGATCAGCGGCATCGCCGCGATGATCATGTCGGGATTGGCGACGAAGGCGGCGAGCAGCGTACGGTAATGGCCGAGCCAGCGGTCGATCGTCGTCGCGTCGAAGAGATCGGCGCCGTAGCAGCAATCGATCCGCAGGCCCTCATCGGATTCGCCGATGTTGAAGTAGAGATCGAAGGTCGAGAACGCCTTCGGATTCGGCTCGGCGCTCGCTTTGACTCCGGGGCTGAAGTCGAGATTGCCAGCGAGCCTTTCGAGATTGAACTGCACCTCGACGAGCGGGAGCCGCCCGGACACCGGCGGGACCCGCAACCGCTTCAGCAGCGCCCCAAGCGTGAAGCTCTGATGGTCGTAGGCGTCGAGAACGAGCCGGCCGACCTTGTCGAGATGGGCCGAGAACGGCTCGGCCGGATCGATGCTGCCGCGGATCGGCAGGAAATTGACGCAATGGCCGACGGGCGAGGGGCCCTCGAGCTGCGATTGCCCGGCGGCGGGCACGCCGATCACGAGGTCGCGCTGGCCCGAGAGCCGCAGCAGCAGTACCTGGAAGCCGGCGAAGAGCGTGGCGAAGAGCGTGCGCCGGCGCTGAGCGCCCGCTGCCTTCACCTGGCGATAGAGTTCGGCCTCGATGAAACTCGTGCGCGTACCGCCATTGAAGCTGCGCGGCGCCTGCCTTGGCCTGTCGGTCGGCAGTTCGAGCGGGGCGGGAAGCTCCGCGAACATCTTGGTCCAGTAGGCCGCCGCGTCTTCCGTGCGCGGGTCCTGCCGGGTTTCGGTAGCATAATCTGCAAAGGGCATCGCCGCCTGCAGCGCCTCGGCGCCGGAGCGGTAGGCCGTGGCGATCTCGTCGAGCAGGATGTTCGTCGACCAGCCGTCGCAGACGATATGATGTGCCGACAGGATGAGCACATGCTTCCGCTCGGCGAGCCGGATGATCTCGGCTTCGGCCACCGGTCCCTGCACGAGGTCGTAGGCACGGCTCGCATAGACTTCGATCTTTGCCTCCAGCGCAGCCTGCGGATCGCGCTCGCCGCGCAGATCGCTGATCGAGACCGGGAAGCTTCCAGAGGACGGGAGCTGCATCGTCTCGCCATCAGGCGAGAACCGCGCTTGCAGGATCGCGTGCCTGTCGGCGACCTGCCTCACCGTTTCGGCGAGGCGCAGCGCATCGACATCGCCGTCGAGCGTCAGGCTGACGGATTCGTTGAAGGCGGCGCTGGCCTCGGGGCCGGTCTGGTCCGAGAGCCAGATCTCGGTCTGGGCCTCGGTCAGCGGAAGCTCGATCTCTGACGCCGTGGCGGGCATGTCCGGCGGCAGGCTCTCGGCCGCTGTTCCCGGTAGCATGCCGTCACGGCGCATCAGGTCGAGACTGTCCTCGAAGGCGGCGATGATCGCCGCGATCTCGGCCTCGCCATGCTGGGTCGTCAGGAAACAGGGATAGTGCTCCTGGATGAAGATGCCGCGAGCGCGCAGATGATAGTGCAGCAGGCTGCCGAGGCGGTGATCCCGCCCCGGCTCGAAATAGGCGACGCTGCCATAGCTCTCGATCGGCACATCCCAGCCGACCCGCGCGAAGGCGCGCCGCAGCGCTTCCACGAGGCCTTGCATGCGTTGCGTCAGGGCCTCGGTCAATGCCGGCCCCTTGTCCTTGACGTGCCTGAGCACCGCGACTGTCGCCGCGAGCGCGAGCGGATGCCTGACGAAGGTTCCGGCGAAGAAGGTGACGCCGACCTCAGGCACGCTGTCGTCGCCGAAGCGCCAGGCGCCGCCGTCGAGCGCGTCCATGAAGCGCGGCGTACCCGCCAAGAGGCCGACCGGCAGGCCGCCGCCGACGACCTTGCCATAGGTCGCGATGTCCGGCTTGATGCCGAGCAGGGCCTGCACGCCGGCGGGATGGACGCGAAAGCCGGTGACGACCTCGTCGAGCACCAGCGCTGTGCCGGCCTTTTCGGTGATCGCACGCAACTCCCTCAGGAAGGCGGCGGGCAGATAGCCTGGCCGGCGGCTCTGCACCGGCTCGACCAGCACGGCGGCAAGCTCATGCGCGTGCTCGCGCAGCCAGGCGAGACTCTCATCCGTGCCGTAATCCAGAATGGTCATGCGCCCGACGGCCTCGGCCGGAATGCCGGGAGCCGCCGGCACCGAGCGGTGCTGCTCGCCGACGCCGCGCACCAGGACTTCGTCGAACTGGCCGTGATAAGCGCCTGAGAACGCGACGATTCTATCGCGACCGGTGACTGTGCGGGCGACGCGCATCGCCGCCATCACCGCTTCGGAGCCAGTGTTGCAGAAGGCGACGCGGGCATGGCCGGTGAGTTCGCAGAACAGCTTGGACGCCTCATGCGCCAGCGGCGATTGCGGCCCTATCGCGAAACCGTCCGTCAGTTGCGCCTGGACCGCCTCGACGACGAAATCGGGCGCATGACCGAAGGCGGTCTGGCCGTAGCCGTTGACGAGATCGATATAGGCGTTCCCGTCGACATCCCAGATCCGGGCGCCCTTCGCACGGGCGGAGACGATCGGGTAGACCATCTCCTTCCAGTCGGCGGCGAAGCCGGAGACGGTGCGCGGATCGGCCAGAACCGGTCGATGCTCGTCTGCGAGGCGCTTCGAGGTCGCGGTCCTGCCAACATAGAGCTTGGTCAGCCGGGCGATATGGGCGCGCTGGGCTTCGGTCAGTGTTTCGCTGCCGGCGCGGATCAGCGGCTTGAAGCGCGCCGTCGAACCGGTGGTGCTGTTCGTTGCGACCTGGGCTGGCTGAGGCTGCACAGCCGCCTGCGGCTGCGGGGCGGGCAAGGATTGCAAGGCCGGCGCTGCGGTCGCGATGGCCGGTGCGGCAGTCTGGCCGCTCAGAGCCTGGAGCTGACGCTCCATCAGGCGCGACATCACGTCGAGCTGCTCGCGCATCAGCGCGTCCAGACCCGAGCCTGCCGGCTGCGCGCTGGCGACCGCGGCAATGGCCGTGACGGGCGCCGGCATGGCAGGCGCGGATTCGACCGGCGTTGCCACCTCAGCAATCGGAGCCGTCTTCGCCATCTCCTGCGGGCAGAGCTCGGCGATACGGCGCGTGACGTCGTCGACGCTCGGCAGATCGTCGAGCAGCTGGCGGAAGCGGATCTGGACGCCGAAGGCCGTCTGCAGGCCCTGCGCGGCCTGCGTCAGCAGGAGCGAGTCGAAGCCGAGTTCGAGGAAGCTCGCGCCGGTCTCGTCAGCGCCGAAGGAGCGCCCGGACAGGTTCTCGAAGATCGCTGCGACCCGGCCGCCGAGCTCCGAACGGCCCAGAGGTATGTCGGTGTTAGCTTGGGGAGCCATGGTCGGTTCCTGCTCGGATTGAGTGCGAAGAGGTGAAACAGGAGCAGCCGCGGGCCCGGCCGCTGCGGTGGTGGCCGGAGCCATCGGCGCTTCGACCCAATGCCGGCTGCGTTCGAACGGATAGGTCGGGAGGGAGACACGGCGCGGCTTGCCGGCGGCCTGGTAGGCCGGCCAATCTGGCGCAATGCCGGTGGTCCAGAGGCGCCCAAGCGCTGCGGCGAGCATGCCTTCTGCATCGCCCTGCGCATCCGGCAGGCAGGAAATGGCAGCCCGGCCCGCGCCAGCGCCTTGCAACGCGAAACTCGCCAGCGCAGCGCCGGGTCCCACTTCGAGCAGGATGGGCGAGAGGCTGCGTGTCAGCGTGGCGATGCCGTCGGCAAAGCGCACCGGCTCGCGCGCATGCCGCGCCCAATAGAAAGGATCGGTGGTCTGTTCGGCGCTGACCCATTCACCGGTCACGCCGGAGATGTAGGGCAGTTCAGGCGCCTGCAGGCGAATGGCCGCGACCGCCTCGGTGAAGGGTTCGATCAGCGGGTCGATCATGGCCGAGTGGAAGGCATGGGAGGTCTGCAGGCGGCGATGCGTCACCTTGCGCTGCGCGAGCTCCGCTTCCAGCGCCTCGATCGGCTCGAACGGTCCGGCGAGCACGCCCATGCCGGGCGCGTTGATCGCCGCGACGCTGACGCCGTCCCGCGCCAGCGCCGCGATCTCGGCGTCGGGCAGGCGTACGGCCAGCATCGCGCCACCCGGCAGCTCCTGCATCATCCGGCCGCGTTTGGCGACCAGCGAGAGCGCGTCCTCCAGCGAGAAGACACCGGCGAGGCAGGCGGCGGCGAACTCGCCGACGCTATGGCCGATCATGGCGGAGGGCTGCAGGCCCCAGCTCAGCAGGAGCTGTGCCAGCGCGTACTCGACCGTGAAGATTGCCGGCTGGGCGAGCAGCGTCGCCGAGAGCCGCTCCGGGTCGCCGCCATTGCTCGGATAGAGGAGGCTGCGCAAATCGAGCCCGAGCTCGGGCTTCAACAGCTCGCAGCACAGGTCGACGGTCCGGCGGAAGACTGGCTCGCCCGCATAGAGCTCCCGCGCCATCTGCGGATATTGCGAGCCCTGGCCGGGGAACATGAAGACGAGACCGCCGGCGCCGGTCACTGCGGCAGAACGCTCGGTGTTCTGCTTGCGCAGGGCGGCCGCGGCCTCGGCATGATCGCCGGCGGCCACGGCGAGACGGTGCGGGAAGGGCCGTCGTCCCGCCTGCAAGGTAAAGGCGATGTCGGCGAGATTCTGCTCGGGATGGGCTTCGAGATGCTCCGCCAACCTGTCCCGCGCCGTGCCGAGCGCCGCTGCGCTGCGGGCCGAGAGCGTCAGGAGCTGGTTACGGCGCGCCGGCATCGCGGTCTCGCTCGCGGGAGCCTGCTCCAGCACGAGATGGACATTGGTTCCGCCGAATCCGAAGGCGCTGACGCCGGCGCGGCGTGGCCCGCCCTGTCCGGCCCATTCCTGCTTGTGGTCGGCGATGAAGAACGGGCTGTCGGGCAGTTCGAGCGCCGGGTTCGGCTGCGTGACGTGCAGGCTTGCCGGCAGTATCCCGCTCTTCACAGCGAGCGAGGCCTTGATCAACCCGGTGACGCCGGCAGCGGCGTCGAGATGGCCGATATTGGATTTGACCGAGCCGAGCGCGCAGAAGCCGCGATCCTCGGTCGCCAGGCGAAAGGCGGCCGTCAGCCCGGCGACCTCGATCGGGTCGCCCATCGGCGTACCGGTGCCGTGGCATTCGACATAGCCGATCGAGCGCGCATCGACGTCGGCAGCCGCATGCGCCATGGCGATCGCGGCGGCCTGGCCGTCGACGCTCGGCGCGGTGTAGCCAACCTTGCCGGCGCCGTCATTGTTGACGCCGACGCCGCGGATCACGGCATAGATCTGGTCGCGATCGGCAACCGCATCCTCCAGTCGCTTCAGCACGACGAGGCCGGCGCCGCTGCCGAACACGGTGCCGTTGGCTCCGATATCGAAGGGACGGCAATGGCCGTCCGTCGAGACGATGCCGCCCTCCTGGGCGAGGTAGCCGCGGTGCTGCGGAAAGGTGATCGAGACGCCGCCCGCCAGGGCCATGTCGCAGCCATGGCAGAGCAGGTTCTGCACGGCCTGGGCGACGGCGAGCAGCGAGGTCGAGCACGCCGACTGGACGGCGACGCAGGGGCCGGTCAGGCCGAGCTTGTAGCCGATCCGGGTCGCGGTGAAGTCAGAGGCCGAGCCGACCAGCAGCGGCAGGTTGCCGATCTGGAAGCCAGAGGTGTAGTCGGCAATCGCGGCGCGGTCGTGCAGCAGGTTCTGCAGCAGATAGGTGCTGGAGGTGGCGCCGGCGAAGACGCCGATGCATTGGCCGGGCGCGGCAGGATCGTAGCCGGCATCCTCGAGCGCTTCCCAGGCGCATTCCAGCAGCAGGCGCTGCTGCGGATCGGTGAGCGCCGCCTCGCGCGGCAGCATGCCGAAGAACGGCGCATCGAACAGATCGACGCCGTCGAGGACCGGCTTCATCGAAACGAAGTTCGGGAGTGCGCGGGTCGCCGCGTCGAAGCTGTCATCGAGCTCGGCAGGCGCGAAGGCGGTGATCGATTCCACGCCGTCGAGCAGGTTCCGCCAGAACGTGCCGACGGTCGGTGCGCCGGGGAAGCGGCCGGCCAGACCGATGATCGCGACGGCGCGTTCGGGGAGGGGGTCAGTCATGGGAGCCGCCTATCGACGCGCTTTCGGGGAAGGATGCGGGCAACCCGCGCGAGCGCAGGCCGCGCTCGCGCGCCGCGGCGAGGCCGCCGAGCGCGCCAGGCTTCTGCGGCGTCAGATGGTCGGCCAGCGCCCGCACATTCGGGAAGCGGTAGAGGTCGACCAGGGCGAACCAGGGTAGGTCCCGGACGAGGCGCCGGTGCAGCTCGGCGACGAGCAGGGAATTGCCGCCGAGGTCGAAGAAATTGTCGTCGATGCCGACGAGGTCGATCTGGAAGACATCGGCGACGGCCTCTGCGAACCGCTGTTCCAGTGCGCTGCGCGGGGCAGCATAGGGTGCGGCCGCCTCCGGCCGTGCCCGGCCGGGCGCCGGCAGCGCGGCGCGGTCGAGCTTGCCGTTCACGGTCAGCGGGATGTCGGGCACGAAGACGAAGGCGGCCGGCACCATATGCGCCGGAAGGGTCTCGGCGAGACGGGCTTTCAGCGCCGCGGGCGAGGGGCGCTCCGCGCCATCAGCCACCAGATAGCCGACGAGCCGCTCGTTACCGTCGTCCGAACGCAGCAGCACCGCAGCCTGCCGAATCCCGGGATGGGCCATCAGCGCCGTCTCGATCTCGCCGAGCTCGACACGGAAGCCTCTGATCTTCACCTGCTGGTCGGCGCGGCCGAGATATTCGTAATCGTCGTCGTCGACCTGGCGGGCGAGATCGCCGGAGCGGTAGAGCCGGGCGCCGGGCTCGTCGGGATGCGGCACGAAGCGAATGGCATTGAGCTCGGGCCGGTTTAGATAGCCGCGGGCGAGCCCGGCTCCCGCGACGAAGATCTCGCCGATCTCGCCACGAGGCACCGGGCGCATGGTCTCGCCGTCGAGCAGCAGGAGCTTGAGATCGGGGATCGGCCGCCCGATCAGGCTCGAAGGTTGTTGGGTCTCGGCCTGGGTGAGGGGGCGATAGGTGACATGCACCGTCGTTTCCGTGATCCCGTACATGTTGACGAGATGCGCGTGCTCGCCGCGGCGCTGGTACCAGCCGGCGAGGCGGCGCGGGTCGAGCGCCTCGCCGCCGAAGATGACGAGCCGCAGGATGAGCCGGTCGCGCCCGCCGCGATCCTGATCGGCCCGGTCGAGGGCGGCGAAGGCGGAGGGCGTCTGGTTGAGCACCGTGACGCCTTCCTCGGCGAGCAGGCGCAAAAAAGCGGCGGGGTCCCGTGTCGTGCTCTCCGGCACGATCACGAGACGCCCGCCGTGGAGCAGAGCTCCCCAGATCTCCCAGACCGAGAAGTCGAACGAGACGGAATGGAACAAGGTCCAGACATCGCTGGACCTGAAGCCGAACCAGGCTTGCGTCGCGCTGAAGAGCCGCGTCACGGCGGCATGCTCGATGGCGACGCCCTTCGGCTTGCCGGTCGAACCGGAGGTGTAGATCACGTAGGCGAGGTCGCTGGCCGCCGCCGCGCGGCGGGCCTGCGAGCCAGGTACCGCCTTCGCCTCTTCGGGCTGATGCGGATCGACCCGCTGCCGGCCGGGCGGCAGCCAGTCGGCATGGGCGGAGGCGATGATGATCGAGGCGTCGGCGTCCTCGACCATGAAGGCGAGGCGCTCGCCCGGATAGGCCGGGTCGAGCGGCAGATAGGCGGCGCCGGCCTTCAGGATCGCGACCAGCGCGACGATCAGGTCGAGCGAGCGCGGCAGGCACAGCCCGACGATCGCGCCTGGACCGGCGCCCATCATGGTCAGTCGCTCGGCCAGTCGTTCGGCGCGCTCGTCGAGCTCGGCATAGGAGAGGTGGGCGGGCCCCAGGGAGAGCGCGACGGCACGCGGTCGGGCGGCGACCTGCGCGGCGAAGAGATCGACCAAGGTTGCCGGCGCGGATGGAGGCGTCTCTTGCCGGGCGGCTGGCTGGCGGGAGGCTCCAGTGACATCGGGAGCGGCGGACGCCCGGGGCCGGCTACGACGCGAAGCCTGGCGGGCGGTTTTCCTGTCGATGGTCTGTGTCATGCATGGAAGGCTATGCGCCAAGCCCGCGCGACAAAATTGGAGCAGTTGGAGTAACGCCATCTTCCCCAAAGGCACCGGACTACGCGCGAATGGTCAGCATCCTGCGGTGTTTCGTGGTGCTCTCAGGGCGCGGATCGTCGGTTCAGCCCCCCATCGCGGGCATGGTCAGTGATGTGCAAGTACTTGATGAAGCGAGCGAAATGGAGACGGCTGAAAGCCGATCCGCGCAAGGCCCGATTTTGTCGGATTCTTTGATGGACAGCCAACGGGCGCGGATGCTCGACGTGTCGATATCCTATTGGCGCACCCAGGCCTCGCCGACGACATTGACCGACCTGGCGCCGCCGCGGCTTGGGACGACGAAGTTCCGGTCCGGAATATCCCAACGCGCCTGCAAGGCGTAGCCCAGCGCGTTGCGGAATTCGGCGAGTTCGCCTTCGCCGAGAACGCGATAGGGCATTCTCCCTCGACCGAAGGATTCCAGCGTGAAGAAGCCGCCGGATGGCGCGAGCGCGACCTTGTTGAGGATGATGTTGCGCGGCGCCCGCGGCAGCTGCGAGACAATCTGCGCGAGGGAGAGGTCGGCGTATTGCAGCGAGCCGGAGCAGAAAAGCAGGTCACATGGCGCCGTCTCGCCCAGCGTGTCGTGAAAGCTGAGAGCTGAGGCCCAAGCTGGTCGCCGAGCGATGCCTTCGCGGCACACTGCCGGCACGTCGACAACCTGCCAATGCAAGCCGTCGGGGTAGGTGAGATGGGTTCCGTAGGCGTAATACTTGACCCCGACATGCCCACCGAAATCGGTTAACGTCTTGAGCGTTCCAGCCCTGATCAGCCGATCGATGAAGAACATCACCGGCCAGTCGAAGGCCTGGACCTCTTTGAATGTCTCAAGATTGACCTGAACGATCTCCGCATCGTCGTATTCCGCGCGCGGACGTCCCGCCAGGAAAGCGATCGCGGCCGCCCTCGTTTCGAAGCAGCCCCAGTGCCGGCCATATCCGATCCGGAACAGGTCGTTGAGCAGGTCCGACCTCCGGGCCTGTTTCAGTACTGGCATGGACCATATGCTCGCCACGATGAACCCTCCGTTTCGTCGCTATAGGCGGCCGATGAAGTTGGTCGCCGGCACAGCGAACAGGATGGCGAGGACGAGCAGCATGAGGATCACCGTCGAGCGCAAGCGCGTCGGGGCGGCAGCGCCATGCGGAAGAGGCGCCGGCGAGCTGGGCATCGGCGTCTCGTTCAGGGCGGGGCGCGGTGGCATCCGCCTTGCGGGCGCGCCGAACACCGCCTTGGTCAGTTCCGCGCCGCCTTCGTCGATAGCGAGCCAATGCTTCGAGAAGGCGGAGTGCCGGATTGCCGGAAGCGACGTGGAGGCGCGGGCCTTGCTGCCATCGTCCCGGCTGTGCTTCTCCGAACTGGTCAAGAATCCCTCCGTTTTGGCCGGTGGAGCGCCGTCGCCTCTCGTTCGGCCGGAGCCGGACATTGCAGTCAGAGTTGTGGCCGCATCTCGTCGACGCGAATGACGTCGTCCTCGCCGAGATAGCTGCCGTTCTGCACTTCGATCAGCTCGAGCGGGCCGGGGCCGCTATTCTCCAGCTGGTGCACCGCGCCAAGCGGGATGAAGATGTGCTCGTTCTTTCCGAAATGGCCGACGGTCTCGTCGACCGTCACAGTGGCGGTGCCGCGCACGACCACCCAATGTTCCGAGCGGAAGCGATGCTTCTGCAGCAGCAGGCGCCCGTTGGGGGCGACGATCATGCGCTTGACCTGGAAGCCGTCGCCGGCATCGACGATCTGGTAAGACCCCCAGGAACAGTGAACGCTCGCATGCGTCTCCGCCTGGCTGCAGCCCTTGCTGCGCAAGAGCTCGACGACCTGCTTGACCTCGCCCGCCCGGTTGCGGTCGGCGACCAGCACCGCGTCGCGGTTCGCGACCACGATCAGGTCCTCGACGCCGAGCACGGAGGTCATCGGCCCATCGGTCGAGACCAGGCAGTTATGCGCGTCGACCAATTCGACATTGCCACGGCGGGCGTTGCCGCTGCCGTCGCGATCGCTCAGCGCCCATAGCGCGTCCCAGCTGCCGATATCGGACCAGCCGCAGGCCATGGCGATGACCGCAGCCCGGTCGGTGCGCTCCATGACGGCGAAGTCGATCGAACGCTTCTGCGCCCCGACGAACCCCTCCAGCGCCAGCGCGAAGGCGCCGGCCTCGTCGGTTCCGTTCGCGACGGCTGTTTCGACCGCGCTCACCGTCGCCGGTTCGAGGGCACGGTACTCCTCGATCAGGCTGCGCGCGCCAAACAGGAAGTTGCCGGAGTTCCACAGCCAGCGCCGACGCAGATATTCGGCCGCGCGACGCTCGTCCGGCTTCTCGGTGAAGCGCTCGACCTGCCGAGCTTCGCCTTCGAGCACCATTCCGGGCTCGATCCAGCCATAGTCCGTGCAGGCATGCTGTGCCGCCACCCCGAAGGTGACGAGGCGCCCGGCGCGAGCGGCGGGCAGGCCGCTGGCGACGGCATGCCGGAACGCCGCGCGATTGGTCACGATATGATCGGAGGCGACGACGAGGACGGTGCTGTCCGCCTGCTGGCCTTCTGCGATCAGGCAGCCGGCGAGGATGGCGGGGCCGGAATCGCGCCGGTCGGGTTCGAGCACGATCTCGGCCTCGGCGCCGATCTCCGCCAGTTGCCGCTCGGCCAGGACGCGGTGATTGCGGTTGGTCAGGACGAGCGGCGGCTCGAACAGCTTGTGACGCAGGCGCAGGACGGTGTCCTGGAAGGTCGAGCGCTCGCCGAGCAGCATGGCGAACTGCTTGGGCAGGGAGTTGCGCGAGGTCGGCCACAACCGCGTCCCGGCGCCGCCGCACATGATGATCGGGCGAATCTTCGCAGGCATCTGGGGACCTCGTGACGGAAGCTGCGCGGGGATCATTGCTGGCTGGCAAGGCCCGTCAGCGAGCGCATCGGTGTCTTTGCCGCATCTCCGGAGAGCCCGCCCTCGATCGATCGCGCCTTCGGAGCGACCTGGACGATGTCGCCGGGCTGTAGAGTGGTTTCGAATTTCGCCTGGATCGTCACCGGCGTGAGCCCAGACTGTCGCGTGATCCTGATGTCCCAATCGGCTGCTGCGCCGGAGCCCTCGCTCGCGACCAGCCGACGCCGCCGGTTTTCGGCGATCTCGCGTGCGGTCGGGAGAGTGCGCTCGACCTCGAGGATCTTCTGCCGCGTCTCCTGAAGCTCCAGGACGACGCGGCGCATATAGGTGGTATCGAGCTCGCGCAGCCGCAGCGTCAGCTCGCCGAGCGCCGTCTCGCTCTTGGCCAGTTCCGCCCGCAGGCGCGCGGCTTCGCCCTGCGTGCGGGCATAGTCGCGCTCGCGCTCGACCTGGACGGTGCGCAAGCCATGGCCGGTCGTCGCCAGCTTGTTGTATTCGCTCGATTGCTCGCGCGTCAGCTCGACCTGCCGCTCGACCAGTCGGGCTTGCTCGGTCAGGGCGGCCTTTTCGGAGGCGAGCCGGGCGACCTGCTGGCTCAGCAAGTCGCGCTCGCCCTCGCGGGCCCGGCGCTGGAAGTCCAGGATCTCCTGCTCGCCGGCGAGGATCTGGGCGCTGCCCGCGATGCGCACATCGGGTACCAGCTGCTTCACGCCGTCGCGTTCGGCTTCCAGCCGCATACGCCTTGCCATCAGCGTCTGGAGCGAGGCGTTGAGCAGTTGCTCGCGCTCATCGGCGAGCAGGAGCTCCGATTTGAGCACGGCGAGAGATTCGTCGCCGACCCGGTAGCCGCCGGCCAATGCGACCGCTGCGAGGACGTTGAGCCCATGCCGGAACGGATAGGTCCCCGGGGAGCGGACCTCGCCCATGATGTAGACCGGCTTCAACTCGGCGACCCGCAGGCTGACCACGGCGTCGCGCAGATATCCATCCATCAGCGCGCTGCGGATGCGGGCTTCCGCTTCAGGCGCCGAGAGCCCGGCGATCCGGATCCGCCCGGCCAGCGGCATGTTGACCGCGCCCGAGCCGTCCAGGACGAAATCGCCGGACAGATCCGTCTGGCCGAAGACCGAGATCGTGACCTTGTCGCCGATTGACAGCGTGTCGGCGGCGTCGCGTTCTGCGGCCCAGGCGGTCGCGATCAGGAGCAGCATCGTGGCGAGCAGGGCCAGGACGAGCGGCCAGAACCGGTGTCGCCCCGATCGGGCGGCGAGCGCCAGGGTTCCATCTGCGGGGCGAAGATTCCGGGAATGAATTGACGCGTCCAAGGCTAGCTCCGACCGTCCTGCCCAAAGCATGGCGCTGCGATGCGGGCAGGATGTCAGGACCGGCTGCGTTTTCCGCTTCGGCATTCAGGCCAAGGCGCGTCGCCACCGGATTAATCCTATTGTCGAAAAGAGGGACCGATGTCGGGCCAAGGCGCGGCGCCGCGTCGCGTGGGAAGTAGCCCTTCCTCGTTGCCGCCGGGGCTCTCACCTCCCAAAGCGTCCTTTGAGAACGCCACGCTTGCAGCAAAGCTTTCGGCTCCCTCCCGTGTACGATCCGGCGGAGCTCAGACATGCAGAAGCGTATCCTCGTCACTGGCGGCGCCGGCTTCGTCGGCTGTCATCTCTGCGAGCGCCTGGTCGCGCAGGGGCATCAGGTCCTGGCGGTCGACAACTATTATACGGGGCGGCGGGAGAACCTCAGTGCGCTGCTCGGCCAGCCCAATTTCGAGGTGCTGCGGCACGATGTGACCTTCCCGCTCTATCTCGAGGTCGACGAGATCTACAATCTCGCCTGTCCCGCCTCGCCGGTGCACTACCAGCGCGATCCGGTGCAGACCACGAAGACGAGCGTGCTCGGCGCGATCAACATGCTGGGCATGGCCAAGCGGCTCGGCATCCCGATCCTGCAGGCCTCGACGAGCGAGATTTATGGCGACCCGGACGTGCATCCGCAGGTCGAGAGTTACCGTGGGCTCGTCAGCATCAGTGGGCCGCGCGCCTGCTACGATGAAGGCAAGCGCTGCGCCGAGACGCTCTTCTACGATTACAAGCGACGTCACGGCGTCGAGATCCGCATCGCCCGCATCTTCAACACCTACGGGCCACGCATGAATCTCGAGGATGGCCGCGTCGTCTCGAACTTCATCGTCCAGGCGCTGCGCAACGAGCCGATCACGCTCTATGGCGATGGCCGGCAGACACGCGCCTTCTGCTTCGTCGACGATCTGGTCGAGGGGCTGATGCGCCTCATGAACGTGACTCAGCCGCTGGATGGCGCGGTCAATCTCGGCAACCCGGTCGAGACCTCCATGGCCGAGATCGCCGAGCTGATCGTCACGCTGACGGGCTCGCGCTCGCAGATCGTCTACCGGCCGCTGCCCCAGGACGACCCGCGTCAGCGCTGCCCCGACATCAGCAGGGCGCAGGAGCTGCTGCACTGGGCGCCGAAGGTGCCGTTGCAGGAAGGGCTCGAGCGCACGATCGCCTATTTCGACGGCGTGCTGTCGGCGATGCACGATCCCGTGCGGCATGTCGAGGTCGCGAGGGCGAGCTGATGGCGCCGGGCGACCCGCTTCCTCGCGCCCGCATCATGGGCGTGAACGTCAGCGCCATCACCATGGCGGACGCCTTGCGCACGGTCGAGGACTGGATCGGCCGGAGGGCGCGAAACTACGTTTGCATCACCGGCGTCCACGGCGTGATCGAGAGCCAGTCGGACCCCAGGCTCATGGCGATCCATGAGCGCGCGGGGATGGCGACGCCGGACGGCATGCCCCTCGTCTGGATGGCCCGCAAGCTCGGCCATGGCCGGACCGAGCGGGTCTACGGACCGGAGTTGATGTTGCGCCTCACCGAGCTGTCGGCCGAGAAGGGCTACCGCCAATACTACTTCGGTGGTGCGCCCGGCCTCGCCGAGCGACTGCGCGAGCGTCTCACCGCGCGCTTTCCGGGGCTCACCGTCGCCGGCACGTTCTCGCCGCCGTTCCGGCCCTCGTCGACGCAGGAGGACGAGGAGATCGTGCGGATGATCAACGCGGCTCGGCCGGACATCGTCTGGGTCGGGCTCAGCACGCCGAAGCAGGAATACTGGATGGCCGGGCATCTCGACCGGATCGAGGCGCCGGTCATGATCGGCGTCGGCGCCGCCTTCGATTTCCTCGCCGGCACCAAGCGCCAGGCCCCGGCCTGGATGCAGCAGCGTGGCCTCGAATGGCTGTTTAGGCTGCTGTCGGAGCCGCGGCGGCTTTGGCGGCGCTATGGCAAGATCGTGCCGCAGTTCATGGTCGGCGCCAGTCTGCAACTTCTGCGGCAGAAGACTGCGCTTGCCGCTGACCCTAAGAGACAGGTCTAATCCCAAGAGATAGGTCGTCCCAAAGGGGGTATAGTCGGTTTAACCACCTGATTTAAAAAGATAATAACGCTATCACGGAGTTCCATTCTTCAGTGGAGCGAAGTAATGTCCAGGAAATCCGTGCTGGTTACAGGTGCTGGCGGCTTTATCGGCTTCCATCTTGTGAATTACCTGAAAGATCGAGGCTATTGGGTCCGAGGGGTCGATATCAAGGATCCGGAGTATCAGGCCAGCTCAGCGGATGAATTCCGTCTTCTGGACCTGCGCGAGATGGACGATTGTCGCGAGGCCGTCCAAGGCATGGATGAGGTCTACAACCTCGCCGCGGACATGGGCGGCATCGGCTACATCTCCGGCGCGCACGCCTCGATCACCTACAATAACACGATGATCAGCGCGCAGATGCTGAAGGCAGCGTTCGACGCCAAGGTTCAGCGCTTCCTGTTCTCCTCCTCGGCCTGCGTCTATCCGCAATATCTCCAGGATGTGCCCTCGGTCGTGCCGCTTAAGGAAGACGATGCCTTCCCCGCCGATCCCGAGCCGGGATACGGGCTGGAGAAGCTCTACACCGAGAAGCTGTGCGAGTACTTCACGCAGGATTACGACTTCCAGACCCGGCTGGTCCGCTTCCACAATGTCTACGGGCCGCTCGGCACCTGGGACGGCGGCAAGGAGAAGGCGCCGGCCGCCATCTGCCGCAAGGTCGCGATGGCGAAGTCGGGCGATGCGATCGAGGTCTGGGGCGACGGCAAGCAGACCCGCTCCTTCATGTACATCGACGACTGCGTCGAGGGCATCTATCGCATCATGCGTTCGGATTATTCCGGGCCGCTCAATCTCGGCACGGACGAGCTGGTAGACGTCAACGGTCTCGTCGACATCATCGCCGATGTCGCCGGCAAGACGATCCAGAAGCGCCACAACACCAATCGTCCGCAGGGCGTGCGCGGTCGCAACAGCGACAACAACCGCCTGCGCGAGGTGCTGGGCTGGGAGCCCTCGATCCATCTCAGGCAGGGACTGGTCCCAACCTATGCCTGGATCTCCGGCGAGGTGAACGCCAGGGCCGAGCGCGAGGCGGGCGTCGAGCAGATCCCCACGATCGCGGCGCAGTAGCGCGCCCGCTCTTTCATGCAGCCGAGCGAGACCGCGGGAGCTTGTCATGCCGGATATCATCACGACTGTCGTGCCCGCCTCGATCGGTATGGCAAAACCGGGCCGGCCGCTCGGCGCCAACGTCACTCCGGCGATGCGACGGCGAGTTGTCGCCGCATCGCTGATGCTCGGAGACCTCGTCACCCTGACCATCGTCGCCGGTGTCCTGCAACTCGGCGCGGTCGTCGCAGCGTCCGATACCGACACGAACATGGCGAGCCTGGTCCTGGTCTGGGCATTGGCCCTGTGCGGCGCCCTCGGCGGTTTCGGGCTCTACGGTTCGGAGCGGGCCGAACCGGTCGACCGCCTGCGCCGGCGCACGCTCGGCAATGGCGTCGCCGCCGCCGTGGTGCTCGTCTGGCTGCTGGTCGATGATCCATCCAATCACCTCTGGGGCTTCGTGGTCGCCGGCGCGGGATTGACGGTCGTGCTCGGCTATTATGTCGAGGCGCTGATCCGCGGCTCGCTGCTGCGGCGCGACCTCTGGACCGCGCCGACCGTGCTCTATGGCACGATGCCGGCCTGCATCGCTTTGGCGCGCGATCTGGCCTCGCGGCCGGAGCTTGGCCTGAGGCCGGTCGCCATCCTCACCGATGACGAGGGCGATGCGCTCGCCGATGCGTCGGAGCGCTCCGACCTGCCGGTGATCACCCGCGGCCAGGCCAATATCATCTCGCCGGGGATCGAGGTCGCCCTGTGCGCCTCGGGCGATCTCCATGTCGAGAAGGCGGACTGGTTGGCGCGCCAGCCCTTGCGCCAGATCTTCGTCGTCCACGACGCCTCGATGCTGCAGGTTCTCAATCCGCAGTTGCGGGCAATGGGCGGGCTGCTCGGGCTCGAACTGCGCAGCGCCATCCACATGCCGCGCAATCTGCGCCTGAAGCGGGTGCTCGACCTCGTCGTCGCGATTCCGATCGCTTTGCTGGCCCTGCCGCTGGTCGCGCTGCTCGCGCTCGCGGTGAAGGCGGTCGACAACGGCCCCGCCTTCTATGCCCAGCCGCGGATCGGGCGGAACGGACACGTCTTCAAGGTCTACAAGCTGCGCAGCATGTATGCCGATGCCGAGGCGCGGCTCGCCGCGCATCTGGCAGCCGACGGCGCGGCGCGGCAGGAATGGGAGCGCTTCTTCAAGCTGTCGAACGATCCGCGGATCCTGCCGAAGATCGGGCAGTTCATCCGCCGCTCCAGCCTAGACGAGCTGCCGCAGCTCTGGAACGTCCTGCGCGGCGATATGAGCATCGTCGGGCCGCGGCCGTTCCCGGCCTACCATAACCAATGCTTCGATACCGCCTTCCAGGCGCTGCGGACCAGCGTGCCGCCCGGCCTGACCGGTCTCTGGCAGGTGACGGACCGGAGCGATGGCGACCTCGCCGTCCAGAAGCGGCAGGACAGCTTCTACATCCACAACTGGTCGTTCTGGCTCGATTTCTACGTGCTGCTGCAGACCGTTCCCGCCGTCCTCAACGGCCGGGGCGCGAAATAGCGCACAGGCGACTTCCGCTCGGGCTGGCCTCCGCGGAATGGCGGCCAGCCCCGATCGACATCTCGGCTCAATCAGCAGGCGAGGCACCGGACAATGGATCTCTTCAGCGACATGCGAAGCCACCGTGCGCCCGCGACGCTCGCGAAGCACTACGATGCGGTGACCTTCGATTTCCTGTCGATGCTCTGGCGGCGGCGGTGGCTGATCCTCGCCGTGACCGGCGTGACCGTGCTGGTTGCCGCGCTCTACGCGATGGTGACGCCGCAGCGCTACACGGCCGACCTCGTCCTGCAGTTCGATTTCACGCGCGAAGACAATGGCGGCGGTGGCAAGGTCAGCAGCGTCGCGCTCGAAGCGTCCACACTGGTCGAGAGCGAGGCGCGGATCATGCGCTCGCTCGCCACGGCCCGTGCCGTCGCCTCGCGCCTTGGCCTCGACCAGGCGGCGCCGAGCCAGCCCTCGGCGATCGCCAGCCTGTTCTCTGGGGCGGCCGAGCTGGTCTTCCCGTCCGCGGTGCGCAACACCCTGCGTAATCTTGCTGGCTTCGGCGGCGGATCGTCCGAGCCGACCGCGCGTGACGTCGCCGCCCAGAAGCTGCTGAGCGCGCTCGGCGTGAGCAACGACACCAAGGCCTATCTGGTCACGCTGACCTATCGTGACACTGATCCCGATCGTGCGGCGCTGATCGTCAACGCCTTCGGCAACGAATATCTGCGCCGCAAGATGGAGGCGACCGCCAACGCCTCGCAACGCTCCAGCCAGTGGTACGGCGCGCAGGCCCAGGAGGCGCGCGCCAATCTGGCGAGGATTGACAAGGAGATCGAATCCTTCCGGATCAGGACCGGCTTCGTCGAGCTCGGGCAGGACGGTGCCGACATCCAGCAGCAGCAGCTTCGCGACATGCTGACCCAGCTCAACACGGTCTCCGCGACGCGGCTTGCCGAGGAGACCCGCCTGCAGCGTGCGCAGGTTTCGCTGGCCGCCGGCAACATCCCGCAGACCAGCGATCTCGGCAGCTCGCCGGTGGTTCAGCAGCTCCTCGACGAGGAGGGCAAAGCGCGCCGTGCTCTCGACGAGATGGTCTCAGTCTCGGGCGAGCGTCATCCCGCCGTGCAGCGGCTGCGGCTGTCGCTGAGCGCCGTGCAGGAGCGCCTGCAGAAGCAATTGGCGCAGTCGGTCGCCAATATCGAGACCGACGTCCAGGCCGCGCGCGCCGCCGAGTCCGCGCTGCACGAGAGGGTCGCCGCATTGCAGACCAAGTCGATCGAGGCGAGGGGGCTCGAGGGCCAGCTGCGCACCCTGCAGGCCGAAGCGACGGCGGCGCGCGACCGGCTGAAGCAGCTCTCCGATGCCCATCAGCAGGCCAGCGCCGTGAGCGAACTGCGGCCGATCATCGCCCAGATCGTCGCGCCGGCCGATATCCCGTCGCTGCCGAGCTCGATCAAGCCGTCGCTGGTACTCGGGCTCGCCGCGTTCGGCGGGCTGATGGCCGGGGCCGGACTCTCCTATTTGCTGGAGAAGCGGGATCGCGGCTTCCGCAGCGAGAACGAGTTCTCTGCCGAGACACGGACCAACTGCGTCGGGCTCCTGCCTAATCTGGATCACTACCCCGGCGGGCTGGAGAGCCTGGTCTTCGCCGAGGCGGTGCGCTCGATGGTGGCTGAGCTGTTCCCGTCGAGCAATCCACCCAAATTCGTGCTGATCACCTCGTCGGCGCCCGGAGAAGGCAAGTCCTTCGTCGCCTCCGCGATGGCACGCGTGCTGGCGATGATGGGCCAGCGCGTGCTCGTGGTCGACGGCTCGCCCCGGCGCCTGCTGCTCGGCCAGAATTTTCCACACGAGGCGCTGCTCGACCAATGCCTGCCGCAGGTCGGCGATGCGGGCGGCCCGGGGACGAGCCCGGTCGCGACGGTTCGGCGCGCCTCCGGTCTGCGCGACAGCCAGAACGTCTATTCGAACCCAGCTTTCGAGGCGATGCTGCGCGAGGCGCGGGCGCGCTACGACGTCATCCTCTTCGAGGTGGCGCCCGTGCTGCTCTCGGCCGACAGCGCCTTGCTGCGCGAGCACGCCGATACGGTGCTGCATGTCGTCAGATGGAACGACACGCTGAAGAGTACGGTCTCCGCCACGCTCGACCACCTCGCCAGATTGGGGCTGGACGTCGCTGGCGTCGTGCTCAACGGCGTCGATCTCGAGGAGCAGGGCCGCTACGACGTCTCCGACCGCGGCCGCGTCTACCGCAATTACAAGTCCTTCTATCAGGCCTCGGCATGAGCAGGCGCCTGCATCGTTACGCCGCGCTGCTGGCTACCCCGGATCTCGGAGCGTGGGCGGCGGCGTCGCCAAGCGGCGGCTTCAGCTGCCGGGCCTGCGGCTCGCCCGCCGTCCATCTGCCGAGCGATCTCTCGGCGCAGGCGATGGTCATCTGCGATGGCTGTAAGCGTCCGGTTGCGACCCTTGCCGCCTTCCGCGCTTATGTTGACAGCCTGGCGGCGAACGCCCGGTTCTGCGATCACCACCTGACGGTCTGCCACGCCGACTCAAAGGCAGAACTCGATCAGGCCGTGTTGAGATAGCCGGCTAACCCACCCTAGGTTTCAGGATTGAGGCCGTTTGGTGATCCGATTCGCGGCGCGAACGGGTCGAGCTGGCTGGCGATGCCGTTCCATCAACAGGCTTGGCGGTGCCGCGAGCAAGAAACAATCCATTGATATATTGTGCCAAAAGAAGACGATTAGTCCGTTTGGACTAATCCCTCCGAGTACACGTTCCGGGCGTCGGGTAGAACCGAATCACGGGGGAGGGGTATCTAGGGCTCGATCACTTAGAGTGTTCCAGCCAAAAACGGAGCCCCTTTATGGCCACAATTTACGTCTCGGCAACTGGAAACGACAACAATACAGGATTAAGTGAAGCATCATCTTTCCAGACTCTGGAGCGGGCGATCCAGGCCATGCACCAGAGCGGTGGTGCCGACACGGTCTACCTCGGTGGTGGTATCTACTATGCGCCCAATGCCCTGCAACTGACCTCCGCCGATTCGGGCTCGTCTTTCGTGGCGATGTCCGGAGAGAAGGTCGTGATCAGTGGCGGCACGCCGGTGGGCGGCTGGACGCAAGGATCCGACGGCATCTGGACTGCGCATGTCGCGGCCGAGGATGTCCAGCAATTCACCGTCAACGGCGAGAAGCAGACCGAGAGCCGCTTCCCCGATGTCGACCCGAACGATCCGGTCAAGGGCGGCTGGCTTTGGGGGCAGGACCTGCCGAACGGCTACGACCCCCAGAAGTCGATGGCGTTCGATCCCTCGGATTTCCCGGCGGGTCATGCCCCGCAGGTCGGCCAGACGATCACCGTCTTCGCCGAGAACGGCTATGCCAACGACAAGCTGACCATCGCTTCGGTCAGCGGCAATGTCGTCACCTTTACCTCGGAAGCCAATTACGATCTCGGCCCCGCAAGCCGCTTCTTCATCTCGGAAGCCAAGCCGGACGATGTCGGCGAGTGGTCCTATGACAGCGCCTCGCAGACCATCTCGTACAAGGCGCCCGAAGGCTTCACCGGCGAAGGCGGGGTCGTCTCCGACGCCCACAGCCTGTTCGTCGTCGACGGAGCCGACAAGGTCACCTTCAAGGGCCTGACCTTCACCGATACGGCGGCTGCCTCGGGCGATCCCGAGACGGCGGCGATCGAGGTGCATGACGCGACCGGGCTGGTCATGGACGGCAACCATTTCGTCAATGTCGGTGTCGGCATCGCCCTGCACGGAGACAGCAGCGGCAACCAGATCTCGGGCAACAGCTTCGAGCACATCTGGTCGAGCGCCATCGCGATGACGGCCGGGACCAGCGGCAACCGCGTGACCAACAATGTCATCGACCATTCGGGCGAGGTCTTCGTCCAGTTCGGTGCCATCGACATGCAGGAGTCGGCGAAGAACCAGATCGACCACAACACGATCACGAATGTGCCGCGCTTCGGCATCGCCGAGATCAACTACGATCCCGGCAACCCGTCGGGCGGCAACATCATCGAGTACAATGATATCCGCCATTCCGGCCAGCAGACCCCGGATGTCGGCGCCATCTACCTGTTCTCGGCCGATGACTCCGGCGCGGCGGGAGACATCATCCGCTACAACAACATCGTCGACGCCGGCGGCCTGAACACCAAGGCCGGCGGCTTCGCGGAGAACTGGAGCTCCGGAATCTATCTCGACAACATGGCGAGCAACGCGCAGATCTACGGCAACTTTGTACAGGGTACGAGCTTCGCCGGTGTTTATATCCATGGCGGGTCGAACAACCAGATTCACGACAACACGCTGCTCGACAACGGCCAGTACGGAATCTCGACGGTTGTCGCTGACGACTTCGCCATCAAGGGCAATGAGGTCTATCAGAACTTCATCCAGGTCTCGGCGGACGGCAGCAACACGATCGACACGGATCAGACCGATCCGCGCATGATCCATGGCAACGTCTACTACAACCCCAATGGCGATGAACTGACGATCGCCGATCTCTCGCTGGCTGCATTCCAGCAGCGTGGTGGCGATGCCGGTAGCGCCGTGACGAACCAGGCCGGGTTCGCCAATGTCGGGTCGGGCGACTACAGCTTCATCTCCGGATCCGTGGCGCAAGCGCATGGCATCGAGTCGGCCCCGTTCGGGTCGATCGGATCGTCTCTTACCGGCACGCTGCCTGACGTCGACACCCCTGTGACGCCTCCGGTTACGCCGGAGCCGGAGACGCCGGTGACGCCACCCGTCACGCCTGAGCCGGAGCTGCCCGAGACGCCTCCGGTCACTGCAGAGCCGGGTGAGCCCACGCCGGAGACCCCACCGGTCACCGAGCCGGAAACGCCTGTGACGCCTCCGGTCACCGCCGAACCTGAAACACCATCGACTGAAATCCCCGTGACGGATCCGGGCGAGAACCCGGATGTGATCACGATCCCTGAGGTCCCGTCACTGCCGGACCCCGAACCGGAGACTCCGTCGAATCCGGGCCAGGGCTCGGGCTGGGGTGGCCACCATGGCTGGGGCGGTCACGGCGGTCGCAACAACTGGTTCCAGGAGATCTGGTCGCGGCGTGACGACGACGATGACGATCGTGGCGGCGGTCGCAACGGTGGCCGGGGACGCCGAGACGACGACGATGATCGCGGCGGCCGCAACTGGCTGCAGGAGATCCGGTCGCGTCACGACGACGACGGCAACGACCAGAACCACCAGCAGTCCCACTGGCACTGGTAGTCTTCGGGCGCTGCTGGAGCACGCTCCAATCAGCTTGCATCGCAATCTGATTGGATCCGGCTCTCGAGAGATGGAGTTCCATCTCTCACCCTAGCTCAGAGACCGTCTTACCGATCGGCTTGCGGCACGAGCCGATCGGAACGGGCTCAGAGGCAACCCGGCCATCGCGGCCGGGTTGCCGCTCTCCAGGGTCAGTCGCGTCGCGTCTCGAACCTCTCCCACGATCGACGCGCAGGTCGGCCCCCCGCCGGTCGCGATCGCACATGGAAACCGACGAATGCTTTCGCAAACGGTCCGCAAACTGACGCCCGCATTTGCCTCGCTCTTCGGGCTCTCCTTCGTGCTCAATCTCTTCGTCTTCGTGTCGCCGATCTACACGATGCAGATCTACGATCGGGTGCTGACCAGCCGGAACGGCACCACCCTGGTCATGCTGTCGCTGATCGTGCTCGTCCTGTTCGCGGCCTATGCCGCGCTCGAGCATTTCCGTAGCCGGGCGCTGGTCCAGCTCGGTGTCTGCGTGGATCGGGCGCTGTCCGAACCGGCTTTCGAGGCGGCCTTTCAGGGCGCGCTCAACGCGAAGGGCTCGCCGACCTCGCCCATTCGCGATGTCGAGACGCTGCGGGCGACGCTGTCCGGCAACCTCGTTCCGACGCTGATGGATGCGCCCTGGATCCCGATCTATCTTGGCCTCTGCTTCATCCTGCATCCGGCGATCGGCGCCGTCGCCACGCTCGGCGCCCTCGCGATCCTGGGCGTTGCCCTGCTGAACGAGCGCATCACCAAGGGCTCGCTGATCCGCGCCTCCGAGCTTGGCCATGGCGCGAATGAGCGGTTGAGCGCCTCGCTGCGCAACGCCGAGGTCATCAAGGCGCTCGGCATGGGCCAGCCGATCCGCGGCGAGTGGCAGCGCCAGCGCGGGCAGGCATTGACCTATCACACTGCCGCTGCCGATTGGGGCGGGACCCTGCTGGCGGTGACCAAGCTGTTGCGGCTCGCCCTGCAATGCGCGGTCCTTGGTGTGGGCGCCTACCTTGCGATCAATCAGAGCATGGCCGCAGGCGCGATGTTCGCCGCATCCCTGATCATGGGTCGGGCGCTTGCGCCGATCGAAGGTGCCGTTGGCCAATGGAAGAGCTTCGTCTCCGCGCGCAGCGCCTTCCAGCGGCTCGGTACCACCCTGAAGGCGCCGTCTGAGGGCGCCGGGCCGATGACGCTGCCGCAGCCGGCCGGCGCGCTGCGCGTCGAGGGGCTGAGCGTGCGCGCCCCGAACGGGAACGCCTTGCTGCTGCACAATGTCTCCTTCGAGGTGGAGCCCGGCGAGATCGCGGCGGTGGTGGGATTGACCGGTTCCGGCAAGTCCTCGCTGGCGCGCGCACTGGTCGGCGTCTGGCAGCCGGTCCAGGGCGTGGTACGGCTCGACGGCAACGACATCCGGCATTTCCCGGACGAGCAGCGCGGCCGCATCCTCGGCTATCTGCCGCAGGATGTGGAGCTGTTCGCCGGCAGCGTGCGTGACAATGTCACCCGCTTCGATCCCGACGCGACGGACGAGGCCGCCGTCTCTGCCGCCTCGGCCGCGTCCGCGCATGAGTTGATCCAGAGCTTCCCGGACGGCTATGCGACGCAGATCGGGGAGGGCGGGGCGACGCTCTCCGGCGGGCAGCGGCAGCGCATCGGGTTGGCTCGGGCGCTTTACGGCCAGCCGGCGCTGATCGTGCTCGACGAGCCGAACGCCAATCTCGACATGGACGGCGACGCGGCGCTGGCGCGGGCCTTGGCGGGTCTGCGTGATGCCGGTGCGATCGTGGTCGTGGTCACCCATCGTCCGCAGCTGCTCTCGCAGGTCGACAAGATCATCCTGATGCAGAAGGGCCAGGCGGTAAGGGTCGGTGGGCGCGACGAGATCCTCCCGATCCTGCTGCAGCCGGGCAGCGGTGCACGTATCCAGCCGCCGCAGCGCGGCCAGACAGGGCAGGTCGAGCCGCTTGCGGCAGCGAGGTTGGCGCGTCGATGAACTCCGTCATGAGCAAGATGAAACCGATTCTGGACAGGATGAAGCTGACCCTGAACGGGGTGGATTGGCGCGGGCGTTTCGAGCCATTGCGCGCGGTGGTAGGGCGGTGGCTCGCCCGCACCGGCGCCCCCGTAGAGGCCGGCGGCGATTGGCGTGCGCCCGTCCGCAAGGGCTACATCGTGGTCGGCCTCGCGCTCGGCGCGGGCGGGCTCTGGTCGGTGACGGCGCGTCTCGACAGCGCCGTCGTGGCGCATGGCAGCGTCGTCGTCGAGAGCGACCGCAAGGCGGTTCAGCATCTCGAAGGCGGTCTCGTCGAGGCGATCGCGGTGCGCGATGGCGCCGACGTCAAGGCGGGCGAGATCCTGCTGCGGCTCGATACCACGCATGCGGCGGCGCAGCGCAGCGTGGCGCGGCTCGGCGTGCTGCAGGCTCTGGGTGAGGAGGCGCGCCTCACGGCCGAGATCGACCGCCTCGACCGCATCACCTTCCCGAGCGAGTTGATGGAGGCCGGCGAAAGCAAGGAGGCGCGCCGGATCATGCTCGACCAGGAGCGCCTGTTCAAGGAACGCCAATCCGCGCAGAAGCTGGAAGTCTCGATCCTGAAGGAGCGGCTGACGCAATCCGAGAAGCAATACCAGTCGAGCGAGGCCCAGCGCGAGGCCGCGATCGGGCAGGCTGCCAGCATAAATGACGAGCTCAGCAACCTGCGACCTCTCGCCGACAAGGGCTATGTCGCCGCCACCCGCATCAACCCGCTGAAGCGATCGCTGACCGACCTGCAAGGCCGCATGGGCTCGCTCGAAGCCGATCTGGCGCGGTTGTCGGTCGCCAATGACGAGATCCGGCTGCAGATGAACCAGATCGGCCTTCGCGCCACGGAAGAGGCCTCGACAAAACTGGCTGAAATCCGGGTCAAGCTCGCCGATGCCCGGGAGAAGCTGCGCATCGCCGAGGACGTGCTGGCGCGCGCCGAAGTCCGTGCGCCGCGCGCCGGACGGGTCGTGGCCTCGAAGGTCCACACGGTGGGCGCGGTGGTGAAGCCGGGCGAGACCCTGATGGAGATCGTGCCGCAGGATGACGACCTCATCGTCACCGCCAAGGTCTCGCCGATGGATGTGAACAACCTCCATCCGGGCATGGCCGCGGAGGTGCGCCTGCCGTCCTTCAAGGGCCGCTCGACGCCCTTCACCGTCGGCGAGGTGAAGTCCGTCGCCGCCGACGCGCTGCGCGACGAGGTTCTGCAGCAGATGGTCTACGAGTTGCGCGTCAGCGTCTCGGCCTCGGGCTTCCCGCCGAAGGTCCGGGCCAAGCTCAGGCCGGGCATGCCGGCCGAGGTCTATGTGCCGACCGGTGAGCGCACCGCCATCGCCTATCTGATGCAGCCGCTGGCCGACTCGATGCGCTCAAGCTTCAGGGAGGAGTGAGGCGGGCGCGGAAGGGGTAGGGCTAAGGGGGAGACAGTTGCCGGAAGTGGTGGCAACTTCGCTTGAGGGATCAGCCGAGATGGCGGCTTGAGCACGCCGGTTTCTCTCCCAGAATTGCGGCGCGATCAGCAGCCGCTTTTCCGGGAGCCGGACCCCATGCCGAAGATTGTCCCTGTCGTGATGTGCACCGGAAACGGCAGCAGCCTGTGGCCTGCCGCACGCGACACGATGCCCAAGCAGTTCATTCCGCTGTTCGGGCGGGATTCCACCTTCCAGCGCACGCTTCGACTCCTGTCCGACATCAGCGTATTCGAGCTGCCGATCGTGGTGGTGAGCGCCGAGCATCGCTTCACCGTCGCCGACCAGTTGCAGGCGATCGGCCTGCGCGCCGAGATCGTGCAGGAGCCGGCCGGGCGAGGCGCGCATTCCGCCGCGACGATCGCGGCCGAGCTCGGCCTTGCACGAAGCGAAAGCGCCCTCGTTGGCATCTTTCCGGCCGATCATGTCGTGCAGGATGGCAGGCTCTTCGTCGAGACCTGCGCCAGGGCGGCCGCCGTCGCCGCTCAGGGCCGCATCGTCGCGATCGGGATACCACCGTCCTATCCGGCGACCGCCTACGGCTATATCCGTCCGGGAACGGAGATCGTCGAGGGCGCCCGCGAGGTTGAGGATGTCGCGGCAAAGCCCGATGCGGCGCTGGCGACGCGCTATCTCGCCGACGGTTACCTCTGGAATTCGGGCAATGTCGTCTTCGATGCGGCAACGATGCAGACAAGGCTCCAGGCGGCTGCCAGAGGTGCGATCGGCAACACCGCGACGACGGAAGCGAGTCTCGGAATCCGTATGCTTGAAGCCGATGGTTTCGCTGGCCTTCCGGCGCTTGCGGGAGAACCGTCCGCCCTGGAGTCGGCGGATACGGCTGCGGTGATCGCCGGGCATTTCGGCTGGTCGGATGTCGGCGACTGGAGCGCGGTCTGGCAGCTCTCCGAGAAGGGAGCGGGCGGCAACGTCGTCCAGGGCCGCGGCTATGTGCTCGATGGCGCCAACAATCTGGTCCGGTCCGAGGGCGCGGTCGTTGCCGTCGTCGGATTGGACGATGTCGCTGTCATTGCCACCCGCGACGCCATCCTGGTGACGCCGAAGGCCAAGGCCGACAAGGTCAAGGACGTTGTCGCGATGATCGCGGCGGGCCATGAGCCGGAAGCCGCCAGCCACCGCGAGATCCACCGGCCCTGGGGCAAGTACCTGTCGGTCGATCTCGACGAGCGCCATCAGGTCAAGCGCATCACGGTCAAGCCGAACGGTGTCCTGTCCTTGCAGAAGCATCATCATCGCGCCGAGCACTGGGTCGTGGTCCGCGGCACCGCGCAGGTGACGCGCGACGACGAGACGATCCTCGTCCACGAGAACGAGGCGATCTACCTGCCGATCGGCTGTGTCCACCGCATGGCCAATCCGGGCAAGATTCCGCTCGAGATCGTCGAGGTGCAAGTCGGCTCCTATCTCGGCGAGGACGACATCATCCGCATCGAGGACATCTATCAGCGCTGCTGATCGCCGGAACTGGAGCCAACCTTCCAGTTGCCTCGACGATTTCCGTCCCGAGCAGGTCGTCGGGTGCAGGTGCTCACCCTGTTTCAAATAATTAGCATTGACTAATGAATTAGTGATTGCTAATTGATTGGTCATGCTTGAGATCGCCTCTGTCTCCACCGTCATGCGCGCGCTCGCCGATCCGACGCGGCGAGCCGTGTTCGAACGGATCTCCGCTTGCGACGAGATCACCGTAGCGGAATTGACCCGCGGCAGCGGCGTCACGCAGGGCGCCATCTCACAGCACCTCAAATCGCTGAAACAGGCCGGCCTCGTCGCCGAGCGGCCGGAAGGCCGCAACGTCTTCTACCGCGCCGAGCCGGAAGGGCTGGCGCCGCTCGTCGACTGGATCGGCCATTACGGCCTGTTCTGGCGCGAGCGCTTCGCCAACCTCCGCAGCCTTCTCAAGGAGATCGATCCATGACCGCTCTCGACCTGCAGCCTGCCACGCAGGACATCGTCGTCGATGAAATCCTTCCGCACGCGCCGGAGACGATCTGGAAGGCCCTGACCTCCAGCGCCCTGATCGCGCGCTGGATCATGGAGCCCTCCGGCTTCGCTCCGGTCGAGGGCACGCGCTTCACCTTCAGGACGACACCGGCGGGCGCCTGGGACGGTACGATCCATTGCCAGGTGCTCAAGGTGATCCCGAACGAGCTCCTGGCCTATTCCTGGAAGGGTGGCGACGACGGCAATGCCGGCTATGGCTCCCGGCTCGACACGGTCGTGACCTGGACGCTGTCCGGGGAGGCGAACGGCACCCGCGTGCGTCTCGTCCACTCCGGCTTCGAGCTGCCGCGCAACGAGGCCGCGTTCACGAATATGGGCCGCGGCTGGAAGACCATTCTGCCGCGCCTCGGCGACGTCGCCGGCGAGGACAATTGACGCGGCAGGACTGCCCCGGCTGCCCAGCATCCCTTCCCGGAGAATGACGATGAGCCATGCCTATACCGGCGGCTGCGCCTGCCGCGCGATCCGCTATGAGATCGCCGCCGAGCCGATCGAGAGCAATGACTGCCAATGCCGCCAGTGCCAGCATCAGAGCGGCACAGGCCACAGCTCCTATCTGAGCTTCGTCGGCGCGCCCGTCACCATCGAAGGCAAGGCCAGCACCTGGGACGTCGTCGGCGAGGGCGGCACGGTCAAGCGCTGCGCCTTCTGCCCGACCTGCGGCTCACCGGTCTACCTGACCTTTCCCGATATTCCCGACCTGTTCATCATCCGCGCCGGCAGCCTCGACGAACCCGGCCGCTACAAGCCGGAGATGGTGTTCTGGCACTCGGTCGCGCAGCCTTGGGACCATGTGCCTCCGGAGACCAGGAAATACGAGAAGCTGCCGCCGCGATGACAGTCTGTTGTCTGGGCCTGCCCGCTCTCAATAGGGCAGGCCGACATAGTTCTCCGCGACGCTGGTCAGCGCGGCCTGCGACTGCGTCAGATAGTCGAATTCGGCGCGCCTGATGCGCTGGTCGAAGGGGCTCGCCTCCGGGAAGAGATGGAGCAGGTTGGTCATCGACCAGGAGAAGCGCACCGCCCTCCAGACCCGCGCCAGCGCCTTCGCCGAATAGGCATCGAGCCCGGCATTCGAGCGCTCTGCATAGTGCTCGCGCAGCGCCTCGAACAGGTAGTGCACGTCGCTGGCCGCGAGGTTCAGCCCCTTCGCGCCGGTCGGCGGCACGATGTGTCCGGCATCGCCGGCGAGGAAGAGACGGCCGAAGCGCAGCGGCTCGGCGACGAAACTGCGCAGGGGGGCGATGCTCTTCTCCAGCGACGGCCCGGGCGTCACCGCCGCCGCGACCTCATCCGGCACGCGCCGGCGCAGTTCGTCGAAGAAGCGCTCGTCCGACCAGGCCTCGACCTGTTCGTCGAGCGGGACCTGGACATAGTAGCGGCTGCGGGTTTCCGAGCGCATCGAACAGAGAGCGAAACCGAACGGCGAACTGGCATAGACCAATTCATGCGCCGCCGGTGGCTGGTCAACCAGCAGGCCGAGCCAGCCGAACGGATAGACTCGCTCGAACGTCTCGATCGCGCCTGATGGCACAGAGGCGCGGCAGATCCCGTGAAAACCGTCGCAGCCGGCGATGAAGTCGCAGGCGATCTCGCGCCGCATGCCGTCGAAGGTGAAGCTGACGCGCGGCGAGTCGCCGTCGAAATCATGCAGCTGGACGTCCTCGGCTTCGTAGAACGTCGTCGTGCCAACGGCCTGCCTTGCCTTCATCAGGTCCTGCGTCAATTCGGTCTGGCCGTAGACCGTGACCTGCTTGCCGGTCAGGCCCTTAAGGTCGAGGCGCTGCAGGCGGCCTTCGAAGGCGAGCGCGAAGCCGTCATGCGGCAGGCCCTCTTCTGCGAGGCGCGCGCCGACGCCCGCTTCGTGCAGCAGGTTGACCGTGCCTTGCTCAAGCACCCCGGCCCGGATGCGCGAGAGCACATAGTCGGCGCTCTTTCGCTCGAGGATGACGTTGTCGATGCCCTGGCGGGTGAGCAATTGGCCAAGCAGCAGGCCTGCTGGCCCCGAGCCGATGATCACGACCTGCGTGCGCATCGCGTCCTCCCATGATTCAACGCGGGCGCAGAGCCCGGTACTTTCACGCGAATCTGCCACCCAATCTGCTTGACCGGAATGGAGCTTTCACCCAACGTCTTGGACGAAACGAACATTGGATTGTGCGATGACACTCGCTTCGGTGCCCGCCTACTGGCTCTATGACGAGCCGCGCGAGCAGCGTTTCCCGGATCCGCTGCATATCGAGCGGATCAGCGCCCGTAGCGCCCCGCGCGACTGGCGGATCGAGCCGCATCGCCATCAGGACCTGGCCCAGTTCTTCCTGATTGCTTCGGGCGGTGGTCTGGTGCGGGTGGACGGCGTGGAGCATAGGCTCATCCCGGGCACCGTCCTGTTGCTGCCGCCCCTGGCGATCCACGAATTCCGTTTCAATCCGGACACTGAGGGTTTCGTCGCCAGCGTCGTAACCTCGACGCTGGCGCCGTTGATCGAGGCCGAGCCCACGCTCGGGGCCGTGCTGAGCGAAGCCTTCGTCGACGGGCGAGGGCCCGGCGACGCCAGCATCGCCGAACTCGCGGCGACCATGGAAGCGGCGCTGGTCGAGTTCAGCCGCAACCGGGGCAGCCGCGAACTCGCGCTTGCCGCCCATGCACGACTGATCGCGATCTGGTTCGCCCGGATTGCGCGCTCGCATGCGGTGGCGAACAGCAGTTCGAACGATGCGCGCGCCGTGCTGGTCAGGCGCTTCATCGAGCGGGTCGAGAGCCATTTCCACTCGCATGAGCCGCTGGATGCCTATGCGGAAGCGCTCGGCGTCACCGGCCCGCACCTTACCCGCGTCTGCCGCGAGGTTCTCGGCCATTCCGCCATGCGGGTGATCCAGGGGCGGCTGATGATCGAGGCGCGGCGCGACCTCGTCTACACCCGCTCGCCGGTCTCGCAGATCGCATTCCGGTTGGGCTTCTCCGACCCGGCCTATTTCTCCCGCTTCTTCGCCGCGCGGGCGGGGATGTCGCCATCGGAGTATCGCGCAGCGGGGTGAGCGGGGTTGCGCTTGTTCTTATTTTGTTCTAGGTGCTGGAGATGGGAAAGCCGTCTCCAGATCTGCCCGATCTGTTCAGTTGGGATCCCCGATGTGGGATCGCGGCGGACCGCGACTGGTCGAAAACCCTAATTGCCCCCGGTTGGGTCAGATACTTCTTCGCGCTGGTGCCGCCGCCGGAGCAGGCCGCGGCAATCCATGCTTTCGCGCATGATCTGCGTAGATCGCACGGTTTGCGCGGGTGGCCGATCGGACCGAAGCGATATCACCTCACCTTGGGTGGCATCGAGCGCTACGGCGGGGCCACCAACGAGGAAATTGCGACCTTGGAGAGGATCGCCGCATCCATGATCGCGTCGAGTTTCACTGTCGCCTTCGACCATGTCGCGGGATATGGCGGCCCGGGCGATCGGCAGGCCATCTTTCTGGAGACGAGCGAGACGTTCCCGCTCCTCGATAGGCTTCAGAGGAGACTATGTCGCGAGATGCAGGCGAAAGGCTTTCGGATGCCATCCAAATTCGGACCACACGTGACGCTGCTCTACGACGAATGCCCATTTGACAAGCCAATAATCCCGCCTGCGAGCTTCCCAGTCCGGGAGTTCGTGCTCATCCGCAGTGTCCATGGTGCAAGCCATCACGACCATCTCGATCGCTGGCCGCTGCGCGATCGCGCCGACGTCGCCTAGGCGCGTTCGCTCTCCGGCGCCGTGCGCGGGACGGTGCGCAGCACCTCTGCCGTGATACCACCGCCAGCAAGGCGTTGACGCCCGCCCATCCCGTCGATGTCGAAGACGAAGAGCGCCGTGTCGCAAAGGCCGCCGAGCCGGTGGATCAATCGCGCTGCCGCCATCGCCGTGCCGCCGGAGATCAGGCAATCGTCGACGATCGCGACCCGGCGTCCCGCCAGCCGCGAGCCCTTCGAGATCACCACGCCTTCGCCGAGTTCGTAATTGGCCATGATGCTGCGCATCACGCCGTTGCGCAGCGAATCGACCTTGCGGATGTCGATGAAGCCAAGGCCGTTGCGATAGGCCAGCGCTCCGGCGAGGCCGAGCCCGCCGATATCGATGCCGGCGAGCACCTCGATTTTGGCCGGGATTCGCGCCGCAAGCGCATCGATGATGGGGCGGGTCAAAGCCGCCTCGCTGGTCGTAATGGAGAGGTCGGGAAAGTCCACGCCGGCCGCGGTATGGTCCTTCCAGGGGCGAAAGGGGATGTCGAGCTTGTCGTCGCTCGCCGCGGCCTGCTGCAACTGCTCGATCATGGCGCGCCCATCCGATTACTTGCTCGCCCGATACGCGCCATCGTTGCCGGCCGGATGACAGGACGCGAGAGACGCCTGATTGTCCGCGCTGCGATCGGCGATGGCAACGAGCGCCTGCTCGAAACACGCAGCTTTCTTGGCCCCCTCCCGCGCCAAATGGCGGGATCGCTTGATCTCCGCTCGGCTGCATGCCACCCCGCGCCGACGGAAATCGAGGACGGTCGGGACGATGGTCACGCTCTACGGCATCAAGAACTGCGACACGATGAAGAAGGCCTGGAGCTGGCTCGACGCACACAAGATCCCTTACGCGTTCCACGATTATCGCGTCTCCGGCATCGATAAGGCGCATATCGAGGCCTGGTGCCGTGAGCTCGGCTGGGAGAAGGTCCTGAACAAGGCAAGCACGACCTTCCGCGAGCTGCCCGAAGCCGACAGGCAGGGCCTCGACGAGAAGAAAGCGATCGCGCTGATGCTAGCGCAGCCGACCATGATCAAGCGCCCGGTGCTCGATCTCGGCGACCGCCGCATCCTAGCCTTCAAGCCGGATGTGTACGAGGCGGCCTTCGCGAAACGGTAGACGTCATTGCGAGCGCAGCGAAGCAATCCAGGAGCAGCAGTGCTCCACGCCCCCTGGATTGCTTCGTCGCTGCGCTCCTCGCAATGACGGTCGGCGTTACGGCTCTTCCGTAGATCGCCGCGCTGGGCTAGGCCGGCGCCCATGACGACGGAAT
>DASYHC010000080.1:0-79072 GCA_035998995.1 Allobosea sp.
TGGCTTCTGTTCGAGCTTAATGCAGCGCAACCGGACCTTGGACTGGCATATTATGATTTTGGCGTTGGCCACCCCAGAGTAGGCCATATCTCGCTTGCTGAGCTTGCAGGGTTTCGGGGGCGGGGTAAAAGCCCGGTGCTGCGCGACGCTGCATTCGAACCGAAGCTACCGCTGTCCGCATATGCGGAATATGCCAGAGCGTACGCACGCCTATTCGCCTAACCGCTCAATGAGAGCAACCACCACGTCTCCAAATAATACGACGGCATTTGCGTAATAGGAACGGATCGAAATTAATTATCTTTGTTTTCTCCGATTTCGCGCAGGAGGCGCAAATTTCCACTTCCAGCGAGATAACGACGAACATCTTTGGAGTAATCATTTGGAGTAATCAACAGTCATTATTAAATCCCAGATGCTTTCATTAATTCTAGTTATTAATTCGATCAGTCGCTTGTCCTCGTTTTCTCGCGCTCGATCAACTAGCTGATCGTAATATTTCAAAACATCAATTATGAGATTTGCGTCCTTATTTGGATTATAATTGAAAAAACATCTTTGTATCGGAATTTTTCCTGGAACATATGCAGGAGCGCAAGCAGCGCGTTGGCCGGATTAATCATCACGGGATCTTCGATCATGTCACGATGCCTCCTGCGGGGAGGTACTGTGTAGGCATAGCTCATAACCTCCTCAGTGCCCTTGGCATTGGGAGACTTCCGAGATTTTGACATTTCCATTCGCTCCGGGTTTGACGTAATTAGATACCGATGCGGTGACGAACTGGGCTTGGCAAAGGGTCGACGGCAGTGGTGGCGCTCAAAGGCAACCACCATCCTCGCCAAGCACGTTGACGATCATGAGGATCGCAGGCCCAGGACGCTTTGAGTTTCTTGAACTCAAGATTTCGTATGCTCTCCTGAAATCCATCTTGGGCAGCCGGCCAAAGCGCCCTAATCCTCTCCTCAGCGAGCCGGCGATCTTGCGCCTCCTGAGAGCGCTCGCGAAATTCATCGAGTTCCCAACCAGAAGCCAACGCGTCCCATGCCTGATCGTGAAATGGTGACAGAAGCGGCATGGCTTCGGTCGTTGCGCGCCGTTGCGCGCCCACACCGATCGTCTCCGAAACGCGGTAGCGCTGAATGACATTGAGCGGATCGCCGCGGCGGCTTAGTCGTGCTGGGATCTTTAATAGGCGAATGAGGGCGTGCCGCTCGTCCCCCACCTTAATGTGTAAATCTGGGTTGAGACCGGCGCATAGTCCGCGCACGAGGCGCCAGTGTCGCCGAACCGCGGCTGTCACCTCGCTATGATCCGTCAGCCGAATGGAGACTGCGCACCGAGCAATATCGCTACCGAGGCGCCGCTCCATGAAACGCTCGGCCCAATCAAGCATCGGATCCGCAAGCAACAATGGGATGTGGCAGACGATGCCACTGATGAAGCCGTCCTCCGCCGTTTTCCGGTGGCGATAGATATAGTGAAGTCGGCCACCGCCCATCCGACGGAGTTGCTGCGAGGCTTCGTGGACGAAATCGCTGACCTCCAGCGCGCCGGATTCATAATCGGCACCCGTTCGCTGATGTCGCACAACAATCCGCGTATTGAAGACGACGCCATAGAGCTGTGTCAGGGTGCTGGCTGCGTTGAATATCGCCCTTACCGCCTCCCGCGTGAACTCCCTGCGCCCGGCGTTGGCGTCTGTCCGGAGGTGACGCCGGCGAACTCGATGGATTTTGAGGGTAGCAACATCAGTTCCGATCTCAATCCGACCTGCGGCTCCAACAAAAAGCTCGCTGAAACGGATAAATTCGCTCACCAACGACGCATCTGACTCTGGCGACTGACGCTCCCAAAACGCTATCGCCGCCTGCCACAGCGTGACCTCGGACCTTCCAGCTCTTCTCGCGCAGTCGGACATGGCGGTTGTGATCGCCGCCCGCTCTTCAGCCGTTAGGCCAGTGAACAGCCTTCTCATCGACGCGCCCCGATCACGTCGCAATAGATGTCGACCAAGCAGTCGTGCAGCAGCTTACGCTTTCGACCCGGCATTTCAGCCCAGTTGTTTAACTTCGAAATCGCCTCGCCTAGCTCGCCGCGAAGTGTCAACACCAAGATGGTCGCTACGGTCTCGCTGTAGTCGAGCTTGAAGCGCCGGCGGGCGAAATCCGCAGTCACGCGGTCGCTGATGACTGCCGCTTCGAGCATTTCGATCATTGCACGGGCCGATCCCTGTGCCAGTGCGGCGATCAAATCTAGAGCCTCCGGTTCGGCCTCGATCCGCTCCGCTTGGCAGACTGACCAGAGATGGCGGATCGCAGACGGTGCGTCGATCATCGACAGCTCATGCACCGAGCAGCGGTCACGAACTTGCTTTGGGATTCTTTCCCCCTCGGTGGTCGCGAATATGAAAACGTTCGCCCTTGGTTCCTCCAAGGCCGTTAGCAGAATGTCGAAGCTTTTTGGGCTCAGCGCATGGGCTTCATCGAACAGAAAGACGCGATGGTCAGCTGCGATAGGATTGGCCCGCATCATCTTGACGATGTCGGAGACGCCATCTGAATCAAGACTGGCACAATTAAAGCTTTGAAAGTTCAACGGGTTGCCCATGGCGAATGCCTTGCAGCTCTCACATCGCAGGCAGGGCGATCCCGACGGTCGGCGAAGCTCGCATAGCAGCGCTTCTCCATAGATACTCCCGCAGGTCGTCTTTCCTGTTCCGGTGCCACCGCAAATGATCACGCTTCGCGCGGGCACGCGCTTTGACTGATCCATGAACCAAGCCACAGCCGTAGGCTGCCCGATTACATCCTCAAAAATTCGGGGCCGGTGCCTTTCCGACAAAGACATCGCTTCTCCTTGCGCAATCTCAATTGATTGGTATGTAGTGAGATATACAAATGGAGGCAAGCTTGGACCAGAAATTAATTATCCGAGCCCAGCGCATGGCCAGGTCCGATCCAGACCGTAGCCGTGTCAACGACCTGCTCCGGGAACGATGTAGGGGACTTATTATCGAGGCGGCTTCCGGCGGAGCGGTACCGGTTAGCGCAGTTAGCCGCCTGCTACTTGAGACGTTCGGTCGCGATGTCATGACCGCGCCGACGATGCGTCAGTTCTGCGGCCTCGCCTGCGCTGCAATTCTTTCGGAAGCGGGCTTCGAGCCCGTCCAAACCGGCGTCCGGGTCGCCAACGACCCCTTGTTCACTTTTGGCGCAACCTACAAGCGCCGCGCAGCGCAAGCAGAAATTCCAACCGCTTCGACCCTCTCTCGCTTCATCGGCACTTTGACCAGAAGTGAGCTGCGAGAGGCCGACGCGATAATCCAGCAACGTCTTCGAGACTTCGAAGACTGACCGTTCTAGCCAAGGAATCCTAATATGGATACGAGCATCAAACTGGAGCGCGAGCCGATTTTCGTGAACCCGGAGTTCATTGAGAATTGCACGCCCGAGGCGGGCGTGACGATCGCCAGCGCCGACGCCACCCTACACGCCGTGGTCGAGCCAGGGACGGCGACTTTCAAGCTTGCGAGGTCTTCTTTCCGCAACACGGTTGCACTTAGCCAGCTCTTCGGCCGCTCACCCGACGAAGAGATCAAAGATAACGCTTGCCTCAAGATCTTGCCGGGCCAGTTTCAGTGCATGATGCAACGCAGGACAGTTTCGACCCGAGCAACCGTCGGACTTATGGACGAAACTGCTAGAATCCCAGCTGAAGGCGTCGCATTTGAAGCACCGGTTGTTCAAGTCGCCCGGCTTGCCACGAGAACGGCCGGCACAAAGCAGAAGATCGTCGCGAAGGGCAAGGACTGGACATGGACGGTTTGGGAAACGCCTGGCCGTTTCGAAGCCGATCTGACCGTTTGCGCGCCGTCAGAGGAGATGTTGAAGCCATGGCAGGTTGCTGAGCGCACGCTCGTTTCCAGGATCGATCCGGATGCGCTTCGCGTCGGCCTGACCTATGCCGCGGCGATCTCTCACAAGACTGGCTCGGGTCCACATACGGTTGTTGAGGTCTGCGATGGAGTTGCTCGTGGCACCTCGATGACGTCCGTCGCGCTTGTCTCAGGTAAGGCTCTTGAAGGCATCAACGTTCGCATTTCCGCAAAAGACGTTGATCATGCTTGTCGCGTGCTAAGAGAGATGGACGCCCGCAAAACCCATCTGTGGTCTGCGACGGGGTATCAGTACATTGTGAGCGGCAATCTGGAGCTCGCGATCAGGACCCCGGTGGACATGCCCGCGAACACCGCGCGCTTCGTGGCGATGGCGCTGAACGACCCAGTCACAATGTGCTACAGCCCCCTGCTTCTCAGTTCGATGATGGCGCGTCCTCTCAGCGGGCGGACCATCAACCTCGATCTACAACTTCGGGGATTCGACGAAAGTAAATTGGCGCTGACCGCCCAGAACGCCCGTGGACGCTTTGCGTACGTAGCACCTCATGTTGCAAGCTCGCCCGATGATGACAACGTCAGCAAAACGGATGTCGTGGAGATGGGCGAACCTCCCAAGCCCGACTTCGATGCGATGCTGTCACGTGACGATGAACCTCTTGCTGTCGTGCCCTATAACGACTTCCTGAAGATGCTTTTGGCGACGCCTGACCCCGACGCCATCACGCTCGACATAAAAAAGCGATCGGTCCTGATGGAAAGCTCCGCGAGGGGGCTAATATTTCGGGCGTATGTTCCAACGGTGGCATCGCTGGGATGAACAACGACGTTTCGAACACATTCGAGCTCCGTATAGAACGAAATGCGGGGTTTAGCGAAGCCGCACGGGCGCAGAAAATCAATCTAAGTATTTGAAAATAATGATTAATTTTTTGTTTTCACGACTCCGAGCATTGGTTTTGAGCGTTATCGCCGTCCGGGTCTCGCTAAGGCCAATTAAGCTAGGTGACGGCGCCCTTCGACGCCGACACCCATCTCACCGGTGCTCGACCCCATAACTCACGCCACAGATTGGGCATGACAATCGGCAAGTTGCGCGGGGTCCGCCCCTTGACCGGTGCAAGCAACCCGCTATCGGCTGCGCAGCAGCCATCGCCTCGGCGATCGCAGTAAGCTCCTGGAGCATGTCAGGCCCGCTAAGGCTATTTTTGCATAGGGTGGTCTCCTCAAGTCTTATCTGGCAACAACTATGAGCGCTCCTCGAACCTCCTCTGCCACCAAACGCAGAGGACGCCTTCATGGGACCGGACTTCCCCGACCAGCTGCCCTATTGCCCCTTGCTGCCGCACGATCTGATGCGCCAGCACCATATCCACGAGCCGCTTGATCACCGCTTCCGCGCCGCCGCGAGATTGTTGCAGGCGATGTGGCGCGAAGACCGCGAGCTGCCTATCGGCCATTACCGCGGCGCTGATGGCAAGCGTATCAAGCTCGGCTCGCGCATCGCGCCGGCGGCCGGCCGGGCAGGGGCGAACTTCATGGCCCCGGCTATTGCCAGTCTGGTTCGTCGCGAATGCGCTTATCGCGAGCCCGGCGCACTGATCGACGAAGCCCGGCTCTATTCGAACCTGCTTTCGTCGATGCCCTTGGCCTTCAACGTGTTCGGACTGCTCAAGCTCGACCTCGCCTTCGCCTCGCGCGTCCTCGCTGAGCTCTGCCCTGACCTCCAAGGTGCCACGGTTCGGGCCGTGCTGTTCGAACATTCGCCCGGTCGAGGAGACCTCGCCTGGACCGGCGACTATTCTGCCTTCGATGTCGGCCTGATCTACGAGACCGCAACCGGAAGCCGAGGCTTCGTCGGGATCGAGATGAAGTATTCCGAGTCCTGTCAGGAACCGGTGCCGACGCCGCGCCCGCGCTATGACGAACTCGCGCAATCGGTCGATCTCTTCGTCAATCCGATGGATCCGGCCCTGCGGACAAACCCGGTCCAGCAGCTATTCCGCCAGCATCTGCTCGCCGCGGCGATGCGCTTGCGTGGCGATTTCGACGAGACCCGCTTCATCCTTGTCGCGCCGCGCCTCAATGGCCTCGTCGCTGATGCCGCGACGAATTACCAGGCCAAGCTCAAGCCGGCCGATCCCAGCCGTGTCGGCTTTGCCAGCATCAGCCTGGAAGACACGATCGCGGCCCTCGCCATTGCTGGTGAGGAGGATTACGCGGCCAGGTTGTATCGTCGCTATGCCGACTTCTGGCTGGTCGATGGCGAGCTCAATCTGTTCTGGGCCGGCGATGGCCCGATCGGCAAGGACCCGGCCGCGACCACTGCGGCTGGGCCGCTGAAGCTGCTGCCTGGGGGGCGCGCGTGAGCGCGTCCTTCACCATCCCGCCGGCCGAACGCGAGCGTCTGCTTGCCAACGGCCGGCTCAGCGCCGCCGGCGGAGAGCTCGACCCGCTGCCGGTCGTCAAGCTCTTCACTCCGGACGCCAACGCGACCTGGCTCCTCACAGAGCTCGACCCGGCCCATCCGGACCTCGGCTTCGGGCTCTGCGATCTTGGCCTCGGCGAGCCCGAGCTCGGCACGGTCTCGCTGAGCGAGCTCGCCAGCGTCCGCGGCCGGTTTGGTTTGCCGATCGAGCGTGACGCGCACTTCCGGCCGGACAAGCCGCTCTCGGCCTACACGCGCGAGGCGCGCCTGCACGGAAGGATCATCGCGTGAGCGCCCGCGACACCGACTGGCTCGACCAGGTTCGCCACGGCAACTTCGCCGCGATCCCGCAGCAGCTGGACTGGGGGCAGGCCTCACAACTCGCCGGCTTGTTGCATTGCTGGGATGTCTCGAGCGCGCTCGGCCTGGGCGAGCTTGCCTTCTGGGCCGAAGAGCGGGCTGATGAAGCGGCCAATGCCGGGGACTGGCACGGCAGCGCTATCGAGCTCTGGCTCTCCCTGTGCTTCGAGCACCGGCGCTTCCGCCACTACGGCATCACGCCGGGCGAGGGCGACGCCATCCTAGTCAACCAGCTCTGCCGGCAGCTGCGCGACCAGCTCGATCGGATCAGCGTGGCTGAGCGCCGGACGATCGTCGAGCAGATCGCGCTCAGCGCCGCCAAGCTCAGCTGATACTCGGCAACATCTTCGACCACCGCAGCGACCGGCTCACCCCCAATGTCGATGCGGTGGTCGAGCCTTCCGGTCCGCCTCGGCCTATCTCTTTGCCACCGCCGGGTGCCCCGCTGGCTGAATGCCGCGCACTGCCAGCTTGAGCCGCGCAACGCGCTCATGGGCATTTCTCAAACCCCCCGCGATGACCGCCCAAAACGCTCAAGGACTATGCACATAATGCGATTGAAAAGTGTATTGACAATATTTATATTATAAAAACGACAGTCAAACAACGAGAATGATTGTCTATCTTACAATATATCTCTCTTTCAATCAAACAATCAGTATCAATTAAATATACTGATATCATCAATATTCTACCCCTCCGCCATTGGTCCCTCCCGGAAGGCCCATCTATGAATCGCCAGCAATACGTCAGCCTGAACGAGTGCTCGCCGATGATGCGCAAGGCCGCATCCATGCTGAAAGCGAACGGCGTACGCTTCCAGATCAAGACCGTTCATCACATCAAGGTCGGCGAGCTCAATTTCTATCCAACGCGAGGCACGATCTTCCGCGATGGCGATGCCGGCGCCCTAAAACAGAATGGCCTCGAAGCCTTCCTCAAGCTCGTCCGCCCGCGGGAGATAGAGGATGACGTCGGGGGCGATGAGCTGCCAGCTGGCTCATCCGCCGAACGAAACTTCATCGAGGCGGACGGCGAGAAAAGCAGCTGACTTTGCCCTGAGAGTTCGTCCCTAAGCCAATCCTAAGCCCTTCGTTCTCCCTTCGGCGCCACGCAGAGACCACCCCCATCATCGCCAGCAATAACTTCCTTCGTCTTGTGAAACGTCCTTCATGCACAAGGACGTCTACCACTCGGTCACCGAGCGCATCATCGCCGACCTCGAACAGGGCGTGCGGCCCTGGCAAAGGCCTTGGCGCAATCCCGCCGGCCACGGCTTCATCTCCCTGCCACTGCGGGCCACCGGCGAGCCCTATCGCGGCATCAACACCCTCCTGCTCTGGCTCCAGGCCCTCGAAAAGGGCTTCGTCTCCCCGCACTGGCTGACCTATAAACAGGCGCAAGCGCTCGGCGCCCGAGTTCGTAAGGGCGAGCGGGCGAGCCAGGTCGTCTACGCCGGAACACTCAATCGGACCGAGGCCGACGACACCACGGGTACAGAGGTCGAGCGCGGCATCCCCTTCCTCAAAGCTTACGCCGTCTTCAACGCCGACCAGATCGACGGGCTGCCCGACCGGTTCGTCCCAGGTCCGCGCGAGCCCGTCCCCGATCATGCGCGCAACGCCCAGGCCGAGGCCTTCATCGCTGCTACCTCAGCCGACATCCGCCATGGCGGCGCACGGGCCTATTACAGCCCCAGCGGCGATCACATCCAGCTGCCGCCCTTCGCCAGCTTCATCACGGCCGAAGGCTATTACGCCACGCTCTGCCACGAGCTCGCCCACTGGACCGGTCATTCATCTCGCCTCGATCGCGACCTCAGCCGCACGCGCTGGGGCGACGCCGCCTACGCCGCCGAAGAGCTCGTCGCCGAACTCGGGGCCGCCTTCATCTGCGCCCAGCTCCAGCTCACACCGGAAACCCGCGAGGACCACGCCGCCTATATCGCCAGCTGGCTCAAGGTGCTCAAAGCCGACAAGCGCGCCATCTTCACCGCTGTCGCCCAGGCCCAACGCGCCGCCGACTTCCTCCTCGCCTTCATCCGCCCGTCCGAGCCGCCTGCCGACGGCCAGGCTTCATGAAGCGACGCCCCGCCGCGGATCCCAGCCAGCTTGGCTTTGACCTCCTGCTCGCCGAGACGGATCGAGCGAACCAGGCCGCCGCCCTCGAGCGTGCGATCGGCCACCTGCCGAGCACGCTGGAGCAGGCCTTGCCCTACTACCGCAACCTCATCGCCCGGCACCATGTCGCGATGCTAGCCGGGGACGGCGAGACCGCTATCGCCCTTCGTCACGACGCGGGCAACCTCGCGCTGCGCCTCAATCACGGCGAGCCGGGCATTCTCGCCGGCCCCGATGCGCCCGGTTGCAAGCTCGCCGATCTTACCGCCGCCGAACGCGGTACGATCCCGGCCTGGGGCCAGCAGGGCGAGTTCATCCTCGAGGTTGCCGGCATGCGCGTGCTCATCAAGCTTGGCGGCCTCTTCGGCATCGGCGCGCGCTTCATGACGTATCTCAGCTTCAGCGCTCACGCGCTCGACTGGCACCGGCCCTTCCTCAGCGAGACGGGCTACCGGAGCTTCATGGGGATCAACGCGGCACTGGTCCCGGGCCTGACACCTGATGACTTCGCCCGCGAGGTCATCACCGCCCACGTTAGCACCGCGTTGAAGGGCAACCTTGTTCCGATCGCGGAGCAAAATCGCTGACAAAAATCCTGCTGATAAGAACAGGGATTATTGTGAAAAGCGAAATTCAATATGCTTTATTGTAGCAATTTTCAGCAATTATAGTCCTTGCTAGGAACGCTCCGACAGCAGTGGCCGTGTAGCCCATGCACGGGGAGTAAACGATGTTCGGACCGGTCAAAAGCGCAAGCCGCCGTAATTCCATAGGAAACGCCGGTCCGATTAGACTCGTTACCGGCGCACCCGATATCTGGCTTCTGGAAGGGGGGCGGCCGCTGTGAGCCAGTTCCAGCCCTATGCCATGTCGCTCCTCGCCGGCCTCGCGATCGGGGTCATTTACGGCCTAGTCGCCGTCCGCTCGCCGGCTCCCCCCATCATCGCGCTGCTCGGGCTGCTCGGCATGCTAGCGGGCGAGGCCGGCGTGCAATGGCTGAAGGGCCGCGGGAACTTCATCCAGGCGTGTCTGCACCAGAAGTCCTTCGCGCTTCATCCGCCAGAGAAGGCGCCGAAGCAGCAGGACACTGCTTGAGCCGCATTACCGCAAATCGTCACGGTTCCAACAGGAGAATTGAATGTCCAGCAAACTGCAGGTTCTGACGCCTCAGAACAGCCAGCTCATCTTCATCGACCAGCAGCCCCAGATGGCCTTCGGCGTGCAGTCGATCGATCGGCAGCTTCTGAAGAACAACGTCGTCGGGCTGGCGAAGGCGGCGAAGGTCTTTGGTGTCCCGACCACAATCACCACCGTCGAGACCGAGAGTTTCTCCGGCCATACCTATCCCGAACTGCTCGCCGTGTTCCCCGAGGCGCCCCTGCTCGAGCGGACCTCGATGAATTCCTGGGACGATCTGAAGGTGCGCGAGGCGCTCGCCGCCAACGCCGGCAAGGGACGCAAGAAGATCGTCGTGTCGGGCCTCTGGACCGAAGTCTGCAATGTCACCTTCACGTTGTCCTGCCTCGCGGACACCGACTACGAGATCTACATGGTTGCCGACGCGTCGGGCGGCACGTCCGTCGACGCGCACAAATACGCCATGGACCGCCTGATCCAGGTCGGTGTGATCCCGGTGACCTGGCAGCAGGTTCTGCTGGAATGGCAGCGCGACTGGGCGCAGCGCGAGACCTATGACGCCGTCATCGGCATCGTGAAGGAGCATTCCGGCGCCTACGGCATGGGCGTCGATTACGCCTACACCATGGTCCACAAGGCGCCCGAGCGGGTGAAGCACGGGCCGACCGAAGCTCCCAAGCCGGCCGCCTGACGGCGACGCTCGAAGGCCGGTTCGGCGGTCGCGCCGGGCCGGCCTGCGCACTTTGCGCGCGGCGCGGCAGGCCGATGCCGCCCCGCGCAGCCACCGGACGTGTCAGGCGAAAGGAAGACGAGCGCCATGGTCGAGAACACCCGACGCCAAACTATGATGGGCGCCGCGGCGGCGGCCCTTTTCCCGTCGACCCGACTGCGCGCGAAGGAGAATGCCATGCCGGTCAAGGACCTGATCATCGTCAACGCCAAGGTGACGACGCTCGATCGGCAGAATCCCGTCGCGGAAGCCGTCGCCATCCGCGACGGCCGCTTCCTGCTCGTCGGCTCCGAGGCTGACGCCCGGGCCGCCGCGCCCGACGCCGACATCGTCGACGCCAAGGGGCGCCGCGTCGTCCCGGGCCTCATCGACAGCCACACCCACATCATCCGCGGCGGGCTGAACTACAATATGGAACTGCGCTGGGACGGCGTGCCCAGCCTGTCCGAGGCCATGGCGATGCTCAAGGCGCAGGTCGTTCGCACGCCGGCGCCGCAATGGGTGCGCGTGGTCGGCGGCTTCACCGAGCATCAGTTCGCCGAGAAGCGGCTGCCGACGCTCGCGGAAATCAACGCCGTCGCGCCGGATACGCCGGTCTTCATCCTGCATCTTTACGACCGCGCCCTGCTCAATGCCGCCGCGCTCCGCGTCGTCGGCTACACCAAGGACACGCCCAATCCGCCGGGCGGCGAGATCGTTCGCGACGCCGCCGGCAACCCGACCGGGCTTCTGCTCGCCCAGCCCAACGCCACGCTTTTGTATTCTACGCTGGCCAAGGGTCCGTCGCTGCCAGAGGACTACAGGATCAATTCGACGCGCCACTTCATGCGCGAGCTCAACGCATTGGGCGTGACCAGCGTGGTCGATGCCGGCGGCGGCTTCCAGAACTACCCGGACGACTACAGGACCATCGAGAAGCTGCATGCCGACGGCCAGATGACCGTCCGCATCAGCTACAACCTCTTCACCCAGAAGCCGAAGGAGGAGCTCGCGGACTTCTCCTCCTGGGTCAAGCAGGTCTCACCGGGCCAGGGGGACGACGTCTATCGCCATAACGGCGCCGGCGAGATGCTCGTCTATTCCGCCGCGGATTTCGAGGACTTCCGCGTCGAGCGGCCGGACATGCCGCCGAACATGGAGGCGGATCTCGAGCCAGTCGTGCGCCTGCTGGCCGAGAACCGCTGGCCCTGGCGGCTGCACGCCACCTACAACGAGACGATCGATCGCGCGCTCGACGTCTTCGAGAAGGTCAATCGCGACGTGCCGCTCGCCGGCATCAACTGGTTCTTCGACCATGCCGAAACGATCAGCGACCGCAATATCGACCGGGTCGCGGCGCTCGGCGGCGGCATCGCCGTGCAGCACCGCATGGCCTTCCAGGGCGAGTATTTCGTCGAACGCTATGGCGCCAAGGCGGCCGAGCGCTCCCCGCCGATCCGCCGGATGATGGCGGCCGGCGTGCCTGTGGGCGCCGGCACCGACGCGACACGCGTCGCCAGCTACAATCCCTGGGTTTCGCTCTCCTGGCTGGTGACGTCGCGGACGGTCGGCGGCCTCGCCCTCTATCCGCAGCACAACCGGCTCGACCGCGAAACCGCATTGCGGCTCTGGACCGAGGCCAACACCTGGTTCTCCAACGAGCAGGGCAGGAAAGGGCAGATCAAGGCTGGGCAGTTCGCCGATCTCGCCGTCCTCTCCGACGACTATTTCGCGGTACCGGAGAGCGACATCGTCCATCTGCGCTCCGTCCTCACCATCCTCGGCGGCAAGGTCGTGCATGGCGAGGGCGACTACGCCTCCCGCGCGCCCGACCTGCCGGCGCCGATGCCTGACTGGTCACCGGTCGCCACCTTCGGCGGCTATTACAAGACCAAGGAAGCGCGCGCCAAGCTGACGCTGAACTGCGGCTGCGCCAGCGACTGCGCCGTGCATGGACACGATCACGCGGCGGCTCTGGGCGCGCATGTCCCCGCCAGGGATGCCCGCACGTTCTGGGGCGCTCTCGGCTGCGGCTGCTGGGCGGTCTGACGCCGAGCGCAGCCCGAAGGCGGGCTTATCCGACATGCGCCGCCGCCCGGGCGGTGCGCCTCCGGAATTATTTACGGCGCCGTCTGTCACGGGCGGGCGAAAGGAAACCTCATGACTGCGCCGCAGCAGGCGAAATCCGCCGATTCAGGCGGACCCTTGAGCTACCCGGTATTCCGGGCCCTGTGGATCGCGACTATCATCTCTAATATCGGCACCTGGATGCACGATGTCGGCGCGGGCTGGCTGATGACCTCGCTATCGCCGAGCCCGCTGCTCGTGGCGCTGGTCCAGGCGGCGACAACACTGCCGATGTTCTTGCTCGCCCTTCCGGCCGGTGCGCTGGCCGACATCGTGGACAGGCGCAAGATGCTGCTGGCGGCGCAAGTGCTCAGCCTCGTCGCCGCCGCGACCCTCGCGATGCTGACCTTTCAGGGCTTTACCACCCCTGAGGTGCTCCTGGCCGCCACCTTCGTGCTCGGCATCGCTGCCGCGCTGAGCGCGCCGGTGTTCCAGGCGATCGTTCCCGAACTCGTCGAGAAGCAGGCCCTGCCGGATGCGATCGCGCTCAACAGTCTCGGCGTCAACATCTCGCGCGCGATCGGGCCGGCGCTCGGGGGCGTGATCGTCGCCTTCGCCGGGACGCCGGTCGTCTTCGCGCTGAATGCGCTTTCGGTCGTCGCCGTGTTCCTGGTGCTGCTGACCTGGAAGCGCCCGCAGACCGTGCGCGCACTTCCGGCCGAGCACTTCTTCGGCGCCCTGAAGGCGGGCTATCGTTATACCCGCCACTCGCCCGCCATGCGCCTCGTGCTCGTCCGGGCGGCCGGCTTCTTCATGTTCGGCAGCGCGCTTTGGGCGATGCTGCCTCTCGTAGCGCGGCGCGGTCTCCAGCTCGACGCCGCCGGCTATGGCGCGCTGCTCGGATGCATGGGAGCGGGCGCGGTGCTGGGCGCGATCCTGTTGAAGCGGTTGCGCAAGACGACGCCCACCAACACGATCTCGATCGGCGCGACGCTGCTCTTCGCGCTGGCCACGCTGGCGCTCGCGCTGGTCCCCAATGTCTGGCTCGCCGGGGCGGTCATGTTCTGTGCGGGGCTGGCCTGGATCGGGATGCTCACCGCGCTCAACGTCGCGGCGCAGATGGCCTCGGCCGGCTGGGTCAAGGCGCGCGCGCTCGCGGTCTATCTCCTCGTCTTCCAGGGCGCGATGACCGGCGGCAGCGTCCTGTGGGGATCGCTGGCCTCGAGCACCAGCGTTGCCATGGCGCTCGTGGTCGCCGCCGCGGGTCAGACGCTCGCGCTGATCCTGGCCTTTCGCTGGCGCCTGCCGCAGGACGCCACCACGGATCTGGCGCCCTCGAACCATTGGGCGGCGCCCGTGGTCTCGATCCCGCCCCAGGACGACCGCGGCCCGGTTCTCATCGAGATCGAATATCGCGTCGAGCCCGCGCGGCTCGCCGAATTCGTCTTGGCCCTGCGCAGGTTCCGCGACGTGCGACAGCGCGACGGCGCGATCCGCTGGGACGTCTGGGAGGATGTCGCCGAGCCGGGGCGGGTCGTCGAAGCCTTCATCGTCGAAAGCTGGGTCGAGCATCAGCGTCAGCACGCCCGTGCGACCCGTGCCGACCAGATCGATCAGAACGTTCTGCGTGATTTGCATGTGGGCGATCGGCCCCCGGCCGTCAGGCACATGCTCAGGCCGCTGTGATCATGCTCCGCCTGCGCGGGTCTCGACGGGGCGATGAGATGTCGCCCGCGGCGTTGCCGTCGATTGGGCCCGCCCGTCACGCGCCGTCGCGCGTCGCGGCGCTGGCCGCCGCACTGTTGCTCGCCGCGCCGATGCCGGCCACGGCGGACTTGCCGGAGGTCAAGCAGTCGAACTGGCGCTGGGACGAGGACTGGTCGGTTCTTCGCGGCGCGCAGCCCGGCGGCCCTTGGTGGCTGCCGTTCAAATATGTCCCGCTCGCCGCGGACGGCTCGGCCTGGGCCAGTTTCGGGATCGAGGCGCGCCTCAGATACGAGGGCTTCGAAAACAATCTGTGGGGTGCCGGGCCGGCGCCTGACGACGGGTATCTCTGGCGCCGCGTCATGCCGCACGCCGATATCCGTCTTGGGCCGTTCCGCGCTTTCGGCCAGCTGATCGCGGCAGACGCGGTAAGCGTCGGCGCTGGGGGGGCCCGGCCGACGAGACCAAAGTCGACAGGCTGCAATCCTTCGTCGACCTACGCCTGCCGGTCGGCTCCGACGGCGCCGCGACCTTTCGCGGCGGTCGCGAGCTCATGGCTCTGGGAAGCGAACGCCTGATCGGCACCCGCTACGGCGCGAATGTGCCGCAAGCCTTCGACGGAGGCCGGGTGATGCTCGATCTCGGCCGGTTCAACGCCCAGGCTCTGGCCGCCCGCCCCGTCGCAGTGGGACCCGACAGTTTCGACGACAGGCGCTCGAAAAACGAGCGGCTGCACGGCGTCTATACGTCGACGCGCCTGTCCGACGAAATGTCGCTCGATCTCTATTGGCTGCGATACCGCAATGACGAGGCGCGCTTCCTGCAGGGCGCCGGCAGGGAACTCCGGGACACGTTCGGGGCCCGTGCCTTCGGCAAGTCGGGCGGCTGGAGCTGGAACTGGGAGGCCATGCTGCAACAGGGCCGGTTCGCCTCGGACAGGATTCGCGCCTGGTCGATCGGCACCGAGACGAGCTATGCCTTCGAGACCATGCCGTTGAAGCCGCGCGTGCTGCTGCGCGCCAATATCGCGAGCGGCGACGACAACCCCGAAGACGGCTCCCTGGGAACCTTCAACGCCATGTTCCCGAAGGGAAAATATTTCGGCGAGCTATCGCCGATCGGTCCCTCCAACATCGTGAACCTGCAGCCAGGCGTCGAATTCGACCTGGGGGCGGGCGTGACCCTCGGTCTCGTCGGAACGGCCTATTGGCGGGCCAGCCGCCAGGACGGCCTTTACGACCTACCCGGACAGCTCATCCGCGAGGCGGCCGCGTCCCGGGCGCGCTTCGTCGGCATCCAAGGTGAGGTCGTGCTGGGGTGGCAGGTCGACAAGGCGCTGTCTGCGAGCCTGTCCTATTCGATCTTGGAACCCGGGGCGTTCATCAAAGACAGCGGCCCGTCCGAGACGCTCCACATGCTCGGCACAGAGGTGATGTATCGCTTCTAACCGGTCTGGCTGAAGCGGTGCTGGACTCAGCATTCAAGGGTGCAGATCGCGCGGAAGATTCTCCTCGAAGAACTTCGAGAACGCCGCGATGCGCGGAGGCAGCTTCTGGAACGGGGGATAGTAGAGCGTCAGCCAGAGGTCTGGCGGAGCCCATCCCTTGAGAACATGAACCAAGCGTCCGGTTCGCAAGTGCTCGGCGATGTTGAAGCCGGGCAGCAGCGCCACTCCCAAACCGTCGGCGGCCATGTCGGCAAGGACTTCGCCGCTGTTGGCGCCGAAGGAGCGCCCAGCCGACAGGCTGAGCGTGGAGCCTCCATCGGAGAGCAGCCAGGTCTCGCGCCGACTGTCGCCGCCGTAGGCGAGGCAGTCATCTGGTCTGAGTTCGCTCGGATGCTCCATCGCTACGAACCGGCTCCCGGGCGCCGAGACGAGGATCCTGGGAATGACGCAGATCTTCCGCCAGATCGTGTACTTGTCCGATGGCTGCAGCGAGATGCGTATCGCGAGATCGAAATCGTCCTCAATGATGTTCACCAGCCCGTCAGAAAGCGAGACTTGAAAGCTTATGTTCGGGTTTGATTTCATGAAGCCGGATATGATCTTCGGCAGCACCGCTTTCCCGAGCCAGACAGGGGCGCTGATCCTAAGGCGGCCCTCATCGGCCTTGTTCGCGTTCATGATGTCGCGACGGGCGGTGTCGATGGTGTCGAGAGCAGGCTTGATCTGGGCCGCATAGATCGCGCCGTCTGTCGTCAGCGACACCTGCCGCGTCGTCCGGACGAACAACTGCACGCCGAGCTCTCCCTCGAGCGCGGCGATCGCGCGCGTCACGGCGGCGGGCGTCATGTCGAGCTCGCGCGCGGCCTGGGCGAAACTCTTCTTCTCAGCAGCAAGGAGAAAGGTTCGAAGGGCTCTGTAATGATCCATCGAATTATTGCTTTCGGCGCAATTCAATCCTGAGAAATATTGCAATTCTGTATCCTCGGCAACCGCCTTAGGCATGTCGGTAGCGGCGCTCTTGTGCGGCGCCGAACCGAAGAGGCGGGAAGGACCGAGGCATTTATGACAGGTTCCGCGGAGCGGACGGGCATGGCCGGCTTGATCGCTCCGGTGCTCGAGCCAGTAGCGGTGGCGCTCGAGTTCTTCGGCATCGCGGTGATCGTCATCGGCGTCGTCGCAGCGTCCGTCGCCTATCTCAAGGACTGCTACACGGCCTCCGCCGAGACGGCCTATATCCGCTATCGCGCGAACCTCGGCCGCGGCATCCTGCTGGGGCTCGAGGTTCTCATCGGCGCCGACATCATCGCGACGATCATATCCCCTCTGACCTGGGACAGCGTCGGGCTCCTCGGGCTCGTTGTGATCATCCGGACATTCCTGAGCTTCTCGCTCGAGGCCGAGATCGACGGCGAATGGCCTTGGCAGCGACGCTCGCGGGAAGGTCGCCACACCCGTCCCGTTTCCTCGCAGCCGCCTGAATCATCAACCGCGTAACGCATCCTTGGAAGGGTCTCGACGATGAACACCAGATCGAACAGGAAAGTCGCGAACCACGGCGTGTCGTGGGAGAGCGCCTATGGTTACGTTCAGGCGATCCAAGTGAAAGACACGATCTACCTGTCAGGTCAGTTAAGCCATGACGGCGAGGGTAATTTCGTGGCCCCCGCGGATCTGGACGAGGCGGGGCGGCCGATCGATTTCTCCCAGATGGAAGCGCAGTTCAGGCAGTCATACCTGAACGCGAAGAAGCTGCTCGCCGAGTTCGGCGCAACGTTCGACGATGTCGTCGAGGAGGACGTGTTCGTCCTCGACATTCCGTCGGGTTTCGCGGCCGCTGCCAAGGTCCGCAAGGAGATGTACGGCAAGGACATTCCGCAATGCGCCAGCAGCATCTACGGAGTATCTGCGCTGGCACAGCCCGTGCAACTCGTCGAAATCACCTTTCGCGCAGTAATCGACCGGATGCCGGCCTGAAGGTCAGGGCAGGGCGACGAATAATGCACAGTAAAGCAGAAAGAGAACCATCAGCGATGCCGACACTCTATTATGCAGTGGGCGCTTGCTCGCTGTCGACCCATATCGTCCTTGAATGGATCGGTGCGCCTTATCAGGCGGTCAGGGTTCAATATGGCTCGAAGGAGTTGCTCGCGATCAACCCTGCGGGAGCCGTGCCGACTCTTCGCGAAGACGACGGATGGATCCTGACCCAGGCCGGCGCCATTCTCGACTATCTGGCGCGTAAGCATCCCGAAGCCGGTCTTGCAGGCGGGAATGGCGCGAGGGCAGAGGCCGAGTCCCATCGCTGGTCCGCCTTCTTTACATCCGACGTCCATGCCGCCTTCTGGCCGATCTTCATGCCCTATCGCTACACGACGGACGGCGACCAAGCAGCCCGACAAGCGGTCGTGGAAGCAGGACATAAGTTGGTCGCGAAGCAATTCGCCGTCCTTGATCGCCATCTGGACGGACGAGAGTATATCCTTCAGCACGGGCGATCGGCGATCGACGCCTATGCATTCCCGATGATCCGGTGGGCGGCTAAGCTCCTGCCGGAGGGCTTGGACAACTTCGCGAACGTACAGGCCTTGCACGATAGAATCGCTGCCGATCCTGCCGTGCAGGCCGTGCTCGCCCGGGAGGCAAGCGACGAAGCGTAGTCGGCAGACCCACGATCGTCGACGCCCTCGCATCCTGCACCGTCTGGCTTCGTCCTGGCCCCAGCAGGCTTCAAATTCCGATACCCAGGGATAATGACCATGTCAGTCACGCACTTCACGGCCAAGGATGTCACCTACTCGCGCTATCAAGACAAGGAGGTCTTCCTCGGCGACGTATTGGACGACTCGAAGAGCGCAGGCATGAGCGTCGGCTATTACTTCAACTTGAACAAAGGCGAGAACAACGAGTGGATCGTCACCTATGATGAGGTGCTGGTCGTGACACGCGGAGCGCTCACTGTTCGTTTCGACGGTGGCAGCAAGACCGCGCGGCCAGGCGAGATCATCTTCATCACCAAAGGCACGAAGATCGCTTACGAAGCGGGCGAGGAAGACACTCCGGCTGTTTACATCAGCTACCCGCACTGGCTCAAGGCTCAGCAGGAGTCAGAACACGCCCACTATCTGCAGCGCGTAAAGCCGGCGCCGGAGTTCTCGCCGGAGGGCTGATCTGGAGACAGTAATGGCGCGGGATCGGCGCAGCCGATCCCGGCCGGGCGAGATAAGTGGATGACCGGTGGGGCCGGCATCGTTCGATCAGAGCGCGCAGGCGACAACAAGGCCGTCGTCGAACCATTCATCGAGAAGGGGCTGCCGACCTGGCCCGAGACGGGCACGGTGCCGGTTTACTAGAGCACGCCGATGACGACCCGCGTCTACGGTGAAGGTCATTCAACCCTATTCGCGGCCGCATCGTACTACTCTGGACAATGGATTGTTGCCGAAAAGCAGACGTCCTGACACTCGCATTAGGCTAGGTGAAGTCGCGCTCCAAAGCGCTATCGCTTGCGTCTGATGACTAGCTCGGCCGGGCTAATCGCTTCTCCAGCCGGAGCCCGTAGCGCGACATCGCGAAACAGAAGGCGAAGTAGATCGCCCCGGCGAACAGATAGGCCTCCGTTCCGAAGCCTTGCCAGGCGGGCTCGGCCACCGCGCTCTTGGCTGCGTTCAGCAGGTCGAAAATGCCGATCGTCATCACGAGCGACGTGTTCTTGAAGAAGCCGATGAACAGGCTGACGATCGGCGGAAGCGCCAATGCGAGCGCCTGGGGCAGGCGGATCAGCGCCAGCACCTTCCAATAGCCCAGGCCCAGGGCGATCGCCGCCTCCGTCTGTCCGCGCCCGAGCGCCTGGAGGCCGCCCCGGATCAGCTCCGAGAGATAGGCGGCGATGAAGACGACGATGGCGAATTGGGCGCGCAGCAGCTTCGAGATATGCATCCCTTCCGGCAGGAAGAGCGGGAACAGCACGCTCGCCAGGAAGAGGACGCTGATCAGCGGCACGCCCCTGATCACCTCGACATAGACCCGGCAGAGCAGCCGCAGCACCGGATTGTGCGAGAGCCGCCCGATCGCGACCAGGATCGCCAGCGGGAAGGCGAGGGCGATGCCGGACGAGGCGAGCAGCAGCGTCACCGGCAGCCCGCCCCAGCGGTCTTCCGAGACCGGCGCGAGGCCGAGGATGCCGCCGGCGAGCAGGACGTAGGCCAGCGAGAAGCCGCCGAGCCATATCGCCGGAAGCCGCCAATTCCACCAGCTCGATCGCGTGGATGCGGCGAACAGAGCCAGGAAGACCGCGATCGTCGCCGCCGGCCGCCATTGCTGGTCGAAAGGATAGAGGCCGAAGAGGATAAAGCGGTACTTTTCCGCGACGACCGCCCAGCAGGCTCCCGCGCCGGTCTTGCGGCAGGCGACGGTGTCCTCGATCCGGGATCCCGGCAGGAGCCAGGTCGCGTCCAGAACCGCCCAGCGAAACAGCTTCTCGCCCGCGAATGCGAGGGCGCAGATCAGAACGATCGTCGTCGCGGAGGAGGCCGGGTTCTGAAAGAGATTGGCCTTCACCCAGGCGACGACGCCTCGCGGAGCGGCGGGGGGCGGGAGCGGCCCGTACCGGTGCAGGAGTTCGGTCATCGCTGCGCCAGGGCCAATCGCTGCTCGCAGCGGTGCAGCAGCCATCCAACACCGAGCGAAATCGTCAGATAGGAGACCATCAGCACGGCGATCGCTTCGATCGGCTGGCCGGTATCGCTGGCCATCGTGTTGATCAGCGAGGCGAGCTCCGGGTAGCCGATGATCACCGCGAGCGAGCTGTTCTTGATGGTCGACAGGTATTCGTTGCCCAGCGCCGGCAGCCCCAGGCGCAAGGCCTGCGGCAGGATGATCTTGCGCAGGATCCGTCCGTGCGGGAGGCCGAGCGCGCGCCCGGCCTCCCACTGGCCGCGCGGCACGCTGACGACGCTCGCGCGAACGATCTCCGCGACGAATGCGGCGGCATAGATCGAGAGCCCGAGCACGAGCGCGGCAAGTTCGGGGCTGATCGCCATGCCGCCGCTGAAGTTGAAGCCGCGCAGGGTAGGCCGGTCCAGCTCGACTTCACCGATGGCGAGCAGGACCGCTGCAGCCCCAACGACGCTCAAAGCCAGCGCTGGCAGGCGGCGCCGCCATCCGCGCCGGCTCACTCCGGCCGCTCGCAGCCCGACGAGCAGCGTTACGGCAAGCAGCAGCGCAGCGACGAGCCAGAGCGTTGTCGCTGCGCTCACCGTGGGAAAGAAAAGCCCTCGATTTGAGAGATAGGCCCCGCCGAACTGGATCGCGGTTCGAGGCGAGGGCAGATTGAGCAGGGTCTGGTACCACAGCAGCAATTGCAGTGGCAGCGGCACGTTGCGCACGAGCTCGACGAAGGTGCCGGCGCAGCGGCTGAGCAGCCAGTTGCCCGAGAGCCGCGACAGGCCGACCGCGGTGCCGATCACGGTGGCGATGCCGATCGCGAGCACGGAGACGAAGAGCGTATTGCAAAGACCGATGGCGACGACGCGCGCATAGCTGTCGACGCCGGCGACGAACGGCAGGAAACCTTCGGAAATGCCCATCCGGGCGGGCATGGCCAGGAAGCCGAAGCCCGTGGTGACGCCCTTGGCCTTGAGGTTCGCCGCCGTGTTCGCGGCGAGCCAGGCGATGAGGAGTACCGGGACGGCGAGGACGAGAAGTTGCTCGAGCCGCTGCCGCCGCGCTCCCGTCACCGCCGTGGGCCTGTCCATAATCGCGATCGGTCGCATGGCGGCACCCGGCGCAATGCTCAGCGGAACGGCGGCGCGTATTGCAGGCCGCCTTGCGTCCAGAGCCGGTTCAGCCCGCGATCGACGCCGACGACGTTGCGATCCCACATCTCGCCGAAGTTGCCGACGCCCTTGATGATCGCGACGACCCAGTCGTTGCGGAGCCCGAGCATTTCGCCGAAACCGCTTTCCATGCCGAGCAGGCGGCGGATGTTCGGGTCCTTGGAGGCGGCGAAGCTGTCGACGTTCGCCTTGGCGATCCCCAGAGCTTCGGCGCCGACCATCGCGAAATGGGTCCACCTGACGATGTCGAGCCACTGCGCGTCGCCCTTGCGGACGGCGCCGGCGAGCGGCTCGTTCGATATTCTTTCCGGCATGAGCACGTAATCGTCGGCCGCCGTGCCGAGCGAGCTCTTGAAGCCGGCCAGGGACGAGCCGTCCCCGGCGGTCGCGTCGCAGCGTCCCGCCAGGAACGCCTTGCGGGTCTCGCTGACGTCCGCGAAGACGACGGGCGTGAACTTCATGCCGTTGCGGGCGAAGTGTTCCTGCACAGTCAGCTCGATCGTGCTGCCCTGCGTCAGGCAGATACTCGCGCCGTCGAGCTCCTTGGTGGTCTTGACGCCCAGGGACTTCTTCACGACGAACGTCTGGCCGTCGTAGTAATAGATGTGCGGGAACGCCAGGCCGGTCGGAACCTCGCGGCCGAAAGTCCATGTCAGGTTGGCGAACACCACGTCGACTTCGCCGGACTGCAACGCCGGCAGGCGCTGCTGCGCGGTCAGCATGACAAACCTGACCTTGTCGGGATCTCCCAACACGGCTGCCGCCAGCGCCCTGCAGGAATCGGCGTCGATGCCGCGCATGACCCCCTTGCTGTCGGGAAGCGAGAAGCCGGGCACGACGCCGAAGACGCCGCATAGCAGCTGACCGCGCTGCTTGACGGCCGTCAGCGTCGGACCCGTAGCCTTCGCCGCCGACACGGTTCCCAAGGCAGCGCAGCCTCCAAGAGCCAGTGCCGCCACCAGCTTCGCCAAGCCTCTCATCGCAAACCTCCCCTTCGCGTCAATGCCGAGCGACCAGTCCCCTCATGGCTTACGCGGCCACAAGTTATCTCTTATTAAAGATAATGTATCTTATTTTGGAACGCATGCAAGCTGCCGCGGCGTGCGGATCGCCGCTGTCGTCTATCGTCGTCGGCGGCGTATTCGCCAAGCCCAGCCTCGACGCCGGCGATGGTTCGCCATCGCGCCGTGGCGACGGCTGGCAGTGCCGACCGTCCCGGGTGACTTGCTCGATCCGCCCTGCGATAAGCGACATGCCATGACCCTCGAACAGCTCAGGATTTTCGTCGCGGTCGCCGAGCGGGAACACGTCACCAAGGGTGCTCGCGATCTCAACCTGACGCAGTCGGCGACGAGTGCGGCCATAACCGCGCTGGAGACGCGGCATGCGACCAAGCTGTTCGACAGGGTCGGGCGGCGCATCGTGCTGACGAAGGCCGGGACGCTCTTCCTGACGGAGGCGCGGGCGGTTCTGGCTCGGGCAGCCTTCGCCGAGACGGTCCTCGCCGATCTCGCGGGGCTGAAGCGCGGGTCGCTCACCCTCGCCGCGAGCCAGACGGTGTCGAATTACTGGCTTCCGCCGCTGATGCAACGCTACAAGGCGCTCCATCCTGCGATCGCCCTGACCCTGCGGATCGGCAACACCGAAACCGTCACGGCGGCGATCCGCGATGGTCTGGCCGATGTCGGTTTCGTGGAAGGTCGCGTCGACGATCGCGCCCTGGCCGTCGAGAAGGTCGGGACCGACAGGATGGTGCTCGTGGTGGCGCGCGATCACCCCTGGGCAAGGCGGGGAACGATCGATGCGGGCGAGCTTTCCTCGACGCAATGGATCCTTCGCGAACCCGGCTCCGGCACGCGTGCCCTGTTCGACGACATGGTCGCCGATGCCGGGCTGTCGTCGCACGCAATGACGATCGCGCTGGAACTGCCCTCGAACGAGGCGGTCTGTTCCGCCGTCGCCGCGGGCGGCTGCGCCACCGTGATTTCCCGGCTGGTGGCCGAGCCGGGGCTGCGTGCGGAAACCCTGGTCGCGATCGATTTGGCGGCCAAAGCCGGCCAGCCGCGTCCCGTTCTGCGGGAGCGCGATTTCCTGGCTATCCGGCACGAGGAGCGGCATCTCACCCAGGCGGTGCGCGCGCTCTACCGGCTGTTTCCTGAGCCCGCCGAGGACCGGGCTGCCTTGTGAGCGGCGGAGTGGCCGGCCCGGCTGCCGAACACGGCAGGCCGCAGCCGCATCCTCGTTCTGGTGTCAGGCGATCCCGAGCAGCCTGATCAGGCCGTAGCTGATGACGATCAGTGCGATCAGCGAGAGCGTGACGGCCGCCGTGATGCGAGAGCCGGCGCGGGCCACCGTACGGATGTCGACGCCGAGCCCGAGCGCGGCCATCGAGCCGACCGTCATCACATCCGCGACGACGGCGATCGGGCGCAGGGCGGCCGTCGGGAACAGACCCGCCGACCGGAGGGCAGCCATGACGAAGAATGCAACGATGAACCAGGGGACGAGCTGATTGACGGGGACGGGCGGCGGCATCGGGCGGTCGCCGCCGTGTATATGCGAGTTCCCATCGTCGCCCGTCGTGCGCATGCGGCGCGCCAGGATCGACAGGACGAGGATGACCGGACCCAGCATCAGGACGCGCACGAGCTTGACGAGCGTGCCGAGATGCACGGCGGCGATGCCGCCTGGAGCCGCCGCCGCGACGACCTGCGGCACCGCATACACCGTCAGCCCCGACAGGATGCCGTATTGGGCCGCGCTGAGCCCGAGCGCCGGGATGAGGACAGGGAGCAACAGCACCACGAGGACGCCGAGCACCGCCGTGAATGCGATCGCGGAGGCGACGTCGTTGCTGTCGGCGCGGATGACCGGCGCGACGGCGGCGATCGCGGAGTTTCCGCAGATCGAGTTGCCGCAGGCGATCAGGATCGCCAGCCGGACCTTCAGCCTCAGCGCGCGAGCGATCCCGTAGCTCGCGGCCAGCGCTATCGCCACGACGCCGGCGATGCCGCCCAAGAGGCCGGGGCCGACCGCGATGAGCGTGTCGAGGCCGAGCGAGGCGCCCATCAGCACCACCGCCGTCTCCAGCAGCGTGCGGGCCGAAAAGACGATACCCGTCCGCCAAAGTGCGCTGGGAGACCATACTGATCGAACGATCGTGCCGACTAGGATCGCGATCACCAGCGCGTCGAGCCAGACATGGCCGAAAACACCCCGCTCGAGTGCTTCCAGCGCCATCGCGAAAACGGTCAGCGCCAGGCACAGGACAAGGCCAGGCAGGACTGCGCGCGACTTCGCCAGCGCGGCCGCAAACCGGCTGTTCTCGGCGGAGTCTATGTCTCGGGGTGTCATTTCCGGCTTTTCCAGGCGTCGTCGCGCGGAAAATGCGTCGGATCATTCAAGCATTCCAGCCGATTATTTTTGTTATTCCGTTCTGATTTTTCGATTGGTCAGGCCGGGTTGTTTGGCCTCTGGCTGCTTCCGGCGGATGCACCGGCAACGTGCCGGCGAACGCGGATTGGCCGTTAGAGTAGATAAAAGATACAATATCTTGACATGCCGCTTGCAGCTTGTAGGCTTTCGAAATCGGCGTTGGACGCTGCCGGCTCGGTTTTGACGGATCATCAAGAATCCGCGGGGACATAAGCGGCGTCGATGCCTGCACAGGAGGGGATTATGACACTGCGTTCAGCCATGACGCGGCGCGAGATGGCGCTCGCCGGCATCATCGCGCCAGCTCTCGCGGCGCTGCCTCTGTCGGACACGCGGGCCGCGACGGCCGTCACCATCAAGCTCGGTTGGGCGACAGCGGATGCGCCCCAGGACTCGTTCGCGATCGCCGCGCGGGCGTTCAAGGCCGCGCTGGAGCGCGAAGCGCCGGGCGCCTTCGACGTCCAGCTCTATCCCAACCGACAGATCGGCGACGAGAAGCAGCTCGTGGAGGGCCTGCGCCTCGGGACGGTCGACGCGGCCGTCATCACCAACGCCGCCTATGCCCAGTTCGAGTCGGCATTCCAGCTGAACGACCTGCCGTTTCTCTATGAGAGTGAGGCGAAGGTCTTCCAGACGATGGACGGCGAGGTCGGGCGGCAGCTTGGCGACAAGATCGAGAAGCGCGGCGTCAAGGTTCTCGCCTATCTCGCGGGCGGCTATCGCCACATGCTAAACAACAAGCGCCCGGTCCATTCTCCGGCCGATCTCACCGGCGTCAAGTATCGCGTCCACAACGCCGTCGCGGTCGACATGTACAGCTTGCTGGGTGCCGGGCCCGTGCCGATGTCGTGGGGCGAGACCACGACCGCCCTGCAGCAGGGCGCGGTCGATGGGCTCGACCTTCCCATCGGCGTGATGGATTCGCTAAAGATCAGCGACAGCGTGAAGTTCCTCTCGCTGACCGGGCACACTTATTCAGGCGCCGCGCTGGGCATGAGCAAGCGGCGCTTCGATCGCTTTACCGAGGCTCAGAGAGACGCGGTTCTCCGGGCAGCCGCGGCGGCAGCGGCCGAGCAGCGCAAGGTCAATGCCGCGAACGAGGCGCTCATTCTCGATACCTTGCGAGGCAAGGGGCTCGCGATCAACGAAGTCGCCGACAAGAGCGAGTTCCGCAGCAAGGTGCGTCCGATCTACGAGAAGTTCCGTGCTGATATAGGCTCCGATTTGCTCGCGGCTGCGCTCGGAGCCGCGAAGTGACCGGAGCGCCGACATGCCAGCCGTCCCGTCCGTCCTGAAGGCTTTCTCGCTCTGCAATGCTGGCCTCGCCAGGATGACCCGCCTGGCGGTGGTCGCGCAGTGCCTGGTGATGACCCTGGCCATTCTCTGGCAGGTCGTGGCGCGCTTGCTCATCAACCGTTCACCGCCGTGGACGGAGGAGATCGCGCTCCTCATGTTCGGTTGGATCGTGATGCTGATGCTCGCCTTGGGCGCGCGGGAGCATCTGCACGTGCGCATCGACACGCTGGTGACGCGGCTGCCGCAGGGCTTGGCCCGCCTCGCCGACCGCGTGATCTCGATCATGATCGTGCTCATCGGCGCGTATCTGCTGTGGGCCAGCATCCTCTATTTCGGCGAGATGCGCGGCACCGTCTCGGCGGCGGCGCGATATCCGTCCGAATGGCTCTATGCCTGCGCGCCGGTCGCGAGCCTGCTCCTGATGCTTTTCACGATCGAGAACGCGCTGCTGCCGCAGAGGGACGACGGGCGGTGACTTCCGCGGCATGGCTCCTGTCGGCGGGATTCGCGGCTCTGGCAGCGGCCGGCGTGCCGTTCGCGTTCGCCATCGCCGCGACCGTCATCGCGGTCATGCTGACGACAGACATGGCGCCGGAATTCCTGCCGCAGATGACGATCGCGGCCACCCAATCCTTCAGCCTGCTGGGCATTCCCTTCTTCATGCTGGCCGGAGAGCTGATGACGGCCGGCGGCCTGTCGCGCCGGCTGATCGCCATGGCCGATGTGCTGGTGCGCCATCTTCCCGGCGGCCTGGCCCTGGTGACGCTGGGAGCCGCCGTCCTGTTCTCGACGATCTCCGGCTCGGCGCCCGCGACCACGGCGGCGATCGGCGCGATCATGATCCCCGCGATGGCGGAGCGTGGCTATTCGCGGGCTTATGCCGCCGCCTTGTGCGTCAGCGCCGGCGTGCTCGCTCCGCTTTTTCCGCCATCCATCGCGTTCATCATCTGGGGAGCGATCGCCGAGCAGTCGATCTCCCAGCTGTTCCTCTCCGGCATCGTGCCGGGACTGCTGATGACGGCGCTGCTGTGCATCTACGCCGTGGTGAAGGCGAAGCGGGACGCAACGCCCCGTCTGCCACGCGCGACGGTCAAGGAGGCAGTCGCGGCCTGGCGCGAGGGCATCTGGGCGCTGCTGGCGCCCGTGATCATTCTCGGAGGCATCTATTCGGGACAGTTCACGCCGACCGAAGCATCGGCGGTCGCCTGCGCGTACGCCTTCTTCGTCGGCTTCGTCATCGAAAGGAAGCTGTCCTGGCCGCAGATGCCCGGGCTCGTGATCAATGCCATGCTGATGACCGCGGTGGTGATGGCGGTCGTGATCTTTTCGAGATCGTTCGGCGTGCTGATCGCACAGGAGCAACTGTCCGACAAGCTGGCGCTGGCGCTCGAGACCCATCTGCGCGAGCCCTGGGTGATCCTGCTCGTTCTCAACACCGCCTTCTTCCTGCTCGCGGCCGTGATGGACGAGATCGCGATCATGCTGATCTTCGGGCCGATGCTCATCAAGATCGCCACTCAGATCGGCGTCGACCCGATCCAGTTCGGTGCGATCATCGTCACCAACGTGGCGATCGGCATGGCGGCGCCGCCGATCGGCTACTGCCTGTTCGTCGCCATGGCGGTCGCCAAGACGAGTCTCGGCGAAATCTCGCGGGCGATCTGGCCGCAGGTGGCGCTCATGCTGGTGGTGCTGATGCTCGTCACCTACGTCCCGGCCGTCTCGCTGCTGCTCGTGCGGTAGAGCGCTGGATGCCGATCAGTTTTTGCCGGCCGCCCAGCCGTGGAGCAGGCCGAGCGCGCGCAGCATCGAGCGGACCACAAGGCGCATGTTCTCCTCGACGAGTTCCCCCTCCTCGTCGACCGTTCCCAGGCCGGCGGTGAAAAGGACGTTCGCATCTTCCGACTGCCCCGGCAGGATGCCCATCCGGCCGGCGACCTGGTTGAGGAGATGGTTGCCGGATATCCGGTCCTCGTTGGTGAAAATCGGAATGCCGACCGCGCCGGAGGCCCAGCTCCGCTCATAATTGAGCTCGACCCCGCCGAGATTGTACGACTTGGCGATGGTGATGCCCTCCGGCAGCATGCCGCGGGCCTTCGCGCATTCGTCCTCGACGATGGCGAAGATCAGATCGATGGGCCGGGTGAAATGGTCCGGTTCGTCCCGCAAGAGGCGCAGCGCGGCGAGTGCGCCGAGCATTGTCATCTTCCCGGGATCTGCCGAGACATGCGAGCCCTTGCCGTGTGCGGAGGTCGTTCCGAAGCGGTCGCTGTGCACGCCGAGCGCACGGCGCACGTTCACCATCGGCCATTCCCGCCCGATGATCAGCCCGCTCGTCGGCGCGCCGGCGACCTTGTCCATGCTAAATAGCATGACGTCGGCGCCGGTCGCCCGCAGGTTTGTGCCGATGAACGGCGTTCCCCAGGCATTGTCGCAGAGATAGGGCACGCCATAGTCACGCGCGAGCTTGCCGATCTCGGATTGCAGGAGGGGCGCGCCGTCGGCGGTCCGCTCGCCATATCCGTAGCCCGGCGTATCGTAACCCAGGCTGACGAAGCCGGTCAGGTTCGCGGCATGGACGGACGCGGCGCGCGCCAGGGCGGCGGCGGTTTCACCCGCGCGGGCACCTGCCAGCAGCGGGGCCGGGTGCATCTTCATGCCATGAAGTTCGTGACGGCTGCCGGCCATCGGAATGAAGACGCAGTCGGTATGGTCGCGGCGCCGGCCGAGAAGCCCGAGCTCGCCGGCCGTCGATCCGCGATCGGCGAAAATATCCTTGTAGATCGGGGGGAACGGGCGGCCGTAGCTGAGCTGGTGCTCGGCATGGCGTTCGAGCAGCCCGATCACGCGCGCCCGGTAAGGCTCGCCGATGCCGACGGCGGGCGGCGTCAGCAGCGTGTCGAACGCGATGCCCAGCGCCGCCTCGCAGGAGTTCGCCAGCGCCGCGTCGTACTCGTCGCCATAGACCGATTTCACCAGATGCCGGATCTCGTCGCCGATGGCGCGCGGTGCGCGCAGATCGAGCATGCCGTCCTCGATCTGCCGCAGAACGGATCTGCGCATCGTTCCTGGGAGGGCCGAGCTCGCGCCCGTGGGGCCGATCCGCCCGGCCAGTTCGCTCGGCATGCCGACATCGGCTGCAAGCGTCTCGGCTTCGCGGAGGATCGCCTCGCGATTCCGGCTCAGCGACTCGTAGACCTCGAGCCTGCCGCGGCGGGAGGGGTTCAGGCTGTGCATGATTTGAATCCGGTCGGTCAGTGAGGTTGGTCGCCGCCGCCGTCGTGGCGGATCGCGTGCATCACCCGCTGCTTCATGCGGATGTACTCCGGGTCGGACATGATCTCGTCGATGCGGCGCGGGCGGCCGAACGACAGCGGCAAGTCGAGCGCGACCCGCCCCGGGCGGGCGGACATGACGATGATCCGGTCGGCGAGGAAGAGCGCTTCGTCGATATCGTGCGTCACGAATAGAACCGTGGTGCGCCGCTCTTCCCAGATCTGGAGGAGGAACTCTTGCATCTGCAGCCGGGTCTGGGCGTCGAGCGCTCCGAAAGGCTCGTCCATCAGCAGCATCAGCGGATGCGAGACCCAGGCGCGCGCGAGCGAGACCCGCTGCTGCATGCCGCCGGAGAGCTCGTACGGATAGTGCTTCGCGAAATCGGCCAGGCCGACGAAGGCGAGATACTCGCTCGCCCTTCGCCTGGCGTCGTCCCGCGACGCGCCGTTCATCATCGGCCCGAAGGCGACGTTGTCGAGGATGGTCAGCCAGGGGAACAGCAGTGGCTGCTGGAAGACGACGCCCCGATCGGTGCCCGGCTTGCGAACCGGCTGCCCGTCGAGCCGCGCCTCGCCGCTGGTCGGCGCCTCGAAGCCGGCCACGAGATTGAGCACAGTTGACTTTCCGCAGCCGGAAGCTCCGAGCAGGCAGACGAATTCGCCGTCCGCGATCGTGAAGGAGATGCCGTCCAAGGCGAGCGTATCGCGGCCTCGGACGCTATCCCGGAAGCGCTTCGTGACCGAGTCCAGCGCGAGCTTCGGAGGGGATGAGGTCGCAATCATCAGGCCTTCCCCATCCAGTGGACCCAGCGGCGCTGCGCGGATACGAGGCCGAAATCGAGGAGATAGCCGGTCACTCCCAGCATCAGCACGCCGAGCATGACGACGTCCGTCCGCAGATAGGCGCTGGCGTTCATCACCATCCAGCCCAGCCCGGAGGTCGATGCGATCATTTCGGCGGCGATCAGGGTCGTCCAGCCGATGCCGATCCCGACGCGCACGCCGGTGAACAGTTCCGGCAGTGCGCTCGGCAGAATGACATAGCGGAACAGCTGCAACTGGTTGACGCCGAGCGAGCGGGCCGCCCGCAGCCGCCCTTCCGGCACGCTCATCACGGCCGCGGTCGCAGCGACCACGACGGTCAGGAACGTCGCCAGATAGATCAGCAGAACCTTCGAGAACTCCCCGATTCCGAACCAGACGACCACGAGCGGGATCAAGGCGAGCTTCGGTAGGGGGCGCAGGAACTGCACGAACGGGTCGAAGACCGCATTCAAGGTCGGCGACATGCCCATGGCGATGCCCAGCGGAATTCCGGTGATCACGGCCAGCGCGAACGCCGCCAGGGCCCTGGCGACGCTGACGGCCAGATGGCCGAACAGCGAGACGCCCCGGTACCCCTCCGTGACGAGGTCGTAGCCGGTGAGGGCGACCTCTTCGGGCCCCGGCAGGAGAACGGGGTCGGCGAGCCGCCAGTGGCCGACGATCCACCAGAGCGACAGGGCCGTGCCGACGGCGAGCACGCTGATGAAGGGGCGGCTTGCTGGCTGCATGGAGCGTCGTCCTCCTGGTTTGCTGATCGAGAGAGGCGGCAGGGGCGGGCTACTGGCCGGCCGCCTGCTCGAGATAGGTCGTAACGACGCCCGGTGCGAAGTTCTTGGGAATCTCTCGGCTACGCAGGTCGCCGAGCTCGACGAGGAAGTCGGCCTGGAACTTCATGGCATCTAGGATCGGCCCGCCGGGACCGAGGAACTGCGGCGAGAGCTGCTCGCGCAACGACGGGAAATAGAGGCCGGCCATGGTGTCGGCCACCGAGCTTTCGTCCTGCCCGAGATGGCCGGCGATCAGCTTGACCATCGCCCCGGTGTCCGACTGGTACATCGCGCGCGCCTTCTCGTGCGTCTTCAGGAACTGCACGACCAACTGCGGATACTGCTTGGCGAACTCCTTGCGGACGACGTAGTTGTTCCAGACGTAGTAACCGTTCTGCTGCAGGTCCTTGGTCGCGAGGAGCTGGCGGCCTCCGGCTCCCTCCATCTGGTGCGAGAACGGCCCCCAGACATAGGCGGCGTCGATGTCGCCCCTCTGCCAGGCGGCCAGCATCTCGGCCGGCTTGAGCGAGAGCAGCGTCACGTCGTTGGCCGCGAGCTTCGCTACCTTGAGCGCCGCCATCAGCGCGAAATGCGCGGTCGAGCCCGGCGGATAGGCGATCCGCTTGCCGCGCAGATCGGGCAGGGACTTGATGCTGTCCTTGGCGATCAGCCGTTCGCTCGTGGCGATCACGCCCGTCATCGCGATCATCTCGACGGAAAGCCCGCGCGCGATTGCCGCTACGGTGGCGGTTGAGCCCATGCGGCTGATGTCGACCTGCCCGGAAGCGAGCGCCGTCAGCGCATCGGCGCCGGAGCTGAACTGCACCCAATCGATCTTGGTGCCCATGTCCTTGTCGAACATCTGCAGGGCCTTGCCGATGATCCAGGGGCGCGGGCCGCCATAGAAGCCGAACCGCACGACCTCGGGCTTGGCCTGCGCCGAGGCGAAGCCGGGAGCCGCCACCCAGGCGGAAATCCCCACGAGAGAGAAAACGGCGATCCTGAAGAACGATCCGAGCATATCTTATCCCCGTTTGTTATTGATATAGATTATTATTTTCTTATTGGTCATACCACTGTGGGCGATCATGGACACAGTGTCGGGAGGCTGTCAAGCTGCGCGCTTCTTGCTGGAGCCGAGACATGACCGACACCCAGGAGCGCCCGAGACTGAAGCTGGCGCCCATCGATACGAGGCAGGTGAGGGCGGTCAGCATCGAGGTGGCGCGCGTGATCACCGCGGCGATCGAAGGCGAGCGGCTGGCCCCCGGCGATCGGCTGCCGCCCGAGCGCGATCTCGCAGGCATGCTGAAGGTCAGCCGCACGAGCGTTCGCGATGCGCTCAAGGTGCTGGCCGGGATGGGCACGCTGCGCATCCGCCGCAATCACGGCGTGTTCGTCGCCGACGCGGCGGACAGGCATATCGACGGGGAGGGTTCTGCGGCGTTGTCGACCGCCAACAGGCCGCTGTCCGAGTTGTTCGAGCTGCGCCGGGTTCTGGAGACGCAGGCAACGGCCTGGGCAGCCGAGCGCGCTAGCGTCGAGCAGCTTCGTCAGATCGATGCGGTCTATGGCCGCTTCTCGCTGATGGCGACCCGCGACGATCTCACGCGCGAAGAGGCCAATGCGTTCGACATCGAGATTCATGCGCTGATCGCTGAAGCGAGCGCCAACAGCCTCGTCGCCCAGATCGTCACCGACCTGCGCGCCGCGGCCGAACGCGAACGCGGCTCGCTGGACGGGCTGAGGCAGGAGCGCATCGCCTCGAACGTCGCCGATTTCGGCGCGATCGTCGACGCGCTGCGGCGCCGCGACGCCGATGCGGCGCGCGCCGCCATGCTGGAGCATCTCGATCGCGGGCAGGGCTCCATCATCGAGCTGCGCGAGGCGAACGGCGCGTCGTCGACCACAGCGCCGGACCGCGCTCCTATCCGGAGTGGCGGCACGCCGGGCTGAACCGGTCGGCCGCCACGTCTCGGGATGCGGCAGACTGTGCCTCGGCAAGCGGCGCTTAAGCGCGCGAGCCCAGTTCCTGCTCGATCACGCCGGCCCAATAGGCGATGCCGTAGGGCAGCGCCTCGTCGTTGAAGTCGAAAAGCGGCGTATGCAGCCTCGGCGCGAGCGTCGTGCCGTCGGCGCCGTTGCCGATCGAGGCCATGCAGCCGGGAACGACGTGCAGCATCTCCGCGAAGTCCTCGCCGCCGGTCGACGGCGGCAGGTCGCCGGCGACCTGGCCTTCCCCCACGATCGCGACTGCCGCGGCGCGCGCGACCGCGGCGGACTCGGGGCTGTTGGTTACGGCATAGCCGGTCTGCCAGTACTCGACCTCCGCCTTGCAGGCATGGGCTTCGGCGAGCGATTGGGCGAGCGCTTCGAGCCGCGTGCGGATGGTCTCGCGCACGGCGATGTCGAACGTGCGAGTGACGCCGCGGATGGTCAGCTCGGACGGCATAATGTTGGGGGATTCGGCTGCGCCGGCCTCGACGAAGCCGACCGACAGCACCGCGGTCTCGCGAGCAGCGACGTTGCGGCTGACGATGGTCTGCGCCGCGAGGAGGAAATGCCCCCCGACAACGGTCACGTCCGTCGCCAGATGCGGCGTCGAGCCGCCATGGCCGCCCGTGCCGTGGAACGTCACCCGCCAGCGATCGCAATTCGCCGTCACCACGCCGGGGCGCACGGCGAAATCGCCGATCGGCATTCCAGGCCGATTGTGCAGGGCGTAGATCGCGTCGCAGGGAAAACGTGAGAAAAGCCCGTCGCGCACCATGCCGCGAGCGCCGCCGCGGCCCTCTTCCGCCGGCTGGAAGATCAGCACGACGGTACCGCCGAAGTCGCGGTTCGCCGACAGGTGGCGCGCCGCGCCGAGCAGCATCGCTGTATGCCCGTCATGGCCGCAGGCATGCATGATGCCCGGATGTCTCGACGCGTAGGGCAGACCGGTCTTTTCAGCGATGGGGAGGGCGTCCATGTCCGCCCGCAGCCCGATCATGCGCTGTCCGGGCCTGTCGCCTTTTAGGACACCGACGACGCCCGTGCCGCCGATGCCCTCGACCACCTCGACGTTCCATTCCCTCAGCTTGGCCGCGACGAGCGCAGCCGTCCGGACCTCTTCGAGCCCGAGCTCGGGATGCTGGTGGATGTCCTGCCGGATCGCCTTCAGCTCGTCGAGGAAGGGGAGGATCTGCTCCAGGATCAGCATATCGGAACTCCTGTCGTCCTGGCAGCACGTATAGATCGAAGAGGTCTCATGGGCCGGGTGGCAAACCGCCGCTCAAGCCTCACGATACCAGCTCGCGAGATCCCAGGTGTAGGCCTCCCAGGCGCTGAGCGAGGCGTGGATGTCCTTCTTCATGCCAGCCAGCACCTTGCGGGTCACGACGGGAATGACCGCCACGTCCTCGACCACGAGGTCGTTCAGGCGGATGGCGAGCGCCGCGCGCTTGACCGGGTCCATCTCCGCCTGGCAGGCGCGATAGGTCTCGTCGAAGGCCGCATTCTGCCAGCGCGTGACGTTCCGGCCCTGCCAGTTGTTGGCCTTGCTGCTGACCTGGTCCGACAGGAATTGCTGCATGAAGGCGCCGGGGTCGGGCTGGTTCAAGGGCGAGGTGTACATCTGGAGATCGGCGTAGAAATGCCCGATATTGTCGGGATTGGCCGGATCGGACGAAAAGAACACCCCGGCCTCGACAGTCTTGAGCTCGACCTCGATGCCCGCTTTCTGGCAGGCGTGCTTGATGACCATCTGGGTCTTCTGCCGGAGCGAATTCGTGGCGGTCTGGAAGACAAGTTTGAAGCGGCGGCCGTCCTTGGACCGAATCCCGTCGGGGCCTTTCACCCAGCCGGCCTCGTCGAGAAGCGACGCGGCCTTGTCGACCGCGAAGGACCAGCTCGTGTCCTTGCTGACGAAGCGCGCAGGCGCGTTGAGGAAGTTCGCAGTGGCGGCGGCGTCGCGCCCGTAGATCGCCTTCTGGATCGAGCCAAGATCGACAAGGTTGGTCAGGGCCTTGCGGACGCGCTTGTCCGAGAAGATGGGATGGCGTGATTTCGGGTTGCCGCGTTCGCCCTCGACCTCGCTCCAGGGGTCGGCGGCATTGAGCTGGATGTGCTCGATGTGAGCCGACGGGACGATTTCGATCTTTCCCTTCCCGGCAGCCTCCATCCGCTTGAGCAGGCTGTCCTCGACCTGGAGGTTGTAGGCGAAGTGATAATCCTCGGTCTGCATGACTGCGCGCGCGGCGGAGATCGCATCGCCTCCGCCCTTGATGTCGACCGCGTCGAAATGGGGCTTGGCCGGGACATGGTAGTTCGGGTTTCGCCGCGCGTGCAGGACATCGCCGGGGCGGAACGTCTCGAGCATATAGGGGCCGGTCCCGACCGGCTTGAGGTTATGCGGCGCATCGCGCGCCGGCGCACCCTTGTACGCTTCGAAGATATGCTTCGGGATCAGCATGCCGCGCGTGCCGACGAAGGCGTCGGCCCAGAACGGGGTCGGGGACTTGAAGACGATCCTGATCGTGTGGCTGTCGAGCTTCTCGACCGTGATGTCGCGGTAGGTGCCGATCGTGGCGGCGCCCGTCGCCGGATCGCTTGCGTACTCCCAGTTGAACACGCAGTCGTCGGCCGTGAACGGCTTGCCGTCATGCCAGGCGACGCCACGCTTGAGCTTCCAGGTGACCGAAGCGCCGTCCTTCGCGACGCCGCCATTCTCCAGAGACGGGATCTCGGCCGCGAGAAACGGGACGAGATTGCCCTCGCTGTCCCAGCCCGCCAGCGGCTCGTAGAAGACGCCGGCCCCGTACCAGTCCTTGCTGCCCGTCGCCAGATGCGGGTTCAGGAAGGTGGCCGCCTGCCATTGCAGGATTCGCAGCGTTCCGCCGCCGCCGGCAGTCGTCGGCTTATAGGCGAAGCCGGACTGTGCCTGCGCCACGCCGGCATGGGCGAGGAGCGTGCCGGCGGCAGGCAGGCCGATTCCAGCCGCGATCATGCGGGAGATGAAATCGCGACGCGACAGGCGCCCGCTTTTCACCTCGTCGATCATGCCGCGAATCTGCCGCTCCAGCACGGTACCGCTCCCAGGATTGCTTCAAGGCCCGCTCAGATTGCGCCTCGAAACGGTAAGCCGTCAAGATAAAGTATCTTTCCTACAATCCTGACCTGGCGTTGGTGGTGAGTGTGCCACGTCGCGGGGTGGCACTGCAGGCCCAGTTGACACGATATTAGATAAAGTATCTTTTAGCCTCGATATTGGATGGTCGTAATCGGCATGATCGATCTCTACAGCGACACGAAGAGCCGCCCGACGGAGGCGATGCGCCAGGCCATAGCCGGCGCCATCGTCGGCGACGAGCAGCAGAACGAGGATCCGACGGTCGCCAGGCTGCTCGACCGCGTCGCCGGCCTGCTGGGAAAGGACGCCGCGGTTTTCCTGCCGTCCGGAACGATGGCCAACGAGATCGCCGTGCTGCTGCATTGCCGGCCGGGCGACGAGGTGATCGCTCATCGCGACGCGCATGTCTTCAATTTCGAGGGTGGTGCGGTCGCGGCGCTCGCCGGCGCGATGATCCGCCCGCTGGAGGGCGCCGCCGGCATGTTCGATGTCCAGAGCCTCGGAGCAGCGATACGTCCGCGAGCGCGCCTCACGCCCAAGAGCAGGCTCGTCAGCATCGAGCAGACGACCAATCTCGGTGGCGGAGCCGTCTGGCCGCTGGCGCAGATCGAGGAGGTCGCCACGCTCGCGCGCGAAAAAGGGCTGGCGGCCCATCTCGACGGGGCACGGCTGATGAATGCCGTCGTCGCGAGCGGGGTCAGCGCCGCGCGCCACGCCGCGCTCTTCGACACGGTCTTCCTCGACTTCACGAAAGGGCTGGGCGCGCCGTTCGGGGCGGTGCTCGCGGGCAGCGCCAATCTGATCGCCGAAGCGTGGGAGTGGAAGCAGCGTCTGGGCGGTTCGATGCGCCAGGCCGGCATGATGGCGGCTGGATGCCTTCACGCGCTCGACCACCATGTCGACCGGCTCGCCGACGACCATGCCAACGCCCGGCTGCTGGCAGAGCTGGTGAGCGAAGCCGCTGCGCTGAGCGTCGCGCCGGTCGGGACCAACATGGTCTATGTGGATGTCGAGGCTACCGGCCTGTCGGCCGCGGAATTCAACCGCCGGATGATGGAGCGCGGCGTACGCGCATGCGTCATCGGCCCGGCGCGCCTGCGCATGGTGACCTACCTCGATATCGGCCCGGACGACATCCGCCGCGCCGCCCGCATCACGAACGACATCGCATCGGGGCGATAACCGCACCGGCAATCGCGTGCGAATGCGCCCGTGAATCCAGTTGGCAGAAAGAAAAAGTCGATGACCATGCTCAGCCGCCGCCAGGCCGTCGGCGCGATCGCGGGGATGTCCGTTCCGCTTGTGCTCTCGCAGAGGCCGGCGGTGGCGCAGGCGACGGCCGATCCTGTGACGAAAGTCATTCTCGAGGTGGAGGCGCGCCTCCAGTCGCGTCTCGGCGTGAGGATCAGCGATCTCGAGAGCGGGCGGGCCTGGTCCTATCGCGCCGACGAGCGCTTCCCGATGTGCAGCACCTTCAAGGGATTGGCCGCGGCGGCCGTGCTGGCCCGCGTCGACCAGGGAAGGGAACGGCTCGATCGACGCATGGTGTTCGATGCGCGCGAGGTCGTGACTTACTCGCCCGTCACCAAGGAGCGTGTCGGGGAGCCGGGCATGACCATCGCCGACATCTGCGCGGCGGCGGTCGCGACGAGCGACAACACCGCCGGCAACCTCATGCTTCGAATGATCGCCGGACCCGAGGGCCTCACCGGCTTCTTGCGCGGGGTCGGCGACGAGGTCACGCGGCTCGACCGCTGGGAGACCGACCTCAACGAGGGCAAGCCGGGCGATCCTCGGGATACGACGTCACCCGCCGCCATGAACGCGACGATGGAGAAGCTGGCGCTCGGCAGCGTGCTTTCGGCCGCCTCGCGCAAGCAGCTCGTCGACTGGCTCATCGGGAACAAGGTCGGCGATACCAAAGTGCGCGCCGGTGTTCCGAAGGACTGGACTGTCGGGGACAAGACCGGCGGCGGCGGCTTCGGCACCAACAACGATACCGGCATCATCTGGCCGCCAGGCCGCAAGCCGATCGTCTTCACAATCCTGACGACCGAGACCAAGGCGTCACTCGAGGACAAGAACGCCGGCATGGCGGAGATCGCGAAGGCGCTCCACCGCACCGTTGCGTCCTGAAGGTTCGGCGAGACGCATACCGAGCACCGAACGAGACGACCGGACGGGGCACGGCACGCCCCGTTCTGCCGAAGTCCTGGGCGAGGTGCATCTTGCGGAGGCGCCATGGAGCTCCGTCTACTTCACGACTTCCTCAGTATCGCAAGCACGTCGAGCTTCTCGCGCTCGGCGGAGGACCGGCATGTGACCCAGCCCGCCTTCAGTCGGCGGATCAGGTCGCTCGAGGCCTGGGTCGGCACCGCGCTGGTCGACCGCAGCACCTATCCGACCACGCTGACGCCGGCCGGGCATATTTTCCGAAGCGCCGCAGAGGACCTGTTGCGGCGGCTGGAGACGGCACGCCGGGACATGGCGGCACTGCGCGGCGAGCGAGCGGACGTGGTGGTCATTGCCGCGCTTCATTCGCTGTCGACGGCCTTCGTGCCGGAATGGCTGCACTGGCTGGAGCAGCGCATAAGCTCCCTTCACTGCCGCCTGCTGTCCGAGAACACGCTCGACGCGGTCGATGCGCTGTCCCAGGGATCGGTCGATCTGCTGCTCAGCTTCGCTCACGAGGATTCCGCGGCACTGCTTCACCCGACGCGCTTCCCGAGCATTCTGATCGGGCGCGACATCGCGCTGCCGGTCTGCCGGCCTGACGAGTGCGGGCTTCCGACGGAGCGGTTGCCCGGCTGCTCCGAGGCACCGCTGCGCCTCCTGGCCTACGCGCCGGGATCGTATCTCGGCCGTATCGTCGACGAGAAGATCGACGCCTTCCGGCCTCGCATCCATGTCGAGCGCCGTTACGAGAATTCCTTCACCGAGGGGCTGAAGGCGCTCGCCGCTGCCGGCCACGGCTGCGCCTGGCTGCCGCTGCGTTCCGTGCAGAAGGAGCTGGAGACCGGGCAACTCGTCCGCGCCGGCGGCTCCGAATGGGACGTGGCGCTGCAGATCCGGCTTTTCAGAAACGGCGATGGTTTGCGCCGCGGTGCGGATGCGGTGTGGGAGCATTGCAGGAGCGCGGGCGAGCACTGGGATGAATTGAGCAGAACTATGCGCCATACGGCATAGATTTTCATTGTAACGGCATTGGCCGGCCCGACTTGGTTCGACTTAGATGTCTTCATCGCTGCCAACAGCCGCCGCGCAGCATTCGAGGTTGGGAGACGGTATCATGGCAGGATTTCCTCGGATCTGGCGCCTCTGCTCTCATGTATCGTCGCTTTTCGGCATCGTCGCCGTTCTCGCGGCGGCGCCGGCACAGGCGACCACGCTCCGCGCAGTGCTGAACTCGGGTCTTCGCGCCCTGGACCCGGTCGTCAACACCTCCGTCGTCACCAATGTCCACGCGATGATGATCTACGATCAGCTTCTCGGCCAGGACGCGAAGGGCGAGATCCGCCCGCAGATGGCGAGCTGGGCAACGAGCCCCGACGGGAAGACCTACCGCTTCACGCTGCGCGAGGGCTTGAGGTTTCATGACGGCTCGCCGGTGACGAGCGAGGATTGCATCGCCTCGATCAAGCGCTGGGGCCAGGTCGACACCATGGGCCAGGTGCTCATGAAGATGCTGGCCGGAATGCGGGCGATCGACGAACGAGAGTTCGAGCTCTCGCTGACGCAGGCGAACGATCTGATCCTCGAAGCGCTCGCGAAGACGGGCTCGCGTCCGGCCGTCATCATGCCACGCAGGCTCGCCGAGACGCCGCCCAGCCAGGCCGTGGCGGAGAATGTCGGCTCGGGTCCGTTCCGCATGGTCATGCCGGAGTTCAGGCCCGGCGTCCGGGCGGTGTACGTCCGCAACACCGACTATGTGCCGCGCCGCGAACCGCTCGACGGCAGCGCCGGGGGAAAGCAGGCGCTCGTCGAGCGTGTAGAATTCGTGGCCATGCCCGACCAGATGACTGCGCTCAATGCGCTAGTCAACGGGGAGGTCGATTTCCTGGAATCGGTTCCCTACGACCTTTTGCCCATGCTGGACGGCAACCGAGCCGTGAAGATCGACGTGCTGAACAAGGAAGGCAACTGGACGATGTTCCGGATGAACTTCCTGCATCCGCCCTTCGACAACCGGCTCCTGCGCCAGGCGGCGATGCTGTCGGTCCGTCAGCAGGATGTCCTCAACGCGCTCGTCGGCGATCCGAAATATTACCGGACCTGCCCGGCCGTTTTCGGCTGCGGGCTGCCATATGAGAGCCAGTACGGCAGCGATTTCGTCGTGTCCGGCAATCTCGCTAAGGCGAAGGCGTTGCTCAAGGATGCAGGCTATCAGGGTGCGCCGGTCGTCATCCTGCAGCCGTCCGACAATCCGTTCGCGAGTTCGCAACCGCTGGTGATCGCGCAAGCGCTGCGGCGGACAGGCTTCAACGTCCAGGTCCAGACCATGGACTGGCAGTCGCTCACAGCCCGCCGGGCCAATGACGGACCGCCGGCCGGCGGCGGCTGGAGCATCTTCGTCACCTTCTCGGCACTCGGTGACCAGTCGGATCCAATCCGCAGCCTGTTCGTCGCCGCAGCCGGGAAGAAATCCTGGTTCGGCTGGCCCGATGTGCCGGAGATTGAAGAGCTGCGCACGAAGTTCGCCCTGGCGTCGGACAAGAGCGAACGGCGATCGATCGCCGGGCAGATCAACAAGCTGGCGATCGACGAGGGGCTGGTCGCGCCGCTCGGACAGTATGTCTATCCCAGCGCCTATAGCGGCAAGCTCTCGGATGTTCCGGCCTATCCGCGTCCCGTCTTCTGGAACATCAAAAAGGCCGATTGACACGGCGATCGCGGTGACGGCGGCGCGGAACCCCGCTCCGCCGAGCTGTGGCAGGCGAGCGGGAGGCGAGCATGGCGTTCTACATTCTCAGGCGGATCCTGGCGATCGTGCCGACCTGTCTCGCCGTCGCGGTCATCGTGTTCGCCATTCTACGCCTGACGCCGGGCGATCCGGCGACCGTGCTCGCCGGTGACATGGCGACGCCGGAGCAGCTTGCGCAGATCCGGGCGGCCCTCGGCGTCGACCAGCCGATCCATCTTCAGTTCGTCTTCTGGATCGGCCGCCTGCTGCAGGGAGACCTGGGCATCTCGCTGATCTCCCAGGTTCCGGTGACGCAGCTCATCCTGGACCGCTCGGGCCCGACCCTGGCGCTGGCGATCTCGACGATCGTGTCGAGCGTCGTCGTCGCGGTACCCCTCGGCGTCGCTGCGGCTCGCTTCCGGCATTCATGGCTCGACCGTGGCCTGATGGGCTTTTCGGTCCTGGGCTTTTCGGTTCCCGTCTTCCTCAAGGGCTATCTGCTGGTCCTGCTCTTCGCGGTCGGGCTGCGTTGGCTTCCGGTACAGGGATACACCGCGCCGGCGGACAGCATGGCGGGCTTCGCGACGGCGCTCGTGCTGCCGACGATCGCTCTCAGCCTGTCCTATATCGCGCTCATCGCGCGCATCACGCGATCGAGCGTGCTCGAGATCATTCGCGAAGACTATATCCGCACCGCCCGCGCCAAGGGGGTGGGGGAACGCCTCGTCCTGTTCCGGCATGCGCTTCGAAACGCGGCGGTGCCGATCCTGACCGTCATCGGAATCGGGATCGCCACGCTCATCAGCGGCGTCGTGGTGACGGAATCGGTCTTCAACCTTCCCGGGCTGGGTCGGCTGGTCGTCGAGTCCGTCCTGGCGCGCGACTATCCCGTGGTGCAGGGGCTGATCCTGGTCTTCGCGATGGTCTGCATCCTGATCAACCTGATGGTCGACCTCCTGTACTGCGTCTTCGACCCCCGTATCAGCTACTGAGGAGGGCCGAGCGTTGACCCATGACGAGCTGGTGTCCGGCGCCGAGCCCCCCGGAACCATCGCAAGACCGCCGCAACGCCGCCTGTCCGGCTTGATCGCGTCACGCGCTCCCGTCATCGCGCTGGCCTATCTTCTCGCCGTCCTGCTGGCCGCCAGCTTCGCACCGCTGCTGACCGGCTCCGACCCCGGCTATCTCGATCCCGGCTCGCGCCTGCAGCCGATGTCGGTCGCACATCCCCTCGGCACCGATGCGCTCGGCCGGGACCTCTACGCCCGCATATTGTATGGCGGGCGCGTTTCGCTCGCGGTCGGGTTCGGCGTCACCGTGGTCAGCGTCGCGTTCGGGTTGCTCGCCGGGGTTCTCGCCGGCTACTTCCGGGCCTGCGACCGGGTCATCATGCAGATGATGGACGGCCTCATGGCTATTCCCAGCATCCTTCTGGCTATCGCGCTGGTCGCGCTCTGGGGCGGCGGGCTCGGTACCGTAATCCTCGCAATCAGCGTCCCGGAGCTGCCCCGCGTCGTCCGGCTGGTGCGAAGCGCCATCCTGAAGGCCCGCGCCGAGCTTTATGTCGAGGCCGCGATCTCGCTGGGCGCACGGCCCTGGCGGCTTCTGATGCGGCATCTGGTCCCCAATACGATCGCGCCTCTGCTGATTCAGGGCACGTTCGTCTTCTCCTCGGCGATGCTGACCGAGGCCGCGATGAGCTTCCTCGGCATCGGCCTGCCGAGCGAAATCCCATCCTGGGGAAACATAATGGCCGAGGGCCGCAAGTTATTCCAACTCAAGCCCGGCCTGATCCTCTTCGCAGGTTTCGTGCTGGCAGGAACGATACTCAGCCTGAATTTGCTGGGCGACGCCGCGCGCGACGCGCTGGACCCGAAGCTGGCGAGCGACCGATGAAGTACCGGGAAAAGAGAAAGAACGTGTCGCCGAGCCGCACTTGCCGCGCGCCCGATAACGCCGCGGAGCAGACCGGCGAGGCGTTTTATATCCTCAGCGCGGTCGCTGCCTTCGACGTATCGGTGACGGCCCGCATCCTGCAATGCTTCGTGCGAAACGGATGCACGCCGATCGTCTTCCTCGCCACGATGGGCGGTGACGACGAGATCTTAGTCGAAGCCTCGATGAGGCGATCCGCCGTCGACGCCGAAGTCATGCGCCGTATCGCCGCCAATGTCGCCGGCGTGATCGGCGTGACGTCCTCGGAGCTGATATGCGATCGACCAAGGCCGGCGGCAAATCTGCTTCCGGCATTTGTCAAAATTGATTAGATACTTTATCTTTTATCTTGTTTTGAGTCACTGATGACCTGTCTTGATCTTTCAGAGCGTAGGGGCGCCATGCTAACCCATGCCAATCAAGCCTCCGACGAAGCCCCCGCGCTCTGCCGCGAGCTTTTCCCGGCGACCTCGCGCTGCGCCTATCTCGATACCGGCAGCGCTGGACTTGCATTTCCGGGCCATGGACGTGCCGTGTCGGAATTCTTCGAAGCGAAGTCGCGTGGCTACGTGGCGCGCGAGACGTGGCAAGCGAAGGCCGCATCGGTTCGCCGGACCCTTGCGAACTGGCTCGCCGTGCCTGCCGGCGAGATCGATTTCTTCTCCGGCACGACGGACGCTCTCAACATCGTCGGACATAGCATGGACTGGCGCAGCGGCGACGAGATCGTCGTCGCCTCCGACGAGTTCCCATCGGTGCGTCTCGCATGGGAAGGGGCACTGCGTGCCGGTGCCACGGTGCGGCAGATAGAGATCACGAGCGAGGCGGAACGGGAGGAGGCGCTGCTGGCCGCGCTAACCCCGCGCACGAGAGCCCTGGTGGCCGCCCATGTCCATTCGATCGCCGGGACCAGGCTCGATCTCGACCGGCTCGGCGCGGCCTGCCGCGAGCGGGACATCCTCTTCATTGTCGATGGAATTCACGCGCTGGGCGCCACGCCCGTGTCGCTCGCTCATGTCGACGTCTATGTTTCAGGCGTGTTCAAATGGCTCCTGGCCGGCTTTGGCGTCGCCGTCTGCGTGATCAAAGAGGGCGCCCGCGCGCGGATGCGGCAGGCCTTTCGCGGCTATCTCAACCAGTCGCCGGAGGACGGGCTGCAGTTCGCCCATGTCAACTATCCCGGCCTCTACGCCCTCGGTGCTTCGCTGGAGCTGATGGGCGAAGCGCTGGGTTGGGACCTCGTCCAGTCACGGACGGAAAAGCTCGTCTCATGGCTGGCCGAGGAGCTGGAAGCGGGCGGGATCACGATCGCGGCGCCGGAGGGGGCGCGCGCCGGCATCGCCAGCATCCCGGTCGCAAATGCCGAGGCTGCGCGGCTGGACCTCGCGGAACGACAGATCTTCGCGGCCGCGCGCGGCCCGTATCTGCGCGTGACGCCGTTCTTCTACAATTCGCGGGAGGACGTCCATCGCCTGGCGCGGCATGTGCTCGCGCACCACCGGTGAACGACGACACGCGGCGGCGAGCCGTCACCTGACCGCGAAGACGGCGTCGACCTCGACGGCGCTGTCGAGCGGCAACTGGGCGACGCCAATCGTGGTGCGGGCATGTCGCCCGGCATCGCCGAAGGCCAGGACCATGAGGTCCGACGCTCCGTTCATGACCTGGGGCAGCGCGGCGTAGTCCGGCGTCGCGTTGATGTAGCCGCAAAGCCGCACGCAGCGCACCACGCGGCCGAGATCACCGATGGCGAGCTTGAGCTGGGCGAGCACGTTCAAGCCCGCAACCCGCGCCGCGACCCGGCCATCCACCTCTGAAACCGTCTTGCCGAGCTTGCCGCAGTGCGTGGGCGCGATTTTGCCGTCGGGGCCGAAGCAGATCTGCCCGGAAATGAAGACGAGATCTCCGGCCCGAACCGCCGGAACATAGTTTGCGACCGGGGCAACCGCCGGCGGCAGCAGCAGGCCCGCCTCGGCGAGACGCAGATCGATTTCAGTCATGATGGGGAGCCCTCTCCGCCGCCCGGCCGGACTTCACGAGACCTGATCGTCGTCGAGCCGCGCGTAGCGGAAATTGCAGCAGCGCTCCCCGGATGCGAGCGTCGTCGTCCGCGACAAGGCGATGCCTCGCAAGGCGTAAGATTCTTCGTCCATGGCGCAGATCATCGGCAGGATGTCCTCGTCGCCATTGGCCTTGCTCATTTTGCAGAAACCGCATTCGTCGTAATCGAGGCCGAATTCGAAGGGCTTGGACCCTGCCGCGGGCGGTTCGACGTAACGATAAGTGAAATCGCCGGGATCCTCGCGCCTCTGGCTGCGGACCGCGTCGGTGCGTAGCATCGCCTTGCTGGCCTCGGACAGGAAGCGTGTGCCCATCGCCAGCCGCTCGCCGCGCGGCCTTTCGCGCAGCTTGGCCAGGAAGACGTGCCGGAGCATCTGCGACATCGTCCTGGTCGCCACGCCTCGTCGCCTCAGAACGCGCCCGAGGGCGAAAATGCCGGCGTTCTGCTCGAAATACTGTGTCATGCGCCCCTGCGCTCCACCGACATAAGGCAGCGTCGGCAGGACCCGCGTGAGCTCGTCCAGCGCTTCTTCACGCATCGCGCCGAAAGGCTCGTCCGGAATCAACGCCGCGAAATGAGGACGGGCGAGATCGAGGCTTTCCGCGAAATCGGCGTTGATGGCAGGCGCCCGCTCGGCGTAATACGGATGCATCTCAGCTGGGCTCACGGATTGGCCTTTCACGCGAGGCTGTCACGGCGCGTGCCGGCTTCGGACGCTGCAATCGTCCGGCGGCGTCCAGGTCGTCTCGGGATCAAGTGGGAAGAAGGGGCGTCGGATCCCCTTGAAGCTGTGGTCGGTCAGCACCGCGCTAGTCAGCCCCGGCGTGTTGACCTCGACGATGCGCTCGTCAGAGAAAAACTCGTCGAAGCCGGCCCGGAAATGGCCGCGGCTCTTCACCACGACGCAGCGCGCCGCCGCAATGTCGATGCCGAACATCTCGAGCATCACCGGGTCGCAGAGTTGCTCGCGCAAGCTCGTGACGACGACGCGCAGCCCGGACTCCTCCAGGCGCAGCAGGGCGGAGGGGCCTAGCGTGATCTCGCGGCCGGCGTCGCGTCCCCGCCTGCCGATGGCCGATCCCTCCGAAATGGCCTCGACCGTCGCGCCGGCCTCGAAGCGCTGGCCGAATTCGCTTTCGACCGCGTTGAAGACGGCGCGGAAGGGGGCGCCGACCCCGGCCTGCCGGGCCGTATCGGCAAGGTTTTCGTCAGTGAAGAGACCCAGGACCACGCCGGGGATCCGGGCCTCGTGCAGCGCGCGCAGCAGCCAGGTCGTGTTTCCGCGCGCCCCTCCGCCTGGATTATCGGCAATGTCTGCGAGCAGCACGGGCGGTGCTTCCCCGGCCGCCGCCTCGCGAGCCAGGGCAACACCCGTTTCGAGCGTCGTGAGAGGGCGCAGATAGCGCTGCCGATCCGACCAGGCGGTTTCGGCAATCTGCTTCGCGATCCGGTCGGCGGCTTGCTGATCGCCTTCGGTCGTGACGCCGATGGTGAACCCGCATTTGGGCAAGTCCGTGAGGACGAAGCCTCCCGTCACGGAGATATCGAAGACCGGCCCTTGGGTAAGATCGCGCGCCAGCGTCAGCAGATCGGCATAAGGCCCCGACAGCCCGGACATCGCGACGCCCGGCGGCGACAGCGGCAATCTGATGAAGGCGCGGCGGATATCCATCCCAGCGAGCTTGCGGCGCAGGAAATCGGCCGCCTTCGCCGCGGTCTCGCGATGGTCGACATGCGGGTTGGTCTTGTAGGCGATCAGGCAGTCGACGGTCTCGACCATCCGGTCCGAAATGCCGCAATGCAGGTCGTGCGTGACGACGACGGGCACATCTGGGCCGACGATCTCGCGAACCCGAAACGCCAGCGTGGCGTCGTTGTCGTCGTCCTCGGTCGTCGAAGAGCCGCCATGGCTGCAGATATAGACCGCATCGACCGGCATCGCCGCGGAAAGCCCCGCCGTGGCCTTGTCCATGAACTCGTCGAAGACGTTCTGGGCGATCGGTCCGCCCGGCTGTGCCGCGAGGAGAATGATCGGGACGGCCGTCCACGGGCCGGCCTCGTCCATGCGCCGGTAGAAGCCGGGTATCTCCAGGGGCAGGTGGCTCGGCCGATAGGCGTCGCGCGAGATCGCCTCGCCTTCGGCCCAGCACTCTTTCTCGAAGTCCTCGCGAACCGTCGCCGGCGCGAAGCGGTTCGCTTCAAGATGGATGCCCAAGACGGCTATCCTGGGCCCGGGTTGCAGGCGCGCTCTGTCGGTTGCGTGCATGATCGTCGAATCCGGTCGCGGCCCCGCGGCTCAGTAGTAGGTCGTGATGAAAGGGATCGCCTCGCCGGTCGCGACTTCGTACCGGTGCCTGCGGTCGGCCAAGCTCGGCAGGTCGGCGCCGTAGACGTGAATGCTTACCGAGACGCCGTCGAAAGCGTTCGCCACGTCGTGGATGTCGCCTGTGTCCGGCGAGACGACGCAGGTGTCGCCGGGGTGCATGACGGTCTCTGCCCTCAGCTTCAGCGGCTCGCCCGGAACGGGATCCTCGTATTCGCGCTCGCGCTCCGCGCCGCGCAATTGGCCGATGATGCCCCAGGTCTTGTGATCGTGGGCCATCGCGCTCTGGCCCTTGTTCCAGACGACGCTCATCACCGTGAAGCCGCGCTCGCCGTCGCGGTGAAGCACATATTGCTTGAAATGCTCTGGATGGGGCTGGGCGTAGTCCTCGGGCAACCAGCCGTCATCGGCCACAAGCGCCGCGACGAGCGCGCGCCCCCTGTCCAGGATGAGGGCCTCGTCCCCGCCCGCCACATCCATCACCCCGTGCATGTCACGCACGAAAGCGTCGAAGACAGGGTTGCCCGTCAGCATGGCTGCGCTCCTTCGGATCCGGCGCTTGGCTGCGCCGCAACGGAGATTGCGCTACAACCGCCCACTATGCAAGATATCATATCTTGTATCTTTTAGCTAACATGATCGCGTCCTTGAAGACGACGTCCGGAGCCTGAAATGATTGGAGCGAAAATCGCAGTGCTCGGCGCTGGTATCGTCGGAGTCGCCTGCGCTCTCTATCTGAGGCGCGAGGGGCACGACGTGCTGCTGGTGGATCGCGATGACCCGGGCTGCGGATGTTCCTATGGCAATGCGGGCCTGATCCAGTGCTCCAGCGTTGTTCCGATCGCGATGCCGGGCATCCTGCGCTCGGTCCCGCGTATGCTTCTCGATCCCGATCAGCCGCTGGTCGTTCGCTGGCGGCATCTGCCCTCCCTGGCGCCCTACCTGCTCCAATTCATCAGGGAAGCCTCGGCGGTCCGGTCGGAGGCCAACTCACGGGCGCTCGCCGCGATCGTCCCGTCGTCCTTCGATGCCTACCGGCCGCTGATCGAAGCGGCGGGAATCGGCGGCATGGTCGAGCGGACGGGCGAGCTCTATGTCTACGAAACGGCTTCGGCGTTCGCGGCCGCCTCGGGCAACCTCGCGATGCGGCGTGCCCGCGGCGTTGAGGTGCATGGACTGACCGGGGCGGAGGCCCGCGAGCTGGAGCCGGCCTTGGGCCCCACCGTCCACAGGGCGGTGTTCCTGCCGAACAGCTATCAGACCGTGAACCCATTCCGTTTCGTCGATGCGCTGGCCAAGCACTTCCAACGGAGGGGAGGGCGGATGCTTCGCGCGGACATCCAGGACATCACCCCCTCGGACGGCGGCTTCGTAGTCAAAACCGACAAATGGCCCATCACGGCCGAGCAGGTCGTGGTCGCGTTGGGCGCCTTTTCGAAGCCTCTGGCCGGGCGCCTGGGATGCAAGGTGCCGCTCGATTCCGAGCGCGGCTACCATTTGCGCCTTCCTGCTCCCGGGGTCGGTTTGAAGCGGACAGTGCTTTCTGGCGACTACCGATTCGCCATGGCGCCTTCGGACGATGCCATCGTGCTTGCGGGAACGGCCGAACTCGCCAAATTGGGTGCGCCGCCCGAGCCGAGCAGGGCGAGGCGTTTGCTGCCGCTGGCTCAGAGGCTCCTTCCCGGCCTGTCAGCAAAGGATGGGACGGTCTGGATGGGGCACCGGCCCTCGACACCGGATAGTCTCCCCGTGATCGGTCGGTCGCCGGACCATGCCGGCGCGTTCTTCGCGTTCGGTCATGGTCACTCCGGGCTGACGCTCGCGGGAGTGACCGGCCGCATAATCGCCGACCTCGTCGCGGCGCGAACGCCCCATGTCGACCTGTTCCCCTACAGGCCGGAGCGATTCCACTGACTGCCCGACAACTATCGGTGCAGTCAGGCCATTAAGAATTATCCTGTATCTTTTATCGCTTGGTTGTTGGCCAATATGAGCTTTGCTAGCTAGATGCCGACAGCATCGCTTCGAATCGAGCGTTTTCAGTTTGGATCGATAAAATCATGAACCGCACGCCTTCCTCGACCGGCAGTCAGATGCGCCTGCAACGCAAATCGATGGCCGGAGAGGTAGCCGACGAGCTGAGACGACGTATCCTTTCCGGCGAGATCGACGAAGGCACGCAGCTCATGCAGGAGCAGCTTGCGGCCGAGTTCGGCATCAGCAAGGTTCCGATTCGCGAGGCCCTGTTCCAGCTCGAAGCTGAGGGCTTCGTTACGCAGCAATTCCATCGCGGAGCGGTCGTTTCGGGGCTGTCTCCAGCAGAGATCATGGAGATCTTCGAGCTGCGTGTCCAAATCGAGATGTGGCTCCTCGAACTCGGGATGGCTGCAGCGACGGACGAAGATATTGCGGATGCTCGCTCCTTGGCTGACCAGTTCGAGGCGTCGGACGATCCGGTGGTAGCATGGGAGCTAAACTGGCGTTTCCACGAGGCGCTCTATCGCCCCGCGGGAAAGCCATTTGCTGTCGAGCACTTGAAGAAGCTGCATTTCCAGACGGCGCGATATGTGCAGACGCAATATGGCGTGGCGATAGATAAGCATAAAATCACTGCAGAGCATCTTGAGCTCCTGGACCGATATCAGCAGAAAAGTCAAAAAGCGAAGATGTTCTTGCGCAATCATATAATTGTGGCGGCTAAGAAGCTCACAGAGCATCTTTCAAAATTGCAGAACAAGGCTTGATGTTGCGCTCGACCTGAAAAGGGATCGGGCTTCGAGCCGTGTTGTCAAAAAGTAGAGGCGAAGACGAATCCGCTTCGAGACCGGCGCCTCCGCACTTGGGCCTGATCAGGCGACGAGACGTTGCGCTACGAATTCGCGCGCGCTGGTCGCTCGCGACAACCCCATTCGATCGAGCTCGGCGGCATGGTTTGCGCCGGTCCGGCGCGATAGCAGCGCCTGGGCGATCACCAATATTCGTCCATGCCAGGTCTCAGCGCGCTCCTTGAGCAGATTCAAGGCCTGCAACAGCTTCTTCTCGACGGCCGTGAATTCGCTGCCGAATGGGAATTCCTGGCAGAGACCCACGGCTTGCGCCTCCCTGAGCGCGTTGCTGACGTATTCGGGCGTGTTGCGGCGTTCGCGCCTAACTGTGACGTCCTCGTCCTGAATCTTGCCGGACTTGCGAGCGGCGCTCAGCAATCCGTCCTGGAAGGCCGCCTCGGCAATATTCGACATCGCCAGGATGCAGTCACGGTCGTTCAATCCGCGAAGCTCGGCGACACCGTATTCGGTGATGAAGACATCGCGCAGATGGCGCGGGATCGTGGTGTGACCGTAGCTCCACAGGATGCGCGAGCTTCGCCTCCCTTTCGACGTACGGGAGGCGTTGAGGGTGATGATGGAACGGGCGCCTTCGAGCGCGAAGGCCTGGGCGACGAAGTTGTATTGCCCTCCGACGCCGGAGACCACGGCGCCGTTCTCAAGCCCGTCGGACACGGTGTCGCCGAGCAGCGTCGCCATCATCGCGCTGTTGACGAAGCGCGCATCGACACGGTCCGCGCGCTTTCGGGCTTCGTCACCATGCAATTCGTTGACGAAGGAGATGCCCCGCATCCGGAAACGGTCGCGCTCGGCCGGCGTCATCAGACGCAGCCAGTCGTAGAAGGAACCACTGCCCAGGAGGAAGCCAGCATGCACCAGCGCGCCGTCGTGCGCCTCCCGCTTCAGGATGCCGGATCGGCGCAGCTCCATGAAGCCGTCGACGAACATCTCGCTCGCGGCGTAGAGCCCTGTCCGAAAGGATGTCGTCTGGCGGCCTTCCGGGATCGAGCCGTGGCACAAGGCTGCCAACGTACGTGCGAACAAGTCCGGCTCGGTGTGACGCAAGATCAGAGCCGCGACCAGCGCGTCGCCTAGAGAGCCGATGCCGATCTGGATGGTTCCGCCATCCTTCACTAGGGACGCCGCGTGAATGCCGATAGCATGGTCGGCCTCAGAGACCGGCTGCTTGGGCAGGACGAACAGCGAGGGCTCGTCCTCCTGCGGCGTCTCCAGCACGAAGTCGAAGCGGGCTTTGGGCAGCGCAGCCTCTTCGCCCATGAAAGGCAGTTGCGCGCTGGTTTCGCCAGCGAGCACGATGGTGCGGCCCGCAGCCTCCAGCATCGGCAGCAGGTCGAGCGTGATATCGGTGTTGCAGGACAGGCTGTAGGCGTCGCCGCCGGGTGCCTTGGCGACAAGTTGGGCAATGCAGTTCACGCCCTTGTCGCGCAGCATGCGCGCGGCATGCGTATAGTTCGCGGAGATATAATGCTGCTGCATCTCGCCGGAGCCGAGCCATCGGCCGGCCAGGAGGAAGAATTCGGATACGGTGACATTGTTCGGCAGAGTGCCGGCGCGCAGCGCCTGTGCGTAGGCCAATCTCTCATAGCCGCCGAATAGCCGCTGGACGATCGGGCCGAGGAACCGCTTTTCCAGGTCGGCCTTCGGCTCGGGTGGCTCCAAGGTCAGGGCCGTGAAGATGTCGAGGGTCACGGCCGGGTCTCGCTGCGCACGTCGATAGAGCGCGTTAGCGATACGGGTCGCCTTGCTGAGACCCAGCGGTAATCCGAGAACGACCTTGCCGTTCAGCGCGGTCACGATCCGGTCGGCGATGGCGTCGGCGTCGTCCAGGATCTCGACCATGCCGACGCTCACTTCGCCAAGGCGGAGCCGTGCCAACCCTCGTCGGGCGCGAAGCGCGGCCCATGCTGTGCCTCGAGCTGCCGGAGCGAGGCGACAACGTCGTCGGTTCCTCGCTCGCGGGCATAGTGGAGTGGCCCGCCGCGGAAGGGGGCGAAACCGGTCGCGAAGATCATCGCCGCATCGACCGTGTCCGCGTCGGAGGCCACGCCCTCGCGCAACAGCCGCACGCAGGTGTTGAGCAGAGGCAGGATCAGCCTGTCTGCTGTACCTTCCGGCGGCTCTTTCGCTTCGCCGCGTTTCGGCCTGCCCTTGTCGTCGTAGTGGTAGAGGCCCTTGCCGGCTTTGCGGCCGAGCTCTCCGGACTCGACCTTCACAACCAGCCAACTCGGGATGTCCGGCAACTCCTCGGGGAAGGCTTCTCGCAGGCTGCGCGCGACTGCGAGCCCGACATCCAGGCCGACGCGATCGGCGAGCTCGATCGGCCCCATCGGCATCCCGAATTCAGTCGCGGCTCGATCGATCGTCTCCTTCGACATCCCTTCATCGAGCAGCAGAAAAGCCTCGACCAGATACGGCGTCAGCGCCCGGTTGACGAGAAAGCCCGGCGAGCTTCGCACCGGTGCGGGCAGTCGCCCTATATCGCTGGTGAAAGCGCGCGCGCGAGCGAGCGACTGTTCGGCAGCGCCCTGATGGGAGACGACCTCGACAAGCTCCATCTTGGTTACGGGATTGAAGAAGTGAATGCCGACGAACCGCTCAGGATGCGGCAAACCTTCGGCGAGCGTCTCAAGCGGGATGCTGGAGGTGTTGGTCGCGAGGATCGCGCCGGCCTTCATCCTCGGCGCCAATGACGCGAAGAGCTGGCGCTTCGCCTCGACCTTCTCGGCGATGGCCTCGATCACGAGATCGGCGCCCGCAATGCCGTCACCAGCGGGGTCGGGCATCAGCCGGTCCAGCGCGTCGCGCCGGTCGATGCGGGAATGCAGCTTGCGATCGTAGAACTTGGAGGCCGTGCCGACCGCTTTGCCGAGCGTCTTCACGTCGAGATCGGCAAGCGTCACGTGCAGTCCGCGCGAGGCGGCGAGCGCGGCGATCTCCGCGCCCATGGTGCCGCCACCGACGATATGGACATGCTCGATATTGCTCTCGCCTTTGCCGTTCGCGCGCAGGCCCTCCCGCAGGAAGAAGACGCGGATCAGGTTCTGGGCCGTCCGGCCGCTCAGCAATTCGGTGAAGGACCTGATCTCGGCCGGCTGAAGCGTTTCCTTTTCGGCGCCGTGCCGTTCCCAAAGATCGATCAGATGATAGGGCGCGGAGTAGTGCCGGGACGGCGCCTTCTTCTCGGCCTCCGCCCGCATGCGCTTTGCTGCCAGCTTGCGAACCGGCAGCAGATTGAAGGCGTTGACCTTCCAGTGCTGCGAGCGCGACTTCAGCCGCCCCTCGGCGACAGAGGCGACGGCGGCCGCGACGTGCCGCTCTTCGACGACGGCATCGACGAGTCCGAGCTGCCTGGCCTTCCGCGCAGGCACGGACTTGCCCGTCAGCATCATCGTCATCGCCTGAAAAGGGTCGATCAGCGACAGCAGTCGGAAGGTTCCGCCGAGCCCGGGATGCAGGCCGAGCAACACCTCGGGAAAGCCGAGCTTGGCGTCCGGCAGGGCGATCCGATGCCGGCAGGCGAGCGCAAGTTCCAGCCCGCCGCCGAGACAGTGGCCATGAATGACGGCGACGGTCGGGACGCTTAGCCCGGCCAGCCGGTCGACGAGGCCATGCCCCTTCGTCAGCCGCTGCTCGATCGCAGCGGGATCGGTGATCCCGCGGAACTCGCGGATATCGGCGCCGGCGGCGAACCCGCCGGACTTGGCCGAGCGGATCGCCACCACCTTGGGCCGGACCTGCTCAACCACGTCCAGCATCGTGTCGAGCTCGACGAGCACCGCTTCACCGAGCGTATTGGCGGTCTCGCCGTCACGATCCAGCGTCAGCCAGGCGATGCCGTCTTCCGCCGCCAGGCGCCAGTGCCGCAATTGCTCGACGACGGTGCGCGGGCCGCGCTCCATCTCGCGCTCGCCGAGCATCGTTCGCACGTCCTTGCCAGGTTCGGCCGCAAGCGCGTTCATGCCGCCTCCAGGAGCATCGCACCGCCCTGGCCGCCGCCGACACAGGCCGCGGCGAGGCCGCGCTTCGCGCCCTCGCGCCGCATGGCGTGCGCGAGATGCAGGACGATCCGCGTGCCACTCGTGCCGACCGGATGGCCAAGGCTGATCGCGCCGCCGTCGATATTCAGCTTGCGGTGCTCGATGCGCCCGAATGGCGCGTCAAGGCCGAGCACGTCGCGACAGAACTCCTCGTCCTCCCATGCGGCGAGGCAGGCCAGAACCTGCGCGGCGAAGGCCTCGTTGATCTCCCATAGGCCGATGTCAGCGCGGGTAAGCCCCTGCCGGCGCAGCAGCGGCGTCGCCGCCAGCACGGGGCCGAGCCCCATGATGGACGGGGAGAGCGCCGCCCACTCGCTGTCGACGATGCGGGCGATCGGCGTCAGACCGTGCCGCGATACTGCATCCTCAGAAGCCAGGATCACCCAGCTCGCCCCGTCGGTGATCTGTGACGAATTGCCGGCCGTGACCTTGCCGTAAGGGCGCTCGAACACCGGCGCCAATCTCGCCAGCTTCTCCGGCGTACTATCCGGCCGCACGCCGTCGTCGGCTTCGTAAGCCTTGCCGTCGCTGGCGAAGGCCGGCACAACCTCGTCGGCCAACCGTCCTTCGGTCTGCGCCGCGGCGAGGCGGTGATGGCTCTCGGCCGCGTAAGCGTCGGCGGCCTCGCGCGATATCTTGAAGAGATGGGCCAGCAGCTCGGCGGTCTGCCCCATATTGAGTTCGCTGATCGGATCGGTGAGGCCGCGTTCCAGCCCGATGACCGGCTTCAGGAAGTGCGGTCGCAGGCCGCCGAGGGCCGCCAGCCTCTGCCAGACGCTCTTGGCCGTCGCGAAGCGCCCGAACCACTCCGTGGCGCCGCGGTTGAGCACCAGCGGCGAATGGCTCAGCGCCTCGGTTCCGCCGGCAAGGATGAGGTTGGCATCGCCGGCCTGGATCGCGCGGAAGGCGGTGTCGATCGACTGCATGCCGGAGCCGCAATTGATCTGAACGGTGAAGGCGGTCATCGCTTCGCCCATGCCCAGGCGCAGCGCCGCGACACGGGCCGGATTCATCTCATCGGCGATGACGTTGACGCAACCGAGGATCACGGTGTCGACGGCATCAGGCGCGAAGGGTTGACGTGCCAGGAGCGGCCGGCCGCACTGGACCGCGAGATCGACGGGAGTAAACGGGCCAGGTTTGCCGCGCGCTCGCAGGAACGGTGTCCGGCTCCCATCGACGAGGTAGACGGGCCGCCCTGCGGAGGGTGCAATCGGCTTCGCGGCACGCGGGCGGCGCGCAGGCTTGGTCTCGGACACATCCGTCATTCGGCCGCCTCGCGCTGCGTCTCCCCGAACTCCCGATCCGGCCGGTCGTGCTGCCTGGACAGCGGCGAGACGTCTGCCATCGGGAAGGCGTCTACGGCGACGACCCGCTGAACCGCCGCGCGAGCCTCGCTCAGGCGGGCGAACTCGCTGTCGTCGATGACGCCACGCGCATGCGCCTGTTCAGCATCGCGTAGCTTTGCCTCCCGCATCTTCTGCTCGATCGGCGCGTTGGCGACGACAAGCCGAAAGGCTTTCTCGAGATCACGGGTTGGATGTCCCTCACGGCCCTCGCCGAGATAAAGGCCCGGCGTAAGCCTATCGCGCTGCTCGGACGGCTCCAGCAGGATCGCCGCGACGGTATTGGTCAGATCGTCGGGAGGCGCAGCGTACGGCACGCCTGCGGGGAAGGCGAAGGCGCGGACCAGCCCGACCGCCCAGCGCGCCGGCAGATTGCGGAGCACGCCGTCGAAGGCCGTCGCGATCCGGTCGAGCCCCTGAAGCATGAGGTAGTCGACGATGGGCCTGTCGTCTTCGCGTCGGCCCTCGTCCTCATAGCGCTTCAGCACCGCGCCGAGGAGATAGAGCTCCGACAGGATGTCGCCCAGCCGGGCCGACAGCATCTCCTTGCGTTTCAGCGCCCCTCCAAGCGTCAACAGAGTCAGGTCCGTCAGCATCGCGAAGGCCGCGGAAAGTCGGGAAAGCTGCCGCCAGTGATGGGGCATCGCCACATCGCGCGGTGCAGGCGCGAAACGTCCGCCGGTCCAGCCACGACCGAGCGTGCGGAATGCATTGCGCAGGGCGTGGCCGGCATGCGCCCAGAAATCACGATCGAAAGCGTCGAGACCGACCTCCCGGTCGGGATCCGATAACGCCTGCATCTCCTTCAACATGTAGGGATGCGAACGAACCGCGCCCTGGCCGAAGATCATCAGATTGCGGGTCAGGATGTTGGCGCCCTCGACCGTGATGCCGATCGGGACGGAGCGATGCTGGCCGCCCAGATAGTTGCGTGGACCGTCGATGATGCCCTTGCCGCCATGGACGTCCATCGTCTTCTCGACCGAGCGACGCATGCGCTCGGTTGCGTGGTACTTCATGATCGCAGAGACGACGGAAGGGCGATGGCCCTGATCGAGCGCGGCCACCGTCAGCCGGCGGGCCGCATCGATCAGGTAGGCGTTAGCCGCGAGATCGGCGAGGTGCTCGCGTACCCCCTCGAAATCCCCGATCGAGACGTTGAACTGGCGACGTATCCGGGCATAAGCGCCGGTGACGCGCGCGCACAATGCAGCCGAGCCAGCCGATTGCGACGGCAGCGAAATACTGCGGCCAGCCGCGAGCGCCGTCATCAGCATCGTCCAGCCCTGGCCGATCTGCTTCGTACCGCCGAGGATCCAGTCGAGCGGGATGAACACGTCCTTGCCGGTCAGGGGGCCGTTCTGAAAATGCGCGAACTGCGGTAGGTGGCGCTCGCCATGATTGACACCAGGCGTCGCGGTGGGGATCAGCGCCACCGTTATACCGCGCTCGATGCCGCTGCCGAGCAGATTGTCGGGGTCGCGCAGCTTGAAGGCGAGCCCCATCACCGTCGCGATTGGCCCCAGCGTGATGTAGCGCTTGTGGAAGTTGAGCCGAATGCCCAGCATCCGCTTCCCGTCATGCTCGCCCTCCTCGACGATACCGACATCGGTCATCGCGGCGGCATCCGACCCCGCGTCCTCAGAAGTCAGGCCGAAACAGGGGATCTCGCGGCCGTCGGCGAGGCGCGGCAACCAATGCTCGCGCTGCTCGTCGGTGCCGAAATGCATCAGAAGCTCGCCCGGTCCCAGCGAGTTCGGTACCATGACGGTGACCCCGGCCACGACGCTCGCGGTCGATACGGTCCGCACCACCTCGGAATGCATGGTGTTGGAGAAGCCGAGCCCTCCGTATTTTTCCGGGATGATCATGCCGAAGAACTTTTTCTCGCGCATGAAGGCCCAGACCTCGGGCGGCAGGTCGCGATCTTCCCAGACGATTTTCCAATCGTCGATCATCGCGCAGAGTTCGCGGACGGGTCCGTCCATGAATGCCTGCTCGCGCTCGCTTAGCTGAGCCACCGGCGTGGCGAGCAAATCTTCCCAACGCGGATTGCCGGTGAACAGCTCGCCATCCCACCAGACCGTACCCGCGTCGATCGCATCGCGCTCGGTTTCGGATATCGGCGGAAGGGCCTTGGCCGCCCATCCGAACAGAGGCTTCGTGATCAGGTTTCGTCGTAGGGTGCGCAGGCTCATCGATTCCCCCCGTGCTCGGGGAAAAATTCAGCGCGGCGACGAAGGTTCCGACTTTGCGGGCGGACGTGGTGTCGCGGTAGTGATCGAATTCGCTAGAGCCGCTGGCGTAACGCGATGTCGATGCTTGGGTCATGCTGCGGGTGCGTGAATTGCGCGCGCCTTCTGGCAATGGCGACGCTGTGCGATCAGCTCCCGCGGTCTCGCTGCTGTCTTGATATGGCCAGCGCTGGTGCTGATCTGTCATTCATGTCTAACCATCGCGTCAGGGTCATAGACCTCGAAACCGCCGGAGACGGAAAACAGGATGTCTGCGAGATCGGCTGGCAGGATGTGTGCGTCGGCGAAGATGGACGATGGGAGGTAACTCCCGACCGTGGGTCGTTTCTCGTCAATCCAGGGCGGCCGATATCACCGGATACAATGGCAATCCATCATATCCGCGATGAAGAGGTCGTAGATGCTCCCTATTGGAAGGAAGTCGCCCCGCTTGCCTTAAGACCTCCGGGCGGCGTTAGCGCCCTTGCCGCTCACCGCGCTGCATTTGCGCAACGATTCTGCACGCCGAACTTGAGTGGTGGTGCCCGCTGGATCTGTACCTGGAAATGCGCATTGCGGCTCTGGCCGCATCTCCCTCGCTTTTCGAACCAGATGTTGCGCTATCAACGTAGGCCCGAAGGGCTCGTGCACGAGCTCGGCCTGCCGGCACATCGGGCAATGCCCGACGCCTATGTGACCGCTCATCACCTGCGCGACATGTTGAATGAAGCCTCGCTCGAGCAATTGCTCGCCTGGAGCCTCGAGCCCGGGCTACTGCCGCGTGTGCCTGATGGCCCGCACCGCGGCAAAAGCTGGGCTCTGTTGGACGACCCGGCCTTGCAGGATCTGGCGGGCGGCCGTGATATCGATGTCCGTTTCAGCGCCGGCACTGAGTTGAAGAGGCGCAAAGGCAACGGCATCGCTGCGCCCGACCAGCCGGCGCAACCGTCGCTGTTGTAGAGGCCATTCATACCGCGAGCCAGGAAGCTGCTGCAGCTAAGGCTCAAAAAGTGGTGGGATGAGCCAAATCGACCGTTCAAGGAGCCGGCAGCAGGTGAATCAGTCTTATGGAGCCCAAATAGGCATGCGCTCTGGTTGAACTGGCAACCAGCGCGAGAACCGCTCATCGCTCGATGGCGTAAAGTGCGCCAATAGCAGAGGTCAGTACCATACCAGCGAGCCGACATTCGTCGCCACGAGCACAGCCCGGGCGTCACACGCTCTTCAATGATCCTGTTGGCCAAACGGATCGGGCAGCGCAGAGGCGCCAATTCCACCTCGGCTGCAGTCAACTCCGGGCTCGTAGGCTGGCGAGAGATTTTGCCGAAGCCACCTGGATGTTTCCGCGACATCTGCGGCCGCCAGCTCATGAGCTGCCGAAATCTGCTGGAAATCCACGCGGGCCCCACGGGCGATGAGGGGGCTCGCTAATTCTGGCGCAACGTGGACATAAGGATCGTCACGCCCACTGAGCAACAGGACGTTGGTCTCCGATAGGTCCGCGACCGGCGGATTCTCCAATGCCTGGATGCCGCGCAGCAGCACCGCGCGTCTCACGAGTCCGGGATGGAGCTGGATGACTGCCGCCAGCATGTTTGCGCCGTTGGAATAGCCGAGGAAAACGAGCCTGTCCGCGTCGAGCCCGTAGCCCGCCACGGCGCCTTTCACGAAGGCCGAGAACGCTTCGGCCTCGCTGCGGATATCGGCCTGGTCGAACGTGGCGGCGTCGAAACGGCGGAACCAGCGATTGGTGCCTTCCTCGATCGCCCGGCCACGCACACCGAGCAGCGTCGAACGCGGAGCGATGCGGCGGGCGATCGGCATCAGGTCGGCCTCGTTCCCGCCGGTACCGTGCAGCAATACGAGGGTCGTGCCGTCTGGGTCCTCCGGCCGGTTGAAACGATGAATGAAGGGGAGGTCACGAACTGGAAACCTCTCTTCGCCAGGCAGGGCGAACTGAGGGAGCATAGCCTTCAGGTCTTCGCCGCGGTCTGCCTCATGTGGCGGCAGAAACAAGGTCCTGCCCAGATCATCCGGGGCTTCATCGACAGTCATGCCCGGCTCGTCTGTCGCGTATTCCAGGAGTATGCCGGCCGGATCGCGTACATACAGAGACAGGAAATACTTTCGATCGTGAACCTCCGTCGGCCCATGCTCCTTCAACGAAAGCCGCATGGAGCGGATGGCATCGGCGTCCGGTGCGCGGAAAGCTACATGATCCGGCACGCCCGCCCCGGGCACGGACTGCACGAACCCCGACACCTCTCTGACGTCGACGATATCGGTGTCGGAGACCATGCGTCGTGTCGGGCCGGAGCGCTCGCCTTCGCTGTAACCGAAGCGCGCCAGGAAGCTCCCGGTCTCAGTCGCCTTATCCGTCAGGAGCGTAACGCCCCGAAGCCGGGCGGGTGACCCGGCAATCGGCGCCGGCGTTGCCATATCGACGCCCACCAGCTTCACGATAAGTCCATCCGGATCCTTCAACCGCAGCACTGATTCTCCGAATTCGCGCGAGGGCCCCTGTATCGAGATGTTGGCGGCGAGCGCCTTGGTGAGCCAATCACCGAGAGAAGCCGGCGGCACGGCGAGGGCCAGTTCCGAGACCTGCCCAATGCCGGTGCCGCCACGGCCGGCAGCCTCCCAGACGAGGAAGGTCAGCAGCGAACCCGGGCTGCCGAGCCCATCGCCATAGATGAGGTGCAACTGCTCGGCGTCCGCAAAGCCTCCGGATCGCTTCACGAGCCTGAGGCCGAGAAAGCCGACGTAGAAATCGACGTTCGCCTGAACATTGGCCGTGATGCCGGTGAAGTGGTGGATGCCGCTCGTCATTCTTGTCGATGTCCTTCGTAGGTCAACCGTCGGCCTCGCGGGCAAGCACCTTCTGCACACCGGGGTCGGCGGCCAACCTGTCATGCAGCGCCTGCACATTCGGGTATGCGTCCAGCCCGCCGGGCAGCAGCCTTATCGCCCATCGGATCATCGGGAAGGAATAGGCGTCGATGACCGAGCGCCCTCCATCGAGGATGTGCTCCCGCCCTTCGAGGTGTCGGTCCAGAATGCCGAACTGTTTCGCCACAAGCTTGTGCCCCGCTTCGACAACCGCGCGTCGCGCCGCGTCGCTTTGGTCGCTCGTGTAGCGATACGGCATGAAGACCGGCCAGAAAGCGGCGTGAACATCCGAGGTGAGAAATGCCGACCAGCGATGTGCCTCGGCCTTTGCGCGCGCGCTATCGCCGCCGGCGAGCCGGGCCTCGGGGTGCTTGTGCACGAGGTAGTCGAGGATTGCGCCGGCCTGCGTCAAAAGCCAGCCGTCGTCCTCGCGAAGGGTCGGCACCGCGCCAGCCGGGTTCACGGCCAGGATCTCCTTCGAGCCATATTGCACCCTGACAGCCTCATAGGGGTTGCCAATCCATTCGAGAGCGATGTGGGGCGCCAGCGAACAGGCTCCCACGGCATAGTAAAGCGTCGGCATGGTTGCTCCTTGCAGTGCTGTTCAGAACGTGCGGCGCGTCAAACGACCGGCTCCCCGATCCTCGACCGTTCGGCGCGTCCTTCCTCAGGGTCGAACATCGAGACGCTGCCCGGGGTGGCCGCTGCCTCGTCCTGCAGCACATCCCAATGTTCGGCGAGCTTGCCATCCTCGATCCGGAAGAGATCGATCACGACCTGCGGCTTGGCCGCCCAGCCACGGATGCGGCCATGAATGGCGACGAAATCGCGCTCGGCAACCATGATGCCCGGCTCGTAGAAGACGTTCTTCGGGAGTTTGGCGACAAGCGCCTGCAGGGCATCGCGACCCTGGGCGATGTCGGGATTGTGCTGGATGTAGTCCGGCGCATAGAGCCGTTCTACCGCTGATGCATCGTGCCGCTGGAACAACGAGGTCATGGCCTCGAGCACCAGCGCCCTGTTACGGTGAGGGCGGTCGTCGAGCGTAAGATCGGCGGGGTGGGTGATGTCGAATGTCCCGGTCATCCGGAGGAACCTGCCATCCGGCAGCGTCGCATGGGAGTGGATCAGGCAGCGATCGTAGTCCTGGACGTTCGTGACGGTCGCCCCGTCCTTCTCCTGCCAGCTCACGGCAAAGAGGTCGTTGCCGAGCGGCACGACATGAGTGTCGACCGTCTCCGTCCGGGCGAACGGCCCATCCTTGATCTCGAACCTCAGCTTCGCGGTAGACAGCAACGTCAGGCTGACCCGGAATCCGGGGTAGGAGACGTCCATTGCCAGCCCAACGGGAAAACGCTCGATTGACATCGACAAGGTCCTTTTTGTGAAGCTATGGCCAGCCCCGCCGAACTGGTAGCGATCCCGCCCCGGCGTTGCTGGCCGGTACGGTTCGCGGCGGCGTGGCGCATGGCGCCGATGCGGCCTTTAGGCGAAGGGATAGAGCAGGCGTCCGGCCGCGAAGCCGGGGGGAGACAGAACGACCTGGCGGGAGCCGTCGGCGAACTGGGCAATGTCATCCCCCTCGATGCCCTGGAACTGGACCTGAAGGACTCTGGGCTTCCGCCATTCACCCCTGGAGCCGAACCGGACAGGCCCCATCACGGTTTCGAAGATCGCGCCGCGCGCGTAAGCGGAGAGCCGCTGGTCGTCGAAGCCCGCGGTCGCTTCGATCGCCTGGGCGACGACCTGCATCTGCGCGTAGGCTAGCGGAGTCATGTAGTGCCCCAGCACGTCGACATCCGCCGCCGGCGCCCGTGCCCGATAGGTTTCGAGCAGCGCGGCCACTCCGGCGAACATCAGGCTCGGAGCCGGTACCCAGTACTCGTAGTTGACGAAGCCGTTGAGCAGCGGGCCGAGCGTCGTCTTCACCGTGGTGTTCTGTGGGCCGATCATGGCGCCGCCCACCATCTTGGGACGAAACGCGTGCGAACGGATGGCGCGCACCAGCCCGACGGAATCGTTCAGATAGGAGCACAGGAAGAGCAGGTCGCAACCGCTCTTCGCGACAGCGTCGAGCACGGGCTCGAATTTCTCGGTCGCCAGGGGATAGGTCCCCTCGAAGACCACGTCGAAACCATACACGCTGGCGTTGGCCTTGGCGCCGAGCACGGGATTGCGGGAGAACTCGGCGTCGGCCGAGAGCAGCGCCACTGTCCGGGGGCGCGGCTTCTGCTGCGCGGCGAGCGCGAAGAACCCTTCGGTGAGCGCCGCATTCGGATCGGGGCCGGTCGGGATCATCGCGAAGTAATTGGGGTAGTTCAGGGCGTTATTGACCCCCAGCCCCATCAGCCCGGTGAAGAATCGCCCACGCTCCATGATCAGAGGCATCGCCGGCAGGATAGTGTTGGTGCCGTACCCGCCGATGACGAGGTCGACCTCGTCGACGTCGAGGAGGTGCCGATACAGCTCCGGAACGCGCGACGCATCGGCCTCGTCGTCATGACAGACGAGTTCGACGGGGCGGCCGAGCAGGCCGCCCCGTGCGTTGACGTCGTCCCGCCAGATCTCGTGCGCCAGCCGTGCCGACCTGCTGTTGCCCGCGAGCGGGCCAGACAGCGACAGGCAATAGCCGATGCGAATGGGGCCGGATCCAGCCATGACCGGCCTCAGCCCTGCGCAGGAGGCGTGGCCGCGAGGAGCTGGAGCTCCCAGGCGAAGGCCACGCCGCTGGCGCCGCCATGCTCGAGAATGACGCTGGAGAGGCCGGAAGCCGTCTTCTCGCGGGCCCAGTCGCGCTGCCATTCGGCGGCGACCGCCATCCAAGTGATCGGGACGGCGCCGGCGGCGACCATGCGGCGCACGGCCATGTCGTGTGCCTCCGCCGAAACGCCGCCGGAGGCGTCGGTGACGATGAAGACGTCGTAGCCTTCGGCCAGCGCCTGGATCGTCGGCATCGCCAGGCAGATTTCGGTCCACAGCGCGGCGAGGATCAGCTGCTTGCGGCCGCTCCTCTTCACGATCTCGGTGACAGCGGGATCTTCCCAGGTATTGATGAAGGTCCGGTCGATCGGCTTCTGGTCCGGGAAAACGTCCTGCAGACCCTTGATCAGGTGGCCGCCGCGCTCTTCGATCACCGTCGTCAGGATCGTGGGCACGCCGAAGACCTTGGCCGCCTTGGCGAGGCCGACGACATTGTTGACGATCATCATCGGCTCGTGACTGTTCAGGTTCGCGAACTGATAGGGTTGATGGTCGATCAGGACGAGGAAGCTGTCTTCCGGACGCAAAAGGGCGTCTAGTCCGTTCTTGGCGGCCATGATGAATCCTTTCGATGATGTGACGCTCAGGCGTCCGGCGGATCGATGAAGACGTGGAGGCTCGCGATGCGTCGGGCTTCGATACGGGCGACGTCAGTTCCCGTTACCGCGACCGGCCCTTCCGGCGGCCCCGCCCGCCAGCACAGGCGGGCGAGCCCGTGGTGGCCCACGGCCGGGCCTATCGGCGAGAACACGAAAGCGGGCGGCAGGCTGGCGAGCAGTTTCTCGACCGCTCGCGCGATTGCGTCGTGGCCGGTCGCGATACTGTCGGGCTCGTAGAGAACCGCATCCGGAGCATAGAGCTCGCGGATCGCTGCGGCTCGCAAGCTGGCGTCGCGCTCGCCGAAAACGCGCTTGAGATTGGCCTGCAGGATGCCGTCGTAATCAGCCGCGTGCGAAGTCATGGGTCACCATGAAGAGTCAGTGCCGCGGACAAGACATGTCGTCCCGCGTGGCCGTTTGTTACCGTGAGGCTGTTGGGATGGCCCTGTCCGATTCTGCGATCGGCAGTTCGATCCTGCTGCGGACGGCCGCTTCAGTTTTTCAGTTCGCGCCGCCAGGCGGCCGGTGCCGCGCCGATGAGTTTCCGGAATGTCCGTCCGAAATGAACCGCGTCCGCGAAGCCCGTTGCCTCCGCTATCTCATCGAGCGATGCGTCGGTATCGAGCAATTGAGCCTGCGCTTGCCGGATGCGCGCGTGCAGCTGCCACTGATAGGGCGCCATGCCGGTGGAGGCCTTGAAGGCTCTGCTGAAATGCGAGGACGACAGGCCTGCCAGCTCTGCGAGATCGCCGAGTTCCACCCTGTCAGGGAGACGGGAGTCCAGATAATCTAGGACCCGGCGCAGGCGCCATGGAGCCAGGCCGGTTACATCTTCCCCTCGCGATTGAAGCGGCAGTGCGAAGAGGCGTGCGGCGATCGCGGTGGTAAGACCGTCGCAATAGAGCTGCGTTGATGGATCGGCATCACCCAAGGCATCGGACAGGAGCCTAACGAGCGTCCAAACCCGTTCGTCAGCAAATCGCAGACGCGGGGCGCTGACCACGTCTTCGGAGAACACCGTCGCCATGTTCTCGCTGAGTTTCGTGATATCGAAACTCAGCGTCGCGTCTCTCACGAACCTGACATCGTCGGTGTGGCCCCACATCTCCAACCCGGCGGGCGCGAAATGCATATGGCGCGGCATGTGGTCGATGGGATTGGGCCTGTTCGGGCGCAGTCGCGGCTCGCATTGGCCGCCGATCTCCTCGAGCACGACGCTCAGCCGGGTCTCTTCGGTGTGCCTGAACTTGTGCGAGACCTGCCCCACGCAATGGAAGCCGGTCACGTCGATCCGCACGCCGCTGTATCCGCCCTGAAGGGCCGAGACACTCACGACGTTCTCGGGCAAATGCGGGTTCTGCTGCATGGCGATCACAATGCTATCCTGAGCGGTACGGGCGGCACCAGTTCGGTTTGTGCCGCTGCCTTCCTGGCCGTCATGGCCGTTTGTACGGACGAGCCGCCGCGCCTGGGCGCGGGGGCTGCCAGTGAACCGCGTTACCTATCGCGCGGCTTCCACGATCAGCTCCGCGACGGCCTTGGGCTGGGAAACCATGACGACATGAGAGCCGCCCTTGATCACGACCGTCCGCTTGGAGCCGGCGCGCTCGGCCATGAAGCCCAGAGCCTTGGCCGGGATGTTCTTGTCTCCGTCGCCGTAGACGAAATACGACGGCAGCGATTTCCAGGCCGGTTCGCCGGATTTCTCAGTCAAGGCGGCTTCGGTGATCGGGCGCTGTCCGGCTGCCATCAGCGCGGTTGCCTCCGCCGGCACGTCGTGAGCGAACTGGTCCCGGAACTTCGCCTGATCGATGTAGAGATCGACGCCGCCGCCGGCGAGCTTGATAGGGGGCGCCAGCGCCTCGCCGAGCGTGCCGCCAGGGAACCTGCCGGCGAGATCGGCCGCGGCCTCGCCGGCGTCGGGCGCGAAGGCCGCGACATAGACCAGCGACTTGACGTTGGCGTGCCCCTTCGCCGCATTCGAGATCACCTGGCCACCATAGGAATGGCCGACGAGGACCACCGGGCCGGCGATGCTCGCGACGACGTCGGAAACCAGGCGGGCGTCGCCCGACACGCTGCGCAGCGGATTGGCGACGGCGACCGTCCGGTAACCTTCCTGCTGGAGACTCAAGATGACGCCGTTCCAGCTAGACGAGTCGGCGAAGGCGCCGTGCACGAGCACGATCGTGGGCTTGGCCGGCTGCGCCATGGCGGCGCCGGTCAAAAGAGTGGTCGCGACCGCGACCGTTGCTGCGAGCGTGGACATGAATTCTTCCTCCCAGGATGAAGCTGAAGACGTGGCGTCGAAGCAATCCGCATGTGTCGCTGCGAAACGCCTCGCCGGCGGCGAAAATGCGTCGTGGCTTCCGGAAACCTAGCGCGCCGCCGGTGATCGCGCGTGGCAGATCCTGCTGCGGGATCATCGATCCTGCGGTTTGATGCGTCTTAGGCATCCGGCTCTTCATGCGACGAGCGGCCAGATCATCACGCAGCCGAACAGGATGAACAGCGCTCCGGTCAGCCGGCGCCCGAAAGCCATGTCGCTGCGATGACCTAAGGCGCGTCGAAGTTGGCGGGCGACCATCGCATAGGCCCCGAGCACGATGAGCTTCGTCGTCACGAAAGCGATTACTAGAACGGTCAGCAGATCGCGGCCGCCATCGGCCGGGATGAACTGCGGGAACAGTGCGGCGAAGAACAGCACGGCCTTGGGGTTGCTGATCCCGATCCAGAACGATTGCAGCCATAAGGCCGTCTCAGCGCCGGAAGGTTCGGCATGCTCCTGCACGACCGGTGGCGCGCGGAAATACTCGGCGCCGAGCCACAGCAGGTAGGCTGCGCCGGCAATGCGCAGGACGGCGAAGAGCGCCGGGTTCGTCGCAAGCAGGGCGCCGACGCCGGCAGCCGAGAGAGACGCCAGGATGACGATGGCCACCAGGTCGCCGCTCAACGCGACGATCGCGCGACGTGCGCCGTAGACGATCGCGTTGTTGAGCAAGAAGATCGTCGAGGGGCCAGGCGTGGCGACCTGGGCCGCGCTAACCAGCACGAAAGCTATGAAGGCCGTGAGGCTCATTTCGCACACCTGACATCGGTTTGTCGCGACGGGCCGCGTTTGACATCGATGCAAAGCTCGGATCAATAAAATCATTGTTCCGAGAACAAGAAATGAGCACCCCCAGCTATATCGAGCACGCCAACAGGATCGCCGCCGAGATCGCCGGGGGGCTCCGGCCGCCGGGGCAGAGATTGCCGACCATCCGGCGCTACGCCTACGAACACGGACTCGCCGTTTCGACCGTCGCGCGCACCTATGCGGAGTTGGTGAGCAGGGGCATCGTCTCGGGAGAGGTCGGCCGCGGCAGCTTCGTGCGTCTCGCGCCGCCGGAAGCGCAACTGCGCGAACCCGGCCAGGCACAACTCATCGATCTGGAGTTCAACACAACGGCAGTGCAGCCGGAGGACGAGCGCATCCTCGCGCGGGCCATGACACAGTCGGCCAGCGGCACCCAGCTGGCTTTCGCCTCCGCTTCGGCCTCGGCCTACGGGCCCGAGAGCCTCACATCGGCCCTCGGCAGGCATCTTTGTCATGGCGGATGGAAGCCCAGGCCCGAGCATATCATTTTCGCCGGTGGGGCGCGCCAAGCCATCGCGGCGGCGCTCGCAGCATTCACCAAACCCGGCGAGGCCATCGGAGTCGAAGCGATCAGCTACCCGATGGTGAAGGCGATCGCCCAGAGGCTGGGCCTACGCTCCGTGCCGCTGGCGATGGACGAGGAGGGGGTGAAGCCCGATGCCCTTGCAGCAGCAGCCGCCTCGGACTCAGTCAGGCTGATTTACATCCAACCAACCCTTCAGAATCCCCTCGGCCTGACCATGTCGCGGGCTCGCCGGCGCGACATCGCTGCCGCTCTGGACAGCACTGACCAGATATTGATCGAGGATGCAGTCTATAGCTTCCTCCACATGCAAGCCCCCCAACCGATCTCGGCCCTGATACCGGAGCGCGTGGTCCCTATAGACAGCCTATCGAAGCGCGGCTTCTCGGGCCTTCCAATCGGCTTCGTTGCCGTCGCCGATGCTGAACGGCGGCAACGGCTCGCCGAAGCCCTCAGGACGGGCGCATGGCTGACATCGCCATTCAGCCTCGCGATTCTCACTGCTTTGCTGAGGGATGGTGCACTTTCCGAGATCGAAGCGCGAAAGCGCGCCGACGCGACCCGGCGTCACGCGGTCATGCGCGCAGGCTTGAAGCGATGGTCACCGCAGGGAGACCCGCGAAGCTATCATTTATGGCTGCCGCTGCCTCCCGGCTGGCGCGCCGACGCGTTCACCGCCGCAGCCTTGCAGGCGGGTATAGCGGTGACGCCCGGGCGCAATTTCAGCTTGCAGCCTGGCTACGCCCCGGATGCGGTGCGCGTCGCTTTCGCCACTCCGACACTCGATCAGCTCAAGCTGGCAGTGGCCGGACTGGCGAAGCTGCTGGAGGCTTCCTCAGCCGCCCAGTAAGCTCAAGAAACGCCGAGGCCCCGGCCGCCGACGCCGAAGAGCCTCGGCCCAGACGGACCGGATTGCGGACGGCCCGGCGATAATCCGACGGGGTCATATGCCGATGCTTGGTGAACAGCCGGGCAAGCACCTGATTTGACGAGTAGCCGACCTCGCTTGCGATTTCGGTGATGGGCAGGTCCGTCATCTCGAGGAGCTCGCAGGCTCTCTCCATTCTGAGGCGCGTGAGATAGGCGCGCGGCGGCACGCCCACGCTCTGCTTGAACATGCGCGCGAAATGAAATGGCGAAAGTTGCGCCTCGGCCGCCAGTTCGTCGAGGCTAATGTCTTCCGACAGCCGTGCCCGCATGAGTTCCATGGAGCGCCGGCGAGCCCACGGCGCCAGGCCGCCCTTCGCCGGCGCGAACGGCGCGCCGCTCAACCGGCACAGCTCGGCGAGGATCTCGCAGCCCGCAGCACGCGCCAGCAGCCGCGACGGCGCCCCTTCCTCGTCGCTCAGGGACCAGAGGTTCCGGATCGACGACTGGATTGCGGGCGAGCGAAACGGACCCCTATAGAGCTGCAGGCTCTCCAGCGAGCTGCCGCTGTCGGCGGCTTCGTCGAGCACCGAATCCCACTGCGCCGTTGGAAACGACAGACTGCGAATCTGGTGGTGCGTGGCGACATTCATCGTATTCGCGAAGTTCGGCGCATCGAGATAGAGGTCGCCCTTCTCGCTCAGCGCCTCGAAATGCCCGCCCCCTGAGTCGCCGCGAACGCGGCTGCCACCGCGCAGGTCCAGATACAGGACGAGCTCAGGCGAGGCCGGGCGATACATGTCGCCGCCCGGACGCGCCATATCGAGCATGTCGAGGATCGCGCCGGGGGACTTCCGCGTGCGCACATAGGTCGCCTGCCGGCCTTCGCTGCACCATTCCGTAAAGGACGAATAGCCAAGCACTGTGATCGCTCTCCTATGAACTGGCTGTCGCCTTTCGATCGGGGTCTCGTCCAGCGCTTCGCCCAAAAAGGGCGCCGTAGTCGCACCGAGCTGCCGGGTTACTAGCCACCGGGCCAAGGGCCGTGGCTCGGCCTAAGATCGGGAAGTCATGGCTGAAACGCAAGTGTGTCGCTGAACCACAAGCCTGGCCGCAACGAGGGCGGATACATCAAACCGCAAGATCGGCAACATCGGCGCAGAGTCTGCGACGCGTCCCATTCTGGTCCCGGTAGATTGCTGACGAAGCCCGCCGGCGGTCCGCGATTGCATCTCGCCCCGTCGTCGCGAGCGATCGGAGAGCAACGCACCGTCATCCAAGACGAATCGTCGATCGCGGAAAGAGCAGTTTCCGCGCCTGCGAATGCGAATCTGTGATGGCCAGATCGAGGAGAAGCGAGACATGCCTGACCTCAACGGCAAACGGGCCCTCGTCACAGGGGGCTCCCGCGGTATCGGCGCCGCAATCGCACAAGCGTTGGCCGAGAACGGCGCGGACGTCGCGATCACCTACAACAACTCGCCCGGGCGCGCGGAAAATGTCGTCGCCTCGATCCGGGAACTCGGCCGTCGGGGGCTTGCCGTGCAGGCCGACAGTGGCGATCCAGAAGCCATCAAGCGGGCGGTCAACGAGACCGTCGAAGCGCTCGGCGGCCTCGACATCCTCGTCAATAGCGCGGGGATCGCGATCTACGGACCGGTTGCGGAGGTCAACCTCGACGCCATGCAGACGCTGATGGACGTCAACGTGCGAGGCCCGTTCGTCGCCGCGCAGGCGGCAATACCGCACCTTCCCAGAGGCGGCCGCATCATCTCGATCGGATCGACCCTGGGAGAGCGTGTCCCATTTCCTGGCGTGACGGCGTATGCCATGTCGAAATCGGCGCTGCTCTCTTTCACGCGCGGCCTGTCCCGCGAGCTCGGTCCGCAAGGCATCACGGTGAACCTTGTCTCGCCCGGCTCGACCGACACCGAGGCAAACCCTGCGGATGCTGAGGGCGCCGCTGTCCAGCATGGTCTTTCCGCGCTCGGGCGTTTCGCGAAGCCGCGCGAGATCGCGGAGGTGGTCGCGTTCCTCGCGAGCCCTGCTGCCGGCATGATGACCGGCAGTATCGTTACCGTCGACGGCGGGGCGAACGCATAGCTCCGTCGAGCCGCCCAAGACCCCAGCTCATCGCTGAAACGAATGCAGCGCGCGCGGCAATGACGCGGCTCTGAGCCCGGCGGGCTGCGCTTCGCAGACATCTCTTCAAACGAGGCAAGTCATGACTCAGCAAACACCGCAGGCCACGTCCACGCAGGAGCACCCCGGTGCGGACCTCATCGTCTTCAATGCGACGATCTATACCGGGAACCTGGCGCAGCCCGATGCGACCGCCCTCGCGGTCAAGAACGGGCGCATCTATGCCGTCGGAAGCGATGCCGAAATTCTCGCGTTGAAGAACGCTCATAGCCGGACCGTCGATGCAGGCGGCCGCCGCCTGATCCCCGGGATCAGCGATGCCCATATCCACCTGCTCAACGAGAGCAACTTCACCCTGAACGTCCGATGGGACGGCGTGCCGACGCTGCACCGGGCGCTCGCCATGCTGAGCGAGCAGGGGAAGCGGACGCCCGAGGGGCAGTGGGTCAAGGTGATCGGCGGCTGGTCCCCTTACCAGTTCGAGGAAAATCGCTTCCCCACCATGGAGGAACTGCGCGAGGCGGTACCTGACCGGCCCCTGCACGTGCAATACGCCTACAACCGCATCTTCATGAACGAGCTGGCGATGGAGGCGATCGGCGTGGGCACCGATAGGCTTCCAGACTTCCAGGTGATCGAGTTCGAGAAGGACGCCCAGGGCGACTACACCGGCCTCGTCTCCGGCGACACGTTCGGTTTCGTCGCGCTGGAGACCTTGTTCCCGCAACCCTCCTTCGACGAGCAGCTGAGCTCTCTGGCGCATACGATTCACGGCCTGAACCGGTTCGGGGTCACCTCGGTGATTGACTGCGGCAGCCGGGGCTACCCCGACGCACATGTGACTGCCGAAGCCCTGATGCGCGAGAACCGCTTCAACCTGCGCCTGTCTTTCGTGGACATGCAGTTCGGAAGTCCCGACATGATCGACGCCGAAATCCGCGCGATCACGACGAAATCGCTGATGAGTCCGGGCGAAAACCGGTACCCGGCACTCGCCCATGGCCACGTCTACCGTGGCGCCAAGGCGCTCGATGCAGAGGTCCACGATCACGAGAATTTCGACCGTCCGGCGGTCATTCTCGACCCAAAGAGGATCCGCCGGCATGTGGAGCAGGACATCGCCAAGCTGGTTCGGCGGCGGATCCCATTCCGCATGCACATCAGCTACGACGAGAACATCACGCCCTTCCTCGATGCCATGGAGACGATGAACCGGACGACCCCGCTGGACGGTCTGAAATGGAGCATCGAGCACGCCGAGACGATCAGCCCGCAGAACATCGCGCGGGTCAAAAAGCTTGGCGGCGGTATCGCGCTGGACCCCAAGATGGCCTTGCACGGGGACGGTTTCATCAAGACGTACAGCCGTGAGAAGGCATTGGTGACTCCGCGCCTCCGCGAACTCGTCGATAGCGGCCTGCCGCTGGCCATGACGACCGACGCCTTTCGCGCCGCCACCTTCAATCCCTGGGTCGCCATCAGCTGGGCCGTCTGCGGCAAGTCTGTTTCCGGGTCCGAAGTCCTCGCCAAGACCAATCGCCTGTCGCGCGTCGAGGCGCTGAAGCTCTTCACCCGGGGCGCGGCGTGGTTCATGAACGCGGAGCACGAAATGGGGATGATCGCCCCGGGCAACTTGGCGGATTTCGCTGTGCTGGACCGGGATTATTTCACGGTGCCAGAGGGCGAGATCAAATCCGTCTCGTCCGTGTTGACCGTGATGGACGGCAAGGTCGTCTTCGGCGTGCAGGACTACGGCGCGCTCGCGCCGCCTCTGCCCGAGATCCTGCCGGCCTGGTCGCCTATTAAATATTTCGGCAGCTACCACGGCGGCGTGTGAGGCCAGGCTCGGCTGGCGGCCCGAGCGGGCCGCCGGCTGAAACTACGTTGTGCAGTTCCCCGACAAGGGGAGGTGCCACCTCATCTGCGCTCACACAACCAACAGCAGGCTAAAATTAGCCGGCTTATCAAATCCCACATTCCAAGCCGGGACTGCCGTTTGCGCCCTGCGGCAAGCTTCGACGCATGCGGAGATGGCGGGCGGCATTAGCTGCCGCGAAACAAGCAAACGAACCCTGAAGGAGGCAGGTCATGGCAAGCATCACCACGTCCGACGGCACAAATCTCTTCTACAAGGACTGGGGCCCGAAGGACGCGCAGCCGATCATGTTCCATCATGGCTGGCCGCTCAGTTCGGACGACTGGGACAACCAGATGCTGTACTTCAGGTCGCATGGCTATCGCGTCATCGCGCACGACCGGCGCGGCCATGGCCGATCCGACCAGGGCGATATCGGCAATGACATGGAGACCTATGCAGCCGACGTGGCGGCCATCGCCAGGGCGCTGGACCTGCGCGACGCCATCCATGTCGGCCATTCGACCGGCGGCGGTGAGGTCGTACGCTATGCTGCCCGCGCGGAACGCTGCCGTCTCGCCAAGGCGGTGCTTATAGCGGCGATTCCGCCGATGATGGTTCGCTCGGTGGCAAACCCGGACGGCGTTCCCCGCGAGGTCTTCGACGGGTTTCGCTCGGCGCTCGCCGCGAACCGCGCGCAATTCTATCGCGATGTGCCGAGCGGACCGTTCTACGGGTTCAACCGAGAGGGCGCGAAGGTCAGCCAAGGCCTGATCGACAACTGGTGGCGCCAGGGCATGGCCGGTGGCGCCAAGGCCCATTACGACTGCATCGCCGTGTTCTCAGAGACCGACTTCACCGAGGACCTGAGGACGATCACCGTGCCTGTGTTGATCATGCATGGCGAGGACGATCAGGTCGTACCCATCGGAAATTCCGCTCACAAGGCAATCAGGCTCGTCAGGGACGGCACGCTCATAACCTACCCCGGCCTATCCCACGGTCTGTTCGCCACCCATCCGGACGTCGTGAACCGGGACCTGCTGGCGTTCATCCGGGCCTGAAGAACGGACGCCCGAAGAGTGCGCGTCGGAGGGATGCGGCCCTTTCGGTGGCTTCGCTGACGCCACCGACCGCTCAGCGCCTGCAACCGGCCGTACCGGCGGCGACGCACCTGCCCGTCACTGCCGGCCTGGCGGTGAGAGCCCGCAGATGTCCGGCTCGCCAATTCCTGACGGAGAAGACCATGTCGACGATCCGCTCCGCCTCGGATGCTGTTCGGCGCCTGTCGTTGACCGGCCAGCGAGGCATCATCTTGGCCTTGGTCTTGGGCTTCGTCGCTGCCGCCGTCCTCGGCGCGCGAGCGCAGGCTCCAACCGATATCGGCCGCGCTCCAACGCTGACGATCGAACGCTATCCGGAGGACTGGACCCATCTCGCGGACCCGGGCAGACGGACGGGGCGATGGACCGAACGCCTCAAATATATCCCCCTGAGCGCTGATGGATCGCGCTATCTCACTACGGGCGTGGAAGTTCGCTCGCGCTACGAGCACTATGGCAACGCGAACTGGGGAGCAGCGCCGGACGATGGCTACGTTTGGCACCGGTTCATGCCCTATGCCGATCTTCATCTTGGCAATCTCAGGCTATTCGCCCAACCAATCGTCTCGGCTATCTCCGGGGTCCGGCGGCCCAGGAGGCCGGTCGATACGACCGGCGCGGACCTGCTGCAGGCCTTTGCCGAGGTTGAATTCAACGTTGCGGATACGGCTTCGCTGCGACTTTCCGCGGGACGCAAGCTCGTCTCGCTGGGGGCAGGGCGCCTTGTCGACACGCGCTATGGCCCCGGTGTCCCACAGGCCTTCGACGGCTTCGATGCCATCCTGACCGGCGCATCCCGTCAGCTCACAGCCCTGTACTTCCGCCCGGCCGAGAACAGCCTCGACGATTTCGACGACCGGACCTCGAACCAGAAGGCGCTCTGGGGCCTCTACGGTACACAGTGGCTGAGCGAGAACCAGCTCACTGGCTTCGACCTCTTCTATCTCGGGCTGCGTGATCGCAAGGCGGTCTACGACCAGGGTGCCGGCAAGGAGGTCGTCCATACTTTCGGAACGCGGATCTACGGCGACACGGGCTCCTGGTACTGGAACCTCGAGGGCGGCGTGCAACTTGGCACCTTTGCCGGGCACCGCCGGGCGGCGTGGGGGGCGGGGGCCGAATTCGGCCATCGATTCCGTGAAGCGCCCATGCGGCCTGACCTGAGGCTGTCGGCCGATGTGATTTCAGGCGATGACGACCCGACGGATCCTGAGTTGGGGACGCTCAATCCCTACTTCCCGCGAGGCAAGTACTTCACGTCCCAGTCACCGATCGGCCCGCGCAACCTCGTTCATATTCGGCCCTCTATCACGCTGCATCCGTTCCAAAACGTCGAAGTGGCGCTCTCGGCATCTGCCTATTGGCGGCAAAGCACGGAAGACGGCATCTATGCCATATCCGGACATTTGGTGAGGAGCGGGAAAGACAGCGCTGCCCGGTTCATCGGGACGCAGGTCGAGCTCGCCGTGGCCTGGCAGGCGACACCGGAGCTCAACCTGTCGGCCTCTGTCGGCGCTTTCAATCCAGGGACGTTCATCCGGCAGACCGGTCCGGCGGAGCTAATCAAGCTGGTCGGCGTTATGGCGAACTACAGGTTCTGACTGCGCGAAACACGGGAAGCCGCCCAGCATGGCGTTCTGTGCACTGTGGCAGCGGGCCCGTCAGTCGGAAGCCGCGTGCACCAATATGCCTGCGGCGAGCCCCAGAAGCGCTTCCAGTCCGCGGTCCCAGTACGGCTCCGGTCCTATGCGCTCCACCATCCAGTCGATGAACGCCCGCACCTTCGGGGCCAGCTCTCGCGAGCTCGGGTAAAGCGCCCATAGCGTTTGCGTGGAGACGAGTGGAAATCCGGGAAGCACCGGCACGAGGGCGCCGCTCCTAAGCTCGTCGTCGGCGCACCAGGTCGCCATCAACGCGATGCCGAGCCCGGCGCAGGCCGCATCCCTCACTGCCCCGCCGTCATTGATGCGTAGCGCAGGCGACACCTTTCGTACGACCTGCTTTCGATCAGCGTCCAGGAATGTCCAGAGATCGAGCGTCCCGACGACCAGGCAGGTGTGATCGGCAAGGTCGTCGGGCGTGCTCGGCCGTCCGCGCTGCTTCAGGTACTCCGGCGACGCCACGAGAACGCGCCGGTCCGGCGCGAGCCGCCGCGCGACGAACGAGGAATCGCCGAGCTCGGCGTAGCGGACCGCCACGTCGAAGGCGCCCTCGACGAGATCCACGACGCTGTCCGAGATGCGGAAATCGAGCACCAGATCCGGGTAGCGGGCGCGCAAATCCGGCAGGCCCGGCACGATGTGCATGCGCGCGAACGAGGCCGGAGCCGCCACCCTGAGCGTGCCGCGCGGCATGGCTTGCTCGCGCCCCAGCGCGGCTCTTGCGGCATCGGCCGCATCGAGCACCTGCTCGGCGTGCGGCAGGAACGCAAGGCCGTCGACCGTCAAGGTAGCCTGCCGCGTCGTCCGATGCAGAAGTCGCGCGCCCAGTCGCTTCTCGAACGCCGCGAGCCGCGCGCTGGCGCCGGCCGGCGTGAGGCTCAGGTCACGGGCGGCCGCGCTGATGCTTCCCAGCTGAGCGATCCGCATGAACAACTTCAGATCGTCAACGTCCATGGTCAATCTTCAAAATTTTCTTGAAGCTGATCCTAGTTGCGAGGCGCTACTGGGCGCAATCGCGAAATGCCAAATGAGCGAGACACCGCGGCTCCCTCGCGACGTTGCTGGTCATCGTCAACATCGGGAGCGCCCGCTGACCGACTGATCTTCTCTTGAGAAGGACATTTCGAATGAAAGCCGCTTCCATAGCCGGTGATGCGGCAATGCGCGTCGCACTCCTCGCAATCGCGCTGCTTCTCGCCGCCTGCGCGTCTGTGTCCGATCCGACCGAGGTCGTGTCGGTCGAGGGCTGCCGCACCGAGACGCGCCGCGAATTCCAGCACATCGGCCCGCCGGGCAAGGTCCCGCCGACGCCGGTCAACCGCGAGGTTCGGGTCTGCCGCCCGGCCGGCACCGTCTCCACAGGGCTCCCGGCGAGCCGCTGAACCACATCCGATTCCCGACCTGCAGAAGGAGAAACACATGACTAGGACCATGAAGGCTGTCGTACTGCCCCGCTTCGGAGCGCCCGACGTGTTCGAGTTGCGCGAGATGCCGGTGCCGCCGGTTGGCCCGCGACAGCTGCGGGTGCGGGTGCACGCCACTGCGGTCAACCCGCTCGACTACCAGATCCGCCGCGGCGACTATGTCGACTACGTCCCGCTGCCCGCCATCATCGGCCATGATATCTCGGGTGTCGTCGAGGAGATCGGGTCGGACGTTCTTGAATTCGCGGTCGGCGACGAGGTGTACTACACGCCGAAGATCTTCGGCGGAGCGGGCTCCTATGCCGAGCAGCATGTCGCTGACGTTGAGCTCGTCGGCCGCAAGCCCCGGAACCTCACGCACCTTGAGGCGGCGAGCTTGACACTCGTGGGCGGCACGGTCTGGGAGGCGTTCGTCCAGCGCGCGCAGCTGAAGGTTGGCGAAACTATCCTTATACACGGCGGCGCCGGGGGAGTCGGTACGATCGCGATCCAGATCGCCAAGGCGATCGGCGCGCGGGTGATCACGACGGCGCTCGCCCGAGACCACGCGTTCGTGCGCTCGCTCGGTGCCGACGAGGCGATCGACTTCGCCACCGAAGACTATGTGGAGGGAGTCGCGCGGCTAACTGGAGGAGAGGGCGTCAACGTCGTCTTCGATACTATTGGCGGCGACACGCTTACAAAAAGCCCGCTGGCGCTCGCGGCCTTCGGGCGTGTGGTCAGTCTCGTCGACCTCGCGCAGCCGCAGAACCTCATCGAGGCCTGGGGCAAGAACGCCGCCTACCACTTCGTCTTCACCCGTCAGAACCGGGGCAAGCTCGACTCGCTGACGAGCCTTGTCGAGCGTGGTCTCGTCAAGCCCGTGCTCGGCGCCACGCTGCCGCTGGCGCGCATGGCCGAGGCACACGAACTGCTTGAGAACGGCGGCGCCCGGGGCTTGCGCGGCAAGGTCGTGATCGACGTGTCGGGCGAGACGGTGTCCTTGCCCTCCACGCAGCGTGCCGGCTGAAACGTCATGCGGACGGCCGACCAGCCCGGGCCGGCCGCCCGCCTCCTTCCATTTGGGAAAGATTACATGGTGACCGAACTCGCGCTTTTACGCTTGCAACGTGGCTCCAGTCTGGCCTTCGAAGCCGCCTTCGCCCGCGTCGCTCCGCTCCTGACTGGCGCTGACGGCTACCTGCGACATCGCCTCGTGCCGACGCTCGACGACGCAGACCTTTATCTACTTGAGGTCGAGTGGCGCGATCTGGCCGCTCATACCCTGGGCTTCGAGCCGAGCGACGCACACGCGCTCTTCATGGCGCCGCTCGAACCGATGCTCGTCGGCGCGCCAATCGTCGTGCACGTCCTAACAGGCGAGCGATCATGATACCCCCACGCTCGCCCCACCGTTGGCGGGCGGGTGCGTCCAAGCGGAAGAAGGTCGAAGTACTGTCGGTCCACCGATTGCGACTACGCGGAGCGAATGCTCGGATAAATGCGAGGTGTTTGTCGGGCAGCCGGAGGGCAGCACCATCTGACTCGAATCTCGGTCGTGCTGTTTCGCGAGGCGGCGCGACATTATCGCAAGCTCGCGCAGAAGCGTTGAATACGCCCACAGGCATCGTCCAAAAGATCCATGCTGGTCGCGTAGGAGATGCGGAAGTTCGGTCCTAGACCGAAAGCCGATCCATGAACGACCGCAACGCCCTCCGCATCGAGCAATGCAGTAACGAAGTCCTCGTCCGTGCGGATCGTCTTGCCGGCAGGCGTGCTCAGCCCCATCAACGCCGCACAGTTGGGATACGCATAAAATGCTCCTTGCGGCATCGGGCAATCGAGACCGACCGCTTCGTTCAATAAGGCAACCACGCGATTTCGGCGATCTTCGAATGACTGTCGCGCGGCGGAGATGAAATCTTGTGGCCCATCGAGCGCTTCGACAGCGGCCCATTGTGCGATCGTACACACGCCGGACGTCATCTGACCTTGAAGGATTTCCATCTGAGCGATCAGGGCCGAGGGGCCCGCGC
>DASYHC010000085.1:0-22612 GCA_035998995.1 Allobosea sp.
CTGGCCGCATCGCGCTCCTCATAGGCGAGATCGCGCATCTCGGCATCGGTGGCGGGATCGTCGATCAGCGCCAGCGCCTCTTCCAGCCCGGTCTGTGCCTTGCGCCAGGCCGCGATCGCCGCGACCACCGGATCGAGCTCGGCGAGCTCCTTCGACAATTCGACGACGCGGGCCGCCTCGGTGGCGTGGTTGATGGCGTCGCTTGCCGCGGCATGGCGGGCGACGATCGAGTCGAGGCGGTCTTGCGGGAGTTGGAGCGACATGAGGAGAGAACGATCTGAATGGAAAGGGGAGGCGTGCGGGGGGCGGCGAGAGAAGCGTCGCTAGACCGGCACCTTCATCTCGGCGGCGAGCGCGGCGAGCAACGGGCGCAGGGTGGCGGCTCCGTCGGAGGAACCGAGCCAGGCGTCGAGACGCTGACGCGCCTTGCCGGCGTCGAGCGCGCGCAGCATCGCCTTCACCGGACCGATCGAGGCTGACGACATCGAGAAGGAACGGTAGCCGAGCGCGATCAGCGCCAGCGTCTCGATCGGCTTGCCGCCCATCTCGCCGCAGACGGTGACGGGGCAATCCGCCTTGCCGGCCTCGTCGACGATGCTGCGCAGCGCCCGCAGGCCTGCCGCGCTCAAGGGGTCGAAGCGGTCGGAGACGCGCTTGTTCTCGCGGTCGGCCGCGAACAGGAACTGCATCAGGTCGTTGGTGCCGATCGAGAGGAAATCGGCTTCGCGCGCGATTTCGGGCAGTTCGAACAGCAGCGAGGGCACCTCGACCATGACGCCGAGCTTCAGGCTCGCCGGCCCCTGGCGGCCATCGCGCTCCAGCATGGCGAGCTCGCGCCGCACCAGAAGGCGCGAGCGCAGGAACTCGTTCACGGTCGCGACCATGGGCAGCATGATCTTCATGTCGCAGCCGGCGCCGGCCCGCAGCAGCGCCCGGACCTGAGCGCGCAGCAAGCGCGGCCGGTCGAGGCCGATGCGGATGGCACGCCAGCCCAACGCCGGGTTCTCCTCTTCCAGCCGCTCCATATAGGGCAACACCTTGTCGCCGCCGATATCGAGCGTCCGGAAGGTCACCGGTCGGCCATTGGCCACCTGGAGCACAGCGCTGTAAAGCGCCTGCTGCTCGGCCGTGGTCGGCATGTGCTGCGCCACCATGAACTGCAGCTCGGTGCGGAAGAGGCCGACGCCCGAGGCGTTCGTCTCCTCCAGATTGGCCATGTCGACCAGCAGGCCGGCATTGATCTGCAGCTGGATCTCGACGCCGTCCTTGGTCACCGAGGCTTGCGTCTTGAGCTTGCGGTACTGCTCCTGCTTGCGGGCGCGCAGGCGTGCCTTGTCCTTGTAGGCGTTCTCGACGTCGGGCTGCGGCCGGATCTGCACCTCTCCGGCCTGGCCGTCGACGATGACGGCATCGCCTGCCTGGATCAGTGCGGTGGCGTTGGCGATCTCGCCGACCGCGGGAATGCCGAGCGCCCGGGCCACGATGGCGATGTGGCTGGTTGGGCCGCCTTCCTCGAGGACGACGCCGCGCAGATGCCGGCGATCATAGTCGAGCAGCGCCGCCGGCCCCATCGAGCGCGCGATCAGGATGGCGTTCTCCGGCAGGTCCTCGCGGGTGACGCCGTTGGACTTGCCGACGAGCGTGCGCAGCAGCCGGTTGGCGAGGTCGTCGAGATCGTGCAGGCGCTCGCGCAGGTAAGGGTCGGTCTGGCGCAGCATCTTGGCGCGGGTGTCCGACTGCACGCGCTCGACCGCGGCCTCGGCGGTGAGGCCGGTCATCACCACCTCGCGCATCCGCCGGAGCCAGCCCTGGTCATGCGCGAACATGCGGAAGGTCTCGAGCACGTCGCGATGCTCGCCGGTATGGGCGACGTCGCCGCGCTCGATCAGTTCGTCGATGGCGAGCCGCATCGTCGCGATCGCCGCTTCCAGCCGTTGCACCTCGCGGCCGGGGTCCTCGGCGATCAGGTTGGTGATCGCGACGCGCGGCTCGTGCAGCACGGCATGGCCGAGGCCGACGCCGTCGGCGAGGGTGGTGCCGATGCTGTGGATCGGTCGGTCGAGGCCGATGGTCGCGCCGGGCTTCGACAGGGCCTTCAGACCGCCGGCCGCGATCATCTCGGCCATGATCATGGCCGTGGTCTGCAGCGACTCGACCTCGTCCTCGCTGTAGAGGCGCGAGGCGCGGTTCTGCACCACGAGCACGCCCATCACCGCGCCACCGCGCAGGATCGGCACGCCGAGGAAGGAGCGATAGACCTCTTCGCCGGTCTCCGGCCTGTATGAGAAGGCCGGATGCGACTGCGCGTCGGAAAGCGCGAGCGGTTCCGCCTCGCTGGCGATCAGGCCGACCAGGCCCTCGCCGGCACGCATGGTGGTGAGGTGGACGGCCTCGCGGTTGAGGCCTTCGGTGGCGTAGAGTTCGAGCGAGCTGTCTTCACGCAGGACATAGACCGAGCAGACCTCGGCCACGAGGTTGCCGGCGATCACGACGACGAGCCTGTCGAGCCGCTCCTGCGGACTGACCGGCGCCGCCATCACCTCGCGGAGACGGCGCAGCAGCACGCCCGATCCCCCGAGTGCGCCTCGCATCAAGAAAGCCCTCCGCCCGCCTCCACGGCCATGTCAGCCGAATACCCTCAGCAGACCTGACACCGCAACGGCTGAGTCGCAAGCGAAAGCCGGGTTCTGCCGCCCTTTCGAGGGGAGCTTCTAGCGAGCCAAGGGAGCGTTCGGCAAGGCCCTCTCGTGCGCCGGGTCGAACTTGCCGCGTGCCTGTCGGCGCGCCTGCGGGTGCATATCCTCGCGTGCGGGCTTTGTTTCCGCGCCCGATTTGCGTGTGCTGCGTGGGGTCTTGGGCCGTCCCGGCGGCACGATGTCGCCGCTGGGGATATCGAGACCGGAGAGCGCGGCGAGGTAGCGCGACGTCCACCAGTTGATGTCGGTCGAGGAGATCGTCGCATAGAGGCGCTCGAAGCGGCGGCGGCGCTCCGAGACCGGCATAGCGAGCGCGGTCCGGATGGCTTCGGCCACCTCATGGGTGTCGAACGGGTTGACGATCAGCGCCTCGCCGAGTTGGTGCGCAGCACCGGCGAAGCGCGACAGGACGAGCACGCCGGGATCGTCCGGGTTCTGTGCGGCGACATATTCCTTGGCGACGAGGTTCATGCCGTCGCGCATTGGGGTCACCAGCCCGACCTGGGCGCGCCGGTAGAGGCCGGCGAGGGCGCTGCGCGAGTAAGCCTTCTTCACGACGCGGATCGGCGTCCAATCGAACTCGCCGAGCGCGGCATTGAGCCGGCCGGCGACCTCGTCCGACATCCGGTCGAGCTCGGCATATTCAGGCACGTCGCTGCGCGAGGGCGGCGCGATCTGCAGCAAGCCGACCTCGCCGCGATGCTCCGGATGGTTGCGCAGGAAGGTACCGAAGGCTTCCAGCCGCTGGACGATGCCCTTGGAATAGTCGAGCCGGTCGACGCCGATCACCAGCTTGCGGCTGCCGAGCGGCGCGGTGGTCGCCCGCACCGGCTGGGTCGCCGCTCGTACCGAGGCGACGGAGAGCTTGCGGAAGCCCTCGACATCGATGCCGATCGGGAAGGCCTGCACCACGGCCTCGCGCTGGCCGGCCTTGACCCGGTTGCCCTCGCGGCGCGCGCCGCAGAGCGCCACCAGCCCGCCGATCAGGTTGGCGACATCGTTCTGCGTCTGCATGCCGATCAGGTCATAGGCCGCCATCGTGCTGATCAGCGTGGCGGAAAAGGGCAGGGCGCTGAAAACATCGGCGGGTGGCCAGGGGATGTGATGGAAATAGCCGATCCGGTTGGTGACGCCGCGCCGGCGCAATTCGGCTGCGAGCGGGATCAGATGATAGTCGTGGATCCAGATGACGTCGTCGGGCTTGAGCTGCGGGATCAGCAGCCGGGCGAAGCGGCGGTTGACGCCGAGATAGCCGGCATAGTCGGCGCGATTGAACTCGGTCAGGCCGAGCCGGTAGTGCATGAGTGGCCAGAGCGCCCGGTTGGCGAAGCCGAGATAATAGCTCTGGCGCTCGGCTTCGGTCAGGTCGGTGACGGCGTAGCTGACCTTGCCGTGCCGCACTGGATCGACGCTGGCCGCGGGCTCCGCTTTGGTGGCGCCGCTCCAGCCGAACCAGAGGCCGCCATGCTGTTCGAGGGCTGAGCGCAGCGCGACCGCCAAGCCACCTGCCGCCACCTTCTCGCCCCGCTCGGGCATGGTGACGCGGTTGGACACGACGACAAGACGCATGATGCCTCACTTTTCGCTGACGCTGCCGCAATGGCGCGGGAACAGAACGCGCGGGCAGGCGTAATGTTTCGTGTGCAGGCCGGCTCACCGGCCGGATCGCGTCGCAGCCGTGACCGGATCATGGCGACCTCGCGCCAAATTGAACCGTGAATGTGGCGATGAGGGGACGCTTTCTCGATTGTCGTCCTTTCGCCCGCTTCGCCTTCTAACCAGATTGCCATGTCAGAGATGTTGAGCTCCGAAATCGTCGAACCTCCCGCAAAAGCCGCTGTCCTGACCGGGCAGATAGCGCTGTTCCTCGACTTCGATGGAACCCTGGTCGAGATCGCGCCATCGCCGGAGGATGTGAGGATCGACCGGCGTCTGCCGGGCGCGCTGGAAGTGCTGCGCATTAGGCTCGGCGGTGCGCTTGCCCTGGTCTCGGGCAGGCCGGTCGCTTTGCTCGACGAGATGATGGCGCCCTATCGCTTCGACGCTGCTGGTCTGCACGGAGCCCAAATCCGCCTCGGCGGCCAGGACGCGCCGCTCGCTGCCCCCTCGGAGGCGCTCCAATCCGCGACGCGGAAAATGGTCCGCTTCGCCAATGCCAACATCGGCGTCATCGTCGAGGATAAGCGTCAGTCGGTGGCGCTGCACTGGCGGCTGGCGCCCGCGCTTGCCGATGACGCGCTGGCGTTGATGGAGGATGTCGCGGCAGAGATCGGCCCATCCATGCGCCTGCAGCGTGGCAAGGCTGTCGCCGAGCTGGTTCCGGCGACCGCCAGCAAGGGCGGCGCGATTGACTGGCTGCTGCAGCAGGACGGTTATGTCGGCCGCAGACCGGTCTTCATCGGCGACGACATCACCGACGAGGACGGCTTCGCCGCGGTCAATGCCGCGGACGGCCTGTCGATCCGGGTCGGCGAGGGCGAGACCTGCGCACGTCATCGCCTCGCCTCGCCGACAGCGCTGCGCCATGTTCTTCTCGCCGCCGCCGAAGGCGGCGACCTCACGCTCGAAACCTTCCTCCAGAGCTGACTTCAGGGACTGGCATGACTGTGACGACCACCACCTCGCCGAGAGTGGCCTCGCTCGATCTCGGCGTCATCGGCAATTGCACGATCGCCGCGCTGATCGATCGGCAGGCGCGTATCGTCTGGAGCTGCTTCCCGCGCTTCGACCGCGACCCGGTGTTCTGCTCGCTGATCGACAACCAGATCGACGATGGCGACGCCATGCCCAAGAAGGGCGTCTTCGCCATCGAGATGGTCGGGATGACCCGCTGCGAGCAGAGCTATCTCGACAACACCGCGATCCTCTCCTCGGTGCTCTCGGACGATCAGGGCAATGCGCTGGAGATCCTCGACTTCGCCCCGCGCTTCGTCCGCTATGAGCGCTTCTTCCGGCCACCGCAGCTGGTCCGCCGCGTCCGGCGCATTTCCGGGCGCCCGCGCATCCGCGTCGTGGTCAAGCCCTGCCTCGGCCTCGGCGAGGAGCCGGACGAGATCACCCGCGGCTCCAACCATGTCCGCTTCGTCGGCGCCGACCAGACCATCCGGCTGACCACCGACGCGCCGGTCTCCTATGTGCTGGAGAGCATCCCCTTCGCCGTCGAGAAGCCGTTCTCCTTCTTCATCGGCTCGGACGAGGCCCTGCGCGCCGAGATCGAGACGACCTCGCGCGAATTCCTCGACAAAACCACCGATTATTGGCGCGACTGGGTCCGTTCGCTCTCAATCCCGTTCGAATGGCAGCGCGAGGTCATCCGCGCCGCGATCACGCTGAAGCTCTGCTCCTTCGAGGAGAGCGGCGCCATCGTCGCGGCGCTGACCACCTCGATCCCCGAGGCGCCGGGCACGCAGCGCAACTGGGACTACCGCTTCTGCTGGCTGCGCGACGCCTATTTCGTCGTCCACGCCCTCAATCGCCTGGGCACCACGCGGACGATGGAGGATTATCTCGGCTTCATCACCAACATCGTCGACACCTATTCGGAGAGCGGCGCCGAGCACCTGCCGCCGCTCTATCCGATCACCCGTGGCGGCGAGCTGCGCGAATTCGAGGTGCCGAACCTCGCCGGCTATCGTGGCCACCAGCCGGTCCGCGTCGGCAATGGCGCGGCGACGCAGATCCAGAATGACGGCTATGGTGCCGTCGTCCTCGCAGCGACCCAGTCCTTCTTCGACCGCCGCCTGATCCAGCCTGGCAAGGAGGCGCTCTTCGCCCAGCTCGAGCGCATGGGCGAGCGCGCCATCCAGCTTTTCGACAAGCCCGATGCCGGTCCCTGGGAACTGCGCGAGAAGGAGGTCGTCCATTCCTTCTCCAGCGTGATGTGCTGGGCCGCTTGCGACCGGCTCGCCCGCATTGCTGGCACGCTTGGCCGGTCCGATCGCAAGGAGTACTGGCGCGGCGAGGCCAAGCGCCTGAAGGGCATCATCTCCGACCGGATCTGGAACCAGGAGAAGGGCCATTTCGTCTCGACCTTCGACGGGGCCGACCTAGACGCCACCCTGCTGCTCATCGCCGAGCTCGGCTTCGTCAAGCCTGACGACCCGCGCTACATCGCGACGGTCGAGGCGATCGGCCGCGATCTCGGCCGTGGCGACCTGATCCTGCGCTACGGCACCGAAGACGATTTCGGCTTCATGCACACCGGCTTCCTGATCTGCGCCTTCTGGTATGTCGATGCGCTGCATGCGATCGGCCGCAAGGACGAGGCCAAGGAGCTGTTCGGCCGCATCCTGCAGCGCCGCAACAGCTTCGGCCTGCTCTCGGAGGACGCCGACCTCGAGACCGGCGAGCTCTGGGGCAATTTCCCGCAGACCTATTCGATGGTCGGGCTGATCAATTCGGCGATGCGGCTGAGCAGGAACTGGGAAGAGGCGTTCTAGCCTCTTACCCCCGCTTCAGCAGGAACACCGCCTGTGCGCCAAACAGGTTCCAGAACCACCAGGGCGCGCTGACCCCGACTCTGCCGCCGGCGACGTCGAGCGCGACCGCGCGCTCTTTTTCCGCGCCGATCGTGTCGCAGAGCACGACGAAGTCGCGGATCGTGCAGAAATGGATGTTGGGCGTATCCCACCAGGCATAGGGCAGGGAGTCGGTTACCGGCATGCGCCCCATGAAGAAGACCTGGCTGCGCATCCGCCAATGCCCGAAATTCGGGAACGAGACGATGGCGCGCCGGCCGATACGCAGCATGTGTTCAAGAACGAGGCGCGGATTGCGCGTCGCCTGGATGGTCTGCGACAGGATGACGTAATCGAACGAGTCGTCGGGATAATCGGCGAGGTCGGTGTCGGCATCGCCCTGAATCACCGAGAGCCCGCGCGCGACGCAGCCGGCGACGCCCTCGCGCGACAATTCGATGCCGCGCCCGTCGACGCCGCGGGTCTCGGCGAGCAGCGACAGCAATTCGCCGTCGCCGCAGCCGACATCGAGCACGCGCGAGCCCGGCGTCACCATCTCGGCGACAAGGCGCAGGTCGATGCGGTTGGTCTGGTTCTCCGCCAGCGCCATCGTCAGATTCCCCTGGCCCGCGCCGCGGCGCCGATGAAGCCGCGCGTCGTCGCGAACAGATTGGGCTCCTCCAGCAGGAAGGCGTCGTGGCCCTTGTCGCTCTCCAGTTCGACGAACGAGACCGAGGCGCCGGCGGCGTTCAGCGCATGCACGATGGCGCGCGAGTCACTGGTCGGGAACAGCCAGTCCGAGGTGAAGGACGCCACGCAGAACCGCGTCCGTGTCCCCGCGAAGGCCTTCGCCAGCACGCCGTCATGATCGGCGGCGAGGTCGAAATAGTCCATCGCCCGCGTCACATAGAGATAGGAATTGGCGTCGAAGCGCTCGACGAAGCTGATGCCCTGGTAGCGAAGGTAGCTCTCGACCTGGAAATCCGCGTCGAAGGTGAAGGTTGGCGCGCTGCGTTCCTGCAGCTTGCGGCCGAACTTGCGATGCAGCGCCGGCTCCGAGAGATAGGTGATGTGCGCGCCCATGCGCGCGACCGAGAGCCCTTTCGAGGGCCGCGTGCCTTCGTCGAGATAGCGGCCCTGGCGCCAGTCCGGATCGGCCATCACCGCCTGCCGGCCGACCTCGTGGAAAGCGATATTCTGGGCCGAGTGCTTGGCGGCGGTGGCGAGCGGCAGCGCCGAGAACACCCGCGTCGGATAGCTCGCCGCCCATTGCAGCACCTGCATCCCGCCCATCGAGCCACCGGCGACGCAGAACAGGCTGTCGATCCCGAGCGAGTCGATCAGGTGCGCCTGCGCCCGCACCATGTCGCGGATCGTCACCATCGGGAAGGACAGGCCCCAGGGCTTGCCCGTCGAAGGGTCGGTCGAGGCCGGGCCGGTCGTGCCCATGCAGCCGCCGAGCACATTGGCGCAGATCACGAAGAAGCGGTCTGTGTCGACAGGCTTGCCCGGCCCGATCATCGCCGTCCACCAGCCGCCCTTGCCGGTGACGGGGTTGCGGCTCGCGACATATTGGTCGCCGGTCAAGGCATGGCAGACGAGGACGGCGTTCGAGCGCGCAGTGTTGAGCTCGCCATAGGTCTGATAGGCGATCTGCCAGTGTTCCAGCGTCGCGCCTGAATCGAGCTGCAGCGCCTTGTCCGGTCCGAACCGGGCGAGCAGGCTCGACGGCTGGTTGGCTTCGGCCAGCGGGTCGGCGAGGAGTTCGGCAGCTTGCGTCCGGTTCGGCATTCGGATTTGTCTTGTCGCCCGGTCCGTTCGTAATAGCGGACTTTACCGATGGCGCGGCTCTTCCCGCCTGTCAACGCGGCGATGCATTGCGAGCGCTTTGCCAAGGCGGCTTGGCGCGCGTAAGAGGCATCCGAACCTCAGCCCTCATCCTGAGGAGCGATCCTTCGAGACGCCGCTCCGCGGCTCCTCAGGATGAGGGCTGGAGGTTGTTCCTTCTGGAGGTTGGTCAAGCCCCATGACGCAAGCCGCCCCGACCACGCTCGCCGATCTGCGCAGCGAGATCGACCGCATCGATGCGGCGATGCACGGCCTGCTGATGGAGCGCTCGCAGATCATCGAGACGCTGATCGCGATCAAGAAGACGCAGGTTTCGGGCTCGGCCTTCCGCCCGGGCCGCGAGGCTGACATGATGAAGCGCCTCGCCCTGCGCCATCAGGGCCTCCTCCCGCTCGACACGGTCGAGAGTATCTGGCGCATCATCATCGCGACCTTCACCTTCGTGCAGGCGAACTACTCGGTCCATGCCGACATCTCCGGCGGCGACGCGGCGATGCGCGACAGCGCCCGCTTCCATTTCGGCTTCACCGTGCCTTTCGTCACCCATGAGGATGCCCGCGCCGTGATCGCAGCGGTGGCGGACTCAGCTGGCGATCTCGGCATCTTCCGCATGGATCTCGGCGCCAGCGCCGGCGTCTGGTGGCGCGACCTGATCGGCGCCGACCAGCCCAAGATCATTGCGCGCCTGCCCTTCATCGAGCGGCCCGACCATCCCGCCGGCACGCCCGTCTACTGCATCGCCAAGCCGCTGACCGACGCCGCCGTGCGCGAGATCGTGCTCTATGCCGCCCGCGTCGAGCGCTGGTCGGAGCAGCTGCGTCACGGCCTCGCCCAGCATCTCGCCGAGGTCTCGGCCAGCGCCGCCGACGGTTCGCATCTGGCGCTGCTGGTGGCCGCGTCCGGCGAAACCCCGGTCGAAGCCATCCGCAGCGCACTCGAACCCGCGGGCCTCAAGGAGCTGACCGAGATCGGCAGCCACGCCGCCCGCTTCGCCTTCAAATCCGCCCGCTGATTACTCCTTCAAGGTCCAGCCCCATGGCTCTGCCCGCTCCTCGTCCCGTCCCGCGTCCCGGCGTCCTCGACATCGAGGCCTATGTCCCCGGCAAGTCCTCGGCCCCGGCCGGCGTCAAGCTGCACAAGCTCTCCTCCAACGAGACCCCGCTCGGCCCGAGCCCGAAGGCGATCGCGGCTTATGGCGGCCTCGCCGGCAAGCTCGAGCTCTATCCGGATGGGTCCGCAACGAAGCTGCGCGAGGCGATCGCCGGCCGCTATGGGCTCGACGCCAACCGCATCGTCTGCGGCACCGGCTCGGACGAATTGCTGCAGCTGATCACCAAGGTCTATCTCGGCGATGGCGACGAGGGCGTGTTCACTGAGCACGGCTTCCTCGTCTACAAGATCGCGATCCTCGCCGCCGGCGGCAAGCCGGTGATCGTGCACGAGACGAACCTGACGGCCGACATCGACGCGATCCTCGCCGCGGTTACGCCGCGCACCAAGATCGTCTTCCTGGCCAACCCCAACAACCCGACCGGCACCTATCTGCCCTTCGACGAGGTCAAGCGCCTGCAGGCCGGCCTGCCGCCGCATGTGCTGCTCGTGCTCGACGCGGCCTATGCCGAATATGTCCGGCGCAACGACTACGCCTCGGGCCTCGAACTGGTCGCGACATCAGAGAACGTCGTGATGACCCGCACCTTCTCGAAGATCTACGGCCTGGCGAATCTGCGCCTCGGCTGGGCCTATGGTCCCGCCCACATCATCGATGCGCTGAACCGCACCCGCGGCCCCTTCAACGTCAACGGCGCCGCGATCGAGGCCGGCGTCGCCGCGATCGCCGACGAGGCTCACATCGCCTCGGCGATCGAGCACAACGACAAATGGCTGGCCTGGACCACGGCGGAGCTGGAGAACCTCGGCCTTTCCGTCACGCCCTCGGTCGGCAATTTCCTCCTGATCCATTTCCCGGCTGCCGCCGGCAAGAGCGCCAAGGAGGCCGACGCCTTCCTGACCCAGCGCGGCCTGATCCTGCGTTCGGTCGCCTCCTACGGCCTGCCGGATGCGCTGCGCATGACCATCGGCAGCGAGGAGGCCAACCGCCTCGTCGTGGCGGCCCTGGCCGAGTTCCTGGGCAAGGCTGCGTGAGCGCCCCTGAAACATTCGCGCCGCGCCGCGACGAGCCGCTCTTCGGGCGGCTCGCCATCATCGGCATTGGCCTGATCGGCTCCTCGATCGCGCATGCGGCCAAGGAGCTCAACCTCGCCCGCCATATCGTGCTGAGCGATCGCGACGCCGATGTTCGCCGCCGCGCCCGCGAACTCGATCTCGGCCACGAGATCGCCGAGACCGCGATCGAGGCCGCCCGCGACGCCGACCACATCGTGCTCTGCGTGCCGGTCGGCGCCTGCGGCGTGGTTGCGGAGGAAATCGCGGCGGTGCTCAAGCCCGGCGCGATCCTGTCGGATGTCGGCTCGGTCAAGCATGCCGTCGTCGAGGCGGTCACTCCGCATCTGCCCGAGGGCGTGCATTTCGTCCCGGCGCATCCGGTCGCCGGCACCGAGAATTCCGGCCCCGATGCCGGTTTTCCCAGCCTTTTCCTCAATCGCTGGTGCATCCTGACGCCGCCGTCCGGCACGGATGAAGCCGCGATCGTCCGCACCCGCCAGTTCTGGGAGGGGATGGCGGCGATCGTCGAGGTGATGGGCTCGCAGCACCACGACCTCGTCCTCGCCATCACCAGCCATCTGCCGCATCTGATTGCCTACAACATCGTCGGCACGGCCGAGGATCTGGCGGCGGTGACGCAGTCGGAGGTGATCAAGTTCTCGGCCGGCGGCTTCCGCGACTTCACCCGCATCGCAGCCTCCGACCCGACCATGTGGCGCGACGTCTTCCTCGCCAACAAGGAGGCGGTGCTGGAGATGCTCGGCCGCTTCAACGAGGATCTGGCCCTGCTCACTCGCGCGATCCGCTATGGCGACGGCGAGACCCTGCACAAGCACTTCACCCGCACCCGCGCCATCCGCCGCGGCATCGTCGCACTCGGCCAGGAGAAGGCCGAGACGGAGAAGCTGAAGAAGGGCTGAACTGCTGGCGCTCCCGCAGCTCTGCGGGATTCCCACAGCCGGGCGTGAATTCCGACCTCCTGTGGTGCTTGTCTGCCTTGTCAAAATGGGGTCGGGCTGATACAGCCCCACCCGTCGCCGCAATAGCTCAGCTGGTAGAGCACCTCATTCGTAATGAGGGGGTCGGGGGTTCGAATCCCTCTTGCGGCACCAAACGATCTCAGGGACCGTTCCATCTCCTTGATTTTCAACGTCGACAAGCCCTTTGAGCGGGTTGCACTCCGCTCGAATGCATAACATCGTGCATAACATGGCTGACGACGACATGCCCGTGACGAGTCACCTGACCACCCGCAACGGGCTCTGCCAGTATGTGCGGCGCGTGCCCGAAGATTTGCGCGATGCGTTCCCATTCGCGCGGATTCAGCGCTCTTTGCGAACCCGCGATCACCGCATCGCGCGCCAGGCCGCGCTTGTGCTCGACCAGGAATGGGATCGTCGCTTCGCCGAGGCGCGCCAGCAGCGCGGTCTTGCGAGCGATGCGGAAGGACCTGCGGCGCTCGACACCGGCTCGTGGAGCTGGGAGGAGTGGCAGGCGCTCGCCGGCTGGTTCGGCGCGACCCTGCAGGAGGAAGACTGGCGGGCAAGACTGCGGGAAGCGCCTGGCGCGGTACTCGCGGTCACGCCCGATCTCGACGCGCTGCCGCGACGCAGCAACCGGGACGTCAAGGAGCACATCGCGCGCGAAGCCTCGCTCAGAGCGACGACTGTCGCAGCCTATGCCGTCGAACGCATGAGTTTCGTCCAGGGCTATGTCCGCCGTCTCGGCGTCTCGCTTAGCCGAACGCTACCGTATCACGAGCGCTTCATGGCGGCCTGTCTTGCCGCGGAACTGGCCTATCTCGACCTGTTCCGGCAGCGCGAGACGCGCACTGGCGGCATCGGCCTGCCGCATCCCGATACGCTGCCGGGTCCCTGGCGTCGGATTGACGCACCCGTCGCCGCTACCGCGACGGCTCCGACTTTGCCCTCTCTGGCGCCTGCTTTGAGCGCACAAACGATCGGCAAGAGCCTCACCGATTGTGCGATGAAGTGGCAGGAGAACCGTCGCCTGGTGAAGAAGCAGGTGCGGCCCGAGTATCTGCGCGAGATGGACACGACCATCGCCGATTTCACAGCCCATGCGAAGATCCGCGACATCGGCGAGATCGGCCGCCGACACGTGCTGGCCTATCGCGATCATCTGGGATCGAAGGGCGACTATGCGATCCAGACCATCAACAAGAAGGTCGGGTTCATCTCCTCGCTGATGGCAACCGCGCTCAACGCCGGCTGGACCGAGACCGCGCTCGGCGGCGAGATTTTTCTGGAGATCCCCGAAGACGAGGACCATCGCGAGCCCTACAGCGCAGCCGAGCTCGAACTGATCTTCGGCCATCCGATCTTCACCACCGACTTTCGCTTCCACAAGGTCAAGGCTTGCGCCGAGCTGCAGTTCTGGCTGCCGTTGATCGCCTGCCTGCACGGCATGATCAGCTCCGAGATCATCCAACTTGGGCCAGACACGGTCCTGCCTCATCCCGACGCGCCTGATATCCTTTGCTTCGTCGTGACCAAGGCCGGCGATCGCAGGGTCAAGACACTGGCGCGCCGTCGATGGGTGCCGATCCGCAAGGAGCTGCTCGATCTTGGACTGAACGATCTGGTCGACAGGGCGCGTGCGGCTGATCGTCCGTTTCTCTGGTCCGCGATGGCCGCTCATGACGACAACGTCACACGCGTCTCCAGCTATTTTTCGTCGTTCTGGGCAAGCTTTTCGCGCAAGGACCTGAAGATCGAGGCCGAGGGCACGACGCTGTACTCGTTCCGGCATGCCTTCCAGGACGAGATCAGCCGCATCGGCCATGGCGACGAGATCAAGAAGGCGCTGATGGGACACGCCGAGAGTGGCATGACCGGGCGCTACGGCACCAAGCGCCGGCCCCGCGTCGTCAACATCCAAGAGCTCAACGAGGCCGTGCAGGGCGCGGTCTGGCCGTTCCTGACAAAGATCAGGAACGATGCCGGCTGACGGTCAGCTGTCTGCCGACGGAGCGGTCTGCGCTTCTGGCGCTGCCCGGGCTCTGATGCCGACACCCCGCCCATTCTCGAACAGGAACTCGATTCCGCGCGCTTCGAGAGCACGCTGCAAATCGCGAAGCGTCCGCTCCTGACCGGAAGATGAACCCTGCTCGATCCGTATTATCGTGCGTTTGGCTACGCCGCTCCACTGCCCCAACTCGTCTTGCGAGATATCTAGCCAGCTGCGCGCAGCCCTGATTTGGGCTCTGTTAAGCATACAAAATCACTTTTAGTGACAATTGTCACCTGATATGACAGTCTGATCTCCATGGACACGCCGTCCACGAGGAGAGCTTACGTCATGCATACCGCCAGCACCAACCCCACTGTGTCCGCTGTCCCCACCCTGACTGCCATTCCCTCCGACCCGATGGTCGCGCCCCAGCGCGCGCCGATCCCCGCCGATCTGATGGCGCGGATCGAGCAGGCGGTGTCGGGCGCCGGCTCGGCCGAGTTCGCGGTCGATCCGCTGCTGGGCCCGAGCCTCAGCGCCATGACCTCCTTCCTCGCTTCGGTGGTGAAGCGGTCCGGCGGCGTGATTGAGGACGCGCTCTACGCCGCCCTGGTGCGCAATCGCCGCTTCCTGGTGATGCAGCAGGTGCGCATCCCGATCACCAGGGCGGCCGAGATGTACGTCCAGGAGAACGGCGCCTCGCGCGTCCAGGAGCTTTCGCTGACCAGCGACGGCGCCAGCGTCCGGATCGGCCATTTCGACCTGATCGTGATCGACCAGGAGCGCTCGGTCGCGATGGTGATCGAGATCAAGCGCGGTTCGGGCGTCACCGAGAGCAAGAAGCGCAAGGCAACCGAGCGCGATCTCGCCTGCGCCAGGCTGCAGCTCGCCTCCTATCTTCGCACCTTGCTCGGCATCAAGCTCAAGACCTATCGCTGCCATGTGGTCGATTTTTACGGCAGGTCGGGGTTTCGGGAGGGGCTGACCGTCACCCGCGACGGGCTCGACGCGCTCTTCGGCGTGCCGGTGACGCCGACCATCGACGCGGCGCTGGGCGCGCTTGAGACCCGGATGCTCGCCCGCGTCCCGCCGCTGCTGCAGATGGCGCAGGAGCGCCTCGCCGACCGCGCCAGCGTCGCGCCCCGCCCGCGCCGTGCTAGCCGCGGCGCGCTCGCCGCGATGACCGGGAGCCGTGAGGCGTTGCCCGACGCGGCGACGAGCGCGGCCGCCTGAGGCAGGGCGGCGCTGCGCCGCCCCGTCTCCAGACCTTCACTTTCACCGACCACGACGCCGGCCCCGTGCCGGCGATCGCCGGAGCTCGCCCGTCATGTCCAACGCCGTCCTCGCCTATCCCGCCATCGCCAGCTCGCCTGATCGTGGTGTGCCGCTCTTAGCCAACAGTGGCGAGGCGTCGGAGACCGCCCCGCTGCTCCTGCTGTGGCGGACCAGGCCCGCCGATGCGATCGGTGAGAACGACCAGTCCGAGCTGCGTGAACTCCTGGCCAAGGTCGTGCCGCTACGGGTCGAGCACTGGCGGGAGACGCTCGCCGGCGATCCGGCTGCGGCCGTTGCCGGGGCGCTGAAGCTCTCGGGCCTGTCCGTGCTCGACACCCCGCGCCACGACCTCGTCATGTCGGCGCTGCTGCTGCATGCGCTCGCCGGTTCCGATGCGGCCCGCACCACGCTCGCCTTCGTGCTGCAGCGCCGGCGCCTCCTCGACGAGGACGTCGAGCCGCTGATCGCCTCCTGGCGCCGCAGCGATCTTGCCGCGATCCGCCGCGCCTCGCTCCAGGCTCTGATGGAGGCCCTGTCGTGAGCACCGATTCCAACCCACTGGACGAAGCGTTCACGCTCGGGCTCGACAGCTTTGCGCCGGCGCAGGCTGATATCGCCGAGACCCCGCTTGTCGCGCTCGACCTGATCGCGCTGATCGCCTGGCACGAGGCCGGGGGCCTGCGCCTGATCCGGCGCCTGAAGCGCAGCCAGGCGATCGTGGTGAGGATCCCCTCGGAGAGCTGGTACGGACCGATCAAGGCGATCATCGACCGCGAGCGCACTGGCGCGGTCGTCTTCGAGGGCAAGCGCAAGGCCGACAAGCGCGCGAACGATGTCTTCATCGGTGAGATCCTGCAGGATGGGCGCAGCGTCGTCGGCATCGCCGTCGATCCGGGCCAGCTGCCGCCGCTGCTGGTCGCCACGGCCGATGCCGAGTTCGTCATCGCGGCGCCGTCGCCCGCCCTCGTTCGCCGCGCCATCGCCGGCTTCTACCGCAAGCGCTGCCCGGTGGTGACGGCCGTCGACATCGCCGGTCTCGACCTCATCGAGATCGCCGCCGCGATGCGTCCGGACGCGACCCCTCAATCGAGCCTCCAGCGCCTGCGCCGCACGAGCGCGCGCAAGGCGACGCCCGGCCTCGTCGAGGACACCCCGCTGCTTGGCGAGCTTTCGGGCTATGGCGAAGCGAAGGAATGGTGCCTCGACCTCGTCGTCGCGCTCGACGCGGCGCGCGCAGGTACAGTCTCCTATGGCGAGATCGAGAGCGGTATTTTTTACGGGCCACCCGGCACCGGCAAGACCTTGCTGGCGCGTTCGCTGGCGAGGACCGCGCGCGTCACGTTTGTGCCGACATCGGTCGCCGACTGGTTCACGCGCAAGAGCGGGCATCTGGGTGACGTCATCCAGCAGATCGACGAGGTTTTTGCCCACGCCCTGGCGCAGGCGCCGAGTGTGCTCTTCTTCGACGAGATCGATGCCCTGCCCGATCGCGCGGTCGCCGACACCCGATCCAGAGATTTTTGGAGCAGCGTCCATTCGACCCTGCTCACCCGCATCGACAGCTGCCGTGCTGCCAGACGCGGCGTCGTACTCCTGGCGGCGACCAACCATCTCGATCATCTCGACGAGGCCCTGAAGCGCCCCGGGCGGTTCGACCAAAAGCTTCACATCCCGCCGCCCGATGCCGCCGGCCTCACCGCGATCCTGGGCTCGCATCTCAAGGGCGACCTCGCGGGCGTCGATCTCGCTCCGCTCGCCCGGCTGATGCCGGGCGCGACCGGCGCCGACGTCACGGCCATCGTCAAGGCGGCGCGCCGGCTGGCGCGCAACGCCGATCGCCCGCTGGACCTCGCCGATCTGCGCCGGGCGATCCTGCCGCCGGACGGGCGCAGCGAGGCCGAGCGGCGCCATGTCGCGATCCACGAGGCCGGGCACGCCGCGGTCGCACTCGCCATCGGCTGCGAGGTCGCGCGAGTTTCGATCCGCGGCCAGGGCCGGGCCGGCGGCGCGACCGATCTCGTGGTCCCCCAGGTCTCCACGCTCGCCGACCTCGAGCGCCGCGTTATCGTCCTGCTCGCCGGCCGCGCCGCCAACTTCAAGAGCGGCGCCGCCCCCGACACCGGCGCGACCGGCGATTTGAGCGAAGCAACGAGATTGCTTGCCGCGGCGCAAGCGAGCTTTGGCCTGCATGGCAGCCTGGTCGTGCGCTCGAGCCCCGAGGCCGCGCTGTCGCTGGTCGCGCGCGACCCGGCCCTGGCCGAGACCATCGACGCCAGGCTCCAGATCCTCATGCACCGCGCCGAGGACCTCGTTGCGCAGGAATGGCCGCTGATCGAGGCGATCGCGGACGTCCTCATGCGCCAGCAGGTTTTGGATCGCGAACAGCTTGCGACGATGCGCGGCAGCAGGGGCGGCGGCAGACTGGGCGACCCTGCCTCTCCCGCTATGCCGTCGGCTGCAACCGTGAGGGTCTGAGGGTCATGTCGATCAGTTCCCATGCGGACCGCCAGAGGCCAGGGGCCAGCCCTCGACGCCGACACGCGATGGCCCAGCCATACCGGATAGCGGGCTGATCATCGCGCTACCGCGCATCGTCCATCCCCGCATTCCCGATCGCCGCGCCAAAGGCGCCGGCTATCACTTCCTCCAGGAGACACCCATGTCGCGTCCGACGAAGTCCACGGACTGGCAGACCGAGATCTACCGCAAGCATTCCGGCTGGGTCGCCGGCACCCCGCCGCATATGGCGATCGGCGAAGGCTGGGCCGAGATCGTGGCCAGGCTGTTCGATCGTATCGCCGAGGCGCTCGCCAGCGAGTTGCCGTCGACCAAGGTCGCGATCATCGACATCAAGGAGAAGTACGGCGAGTTCAGGATCGAGGCCCTCGCCCCTGTCGGGCCCGAGGCCGAGGCCGCGATCGACCGGGCCATCCTGCTCGCGGAGCTGCGCTCCGAATGCACCTGCGACGAATGCGGCGAAGCCGGGCGCATGCGGTCGACGCTCGCTCAATCTGGTTGGCTCGCCGTCAAGTGCGACCATCATGCCGCCGGCTACCCCCGCATTCTCGGGAAGGGTTCGCCGAGGCGTCGAATCACCAATCGCCGCGGCACCTTCGACATCACCTATGACAGGGCCACCGACAGCATCACGGAGACCTTGGTCGCGGGGCGGCGAGAGACCGAGTGAAGTCTTGGTCCCGCGTCCGACAAGGCAGCGGCAAGCGAGATCACCTGTAGGATGTAGGGTGTAGACTACATCCTACAGGTCCTACAGGGTGGGGAGCGGGTGGCACCTGTTAACCCTCCGGCTCAATCCAGGCTGGCTTGGGATTTGCGCGCTAGCATCATCATAGTAAAAGTTATTACACGATTCATCAGCAAGGGTCCACCGATGTCAGACAACGATCAGAACCAGCCGACCATCCCGCCCTTCGCCGGCGCACCGGCCGAGAACGAGAGCGTCGAAGCGCGCCACGTCCACGCCGCCTGCGATGCGCTGGATGCCCAGGGCAAGAAGCCGACGTTTGACGCGATCCGCGAGCTCCTGGGCAAGGGGTCGTTTTCGACAATCAGCCAGTATCTCAGGACCTGGGTGCCGAAGCGGCTCGATTTCGCGCCGCCGTTGCCGGAGCCTCTCGCCGAGGCCGGCCAGGAGTTCGCCACAGAGTTCTGGCGTCAGGCGATCCTGTGCGCGACGAGTCAGCTCGTCCTGGAGCGCCAGACAGCCAAGGAGACGCTGGACGAGGCCCTTGCCGCGATCCGCGTGCTCGAGGCACAGGTCGAGGCCGGCGAGGTAAGGCTCGGCGAGGCGAGCGCCAAGCTGGAGGAAGCCGCCGGCAAGCTCAGGGCCGCCCATCACCAGCAGATGGAACTGCGCGACAAGCTCACCCGCAGCGAGGGTGAGCTCAGGCTGCTGCACCCGCTGATGGAGCGTCTGCAGATCGCACCCGTCGCCGGTGAGGCTTGTCGCTGGGCGTTGAATTCTCCGTGAAAGTGCTGCGGAAACTTCGGTGCCCGTTGACAAGGCTGGAGCCGCCGCCGGGGCGCCGTAACGATTCAGGCGGCGAAGCTTGGCGGCGCGCGGCCGCGTTCGATCGCGCGCTTCAGCCGCATCGCCTCGAAGCGGGCCATGCGCTGCACCGAGGCCGGGCGCGGCGCCCGCTCGCTGAACGTCCCGACCAGCCCGCCGCCGCCGCGCCTGCCATGCTCGGCCCGGCCATAGTTCGACTGGCTGCGGATGCTGCAATGGCCGGCGCCGGCCGCGACCATCTCGGGGTCGGGCAGCGTCACCTTCCCGTCGGCGGCCCATTGCGCCCTAAACGAGTTCGGCGAGATGTCACTCAGCCCGAGCCGGGCGGCGATCCGGCCGACCGCCTTGCGCAGGCCCTCGGTGCTGTCGACCGCGATCTCGATCGCGCCGCCGGCTTCCTCGCAGAGCTGGGCAAGATGCGCCGCTGGTGCGCCGCCCTGCGCAATCGCGACCTCGACGCCCGACATGACAAGCCCGAACTTCCCGCCATGGCTCTTCTGCGCGATCGTGAAGATCAACAACAACCCGTCGCGCCTGACCACCCTGACGCCCGGCGAGTACTGCTGGTCGCGGATGGTCTCGGCGTACTCGCCGACGCGGCAGGGCGACAGGCACATCGCCGCGATCGCCGTCCTGTAGGAGCTTGCCTCCGGCGTCGCCGCAAACATCTGATCGCGCCAGTCGGCCGGCTTGTCCTTGAGGCTGTGCTTCTTCGAGCCGGCGCCGCGCCTCGGCGCATCCGCCTTGGCGCGGAACGGCGAGGCGACCCGGAAGTCGGGATTGGCGCAAGGCGGATGGGCCAGGATCACCGGCTCGACCGCCTCGACATAAGCCGCCAGCGCCGTCGCGGTCAGGTCGGCCTGCGAGGGTTCTCCGGCCTTGACCTGCCGGACGAGATCGGCCTTCAGCCGCAGCAGGGTCTCGCGGGCGCAAAAATGCAGCGCCGCCCTCGCGCGATTGTAACTCGCCGCACAGGCGCACTCCATCGGGTCGTAGGAGCCCCTCCGGCGCATCCGCTCATGCACGCCGCGGTATTGGCTGACCGTGCTCTCGCCGGGCTGCTTCTCCGGCAGAAGCGCCAGAAGACGCTCCATCCGGGCGACGATATCCTCCAGGCTCTTCATGGCTGACCTCGACCGCGCCTTGTTGGCGCCCCTTATTATCGGACGGTCGTTATCATCCGATCAGCGGTCGAAAGGGACAATGGCCCAGCTCCACATTCCGCGCGAGATCGACCGGGCCTCCTTGCCTGCTGTCAACCCGAACCGCCCCGTCGGCGAGGCGATGATGTCGAAGTCGAGCCGGTTCTCATTGCGAAAGGCCTGGTAAGAGGCGAGCGCCTCCGGCTCGGGCAGGACCAGCAGCGCCTCACTGTTTCGGTTGTGCCAGTCGGCGCGCAGGCACAGATCCGCGCGGCGCCCGTTGTAGCGATCGCTATCGGCGAAAGGCCCGACCGCGATCACGATCACCGGCCAGTGCGGGCTCGGCCACCAGCGGAAGTCGAAGGGGATCGTGAAGCCGCCCACGGCGTAGGGCTCGACCTTGCCGCCCATCGCCGTCAGGCTCGCCGCGATCGCCTCACGAAAGACCTGGTCCGGCGGGCGACGATCAGCGACGGTCTCGTCCGTGGACGAACGCGCCGCTCTTGCGGCCTGCTCCAGCGCCCTCACGCTCAACTCGCCATCGGCTACCCGCCGCGCCGCGGCCAGCGCGCCCGCCCGGTCGATCCGCCACCATCGCGCCAGATGCTCGATCGACGCCATCGGGGCTTCTCGCAGCCGCGTGACCAGGTCGTCGGGCCCGTCGATCTCAGAACCGAGAAACCGCGCTGCCGCAGCCTCCCGCCGCAAAGTCTGCGCCGAAATGCCGTGGGTCGCCGATTGCGCGAGGACGACCGCGTGACGATCGCCGTAACGAGCGTTCGCCATCGCGCGATCCGCCGCCTCGCCGCGGATATGCCAGAAGGTCTGCATGGGACACGACTTACACGTCCCCTCAGCATGGTAGCAACCGGAAGCACGGCGCTGGCGACGCGCCGCCAGCGGTCTCCTTGAAAAAAACCTCGACAGCTTTCCCGATGGCGAACGCGTCGGGATCGCTGTCGACGATGTTCGTCAGCATAACCGGCCCTTCTGCGAGCCGCACATAGGCGATGACGAAGGGCGGCTCCGCCCTGCGCATCACGCTGTAACTGTAGATTTCGCCGTGCCCCGATGCCTCGACCCGCTCGGTCTCTTCCAACGTGAAGGGACACAGCGAGCGCGGATACCAATGGGCGCGGCCGCTTCTGGGATTCCTGCGGATCAGGAACCGGCCTTCCAGGGCTGCCTCGTAAAAGAGGGCGCTTTCGGATCGACGATCGGCGCGGGAATCGCATGCGCGCTCATTGCGTCAGATCCTTTCCAGGATAAGAGTTGCCGCGCTCGTCCTTGCCCTTCGTGCGCGCCCTATACGGTGCGCAGGCCCTGATGCGAAAACCCCAGCGCTTCGCGAAAGCATGCAGCCTGGGCTGGAGAACGACCTCCCGGCTCGATGGATCGTGGTGCAAAGCGAGCGCGCGGGCGTTATCGAGCAGCACCTCGCGCGGAATCCCGCCGAAGACCTGGAACGTGCTCTCCATCCCGGAAAACCAACCCTCCTGCTTCTTGTGCCCGAAGGCGCGGACATGCAGGCGGCGCGAATAACCCAGCGTTGCGACAAAGAAGAAAACCTTGGTCGCGACAACGGCGATCTCGACCCGGCGCTCACCGAAATCGATCTGCAATTGCTTACCGGGCGGCGCCTCGAACTGAACCGTCGCTCGCGTCTCGGCCACCAACTCCCGGTGCAGCGACGCCACGGTGCGCTCGACCGTGCGCACGCTGACGTCGATGTTCTTCTCCTGCGCCAGTTCCTGGCGGATCACATCGGCGTTCCCGCGATAGCGCCGGAACCGCTCGGCCAACCAATCGGACAGACCGTCCAGCTTCTTCGAGCGCGACGGCGTCACACAGGGTCGCCAATCATCGTATCTCAGCCAGCGCTTCACCGTGTTCTTCGAGCAGCCAAGCTCGGCCGCGATCCGCTTCGCGCCCCACCCCAACCCCTTCAGACGCACCATCCCCGACACGTCGTCCAGCGTCTTCATCTCGTCCCTCCGCGGCAAACCCGACCGCGGCGAACTCTGA
>DASYHC010000110.1:0-61294 GCA_035998995.1 Allobosea sp.
TCAGGAAACTCGCAAAGCTCCTCCCGAACGGACCGCAGTTCAGACCCGCATGACAGGGCGAGGCTCAATCGGCCAAACCCAGAACGCAGTCGCCGCCCTCTCAAGACCGACCTTTTTCAACGACATCGGCGCAGGGCTGACGCGGGTCAATGGGGACAAAAGGCTTGGCTTGTAGCAGTAGCGGTGGGTGGCATTTTACTGTCGGTGGTTTCAGGCCCCCGCAACCAACCAATATGAATGAAAACCCCAGCTCATCACGAGCTGGGGTTTTCGCGTTCCAGAAACATCCCACCAGAATCCGCGCCGGGGCCGTGCTCCGTTCACGTATTCTGCCGGGCGCCTTTCGACGTGGGGCGCCGCGGACGCTCTTGCTTCCGTCCAAGGGTGTTAACGGGCCGAGCGGCGTTTCAACGCGTGATAGTGTCGCAACAGGTGTCGACGATCCAACGGATCGGTGAGTACCGCAAGATCGATAACCATCGGCTCGGAGGACTCCACCAGAAAGGGAGCAGCTTCAGATTCGGTAAAGCCGTTGCTGCTGGAGTTATCGAGCTCCATTTCCCTCACGATCTGATCAAGTGTCCTGCCATAAAGTTCGGCGAACAGCCTGAGCTGGCTAACGGTGACTTGCGAGGTTCCGTGCTCCTGCTTGCTGATCTGCTGCTGACTTACGCCGATGGCCCGTCCCACCATCGTTCCAGTCATAACCGCTCCCAAGCGAAGAAGGCGCAGGTAGGCTCCGATCCTATCGTCAATCGGCCCGATACCCTGTCTCGGCATTCGTTTGCGACCCCAACAAGGGTCGAAATCACGTAGCGCCGCGCCAACGACAGCAACTGATCGAGGGTTGCGCAAAATGAATTACGCTACTAGCACGGGAGCGCTGTGATGCTAGGCACCGAGGGCAGACCGCTCCGATCACGCCGACATTGAGTGAAAAGCGGAGCCCCTGGTCCTAGCCGGCTCGGGCGCTCCTCTGAGCGATCGCCTCGGTGAAGATCGGTTCCCAGGCCATGATATGGCTGGTCATCAACGCCTCGGCCTCGTCCTCAAGTCCCTGCCTGATGATCTCGATGATGCGGTAGTGCTCCGGCACCGATGATTTCTGCCGCGCCAGGCCGTGCGGCGACCGGATGCCGTAGAGCCGCATCCGGTCGCGCAGGCGCAGGACGATGTCGGCCAGCACCTCGTTGCCGGCCAGCGCCAATAGCTCGGCATGGAAGGCCCGGTCGGCGGCGAGATAGCGCGGCACATCTCCGGTTTCGACCGAGGCGGCGATGGCGTCGGCCTGCGCCTGGAGCTCCGAGAGGTCGTCGGCTCCCATCCTGACCAGCTTGCGGAAGGCGGAGGCTTCGAGCTGCATGCGCACCTCGAAGATGCCGCGGAGCTCGTCGAGCGAGGGGTCGACGACCCGGAAGCCGCGATTGCGCATCGGTTGGAGCAATCCGTCCGAGGTCAGCTGGAGCAAGGCCTCGCGGATCGGCGTCGTCGAGATGCCGAGCGAGCGAGCCAATGACGGCACAGAGCAGACCGTGCCCGGCGGCATCTCGCCCGAGACGATCTCGATCCGCAGCTGATGAACGACCTTTTCGCGCAGATTGGCGTCGCCTGAGACCAGCTGCATCCGTTCCCCACCCTGCGTCTGCATAGCCTGCGCTCTCTGCCACGATCCTGCCGGATATAGCGAGTCGCATCTTAGGCTTGAAGTAGCGCGTCACGCGTTATACATTACCGCATGGCCGAGATGTGCTCAGTCCAGATCAAAGAGGGGTATTGCACCCTGTGCCGCTCCCGCTGCGGCTCGCTGAATCACGTCCTGGACGGGCGTCTGGTGGCGGTTTCGCCAAATCCGGCCCACCCGACCGGGGCGGCGCTCTGTGCGAAGGGCCGGGCGGCACCCGAGCTGGTGGAGAGCCCGCTGCGGCTGACTAGGCCGCTCAGGCGCACGACACCGCGTGGCGCCGATTCGCCGGAATGGGTCGAGATCGACTGGTCGGAGGCACTCGCCATGATCGCCGAGCGGCTGGGCACGATCCGGAACGAAACCGGGGCCGAGACGGTCGCGTTCGCCGTGACCACGCCGAGCGGCACGCCGATGGTCGACAGCTTCGAATGGGTCGAGCGCTTCATCCGCTGCTTCGGCAGCCCCAATCTGATCTACGCTGTCGAAATCTGCGGCTGGCACAAGGACTATGCCCAGGCCTTGACTTATGGCCGTGGCATCGGCGCCGCCGATTACGACAATGCCGATGCCATCGTCCTCTGGGGCCATAACCCGACGCGGACCTGGCTGGCGCAGGCGACCCGCATCGCCGAGGCCCGCAAGCGCGGCGCGACCGTCGCTGTGGTCGACCCCAAGCGCGGCGGCGCCGGCGAGAGCGCCGATCTCTGGCTCGGCATCCGCCCCGGCGCCGACGGCGCGCTCGCCATGGGCGCGATCCGTCATCTCCTGACGAACCGCTGCTATGACGACGCCTTCGTCCGGCAATGGACGAATGCGCCGATGCTGGTCGATCTCTCGACCGGGCGTCTGCTCCGGGCGCGGGACCTTTGGGCGGATGGCGCGGCCGACGCCTTCGTGCTGCTGCGGCCGGATGGTTCGGCTGAGCCCTATGATACGCGCCAAGTGCTGGAGCGGCCGAAGGATGTCGTTCTCGACGGCGAGGCGAACTTGCATGGCGCCGACGGCCGGACGATCGCCTGCGCCACCGTGATGCGATTGCTGGCGCGCGAAGCTGGCGCCTTTACGCCCGAGCATGTCGCCGGGATCACGGGCCTCGCCCCCGCCGATCTCGCCCGGTTCTATGCGCTGTTCGAAGGCTCGCCGCGGCTCGCCTACCATTCCTGGACCGGCGTCGGCCAGCATTCCAATGCGACCATGATCGAGCGCGCGATCGGTACGCTTTACGCGCTGACGGGCGCAAGCGACCGTATCGGTGGCAATGTCTGGACGAGCGCGCCGCCTTTCCGCGCGGTGAACGACTATGCCCTGCTGCCGGAAGCACAGCGCCGCAAGGCGCTCGGTCTCGCCGAATTGCCGCTCGGGCCGCCGGCCAAGGGCTGGATCACCGCGCGCGACTTCTGCCGGTCGGTGCTGGAGGGCGAGCCCTACCGCGTCCGCGCGCTGATAAGCTTCGGCACCAATTTCGCGGTGTCGCAGGGCGATTCCGGGCGCAACCTGGCGGCGCTGCAAGCGCTCGACTTCCATGTCCATGTCGACATGTTCATGAACCCGACCGCCGAGCAGGCCGATATTGTCCTGCCCGCGAGCATGCCCTGGGAGCGCGAGGCGCTCCGGCTCGGATTCGAGATCACGCAGGCAGCGGTCGAGCATATCCAGCTGCGCCAGGCCATGGTACCGCCGCGCGGCGACGTCCGGGCCGATTACGACATCGCCTTCGAGCTTGCCTGCCGGCTCGGCCATGGCGAAGCCTTCTTCGGCGGCTCGGTCGAGGCCGGCTGGAACCACCAGCTCGCGCCGCTCGGGCTGAGCGTCGCGCAGTTGCGGGCCGTGCCGGGCGGCATCCGCCTGCCGCAGCCGAACCCCGAGCGCAAATTCAGCCTGGCTCGTCCGGACGGCAGCGTCGCCGGCTTCCCGACTGCGAGCCGCCGCGTCGAGATCTATTCGGAGCAATTGCTCGCGCTGGGGCATCCGGCGTTGCCCCAGCATGTCGAGCCGGCGAGTGCGGCGGGCCGCCCGGCGGAGTTGCCGCTACTGCTCTCGACCGCGAAGTCCGGCTGGTTCGTTCATAGCTCGCACCGCCATGTCGCCTCGCTGCGGCGCAAGGCGCCCGATCCTTCGGTCGAGCTCAGCCAGGCCGATGCGGAAGCGCGCGGCATCGCCGCCGGCGATTGGGTGATCGTGCGCACCCGCGACGGCGAGGCACGCTTGAGAGTGAAACTGGAGCCGACGCTGCCCGCCGGCACCGTGATCGCCGAGTTCGGCTGGTGGGAAGCCTGCACGCCGCTCGGACGGCCCGGTAGGGCCGTGACGGGAGCGACCACGCACAACATCAATGCGGTCCTGTCGGATCGCGATCGCGATCCGATCAGCGGCTCAGTGCCCTTGCGGGCGGTTGCCTGCGAGGTCATCCGCGACGCGGCCGCCTCACGCGGCTGGTGGACGGGGGAGCGTGCCTTCCGTGTAACCGCGCGGCGGCGCGAGGCCGAGGATGTCCTCGCCTTCGGCCTGGCACCTGTCGATGGCGGATCGCTGCCGAACTTCCTGCCCGGCCAGCATGTCCAGGTGACCGAGCCGGGGACGGGATTGTCGCGCAGCTATTCGCTGACGGGCGCCAACGACAATCCGAGCGAATTCGAGATCGCGGTGCGTCGCATCGGACCGGGCGGGGAAGGCGCGCCGCCGGGCCGGATGTCGAGCCTCCTGCACGAGCTTGCGCCGGGCAGCCTCGTCACTCTGCAGCCTCCGGCCGGAACATTCACGCCGCCGCTGACCGGCAATCGCCCGGTGATTCTGGTCGCGGCGGGCGTCGGCATCACGCCATTCGTCGGCTATCTCGATGCGCTGGCGCGGATCGCGCGGCGCCCGCCTTCTGTCGAGCTGGTCTATATCTGCCGGAACGGAGCCGAGCAGCCCTATGGCGACTGGCTGCGGACAATCGCAGGCCGGCTTCCGGAGTTGCGGGTCATTCGGGCCTTCACCCGGCCACGGACCGAGGATCGGCCCGGTTGCGACTACGATCACGCCGGCCGCCCCGATATCGCGGCGCTCGGCCTTGCGCCGGGCGCGCGCCGGCCGCTGGCCTATCTCTGCGGGCCCGACGGCTTCGTCGCCGACACCAAGGCGGCCCTGGCCAGTATCGGCCTTCCGGGCTTCGACGTCTTCAGCGAGGTCTTCGTCTCGCAGATCGAGATACCCTCGAACCTGGCGCCGCGCCGCATCGTGCTGGAGCGCAGCGGGAAGGCTTTCGACTGGTCGGCGCAATCAGGCAGCCTGCTCGATGCCGCCGAGGCGGCCGGGCTGTCGCTGCCGAGCGGCTGCCGCAGCGGCCAATGCGAGAGCTGCCGGGTGCGGGTCGTCTTCGGCTCGGCCAGCCATCTCGCTGCTTACGACGGCGCGCCCGACGACTGCCTGACCTGCTGCGCGATACCGCTCAGCGACCTCGTTCTCGATGCCTGAAGCAGACCAACGGCGGCAAAAGCCGCCATAAGAGGGGACAAATGACAGATTCGATCCTGAACGAACGCGCGGTCGCGCCGCGCGAAGGCGTCCTTGTGCGCCTGTCGCAGACCATGGTGGCGTTTTCCGAGCGCTGGTTCCCGGACGCCTATATCTTCGTGCTGCTGGCGACGGTCGCGGTGGCGCTCGCTGCGATCGTGCATGGCGGCTCGCCCGTCGCGGTCAGCAGCGCCTTCGGCGAAGGCTTCTGGAGCATCATTCCCTTCACCATGCAGATGGCGCTCGTCGCCATCGGTGGCTACATCGTGGCGCTGTCGCCGCCGGTCGCAGCATTGATGCGGCGCGCCGCCGCGGTCCCGACGACCGGCCGCGGCGCCGTCGTCTTCGTCGGCGTGGTCAGCATCCTGCTCTCGCTGGTCAACTGGGGCGTCAGCCTGATCTTCTCCGGCCTGCTGGTGCGCGAGATCGCGCGGCGCAAGGACATCCGCCTGGATTATCGCGCCGCCGGCGCCGCCGGCTATCTCGGCCTCGGCTTCGGCTTCACCCTCGGCATCAGCTCCTCGGCAGCGCAGCTCCAGGCCAATCCGGCGAGCATCCCGCCCTCGCTGATGCCGATCACCGGCGTGATCAGCTTCTACGAGACGATCCTGACCTGGCAGAACCTCCTGGTGATCGTGGTTGGCACGCTGCTCTCGGCGGCGATCTGCTACTACACCACGCCTAGCGACGCTGCCGCCAAGACGGCGGCGGATCTTGGCGTCGACCTGACCGACGCCAAGGTCGAGCAGAAGCCGACCCGGCCGGGCGACTATCTCGAATTCAGCCCGCTCCTGACGATCCTGATCGTCGTGCTGGCGGCCGGCTGGTTCTACGAGACCTTCAAGTCCGGCAATCCGCTAATCACGATGTCGGGCCTCAACACCTACAACTTCGTCTTCCTGCTCGTCGGCGCGCTGCTGCACTGGCGGCCGCGCAGCTTCCTCGTCAGCTTCTCGCAGGCGATGCCGAGCGTCGCCGGCGTCCTGCTGCAGTTCCCGTTCTATGGCGGCATCGCCTACATGCTGACGCGGGTGAAGGCTTCAGGCGTCTCCCTTTCCGACACGATCGCGCACTGGTTCGTCAGCCTCGCCAGCGACACCAGCGTGTTCTCCTTCATCGTCGGGATCTATTCGGCGGTGCTCGGCTTCTTCATCCCCTCGGCCGGCGGCAAATGGATCATCGAGGCGCCCTACATCATGAAGGCCGCCAACGAGATCGGCGCGCATCTCGGCTGGACCGTGATGGTCTACAACATCGCCGAGACCCTGCCGAACTTCATCAATCCGTTCTGGATGCTGCCGCTGCTCGGCGTGCTGAAGCTGAAGTCGAAGGACCTGATCGGTTACACCTCGATGCAGTTCTTCATCCATTTCCCGGTGGTGATGCTGCTCGCGGTCGCGCTGATGCACACCTTTACCTATCGCGCGCCGGTCATCCCCTGAGCAGCCGCGCGCATGCGGGCGGCATGAAATCCTTGAGCGGCGACACTGTGTCTCGCAATCAGGCTCGGCGGTTCGATCCCGCCGAGCCTGATACTGTCCGGCTTAAGCTGCCGGGAATTCATTCAGGTCACGCGTATAACTGGACAGCCGGGCGTCTTGCGGACTTCCATATGCCACACTGGTGCTGGAAATGGACTTTGGACGTAGGTCGAGCGGCAGATATTGATCCTCATGGCCAGCTTTTGCTCGTGGAAGCCTTCTCTTTCGATCGTTATCCTATCCAGCTAGAAAAATGCCTCGTCGGACGGCTCGCAGCCGGCATGCAGGCGATGCCATAGGCTGCGCTCGGCCAGACGGGACGGTGGCGTTCATCAGCTCTCAACGCAATCAAAGGAGCCGGACATGCCCTGGGTCGAATGCGTGATGACGGTGCCGGAAACAGAGACGCTCGCTCGGTGCGCTTGCGAGAAGAGGCTAGCTGAGGCGCGCCGGTGAAGGTCATCGTTCTCGGCGCGGCGGCTGGTGGCGGTTTTCCGCAATGGAATTGCCGATGCCGGGTCTGTGCGCTGGCCTGGAACAGGGATCCCCGAGCGCCCTGGCGGACGCAGGCGAGCATCGCTGTGAGCCTCGGCGGCGAGAGCTGGACGGTACTGAACGCGTCGCCCGATCTCGGCAGCCAGATCCGCGCAACGCCGGCCCTGTGGCCGCGCGGGGAGCGACATTCGCCGATCGGCGCCGTCATCCTGAGCAGCGCCGAGATCGACCATGTCACCGGGCTGCTCAGCCTGCGCGAGCGGCATCCGTTCGATCTGGTCGCGCTGCCGCCGGTCCTCGAGGCGATTGGCGACAATCCGATTCTCGCCGCGGTGCCAGCGCGTCGCGTGGCAGCGAGCGCCTCGGAGCCCGTCATGCTGTCCGGTGGACTTACGGCAGAGCTGTTTCCTGTCCCCGGCAAGGCGCCGCTCTATCTCGAGGGCAAGGATCCGAAGCTCGAATCCGAGGAAGGGGAAACGGCGGGCGTCCGGATCAGCGGCAACGGGTGCTCAATCGTCTACATCCCGGGCTGCGCCACCCTATCCGACGATCTGCGCGCCAGGGTGGACGGCGCCGACCTGTTGTTCTTCGACGGCACCTTGTTTACCGATGACGAGATGATCCGGGCCGGTGTCGGCCAGAAGACCGGCCGCCGCATGGGGCACATGCCGATCGCAGGTGCTGACGGCTCGCTCGCCTGGCTCGCCGGGCTTCCCGTCGAGCGAAAGGTCTACATCCACCTCAACAACACCAATCCGGCGTTGATCGCGGGGTCGCCAGAGCGTCTCATGATCGAAGCCGCCGGTGTCGCGGTGGCCCATGACGGCATGGAGATGACGCTGTGAGCGCTTTGCTATCGCCCGAGGACCTGGAGCGGCGCCTGCGCGAGGTCGGCGATGCCCGCTACCACGACAAGCATCCCTTCCATGCGCGGCTCCACTCCGGCCAGTGCAGCAAGGGAGAGGTCCAGGCCTGGGCGCTCAACCGCTTCACGTACCAGGCCCATATCCCGGTGAAGGATGCCTATCTCATCGCCCGGGCCAATGATCCCGCGCTCCGGCGGGCCTGGCGCCAGCGCCTCGTCGACCATGATGGCGACCATGAGGGCGAGGGCGGGATCGAACGCTGGCTCCGGCTCTGCGAAAGCCTGGGTTTGGCGCGGGCGGATGTGCAGGCGCATCGCGGTGTGTTGCCGGCGACCCGCTTTGCGGTCGAGGCCTATGTCAATTTCGTGCGCGAGCGGCCTCTGCTGGAAGCTGTCGCCTCCTCGTTGACCGAGCTGTTCTCACCAAAGGTCATCCGCAATCGCGTCGAGGGCATGCTGGCGCATTACGACTTCGTCAGTCCGGAAAGCCTGAGCTATTTCACCGCCCGCCCGGAGCAGGCGCGGCGCGATGTCGAGACCGCCCTTGGCTATGTGACGCTTCATGCCCGCACGCCGGCGGAGCAACGGGCCGTGATCGCGGCGCTGGAGTTCAAATGCGACGTGCTCTGGGCGATGCTGGATGCGCTGCATCACGCCTATGTTGCGCCCGGCCATATTCCGCCCGGCGCTTTCGTGCCGGCGCCTTGACGGTGTTTCAGAGGAGGCAAGTTACGCCGGCCCAGAAGGCGGCTGTCGTCAAACGCCCTGATAGCCCCGGTAGATGAAATCGCTAAGCTCGGAGGCAGCCTCTGCTTCCGCCAGCGCAACCAGCTTTTCGTGCAGCGGTGACAGGGAGCAGGCGGGGTCGGTCGCGGCCGCGTCACCGGCGAGGGCCATGGCCTGGCAGCGGCAGCCACCGAAATCCTGTTCCTTGCGCGCGCAACTGCGGCACGGCTCCTTCATCCAGTCCGTGCCACGGAAGGCGTTGAATGCCGCGCCACGATACCAGATCTCCGACAGGCTGGAGTCGCGTATATTATCGAAGCTCAGCCCGGCGATCGTCTCGGCAGCATGGCAGGGCAAGGCGCGGCCCGACGGCGTGACATTCATCAGCCGCGCGCCCCAGCCACCCATGCAGGCCTTCGGGTAGCGGGCATAGTAATCGGGCAGTACGCTGTCGATGACGAGGCGCCCCGCCGTGCGGCTCCGCGCCGCCTCGACCTGCGCCATCGCGGTTTCGACCTGTCGGCGTGTCGGCATCAGCCTGGCGCGGTTGACCAGGCCCCAGCCATAATACTGAACATGGGCGATCTCGATCCGCGCCGCGCCCCACGCTTCGGCAAGCTCTACAAAGCCGGGGATCTCGTGCACGTTCTCGCGGTGGATGACGGCGTTCACGGTGAGGCGCAGGCCGAGCCGGGCGATGGCGGCCGCGACCGCATGCTTGCGCTCCGCGGCGCCCTCATAGCCGGCGACACGATCGCAGGTCTTGGCGTCGATCGCCTGTACCGAGAGCTGGATATGGTCGAGCCCGGCCTCGGCCACGGCATCGAGGACGGCCGGCTGAAAGCCGACGCCGGAGGTGATCATGTTGGTGTAAAGACCAGCGGCGCTGGCATGCGCGACAAGCTCGGCGATATCGCGCCGCAGCATCGGCTCGCCGCCGGAAAAGTAGATGTGCAGGACACCGAGGGCGGCCGCTTCGTCGATCAGCCGCTTCCATTCGGCGGTCGAGAGTTCCTGCGAGCGCCGGTCGAGCTCGAGCGGGTTGGAGCAATAGGGGCAGCGCAGGGAGCAGCGATGCGTCAGCTCCGCCAGCAGGCCCATGGGCGGCGGCAATACCGGCCGGGCGGGCGTGGCTTGCGGGAGCGTCTCGACATCGCTCACAGATCGACCATCCTCTGATCGGCGAGGCCGCGCAGAAACGTCATGACGTCGGCGGCGATCTCGTCGCGGTCCGCTGCGAATGCCGCTGCCAGTTCCTGCGCTATGGCTTCGACGCTGCGCGCGCCGTCGACGCGCTGCAGAATCTCGAGCGCGATCTCGTCAGGCTCGAAGACCCGTTCAGGGCCGAGAAGGAACCATTGCTGGCGGCTCTCGTCGAAACGCAGGCGAACCCCGCGAGGCAGCGCCGGGACAATGGCTGCGATACCGATATGCGTGGCGTCGGCTTTCATGGGGCGGCGGCTCGCGCGAACTCGTCAAGCACCAGAACAAGCGACGATGCGGAACGCATCGCACAAAAGCGCGAGGATCGGCCTCCCACCTGCCTCGCGGAGGGGAGGCCGATCCTCATGCCGCAACACTCATTGCTCAGCGCCAATCCGAGAAGGCGCCGCTGCGCACCGCCTAGGGCAATAGCCTGGGGCCTCGGAACCGAAACGTCAGAGCTTGGCGGGAGCGTAGGACGTCACTTCGCAGCCGACCGTCACTTCGATGATCGTGGGCTTTTTCCACTTGCGCATGATCGGTATCTCCAGATCGTCGCCAGCTTTCGCTCGGGAAAGCGGGAGAAGGTTACACCCGGCTCCAGCCTGTTGCAAACGAGGTCGACGGCCGGGCGGCGTCATCTCGCTGCGTCGACGAAGGACGATCAGTCCTTCGACATCGGCCCACGTCACCTCCTCGCGGGACCGACACCCAAGTCTCGTTACTGGGCGAGAATCCACTTCACGAGAATTTCGGCGTCCTCCGGCGAAACGCCCGGCTGCGGCGGCATCGGCGTTTGCCCCCAATGGCCGCCGCCGCCCTTCACGACCCTTTCGCTCAGGGTTTTGATCGCGGTTTCATCCTTCCCGTAGCGCTCGGCGACGGCCTTGAAGGCCGGGCCGATCATCTTGCGCTCGGGGTGATGGCAAGCCACGCAGTTCTTACTTCTCGCCAGCTCGGGGCTCGCGACAGCGCTCGACGAGGTCAGAAGCACGGCGAAAAGGGCCGTCGCGCAGTGGCGAAAGTCAGGCATGGGCTGAATTCCCTCATGCTCGATCCAGATCGGGCGGGATCGCAGGGGCGCGTCTCAGGAGAGGAAGGCCAATTGCGCCGCCGCTTCTGCGGCGCAATTGGCGGATGCGCTCAGTTGGGCTTGAGCTGGTAGACGTCGCCCTGGTCGGTGGCGACATACATGCTGCCGTCAGGCGCCTGCACGACGGAACGGAAGCGCCCGGCCGGCATCGGCAGGGAGATCGTGGAGCGCTTGGCGGACGAGCCGTCGGGCGTGATGTCGAGCACGTCGAGGCGGTTGCCGACCGGCGTTCCATGAATCCCGATACCCATGAAGGTCACCACCATCCGGCCATTCCAGTCCTTCCATTGCGGGCCATTCAGGAACGCGCATGACGACATGCCCTGAGAGAGCATTTCGTTGTTCCAGGCCGGCTTCATCGCATTGGGATAGGTCTTGGTGTCGGTCATCGGCATGAACGCCGAGCGATCCTTCGGATCTACCGCGCCCATCTGGTTTGGCGAGTAGCCGCAATAATTGTCGGGACAGTCGGCACGTCCCGCCATATTGGGGCGCGGATCCCAGCCGGCATTGCCGCCGGCGGTCAGCGCCGTCACCTCGTCGCTATGCCAGGGTCCGTTCTCCGCCGTATAGGGCTGGTTGGTGCCCGGGCGGAAACAGATGCCCTGCGGGTTGCGATGGCCGTAGGTGAAGACGCGCGCATCGAAGCCCTGCGGCGGATTGTTGCCCGGGGCGGCCTTGCCGTCCCGGTCGATGCGGAGCACTTTTCCGCCGATACGCGTCGGGCTTTGCGGCACCTCACCATTATGGGTGTCGCCTGTCGTCACATACAGGAATCCATCCGTCGGACCGAAGCGGAGGCGCCCGCCATTATGTGCGCCCGGATCGCCGAAGGGATGGTTGCTGGGCGCCGGCTTGTAGGCGATGTCGGTGACGATATCCTGCCGGTTCGAGACCTTGGTCAGATCGGAATTGACCGTCAGCCGCAGGACCCGATTGGTTCCGGGCGCCGTCATGTTCGACGCCGAGGCCACGTAGATGAAGCGGTTGGTGGCAAACTCGGGGTCGATCGCGACACCATACATGCCAGCCTGACCGCCGCAGAAGAGATCAGATGCGGTGTCAGGGTAGTTCTTGGAATCCTTGATGCCGAGCAAGGCGTTGATCTTGCCGGATGGTAGCCGGACCGAGAGTCCGCTGCACTTCTCGGTGAAGAACATCGTGCCGTCGGGCAGGAAAGCCATGTCCCAGGTCAGGTCACGGCCTGACATCACGGCAGTGCTGGTAAGTCCGGGAGTTTGGGCCGCCCCCGCCCCGGGCAGGATGAATGAAGTCAGTAAGGCATAGGGCAACACGAAGCGAACACGTCGAGTCATCGATGTCTCCTCCGAGCTTGTAAGCCTCCCCAGTGATAGAGCCCGCAATCCGCAGGCTTTGGCCAAAATCGCTGTTCGGCCGCAGGATTGTTATGTGATGGCCGCAATCTGCGCAACATCGTTTCCCGGCAAGGCCGGCGCCGATGCGGTCGCGGCGATGCCTCGGTCATATCGTGGGCGCCCTCGTGGAGCGAGTGCAGGCTCTTGCGAGGGGGCGGCTTGAGCGAGCAGGCCTCGCAGTCGAACTTGCTGGCGCGGTAACGCATCAAGCCTTCGGGGTCGACATCGTCGCTGCCGACGCTGAGGCGCCAACGATGCTAAGACCGCCTTCGATCGATCAGCCTGTGCGGCAGAACGCGCTGGCGATCGGGCTTCTCGATATCTCCCGTGATCAATTCGGCTACCGCCTGGCCGAAGGTGCCGTAGGGGATCAGGACGGATGAGAGCCAGGGCGCGACCCAGTCGTTGAGCGGGTTGTCGTCGAAGCCGTAGATCGGCGGCATCGAGCTGCCATGTTCCACGATGAAGCGGTGGGCGCCGAAAGCGATGAGATCACCCGTGCAGATCAGCGCGTCGAAGTCGGCGTCCTTGTTCTTCAGCAGCTTGGCGGCCGTATAACCGAGCGCCAGATGCTCCCTCTCGGCCGGCCCGAGGATCAGGGAAGGTGGGATTGGGTGCCCCGCCTCGGCAAAGCTTTCCGTGATGGCCTCAACCCGGGCCCGCGTCGCCGATGAGGCGAGCGGGGCGTGGATGAGCGCCGGGCGTCTGATGCCAGACGCGAGTGCATGCGCGGCGACGTCGCACCCAGCCTGCGCATTGTCGATACCGACGAAATCGCCATCGGGATCGCCGGGATCGCGGCGGTTGACGAAGACGAGCGGCGTGGGACCGCCCCGCATCAGGTCCAGCATGGGGCTCGCCACCGCGCCGAGGAAGACGATGGCCCGGGCCTGCTGTGCCCGCATCTCGCGCAGATACTCGTCCTGCAGTTCCGGGCTGTCGTGCGTGTCGCAGAGGACCATCACCAGACCGCGCTCGCGCAGCGCCACTTCGGTCGAGGCGGCAATCGCCGCCATCGTCGGGTTGGCGAGGTTGGCAGCCAGGACCGCGACGAGCCTGCTCTGCTTCTGCCGCAATGACTTGCCGGCGCTGGAAGGGCGATAGTCGAGCTCGGCCACCGCCTGCCTGACCTTGGCGACCGTCTCGCGCGAGGCTTTGTTCGCCACGCCGTTGAGCACGCGCGAGACGGTCGCGATCGAGACGCCCGCGCGCTCGGCCACATTGGCGATCGATGCCTGCTGGGCATCGGCCGGCTTGAGCGCCGTGCGCCGCATCGTCATCGCTGTCGTTCGATCCAAAGCCAAAAAACGCTTGCAGTTTTATAGCGGGAGGTCCTAGGGTACAGCAAGGGTAAACGTTTACCCTCAATAAAGCGGCGCTGAACAAGGCGCAGCTCGACGGTTTTCAGGGGAGGAAGCCATGGGGTTCTTGAAACGGATTGCCGCCGCCGCGGGTATCGTGATGGCCGGCGCGCTGCCTTCGGCCGCGCAGACGCTGACGGTCTGGCATGATCTCGGCGACAACGGCCTCAAATGGTTCGAGGCGATGTCCGCCGAGTTCGCCAAGCAGCGGCCGGGCGTGACGGTGAAGTCGCTCAGCTACCCGACCGACCAATGGTTCGGCCGCGTCATCAGCGCGCTGAACACCGATTCGGCGCCGGACCTGATCTACAACAATTACGAGCGCGTCATCCGCATCCAGGACCAGACCGGCAAGGTCTCGGACCTCAAGCCACTGCTCGGCAAGGTCTCCGACAAGGCCTTCCTGAGCGAGGACGATCTCAAGGTCGCGACCTATAAGGACCGCCAGATCATCATCCCGATCCAGCGCGTGCAGATGGGCTTCGGCGTCCGCAAGAGCTGGCTCGACAAGGTCGGCGAGAAGTTCCCCGAGACCTGGGAGGATGCCAAGCGCGTCGCCGGCAAGTTCCGTGACAATGATCCGGACGGCAATGGCAAGGCCGACACCTTCGGCTTCGCGCTCGAGGCGGCCAAGCCGCGCGATCTCATCCACATCCTCGATCTCTTCAGCTTCGGCACCGGCCTGCGCCACACGCTGATCGACCCAGCGGGCAAGATCACGGTCGACGAGCCGCGCCATGCGGCGGTGCTGGAGGAGTTCCTCAAGACCTATACGAGCTATAAGTTCGTCGCGCCGGACACGATCAACCACTCCTTCACCGAGATGTACCAGGTGATCGAGGGCGGCCGCGGCGGCATGTTCCGGGTCGGCGACTGGAACGTGAAGAAGTGGGACGGCGAGAAGGTCCTCAACGGCGACTTCATCGTCGGCAAATGGCCAAAGTTTGCGGCCGACGAGAAGAATTACGTCGTCATCGGCGGCATGCGCGGCATCGCGATTCCCGAAAACGCGCCTAACAAGGCGCTGGCGCAGGACTTCGCCCAGTTCATGCTGACCAAGGCGGCGCAGCAAGCCTCGCTCGACAATGTCGGCGCCGCCGTGCGCGGCGATCTCGACGTCGCTACCCTGTCGCCCCGCTCACAGTATTTCGCGAAGGCCGAGGCACCACTCATCGCCTATGACTTCCCCGAGGCGGTGCATCCCTTCTATCCGGAGCTCGAAGCGGCCTTCCACAAGAAGCTGCTCTCCGGTATCGCCAACCCGCCGGCGGACTGGAAGCCGTTCATCGCCGAGACGGCCAAGGAGATGCGCGAACTCGCGGCCAAGCTGAAGGCCAAATAGCCGTAGCCGATATCGCGATTGCGGGCCGCTTCGCGCGGCCCGCGGCCGAACCTCCTCCCGAAGGGCAGACAGCATGACCACGACCCTTGAAACGGTCTGGCATAACCGGATCTTCTATCTCTTCGTCCTGCCCTTCGCGGCGCTGACGATCCTGTTCGGCGTCTGGCCGATCGTGCTGTCGATCATGGTGTCGTTCACGGCATCGGCGACGGCGCTGCGGCCGAACCCGACCTATGTCGGCTTCGCCAATTACGCCGCGATCTTCGCCGACCCGGCCTTCCTGGCCTCGCTGCTGCGCACCTTCCTCTATACGGCGGCGGCGGTCGTGGTGAATGTCGGCTTCGCCTTCGGCATGGCGGTGCTGATCGATTCACCGCTGCTGAGGCGCGGCGGCCTGCTCCTGCGCCTGGCGCTGTTCCTGCCGGTGGTGACGCCGGATGTCGCCGGCTATGTCGTCTGGCGCTGGCTCTACGATCGCTCCTTCGGCGCGATCAACGCGCTGCTCGACACCGTCGGCCTGCCGGCCTTCGCCGGTTTGACCACCGGCCCGACGGCGATGATCTCGCTGCTGATCGCCGAGCTCTGGCACCATGCCGGCTTCTACATGCTGATCTTCCACGCCAACCTCGCCATCCGCGACCGGGCGCTGGAGGAGGCAGCGCATGTCGACGGCGCCACGGCCTGGCAGCGCTGGCGCTATGTGATCCTGCCGCAGCTCAAGCCGGCCTTCATCATCAACACCGTCTACGCGCTGATCCAGTTCCTGAAGACCTTCACGGTCGTGGTGGTGATGACCAAGGGCGGGCCGAACGAGGCCACCAACTTCGTCTCCTACTACGCCTACCAGCTCTTCGATCAGGGCCGCTATGGCGAGGCGACCGCGATGGCGAGCGTGCTCTTCCTGATCGTGATCGGCGTCTCCCTGACCATTTATCGCCTGGGCGACAGGGAGGCCGCGCGATGAACGCCGATGCGCAGATGACGCGGATCAGCCGTCCGCTCCAGATCCTGGCCTATGTCTTTGCCGTGCTGGTCGGGCTCGCTTTCCTCTATCCCTATTGGTGGATGCTGGTCAGCGCCTTCCGCTCGACGCGGGCGATCATGGACGATCCGCTGCGGCTGCTGCCGGAGACGCTGGACTTCTCGATCTTCACGGAGATCGCCAGCCTCGGTGGCGTCTCGCTGGCGCGCTATATCGGCAACTCGCTGGCGATCACCATAGCTTCGACGGTGCTGAGCGTCGTCGTCACGGCGCTCGGCGCCTATGCCCTAACGCGCAAGCCGCAGCTGCCTGGGTTCGTAGCGCTGCGCTACGGCTTCCTCGTCACCATCATGTACCCCTACATGCTGCTGGTGATCCCGGTCTATCTGGTGATGTTCAAGCTCGGTTTGCTCGGCTCCTATGCCGGCATCGTGCTCTTCCTGGCGCTCGGCCCGATCCAGTTCTTCCTGTTCGAGCAGTTCTTCCGGAAGATTCCGGGCGAGGTGATCGAGGCGGCGATCATCGACGGCGCCAACGAGGCGCAGATCCTCTTCCGCATCGTCCTGCCGATGGCGTCCTCGATCACCGCGACGGTCGCGCTGATCACCTTCCTGCTCAACTGGGCGCAGTGGTTCCCGGTGCTGGTGATCTCGAAGACGCCGGACACCTACACGCTCCCGGTGGCGCTCCTGTCGATGAACACGGAGCTGGGAGCCAACTTCCAGGGAATCATGGCGCTCGCCGTGATCACCACCCTGCCGGTGGCAGGGCTGTTCCTGCTCGCCCAGAAGCGGGTGATGGCGGGCATGGCGAGCGGCGCAGTCAAGGGATGAGCCTGATGTACGATGCGATATCGCAAACCAGCCGTGCGGCGGCGATCGAGACCGCAAGGCAGCGCTCGCTCGGCTGGCTCGCCGCGATGCAGGTGGCGGGCGCGCCGCGCGGCGTCATGCGCATCTCGGCGGCGCAGGATCATGCAGACTGGCCGGGCATCAGCCTCTACGGCACCTATAACGGCATCATGTGCCTCGCTTTGATCGGCGGGCTCGACAGCTTCTCGGGGGCCGAGAAGGCCGCGCTCGTCGCCTGGCTCGAAGGACACCGTCGTCTCGACGGCATCGTCCGCGTGCCCGGCATGACCGAGGATGCGGTCTTCAAGAAGCCCGATCGGGACGAGACCTGGCGCTATATCGACTTCCACGTCACCAATTACACGCTCGGCGCGATCGATGCGCTGGAGCCGGGCCGGCGCCCGAATCTGGCCTTTGCCAAGCCCTTCCTCGATCCGCTGACACTCAAGGCCTGGCTCGCCGATCGCGATCTCAACGACCCCTGGCAGGAGGGCAACAACATCGTCAACCTGGCGGGCTTCTTCCTGCTGCTGCGGCGGGATGGGGACGCTGCGATGCAAGCGCGGGTCGATGCGGCGCTGGACATCCTCTATGGCTGGCATGACCGCAATCGCGAGCCGAGCACCGGCTTCTGGGGCGTCGGCCAGCTCTCCGACGCTACGCGCCTGCTGCACGCCTTTGCGGGCTCGATGCACAATTTCCATATCTGGTATCATGAAGGCCGCATCCCGGCCGCTTTCGACCGCTCGGTCGACTACGTGCTCTCGCTGTCGCCGCGCGTCGATTCCGCCTGCATCGACGTCGATGCCGTCGATGTCCTCGTCCACGGCCTCGCCTTGCTCGACCATCGCCGCGGCGAGTGCCGCCACTGGCTCTCCACCCTGCTCGACGCTCTGCTCGCCGACCAGAATGCGGATGGCGGCTTCTGCGATGTCCGCACCGGCATCCGCCGGCAGGATGGCTGGGTGAAGGGCTATGAGGAGCCGCAGGGGATTTCCAACGGCTTCGCGACCTGGTTCCGCTGGATCGCGATCGCGATGATCGCCGATGTGCTCTTCCCCGGCCGCTGGAACTGGCGCTTCCGGCGGATGATCGGCATCGGCTACCGGCTCGGAGCGCGGTGATGGCGGCGGACGATCCCTTCCATCATCTCCATGACGAGGACTATGCCCGGCCCTATCTTTCCGGGTTCGTCGGCGCCGAGTCTTACGTGCCGGTCAATGGCCGGCCGGTGCTGTCGCTCAATGGCGACTGGCGCCTGACGCTCGACCTCTTCGACGAAGGCCTGCGCCAGAAATGGTTCGCGCTCGACGAGACGCCGCCGTCGCAATGGTCGCAGCCGCGCGACTACGAGATCGAGGCGGGCGAGCTCGTGCCTGTCCCGTCCTGCTGGAACCTGCTGAAGCCGGAATGGACCTATTTCGAAGGCGCCGCCTGGTATACGCGCCATCTCGACTGGCAGCGCGGCCCGGCCGGCGAACGGGCAATCCTCAATATCGGCGCGGCGAACTATTCGGCCTTCGTCTTCGTCAACGGCAGCTATGTCGGCGGCCATCGCGGCGGCTCGACGCCGTTCAGCCTCGATGTGACGGATGCCTTGCAGTATGGCGGCAACCGCCTGCAGGTCATGGTCGAGAACCGGCGCTCCCCGGTCCGCGTGCCGATGCAGCATATCGACTGGTTCAACTATGGCGGGCTCTATCGCGAGATCTCGCTGATGCGCCTGCCGGCAGTATTCATTCGCGAGGCGCGCGCCGCGCTATTGACCGGAGGTCGGGACGTCCGGTTCTCGATCGCTTTATCTGAGGCGATCGACACGGCCGCGCAGGTTGATGTTCCCGAGCTCGGTCTGTCGCTCTCCGTTCCCGTCAGTCGCGGCAAGGGCGAGGCGACGATTTCTTTCGCCGGGCAGTCATGGTCTCCCGAAATGCCCCGGCTCTACGATGTCCGGTTCTCCTGCGGCGAGGATCGCATCAGCGAACGCATCGGCTTCCGTACCATCGAGACACGCGGCACCGACATCCTGCTGAATGGCGAAAAGCTCTGGCTCAAGGGCGTCTGCGTCCATGAGGACGATCTGGCGCTCGGCAAGGTCTCGACGGAAGACGACGTGCGCCGGCGCTTCCACCACGTCAAAGAACTCGGCGGCAATTTCCTGCGCCTGTCGCATTATCCGCACCATGAGCATGTCGCGCGGATCGCCGACGAGATGGGGCTGCTGCTCTGGGCGGAGATCCCGGTCTACTGGGCGATCGCCTTCGACAATCCAGACACCTATGCCGATGCCGAAAACCAGCTCCGCGAGCTGATCGCCCGCGACGTCAACCGCGCCAGCGTGGTGCTCTGGGGCGTCGGCAACGAGAACGCCGACACCGATGAGCGCCTCTCCTTCATGGCGCGGCTGGCTGAGGCAGCCAGGAACGCCGATCCGACCCGGCTGGTCGGCGCCGCCTGCCTGATCAACCGCGAGACCTTCGCCATCGAGGATCGGCTTGCCGAACATCTCGACGTGATCGGCCTCAACGAATATTTCGGCTGGTACGAGCCGGATTTCTCCGGGCTCGACCGCCTGCTCGCCAATTCGGATCCTGGCAAGCCGGTCATCGTCTCGGAAACAGGCGCCGATGCCTTGCCCGGCCACAGGGGCGCCGGCCGTATCCTCTTCACCGAGGACTGGCAGGCCGAGTTCTATCGCCAGCAGGTCCGGCGCCTGGCGGCGACGCCTTATGTCGCCGGGATCGCCGCTTGGCTGCTCTATGATTTCCGGACCGAGCGTCGCCAGACCGGCTTCCAGAAGGGCTTCAACCGAAAAGGCCTGATCGCCGAGGACAAGACGACCCGCAAGCTGGCCTTCACGGTGCTTTCGCAGCTCTTCGCTGAATGGCGGAGTTGATTCTGCTGATAAAGTACCGAAAAGCAGACCTTCCGGGCGTCCTGAAAGGGCCAGGGAGCGCCGTAAGTGGGCGCAAAAGAGCATGACCGAAATTAGTTCCTTGCGGACGCTCTCTCGGCCGCCGAGACCGTATTCATCAGGAGCATGGTTACCGTCATCGGACCGACGCCCCCCGGAACGGGGGTGACATAGGACGCCCTGGCCTTGACGGCCTCCAAGTCCACGTCGCCTTGCAGCTTGCCTTGCGCGTCGCGGTTGATCCCGACATCGATAACCACCGCCCCAGTGCGAACCATCTGTGCGCCGATCAGCTTCGGTACGCCGGCCGCCACGATCAAGATGTCCGCCAGGATCGTGTACTGGGCGAGGTCGCGCGTCTTGGCGTGGCAGACAGAGACCGTCGCGTCGCGCGCCATCATCATCAGCGCCATCGGCTTGCCCACGATGTTGCTGGCGCCGACGATGGTGACATTGCGCCCCTCGACTGGGATTTTCGCATGATCGAGCATGCGCATGACGCCATAGGGCGTGCAGGGCGAGAAGATCGTTCTGCCGACCACCAGCCCCCCGACATTGTAAAGATGGAAGCCGTCCACGTCCTTCTCGGCCGAGATCGCCCGCAGCACGGCGTGGATGTCGTGATGGGCCGGCAACGGTAGCTGGACCAGGATGCCATGGACATCGGCGGCTCGGTTCAGGCGCTCGATCTCGGCAATGAGCTCCTGCGCCGAAATTCCCGCATCGAACTCGACGAGTGTCGACCGAATGCCGACCTCGGCACAGGCGCGAACCTTGTTCGCCACATAGACGCGCGAGGCGGGATTGTCGCCGGCGAGGATCACCACCAGATGCGGGACGATGCCGCCCTTGCTGCCGAGTTCGGCGACCCGCGATGAGATGTCAGCGCGGATGTCGCGCGCGATCTCGCGGCCATCGAGAATTCGGGCGCTCACATGAACCTCCTACCGGCGCTGTGGCGCGGCCGGCCGTGAAACGCCGCCGTCGCGCCGAGGCTGCTAACGGAAAATGACCGTGCGTCGGCCGGCCAGCATCACCCGCCGCTCAACATGCAGGCGCAGAGCGCGCGCAAGGACCACGGCCTCGATGTCGCGCCCGACACTGACGAGATCGTCGGGAGCGAGGGAGTGATCGGCCCGCGCGACGTCCTGGTCGATGATCGGCCCCTCGTCGAGATCGGAGGTCACGTAATGGGCGGTCGCCCCGATCAGCTTCACGCCGCGGTCGTAGGCCTGATGGTAAGGCTTGGCGCCCTTGAAGCTCGGCAGGAAGGAATGATGAATGTTGATCGCGCGCCCGTCGAGCGCGCGGCACAGATCATTGGAGAGCACCTGCATGTAGCGGGCGAGCACAACCAGCGACGCATCGGTCTCGCCGACAATCTCCAGGAGCCTCGCCTCCTGCTCGGCCTTGTTCGTCGCAGTGACCGGCAGATGGTGAAACGGGATGCCGTAATTCGCCGCGAGCGGCTCGAAATCGCGATGGTTCGAGACGATCGCCGGAATCGTGATGTCGAGGTTGCCCGTCGCCTGGCGGAAGAGCAGATCGTTCAAGCAGTGACCGAAACGCGAGACCATCAGGACGACGCGCTGCGGGCGCGCCGCGTCGATGGCATCCCAGCTCATGCGGAAGGTGCCTGCGACACCATCGAATTCGCGGCGGAACGCAGTATCGTCGAAGCTTTCGCCCGCAGCGAAGGCAACACGCATGAAGAAGCGTCCGTCCCGAGGGTCGCTGAACTGTGCGCTTTCGAGGATATTGCAGCCATGCCGATACAGCACGCCGCTGACGGCATGCACGATGCCCGGCCGGTCCTCGCAGGAAAGCGTGAGGACACGGCGCAGGCTCTGCGCGGCGATCCCCCGAGGAATGGCAGGCGGGAGCGGCGTCAGAGCGGTCATGCCCTGTGTTCCATTGCCTGCTGCTTGCGGTCGAGCGGCGCGGCGAAGCTGGCAGTCACAGGTATAGCCTTGCCCGCGAGATCGATCGTCCACTCGCGCGCGTCGAGCCAAACCTGGTCGATCGGCTCATGGCTTTCTGCCCAGCCGAGCGCGACGATGCCATCGACGGTTGCGCCGAACGCTGCCGAGGTGATCTCGCCGACCGGCTTGCCGTCGGCGAGGATCGCCTCGCCGCCCCAGGCCATCTGGCCAGTCGGGCGAGGCCCGACGAGCGAGACCAATCTCTTCGTGCGCGGTGCGGCACGCGCCGTCATCAGCGCAGCGCGACCGATGAAGTCCCCCTTGTTCAATTTCACGGCAAAGCCGAGCCCGGCCTCGTAGGGGTTGACGTCCGGCGTCAGCTCGCGTCCCCAGGCACGGAAACCCTTCTCGATACGCAGTGCGTCGACCGCGTAATAGCCCACATCCATGAGGCCGAGATCGGCACCGGCCTCATGCAGGGCGTCATAGATGGCGAGCGTGAACTCAGCGGGAACATAGAGTTCGAAGCCGTCTCCCAGATAGGATCGGCGGCAGGCCCAGCTCGTGGTGTAGCCGATCGTGATCTGGCGGACGGCGTTGGCCGGGAAGTCAGCGAGGTCGAACAAGCCCGGCGAGACACGGCCGAGAATCTCCGCCACCTTCGGACCCGCCAGCGAGAGCACGGCATAGGCCGAGGTCACGTCCGTCAGCGTTACGCCCTCCGGGAGCTGGCGCCTGATCCAATGCGCATCACGCGTCGCCTGCGCGGTACCGGTCAGGAGCAGGTAGCTGTCGGGCGCGATACGAGCGGCCGTGAGGTCGCTCTCGAAGGTGCCTCGCCCGTTGAGCAGGGCAGTGTAAACCGAAGTCCCAACCGGTACGGCGATGTCGTTGGCCGCCAGATGCTGCAGCGCGGCTTCGGCCTGCGGTCCCTGCAGCAGGAATTTGGCGAAACTGCTCATGTCGACCAGTCCGGCGGCCTCACGGCAGGCGCGGTGCTCCGCGGCGGCAGTCTCGAACCAGTTCTGCGGTCCGAAGGAATAGCGAATGGTACGCTCATCCTCGTTGCGGGCGAAATAGTTCGCGCGCTCCCAGCCCATCTTCGAGCCGAAGACGGCGCCCTTGGCGGCGAGGCGCTCATAAAGCGGCGAGCGCCGGAAGGGCCTTGCGGTGTCGAGTTCCCGGTTCGGCCAGGGCATCGCGTAGTGAAGACCCAGTGTCTCCTTGATGCGATCCTTCAGCCAGGCCGGATTGTTGTTGAAATCCGCGAAGCGTCGGATGTCGACCGGCCAGAGGTCGCTGGTCGCCTCGCCCGCGACGATCCATTCGGCGAGCGCCCGGCCGGCGCCGCCGGCCGAGGCGATCCCCATCGAGTTGAAGCCGGCGCCGACATAGACACCTGCCACCTCCGGCGCTTCGCCGAGCAGGAAGTTGTTGTCCGGCGTGAAGCTCTCCGGGCCGTTGAGAAAGGTCTTGATCTCGGCCGTCTCCAGCGCCGGCACGCGCTGCAGCGCATTCTCCATCAAGATCGCGAACTGGTCCCAGTCGTCCGGCAGCAGCTGGAACTCGAACGGATAGGGGATTCCGTCCATGCCCCAGGGCTTGGCGTCCGGCTCGAAGCCGCCCATGACCAGGCCGCCGACCTCCTCCTTGTAGTAGGTGTAGCCATCGGGGTCGCGCATCACCGGCAGGTCGGGCGTAACGCCCTCGATCTTGCCTGTGACGATGTACATGTGTTCGGCCGAATGCAGCGGCACCGAAACACCGCACATCTGCCCGACAGTGCGGGACCATTGTCCAGCGCAGATGGCGAGGACCTCGCATTCGACGCGGCCCTGATCGGTGAGCACCGCCTTCACCCGTCCCTTCTCGGTCTCGATGCCGGTGACGCGGACGCCCTCGCGAACGATCGCGCCGCCGTTCCTGGCGCCACGCGCCAGCGCCTGGGTGATGTCGGCGGGGTTCGCCTTGCCGTCTCCGGGAAGCCAGACGCCGCCGACGAGATCGTCGGTGCGCATCACCGGCCACTTGTCTCCGGCTTCCCGGGGGCTCAGTTCCTCGATCTCCACCCCCTGTGCCCGCGCCGCAGAAATGGTCCGCCGCAGTTGCGTCATGCGTTCGGGCGTGCGCGCGACGGAGACCGAGCCGCAACGCTTCCAGCCGGTGGCGAGCTCGGTCTCCTGCTCCAGGGAGGCATAGAGTTCGGTCGAGTAGCGGATCAGCCGCGTCATGCTCGACTGGCTGCGCAACTGGCCGACGAGGCCGGCTGCGTGCCAGGTCGTGCCCGAGGACAGGCGCCCCTGCTCGAGCAGGAGAACATCGCGCCAGCCGAGCTTGGTCAGGTGATAAGCGACTGAGCAGCCGATGATTCCGCCGCCGACGATGACGACGCGAGATTGTGTGGGAATGGACATATGCGCCTCCGCGATGGAGGCACTCTAATTCACAAAACCAATATAAACAACAAAAACCACAAAATCGGTCAAACTAGCCGATAAGGAGATGGACGCCGTTTTCAGTGAGTTTCGCAGCGATGGCTTCCGGCGGCGCCTGGTCGACCAACAGACCGGCGCAAGCGTCGTCGCCGCTGATACGACTGGGCAGGACGAGCCCGAACTTGCTGCTATCGGCCATGAGGAAGCCCTGCTCGGCGGCTTGCAGAAGCGCGCTTCGGATCGAGGCCCCGGCGCGCGTGTAATCGGTGAGACGCCCTCCCGGATCGACGCCACCGACGCTGACGAAAGACAGGTCGACCGAGAGGCGGGCGACCGCCCGCAGCGTCTCGGCACCTGATGTCGCGTCCTCGTTACGGTCGAACTCACCGCCGATCAGGAAGATTCGGGCGTCAGGCAAGCGGCTGATCAGGCGTGCATTTTCGAGCGACGTCGTGTGTACGACCAGCCGCTTGCGATCCGACCGTGCCAGAGCGCGCGCCACAGCTTCGGTCGTGGTGCCCGAATCCAGCAGGATCGTCATGCCGTCGCCGAGCATCGAGGCGGCCATCGCGGCGATCCGCTCCTTGCCCGTACGGTTCACGGTCTTGCGGCTGGCGAAGGATGCTTCAGAGCGCTCGTTCCGAACGGCTCCGCCATGGACGACCGAGAGCAAACCGTCCGCCGACAAGAGCTTTAGGTCGCGGCGGATGGTCTCGCGCGACACATCCAGCGACTGAGCCAGCTCTTCGACGCTTATCGACTCCAGCCTGTCGAGACTCTCAAGAATGGTGCGGTGCCGTCGCGCCGCAATGTCGCGTGCCATGGAAACAGACCGAGGATCATGCCGGCGGGATGAAACCGATCTGGCTTATGTCGGTGATCGACCCATGGCAACCGAACAGAAGTGCGTCAACAGCGCAATAGGGTCGACTCATGACGCTGGCCAAATGAAGCGAGATCGAACAAGCGCCAATATCGCTTCTGCGCCGACAGTTCCCAAGGTCAATGACCGGACCTCGTGCGACTCCACATTCATTCCACAGCTGGGCAAAAGATACTTGCCACTGAAACGGCTTGGACGCGTGTTCGGAAAAGGTGGTCTCGGGCCCCCGTAGCCAAATCTTCCCTATCAGAAGACAACATCCAAAAGCCCGTCAGTACCCCTGAAGTCGCCTGCATCTGAGCAGATCAGCTCAGATAGCCGGATAGCCCGTCCCAGAGCAGCTTCAGCGCGGTGACGACCAGCAGCCCGTAGCAGGCGCGATAGACCTGGCGCCGGTCGAGCGCGCCGTGCAGCCGCCAGCCGAGCCAGATGCCGGCCGGGATGGCGGGCAGGCAGATCGCCATCAAAGTCCAGACCTGGCCGCTTGGCTGCACCAGCAGCAGCCAGGGCGCTGCCTTGAGCAAATTGCCGACGGTGAAGAACATGCTGGTCGTGCCGGCATAGAGCTCCTTGCTGAGGCCGAGCGGCAGCAGATACATCGCCAGTGGCGGCCCGCCCGAATGCGCCACCATGGTAGTGACGCCGGAGGTGAACCCGGCCGCGACGGCCTTCGGCGTCGAGCGCGGCTGCAGCGTCACCTCCGCGCCGCGTAGCAGCCAAAGGCCGACGAAGGCGAGGGTGACCGCGGCCATCACGATGGCGATGGCGCGATGGTCGAGGAAGCGGAAGACCAGGTAGCCGGAGCCGATGCCGACGAAGAGGCCGGGAACCAGCAGCTTGAGGTCCGGCCGCGACCAGGTCGACGGCTTCCAGTAGCGCAGGGCGTAGAGGTCCATCGCGATGAAGAGCGGCGCGAGCAGGCCGCCGGCGGTGATCGGGTCCATCACGATCGACAGCAGGGGAATGCCGACGATGGCGAAGCCGCCGCCGAAGGCTCCCTTCATGAAGCTGATCAGGAGCACGCCGGCAAAGGCGACCAGGACGGTGGCGAGCGTCAGGTCCATGACGATGCTCCGAAGGCTATGGTTGCTCGCGCCGGTTCATCACGGCCTCCTGCGACCAGGCCGCGGGATGAGGCCGTGCACGGCCGCCTCGATCTGGCTTCTGGTGATGCCGATGTCGTGCAAGGCGTGCTGGTCGAACTCGCGCAGATCCGCGATGGCGGCACGATGAACGAAATAACGCGCGATTGCCTGGCACAATGCGGCCGGCAGGCGAAGCAATGCCTCGGAGCGCTTCGCGCTGACGGGGCGGGTGATGATCGGCAGGACTGCAGACATGTTGGCCTCCGTTGAATTGCACCGGGTCAGACGTCGGCAACACGCTCCCGTCACGTCGGCGAAGTGATCGCCGGCCGTCGTAACCCTCGCGATATCCGGTGCGGCTGGGTTGATGCGGACAAAATGATCCGATATCATTCTCGGAGCAATGGAAACATTGATCTCGGTGCAATAATGTCGAAATCCGATTATCTGAAGCTGGCTGACATGATCGCCGCCGAGATCGCCGATGGCAGGCTCAAGGCGGGCGAGCGCCTGCCGCCGCAGCGCAACTTCGCCTATGAGCGCAAGATCGCCGTCTCGACCGCGAGCCGGGTCTATGCCGAGCTGCTGCGCCGCGGCCTCGTCGTCGGCGAGGTCGGGCGGGGCACGTTCGTTTCGGGCCAGGCCAAGCGCGGGATCGCGGCGCCGGGCGAGCCGAGCGGCACAAGGATCGACCTCGAATTCAACTACCCGATCCTGCCCAAGCAGGTCACGATGATCGCCAGGAGCCTCGCCGGCCTGGACGAGAGCGCGGCGCTGGATGCCGCCTTGCGACAGGCGACCAGCGTCGGAACGCCGGCGGTCCGGAATATCGGCGCGGCGTTCCTGTCACAGGGCGGCTGGTCGCCTGCGCCGGAGCAACTGGTCTTCACCGGCAATGGCCGCCAATCCGTCGCTGCGGCGCTTGCCGCGCTCGTTCCCACCGGCGGCCGCTGCGGCGTCGAAGCCCTGACCTATCCGTTCATCAAAGGGATCGCGGCCCGGCTCGGGGTCACGCTGGTGCCGCTGGCGATGGACGAGAACGGCATACGGCCCGATGCGGTGCAGAAGGCGCATCGCGAAGCCCATCTCTCGGCGCTCTACATCCAGCCGGCGGTGCAGAACCCGCTGGGCATGACGATGCCCCACTCTCGTCGCGCCGATTTGCTCCGAGTTGTCCACGAGCTCGGCCTGCCGATCATCGAGGACAATGTCTACGGCTTCCTCGACGAGCAGCCGCCATTGGCGGCGCTCGCGCCGGACTCATGCATCGTCATCGACAGCCTCTCCAAGAAGGTCGCGCCGGGCTTGACGCTGGGTTTCATCACGGTGCCGCTGCGCCTGCGCGAAAGCGTCAAGGCCTCGGTGAGGTCGGGCGGCTGGACGGCGACGGGCTTTGCCTTCGCGGCGGCGCAGCGGATGATGAGCGACGGCACTATCGCCGAGCTCGGCAAGCTCAAGCGCCTTGACGCGCGCGCACGCCAGAAGCTCGCAGCCGAGCGTCTCGCCGGCTTCGAGATCCAGGCCAACCAGAACTGCTATCATCTCTGGCTGACGCTGCCGGCGCATTGGCGCTCACAGAGCTTCGTCGCGGCCGCGGCACGGCGCGACATCGCGCTGACACCCTCGAGCACCTTTGCGGTGACGCCCGGCCATGCGCCGAACGCCGTCAGGCTGGCGCTGGCGACGCCGTCCATGGAGCAGCTCGATCTTGGCCTGCACACACTCGCTACCCTGCTGAGCGCCAGGGACGACGACTTCGACTCGACGGAATGAGCGTGCTGTCCTTGCGGTCAGCGAGCCTTCTGGCGCAGCGTGCGCGGTGTTTCCCGGAACGCCGCCTTGAAGTCGCGCGAGAGATGGGCGCTGTCGGAAAAGCCCGCGCCCATGGCGATGTCGGTGAGCGAGCGCCGGCTGTTGAGGATCAGCCATTTCGCATAGTCGAGCCGGAGCTTGCGCTGGAAGGCCGCCGGGCTCTGGCCGAGCGAGGCGCCGAACAGGCGCTCGAGCTGGCGCGGGCTGACGCCGACATAGCGCGCGACCGCGGCGATCGGCGGGGGATTGTCGAGCCGCTGCTCGATGAATTGCGCCGCCTGCTGCACCCGAACATCGAGATTGGGCGCCAGCTCGGCATAGAAATGCGCTTGCGGCATCTCGGCGGGCCGCATGTCCTGCAGCATCATGTGCCGCATCGCTTGCTGGGCCTTGTCGCGGCCGCAATGGCGCGCGACGAGATAAAGGCCGAGATCGATCGCGGCGGTCGAGCCGGCGCAGGTGATCAGGTCGCCCTCGTCGATGAAGAGCCGCTCGACCCCGGCCGAGACCTTGGGAAAGCGCTCCTTGAAGGCGTCGAGCACGTTCCAGTGCACGCAGACCCGGCGCGGGCCGGCGAGGCCGGCCCGGGTGATCGCGAAGGTGCCGGTGCAGATGCCGAGCAAACGTACACCCGACGTCGCCGCCTGGCGCAGATAGCCGAGCAGGCTCTCGGGGAGAGCGTCGTTGAGATAGTCGTTGCCGCCGCAGACGGCGAGATAGTCGAAGCCGGCGGGGTCGAGCAGGCCGGTATTCGGCGTGACCGAGACGCCGCAGCTCGAACGCCGCGGCTCGCCGTCGAGGCTCATCACCGTCCAGCTGGCATGCAGCTGGCGGCTGCGCCCGCCATGATCTGCAGCCAGCCGGAGCACGTCGATCAGCCCGGAGAACGCGGCGAGCGTGAACTGGTCGAGCAGCAGGAAGCCGATCCGCAGCCGCGAGACCGGCGCTGCGGCGGTCTGCGGCCGGTCGCTGGCGGGGTGATGGAACTGGGCGGTGCTCATGTCGTGATTATTCAAATTTTGGGCCGGCGCATTCTAGTGCCTTTTGTGGCCCGCGCGCCAATGTCGCTACAGAAGCGCAAAGACGCTCGGCAGAGGAGAACGACGATGACCCCAACCGTCCGGCTGGCCACGGCCATGCTCGCCACCACCCTGCTCACCGCCCCGGCGCTGGCGCAGCAGCCCTCGTCGATCACCGTCGCCTGGTATGGCGGCAATTGGGGCGAGGCCTTCAAGGCTTGCGTCGCCGAGCCCTTCACCAAGGCGACCGGTATCGCCGTCAATGCCGAGATCGGCACCTCGACCGTCACATTGGCGAAGCTGCAGCAGCAGAAGGCGGCGCCAACCATCGACGTCGCCTGGATGGATGGCGGCATCAGCGAGCTCGCCCTCGCCGCGGAGGTGACCGACACTCTCGACCCGGCGGCGATCCCCAATCTCGCCAACACCCTGCCGGAAGCCATCTACAAGAGCGGCGCGACCACTTATGCGGTCGGCAGCGGCTACTACTCGCTTGGGCTCACCTACAACACCCAGAAGGTGAAGACCGCGCCGACCTCCTGGAACGATCTCTGGAAGCCGGAGTTCGAGGACGCCGTCACCATTCCCTCGCCGGCGAATTCCTCCGGCGTGCCCTTCGTGATGTTCCTGTCGAAGATCTGGGGCCATCCGGCCGGCGACCTCGCTCCGACCTTCAAGAAGATCAAGGAGCTCAAGGCCGCGCTGTTCTTCGATTCCTCGGGCGCCGCCACCAACGCCTATCAGAGCGGCGAGGCGATCATCGGCGCGCATTTCAACGTCGGCGCCTGGGATCTCGCCGACAAGGGCCTGCCGATCGGCTTCGTCGTGCCCAAGGAGGGCGCCTGGGCGACCGATGCGCGCCTGCATCTGGTCAAGGGCACGCCAAAGAAGGACGCGGCCGCCAAATTCATCAACCAGGCGCTGACACCTGAAGCCTCCGGCTGCCTTGCCGAGAAGCTCTATCTCGGCCCCTCCGTGAAGAACGTTGCGGTCAAGCCCGAGACCGCGCGCAAGCTGCCCTGGGGCGAGACCGGCTCGGTCAAGAACCTGCAATTGTTCGACTGGGCTGAGATCAACGGCCTGCGCTCGCGCGTCGTCGACGAGTGGAACCGGCAGATCGCCCGTAAGTGAGCTGATGGCAACGAGCATCGCGAGCGGCAGCATGAGCCCCATCCTCGCCATAGACGGCCTGTCCAAGCATTTCGGCGGACAGGCGGCGCTGACGGCGATCGATCTTGCCGTCGAGCAGGGCGAGTTCATCGCCCTGCTGGGGCCCTCGGGCTGCGGTAAGACCACGCTGCTGCGCTGCATCGCCGGCTTCCTGACGCCGGAGGCCGGCACGATCCGGCTCGCCGGCGAGGACGTGACGCGGCTGCCGCCTTATCGGCGTCCACTCAACACGGTGTTCCAGAACTACGCGCTCTTCCCGCATATGAGCGTTGCCGAGAACGTCGCCTATGGGCCGCGCCGGCAGGGCGTCGCCAGGGATGAGGCGGCCAGGCGCGCTGCCGAGGCGCTGGAGCTTGTCGGCCTTTCCGGCTTCGGCGAACGCCTGCCGGCTCAGCTTTCCGGCGGGCAGCAGCAGCGCGTCGCGCTGGCCCGCGCCATCGTCAACCGGCCGCAATTGCTGCTGCTCGACGAGCCCCTGAGCGCGCTCGACCTGAAGCTGCGCAAGAAGGTCCAGAGTGAGCTAAAGCAGATCCAGCACCGGCTCGGCATCGCCTTCCTGTTCGTGACGCACGATCAGGACGAGGCGATGAGCATGGCCGACCGGATCGTGCTGATGAATCGTGGCCGCATCGAGCAGATCGGCCGTGGCCAGGACATCTACGCCCGCCCGGCGACCCGCTTCGCTGCCGATTTCATCGGCGATGCCAACCTGCTCGCGGTCGACAGGCGCGGTGATGACAGCGTCTCGCTGCTAGGCGGCGCGATCACTTTGCCGGCTGCCGATGCGCCGCGAGGCACCCTGACCGGCGTGCTGCGGCCCGAGGACATCCTCGTCACCACCGAGCCCGTCGCCGAGCGCCTCGCCTTGCCGGCCGTCGTCTCCGAGATCGTCCATGTCGGCAGCCATGCCTCGGTCGGGCTGACCGTTGGAGATACTACGCTGACCGCCCGGCTTGCCCCGTCCGCTTTGGCCGGTATGAGCGTCGGCCAGCCCGTCTTCGCCAATATCCGCCTCGTCGACATCAGCCTTGTGCCGGGGGATGCGTGATGAGCGGAGTGCCGCGCCCGGTCCTGCTGCTCTGCGCCCTGCCGGCGGCCTTCTTCGTCGCCTTCTTCCTGGCGCCGATGGCGGTCGTCCTGATCGCGAGCCTGACCACGCCAGCCGGCCAGCCGACCTTCGCGCACTATGTCCGCATCCTCGCTGACAGCTATCACTGGGACGTGCTCTGGGTGACCTTCCGCATCGGCGCGCTGACCACGCTGGTCTGCGTGCTGATCGGCTACCCGCTCGCCTGGTATCTCGTCCGCATCGTCAAATGGCGGCCCTGGCGCCGCTTCTGCGTGATCCTCCTGGTCGTGCCGCTGTTCACCAGCAACATCGTGCGCTCCTTCGGCTGGATGGTGCTGCTCGGCCGCAATGGCCTGGTCAATGACGGGCTGATCGGGCTCGGCCTGATCGAGCGGCCGATGCGATTCCTCGGAACCGAGCTCGGCATCCTGATCGGCCTCGTCTACATCCTATTGCCCTTCATCGTACTGGCGGTGGGCAATGCGCTCGCCAAGGTCGATCCGGCGCTCGAACACGCGTCCGCCGATCTCGGTGCGACGCCGGCCGGCACCTTCCGGACCATCATCTTCCCGCTCAGCCTGCCCGGGCTGATGGCCGGCGCCGTCATGGTCTTCATGCTGGCCGTGAGTGCGTATGTCACGCCGGCGCTGCTCAGCGGCGGGCGGATCACCGTCTTCTCGATGCTGATCTTCCAGCAATACAGCTCGGTCTTCGACTTCAACTATGGCGGTGCGCTCAGCATCACCATGCTGGTGCTGACGCTGGCGCTCGTCGCCATCGCCGGGCGCCTCAGTGAACCGAGGAGGGCGTGAGATGGTGTCAGCTCTCGTCCGGATCGTCTCCTTCGCCGCGCTCGCCTATCTCGCGCTGCCGCTCGTCGTCCTGGTCGGGGCGTCGCTGACCACGACCAGCTTCCTCGCCTTCCCGCCGCAGGGACTGACGCTCGCCTGGTACGGCAAGATGCTCGGCGATCCCTCCTATGTCTCCGCCTTCCTGATCAGCACGCTGCTCGCCGTCGCCGCGACCATCGTCGCCGTGCTGCTGGCGGTGCCGGCGGCGATCGCCATCGCCCGCTATCGCTTCACCGGCCGCCGTCTGCTCTCCGAGACGCTGATGTCGCCGCTGATCCTGCCGCATGTCGTGCTCGGCGCGGCGCTGCTCCAATATGGCAGCACGATCGGCCTCGTCCGCAGCTTCCCGGCACTGCTGGTCGGGCATGTCGTGATCATCATGCCCTTCGTGCTGCGGGCCGTGCTGCCGCAGCTCAGCGAAGACCAGCGCAGCCTGGAGGACGCCTCGGCCGATCTCGGCGCCAAGCCGCTGACCACCTTCTTCCTGGTGACCTTGCCGCAAATCCGCAGCGGGCTCGTCAGCGGTGCGATCTTCGCCTTCATCGCCTCCTGGATCAATGTCGAGCTCAGCATCTTCAACACGACCGCCGAACTGACCACGATCCCGGTCAAGCTGTTCAACTACGTCCAGTACACGATCGACCCGACCATCGCCGCGGTCTCCGGCCTGACGATCATCGTCGCCGCCGTCGTCATCGTGCTGCTCGACCTCACCATCGGCCTCGACGTGCTCTCGGAGCGACGCCGCTAACCCTTTCGACCCACTGCTTTCCCAAGGAGCCGCACATGCGCCAGCAGAATGTCTTCGACGTCGTCTACACGCATACCGAGGGTGAGCCCCTCTGCATCATCCATAGCGGGATTCCCTACCCGGCCGGATCGAGCATCCTGGAGAAGCGCCGCTTCCTCGAGGAGAACTATGACTGGCTGCGCTGCGCCCTGATGCGCGAGCCGCGCGGGCACAAGGACATGTTCGGCGTCTTCCTGACGCCGCCGTCGAGCCCGGAGTTCGATGCCGGCCTGATCTATATCGACGGCACGCAGTACTCCCATATGTGCGGTCACGGCACGATCGCGGTCGGCATGGCAATGGTCGCGCTCGGCCTCGTCCGGCGCGGCGAGAACGGTCGCACCACCATCCGCTTCGAGACCACCGCCGGGTTGGTTACCGCCGAGGTCGCCAATGACGGCCCGGACGTGCTCTGGACCCGCTTCGAGAACGTGCCGGCCTATGTCGCGGCGCAGGACGTGCCGTTCGACCTGCCGGGTGTCGGCTCGCTCAAGGCCGACATCGTCTGGGGCGGCAATTACTTTGGGATCATCGACCTGCGCGGCACCTCGCTCCGGATCTCGCCGGAGAACGGCTCGGAGCTCTCGCGGCTCGGCATCATCGCCCGCGAGCAGCTCCGCCAGAAGGTCGCGATCCAGCACCCGGCCTCGGCCCATATCAACAACTTCAACTTCGTCACCTTCTGGCACGAGCCGACGCTCGAGGGCGCCTTCTACAAGAACGTCCACGTCTTCTCGGCCGGCCAGCTCGACCGCTCCCCCGGCGGCACCGGCACCAGCGCAATGATGGCGATGTACGAGGCGCGCGGCCTGATGAAGCTGAACCAGCCGATCCGCTCGGAAGGCCTGCTCGGCTCGGGCACCTTCGAGGGTTGCCTGATCGGCGAGACCAGCCTGAACGGCACCCGTGCGGTGCGCCCGACCGTGAAGGGCACCGCCGGCCTGCTCGGCACGGCGCGCTGGACGATCAACCGCGACGATCCGGTCGACGCCGGTTTCCTCGTCGCCTGACCAGGCTTGCGACGGGGCGGTGAGATCACGCCGCCCCACCGTTTCCGAAATTTTGCGACGCCGACCTCAGTCGATATCGGCCGGCGTGAGGCGGCGGACATGGCGCCGCAGCATCGTCTCGAACATCGCCAGCGCCGGCGAAATCGAGCGGCCGCTCGGCCTGATCATGACGATATCCCGCGCAATCGCGGGGTTCGCCAGAGGCCGGGCGAGGACCCTGCGATGCGGGGCGGCGGCGCGCGCATAGGTCGGCAGCACGGCGACGCCGAGACGGGCTTCGACCAAAGCCAGTGCCGTGGTGATCTGCGAGACCTCATAGGCCGGCACGAGCGGGATGCCGACGCTTTCATAGGCGACCTCGACCAGGAGCCGGATGCCGCTGTCGCGCGTCAGCGTGATCAACGGCTCGTCCTGCAGCTCGTGCCAGTCCACGTTGGCATCGGCGAAGCGGCTGCCGGGGCTGCAGAACAGCATCAGCTGGTCGCGCGCCATCGGGATTCGTTCGATGCCGTCTTCGACGGCGGCGAAAGTGCCGAGGCCGCAATCGGCCCGGCTCGTCCTGACAGCTTCGATGATCGTGTCGGTGCGGGCATCGAGCACCGCGACCTGAACCCCCGGAAAGCGCTCGCGCATCTCCGCGATCGCCTCGGGCAGGATCGCCGCCGCCAGCAGCGGCGGGGCGGCGACGGTGATCCGGCCGCGCCGGCGCTCGGCGAGATCGTTGGCGTTCTGGATGGCGAGGTCGAGGTCATGGATGACCTTGGCGGAGGCGCCCTGGAATTCCCGACCCCCCTCGGTCAATTCGACCCGGCGCGTGGTGCGGTCGAACAGGCGGATGCCGAGCGCCTGCTCCAGCTCGCGCACCAATTGCGACAGCGCCGGCTGCGCCATATGCAGGCGCTCGGCCGCCTTGGTGAAGGTGCCGAGCTCGGCGACGGCGAGAAAGGCCTGGATCTGTCGGAGCGTGACTGCCATGGCAATTTATAAGCATATCATCTGAATTCAGACAAATAAGCTGAATTCCATATGGTTTCGAGCGGAGCCATCATGCCTCGACATCGCGCCGCTGGCCGCTCCGTTCGAGGCTCTCCATGACCGCCTATCCCGATCTCAAGCTCTATATCGGTGGCGCCTGGCGCAAGACCTCCGACAGCCTGCCGGTGCTCAACCCGGCCGATGAGAATATGATTTGCGCAGTCCCTGTGGCGACGCGCGCCGATCTCGACGATGCGCTGGCGGCGGCCAAAGACGGCTTCAAGGTCTGGAGCCGGACCTCGCCGCGCGCTCGCGGTGAGATCATGCTCAAGGCGGCGGCGCTGATGCGGGCCCGCATCGACGAGATCGCCCATGCGATCACGCTCGAACATGGCAAGCCCTTCGCCCAGGCGCAGCTCGAGGTGATCCGCGGCTGCGAGTTCTTCGAATGGGACGCGGCCGAGGGCCAGCGCACCTATGGACGGGTGATCCCGAGCGAACCCGGCATCAAGTATGTCGTGATGCACCAGCCGATCGGCATGGTCGCGGCGTTCTCCCCCTGGAATTTCCCGATGAGCCAGCCGGCGCGCAAGATCGCCGGCGCGCTGGCGGCGGGCTGCTCGATCATCCTGAAGGCTGCGGAGGAGACGCCGGCCGGCGCGCTCCATATCGCCCGCGCCCTGCACGATGCCGGCCTGCCGCCCGGCGTGTTCAACCTCGTCTTCGGCGTCCCCGCCGACATCTCCTCCTATCTGATCCCGCAGGAGCAGACCCGGCTGATCGCCTTCACCGGCTCGACCGCGGTCGGCAAGCAGCTGACCCGCATCGCTGCCGACCATATGAAGCCGGTGCTGATGGAGCTCGGCGGCCACGCCCCGGTGATCGTCTGCGACGATGTCGATCCGGTCGCCGCGGCGACCGCCTCGGCGATCCGCAAGTCGCGCAATGCCGGCCAGGTCTGCACCTCGCCGACGCGCTTCTTCGTGCAGGAGCCGATCTACGAGGCCTTTGCCAAAACCTTCGCCGAGAAGGCGCGCTCGGTCGTGGTCGGCAACGGCCTCGATGCCGGAACCCAGATGGGACCGGTCGCCAATCATCGCCGCATCGAGGCGATGGAGATGTTGGTGGCGGATGCTCGCGCCAAGGGCGCGAAGGTGCTCGCAGGCGGCGAGCGCATCGGCAATCGCGGCTATTTCTTCCCGGTGACCGTGCTGGCCGATGTGCCGGATGATGCCCGGGTCATGCGCGAGGAGCCGTTCGGGCCGCTCGCCGTGATCAACCCGGTCTCGACGCTGGACGATGCGATCGCCAAGGCGAACGGCCTGCCATTCGGCCTCGCCGCCTACGCCTTCACCCATTCCGCCAGCCGGGCTGATCGCCTCGCCGAAGAGATCGAAGCCGGCAACGTCTCGATCAATACGCTGGAAGCCTCGGTCGCCGAGGTGCCGTTCGGCGGGGTCAAAGACAGCGGCTATGGCCGCGAGGGCGGCGCCGAGGGTTTGGCGCATTACACGACCATCAAGACCGTCTCGCACCGCATGGCGATTTGACCGGCGGGCGACAGGGAGGCAAGCGCATGAACTACGCCAGGAAGGACGCGAAGGCTTACACCCGCGCCAATATGAAGGGCATCTGGGCGGCGGCACTGACGCCCTTCACCAACTCGCTAGGCATCGATGAGGACGGTTTCCGCGAAAACATCCGGCACTGGACCGAGGATCTCGGCATCGACGGCCTGTTCATCGCCGGCAAGCAGGGCGAGTTCTTCGCGATGTCGGTCGAGGAGCGCAAGCGCAGCTTCGAGCTCGCGGTCGAGGCGACGGCCGGACGCGGCCAGACGATCATGTCCTGCTCCGACCAGAACATGGATGTCGTGATCGACCTGGCGAAGCACGCCCAGAAGGTCGGCGCCGACTACATCGTTGTCCATGCGCCGCTGCTGCACTTCTTCAAGGCGCAGGACGAGACACTCTACGAGTACTACCGGACCATCGCCGAGCAGGTCGATATCGGCATCGCGCTCTGGAGCCACCCGGACAGCGGCTATCTGATGAGCCCGCAGCTCTGCAACCGGCTCGCCGACATCGAGAACGTCGTCGCGATCAAGTACAGCGTGCCGCGCGCCATGTATGCCGAGCTGACGAGGCTCGCCGGCGATCGCATCCTGGTCAGCACCGCCTCCGAGGAGGAATGGCTCGACAACATCGTCGAGCTCGGCTGGCAGGTCTATCTCTGCTCCTCCCCGCCCTATCTGATCCAGACGGCGGCCGACCGGCGCATGCGCGACTACACCGATCTCGCCTTTGCCGGCGAGGTCGAGAAGGCCCACGCCTCCCGCGACAGCCTGAACCCGGTGCGCGAGGCGCTGCGCACGACGCGGCCGGCCGAGAAACCGCATGCGCATCAGAAATACTGGCAGGAGCTGCTCGGACAGGTCGGCGGGCGCGTGCGCGCGCCGTTGCTGGAGCTGACCGAGGCCGAGAAGGCGGCGACGCGCGCCGCCTTCGAGAGCTGCGGCCTGAAGCTTGCCGGTGCACCGCTGGCCAAGGCCGGCTGAGACTTAAGGCTTGAACGACGGGAGAGACGGATATGGCGACCGAAGGACGGCTGAAGGCCTTCAACTTCAAGAAGTGGATCGCGGAGAACGAGCACCTGCTGAAGCCGCCGGTCGGCAACAAGAAGGTGTTCGACGACGGCCAGATGACCGTGATGGTGGTCGGCGGGCCGAACCAGCGCGCTGACTACCATGACGACCCGGTGGAGGAGTTCTTCTACCAGCTCAAGGGCGACATGATGCTGAAGCTGGTCGATGACGGGAAGCATTACGACGTCACGATCCGCGAGGGCGACGTCTTCCTGCTGCCGCCGCATGTGCGCCACTCGCCGCAGCGCCCGCAGGAAGGCTCGATCGGGCTCGTGGTCGAGCCGGCGCGCCATGCCGACCAGGTCGACGGCTTCGAATGGTACTGCTTCGAGTGCAACGGCCTGGTGCATCGCATCGAGCTCAAGGTCGGCGATCTCGTGAAGGACCTGCCGCCGCTCTACGAAGCCTTCTTCGCCGATGAGAAGGCCCGCACCTGCAAGCAGTGCGGCGCCGTCCACCCTGGCAGGAAGCCGCCGGCGGGCTGGGTCGCGCTCTGAGCGGTGGGGAAGGTGCCGGTTCGTCCGGTGCCTTCGCGGCACTTGCGCGCCGATCCGAAATTGTTTTAAGCTTAAAATAATATCGAGCAATCCGACGTCAATGATCGGAGGAGGGGAACCATGCAGCACCGCACATCAGTATGCCTGGGATTGATGCTGGCCGCCGCCGTCGCCTTGCCGGCGCTGGCCCAGCAAGCGCCGGTCAAGATCGGCATGGTCACGACGCTGTCCGGCCCGGGCGGCTATCTCGGCCAGGACATCCGCGACGCCTTCAAGCTCGCCATCGACATGAATGGCGGCAAGCTCGGCGGCGCGCCGGTCGAGCTCGTGGTCGAGGACGATGCGCTGAAGCCCGGCCAGGGCAAGCAGATCGCCGAGAAGATGCTGAAGACCGATGGCATCAAGATCATGACCGGCATCGTCTTCTCGAACGTGGCCGGCGCGACCGTGCCGGATATCGTCGATGCCGGGGCGCTTTATGTCAGCCCCAATGCCGCGCCGTCGAACTTCGCCGGCAAGGAGTGCAACGAGAACTATTTCGTCGTCTCCTGGCAGAATGACAGCCTGCACGAAAGCGCCGGCCAGCACGCCACCAATCTCGGCTACAAGAAGGCCTTCATCCTCGCGCCGAACTACCAGGCCGGCAAGGATGCGCTCGCCGGCTTCAAGCGCCTGTTCAAGGGAGAGATCGTCGGCGAGGTCTATACTCGCCTCGACCAGACCGATTTCGCGCCGGAGATGGCGCAGATCCGCTCGGCCAATCCGGACGTGGTCTTCCAGTTCCATCCGGGCGGGCTCGGCATCGCCTTCCTGCGCCAGTACCAGCAGGCCGGCCTGCTCGGCAAAACCCCGATGGTGCTGGCCGAGCCCTCGCTCGACGCGACCACGCTGAAGGCCGTCGGCGACGCCGCGCTCGGGCTCAGCGTCACCGCGCACTGGAACACCGACTTCGACAACGCCTCGAACAAGGCCTTCGTCGAGGCCTTCACCAAGGCCTACAATCGCGTGCCGACCTATTACGCCAGCCAGGGCTATGACACTGCGCTAGCCATCGCCTCGGCGCTGAAGGCGACCGGCGGCAAGGCCGATGTGCCTGCGCTGCGCAAGGCGCTCGCCAAGGCCGATTTCCAGTCGGTGCGCGGCGCCTTCAAATTCGGCCCGAACCAGCACCCGGTCCAGGACTGGTATGCGCTCAAGGTCGAGAAGGGCGCGGACGGCACGCCGGTGCTGAAGACCTCGGGCAAGGTGCTGAGCAATCACAGCGACGCCTACGCCAAGGATTGCAAGCTCTGAAGCGGCGCGTTTTGCGTACCGATCAAGACGAATAGCGCGGGTAACCCCTCTCCTGGAAGGAGAGGGGCAGGGGTGAGGTGTTCGGGAGAGACATCATGAGCCTGAACCCAATCACCCCGCTCGCGTCACTGGTCAAACGGCCTACACCTCACCCTGCCCTCTCCTTCCAGCAGAGGGTTCCCCGCGCCCTTGCCGGGGCTGTCCGGTTCCCGCAGCCATGACCCTCGTTCTCGAACAACTGCTCAACGGCCTGCAGTTCGGCGTGATGCTGTTCCTGCTCGCCGCCGGGCTGACGCTGATCTTCGGCATCATGGGCGTGATCAACCTCGCCCATGGCTCGCTCTACATGGTCGGCGCCTATGCTGCCGCCTTCGCCGCGGCGCAGACCGGCTCGGTCATCATCGCCATCATCGCCGGCCTTGCAGCCGCTGCCATCGTCGGCATGGCGATGGAGCTCTTCGTGCTGCGCCGGCTCTATGCCCGCGACCATCTCGACCAGGTGCTGGCGACCTTCGCGCTGATCCTGATCTTCAACCAGAGCGTCACCCTGCTGTTCGGGCGGCAGCCGCTCTTCGTCTCGGTGCCGCCAGTGCTCAATGGCTCGATCGAGTTGCTGCCGGGCCTGAGCTACCCGGTCTATCGGCTGATCATCATCGCTGTCGGCCTTCTCGTCGCGCTTGGGCTCTATCTGCTGATCAACCGCACCCGCATCGGCATGCTGGTCCGGGCCGGGGCGACCCATCGCGAGATGGTCCGGGCGCTCGGCGTCGATATCCGCCTGCTCTACACCGCCGTCTTCGGGCTCGGCGCCCTGCTCGCCGGCCTCGCCGGGCTGATGGCCGGTCCGATCCTTGCTGTGCAAGTTGGCATGGGCGAGCAGATCCTGATCATGACCTTCGTCGTCGTGGTGATCGGCGGCGTCGGCTCGATCCGCGGCGCCTTCTTCGGCGCGCTGCTGGTCGGCCTCGTCGACACGGTGCTGCGGGCCTTCCTGCCCGGCCTGCTGCGCCAGGTCATGACGGGATCGGAGGCCGATGCGCTCGGCGCCGGCCTCGCCTCGATGGGCATCTACATGCTGATGGCCGTGGTGCTGCTGGTGCGGCCCAAGGGACTGTTCCCCGCCAATGTCTGAGGACGCCATCACACACACCGGCCCCAACACGCCGAGTACCGGCCGCGCGCTGATGCTGCTCGCCTTGGCCCTCGGGCTGATCGCGCTGCCCTTCCTCGTCCAGGCGCTCGGCCAGCCGGCCCTGGTGCCGCTGGCGACCCGCGTGCTGATCTATGCGATCGCCGCCGCCAGCCTGAACCTCGCGCTCGGTTTCGGAGGGATGGTTTCCTTCGGCCACGCCGCCTTCTTCGGCGTCGGCGGCTATGTCGTCGGCATCCTCTACCGCAACTACGTCGACGACAGTCTCTTCCTCGGTCTGATCCCGGGCACGAGCCAGCTCCTGGTCACGCTGCCGGCCGCGATCCTGGTCGGCGGCCTGCTCGCCCTGCTGATCGGCGCGCTCTGCCTGCGTACCAGCGGCGTGCAGTTCATCATGATCACGCTCGCCTTCGCGCAGATGCTGTTCTTCCTGTTCGTTTCGCTGAAAGCCTATGGTGGCGATGACGGCATGACGATCCGCCGCCGCAACGAGCTCTTCGGCCTCAACACCCGCGACGACATCACCTTCTATTTCATCTGCCTTGCCGTCGCCGCGCTGGTCTTCCTGGTGCTCTGGCGCATCATCGGCTCGCGCTTCGGCATGGTGCTGGCCGGCATCCGCCAGAACGAGCGGCGCATGGCGGCGATCGGGATCGCGCCCTATCGCTACAAGCTCGCCGCCTTCGTCATCTCCGGCATGGGCACCGGCCTCGCCGGGGCGCTGATGGCGAATTATCTGCGCTTCGTCAGCCCGGACATGCTGCACTGGACCAAGTCGGGCGAGCTGATGATCATGGTCATCCTCGGCGGCGTCGGCACCCTGCTCGGTCCTCTCTTCGGCGCTGCAGCCCTCGTCATCCTCGAGATGGTGCTGACTTCGTGGACCGAGCATTGGCAGCTGATCCTCGGCCCGATCCTCCTGCTCGTCGTCCTGTTCACCCAAGGCGGGCTCAACGGGCTGTTCAGCCGTCTCGGAATCGGCAGGAGCGAGCGATGAGCCAGCCGCTTCTCAGTGTCCGCGGCCTGCGCAAGCGCTTCGGCGGGCTGATCGCCACCGACAATGTCGATCTCGACGTGGTCGAGGGCGAGATCCACGCCTTGATCGGCCCGAACGGCGCCGGCAAGACCACGCTGCTGACCCAGCTCTTCGGCGAGCTCAGCCATGACGAAGGCGAGATCAGGCTGGAGGGCGAGCCGATCGATGCGCTGGCGACACCGCAGCGTGTCCAGCGCGGTCTCGCCCGCACCTTCCAGATCAACCAGCTGCTGCCCGATTTCAGCATGCTCGACAATGTCGCGCTCGCCGTACAGGCGCGGCAGGGTCACAGCTTCCGCTTCCTTGCCGATGCCCGCCGAGACAAGGGCCTGCGCCAGCGCGCCCGCGAGCATCTGACCACCGCCGGCCTCGCCCATCGCGCCGAGGTTAAGGTCGCCGATCTCTCGCATGGCGAGCAGAAGCAGCTCGAATTCGCCATCGCGCTCGCCTGCGAGCCGCGCCTGCTCCTGCTCGACGAGCCGATGGCGGGCCTGGGCCATGCCGAGAGCGAGCAGATGGTCGCGATGCTCTCCGGGCTGAAAGGCCGCGTCACCATGCTCTTGGTCGAGCACGACATGGACGCGGTCTTCGCGCTCGCCGACCGGATCTCAGTGTTGGTCTATGGCCGCATCATCGCGACCGGGACGGCGCAGGAGATCCGCGACAACGAGGACGTCCGCACCGCCTATCTCGGCGAGGGAGACGCCTGATGCTGAGCGTGCGCAACCTGCAATCGGCCTATGGCGCCAGCCAGGTCCTGTTCGATGTCGGCCTCGACATCGGCGAGGGGGAGGTCGTCACCCTGCTCGGCCGCAACGGCATGGGCAAGACCACGACGGTGCGCTCGCTGATGGGGCTGCTCGTGCCCAAGGGCGGCGAGATCAGCTTCGACGGCCGCAAGCTCAAGGGCAACACGCCGGAGGCGATCGCGCGCTGCGGCATCGGCCTGGTGCCCGAGGGGCGGCAGGTCTTTCCGACGCTCAGCGTGCGCGAGAACCTCGTCGCCACCGCCGCCAACCGGCTCGGGCGGCCGTCGCCCTGGACGCTGGAGCGGGTTTACGCCCTGTTCCCGCGCCTTGAGGAGCGGGCCGGCCAGTCGGCCCGCACGCTCTCGGGCGGCGAGCAGCAAATGCTGGCGGTGGGGCGGGCGCTGATGACCAATCCCAAGCTCCTCGTCCTCGACGAGGCGACCGAGGGCCTCGCGCCGGTGATCCGTGCCGAGATCTGGCGCTGTATCGAGGCGCTGAAGGCGCAGGGCCAGTCGATCCTGCTGATCGACAAGAACATCGCGGTGCTCAAGCGCCTCGCCGACCGGCACTACATCATCGAGAAGGGCCGCACGGTCTGGTCGGGCTCCAGCAGCGACCTCGCGGCCAATGCGGAACTGGTGCATCGCTATGTCGGCGTCTGAAAGCGAGATCGTCGCGAGCAGTCTCGCGGTCGATCCCGTCGAAGCCTTGCGCGACACGCTGAGCGAGATCCTCGCCGGCCTGGTCGCGGCCGGCTGCGGCCCGCATCACCTCATCGGCATGGACTGGGAGAGCGCTGATCCCGCCGCCTTCCATCTCTCGCGCCATACGGTCGAATTGGCCTATCGCGAGGTCTTCGCCGGCTTCCGCCCACCGATCCGTCTGCGGCCCGTAGCCGAGCCCGGCCTGACGATCCGTGCCCGTTTCACATCGCCGCAGCCGCTGCCGGAGATCGAGGTCGAGGGTTACACGCTGCGCGAGCTCGGCCGGCAGTACAGTCCGCGCCTGCAAGCCGACATGACCGCGCTGTTCCGGCAATGGAGCAGGGATGGCGCCGCCTTCCGCGCCGGCCATGCCGGGCTCGACCTCGCTTACGGTCCGGGCCGTTTCGAGACATTCGATCTCTATCGCCCGGCCGGCGTGCCGCGTGCTCCGATCTTCGTCTTCATCCATGGCGGCTACTGGCAAGCCTCGGACAAGGTCCAGCACGCGCAGTTCTCGCAAGGGTTGCTCGATGCCGGTTTCGCCGTCGCCCAGCCGAATTACGGGCTGGCGCCGGATACACCGCTCGAGGCGAGCATCGCCCAGACCGTCGCGGCGCTGAACTTTCTCGTTCGCGAAGCCGACGCGCTCGGTCTCGATCCGGCACAACTGCACATCAGCGGCCATTCCGCTGGCGGCCACCTCGCGGCGATGGCGTTGTGCGATCCCGCGGCTCCGCCGGTTGCCTCGGCGCTGCTGCTGTCCGGGCTCTATGATCTGAAACCACTCGGCCATCTGCCGATCGGACGGCTGCTGGGGCTGGGCGATGGCGAGCGCGCGGTGCGCCTCAGCCCGCTCGGCAGGCCGCGTCCGTCGGGCACACGCCTCGCTTTCGCGGTCGGCGAAGGGGAGAGCGAGGCGTTCAAACGGCAATCGGCGAGGCTGGCAGCTGCCTGGCAGGCACCGGAGCCGCTGATCTGCGAGGGGCATCACTTCAGCATGCTCGCCGGGCTCAATGGCGGCGCCCTGCTCGATCTCGCTTTGCGGACAGCAAGACCATGACTGCTCGTCGGCGCAAGCCGCTCCGCGTCGGGCTGATCGGCTGGGGCGCGATCAACCGGCATGTCGTCCGGCTGCTATCGCAATCGGCGATCGCCCAAGACGTCGCGGTCGTCGCCATCGGCGTGCGCTCGCCGGATCGCGCGCAGGATGTTCCGCCCGGCGCGAGCCTTGTGACCGACCCTGAGCAGCTGGCCGGACTCGATCTCGACATCGTGGCGGAAGCCGCAGGGCAGCCCGCCGTCGCGCTCTGGGGTGAGAGTGCCTTGCGGCAGGCGGGGGCGTTCGCGGTGACCTCGGCCGGTGCCCTCGCCGACACGGCGCTGCTCGAGCGCCTCATCTCGGTCGCCGAAGCCGCCGGCAGCCAGCTCGTCGTCACATCAGGCGCGCTCGCCGGCATCGATGCGCTCGCGGCAGCCTCGGCGCTGCCGCTCGACGAGGTCGTCCACGCCATCGTCAAACCGCCGGCGGCTTGGCGGGGCACGCCGGCCGAGAGCCTCGTCGCGCTCGACGGCTTGACCGCACCGGTCGCCTTCTTCACCGGCTCGGCGCGCGAGGCGGCTCTCCGCTTCCCGCAGAATGCCAATGTCGCAGTGATCTCGGCGCTTGCCGGCATCGGGCTCGACCGGACCCGCGTCGAGCTCGTCGCCGACCCGGGAATCACCGCCAACTGCCATCGCCTGAGCGCGCGCGGAGCCTTCGGCCGCCTGAGCGTCACCATCGAGAACCGGCCGCTCGCCGATAATCCGAAATCGTCGGAAATGGCGGCGCTCAGTCTGGTGCGGGTGATCAGCAACTATGTCAGCCCGCTCTGCCGGTAAATCCTGGACGCGGGACCCAGCGGACGATGCGGTGCCGCTGCTTATGCGGAAGGCCTCGCTGGCAGCGCCAAAGGCTCACGGCGAGGCATCATGACGATGCGCATGCATGACGCAACGATGCCCAAGGACATCCCGATGTCGGGGACCAAAGCCTCGCCTGCGAAAGGCTGGAGCATCGACAGGGTCGTACTGTGAACCCGCGCTGCGAACGCGGCTGTCACATAAACCCCAATTCAGCTAAGGCGCTGACAAACCACCACTCTGGTAGATGAGTGGTGCCCAGGAGAGGACTCGAACCTCCACGCCCTTGCGAGCGCCAGCACCTGAAGCTGGTGCGTCTACCAATTCCGCCACCTGGGCAACGGCGGTTCGTTTACGGGGGCCGAACGCGGCTGTCAACGGGCCAAGCCGGCTTTTTGACAACGATGTGTCGGACCGCACATCGGCGGCGTCGCGCCGCCTTCACAGCTGCGATGCGATGAACTAGGACAGGCACGACAGTTTCAGTTTTCAGCGCTTCCAAACGGAGCTTCGCGTCATCATGACGGTCCTGCCTCCCGCTTCGCAACTCGTCACGGTCTTCGGCGGCTCGGGCTTCCTCGGGCGGCACGTCGTGCGGGCGCTGGCACGGCGCGGCTATCGCGTGCGCGCCGCTGTGCGCCGCCCGGATCTCGCCGGCTTCCTGCAGCCGCTCGGCATCGTCGGCCAGGTCACCGCGGTGCAGGCTAATCTGCGCTATCCCGACTCGGTCGCAGCCGCCGTCAAGGGCGCCGATGCGGTGATCAATCTCGTCGGCATCATGCAGGAGAAGGGCCGGCAGAACTTCTCCTCGGTGCAGGCGCAAGGCGCACGCTCGGTGGCGCAGGCCTGCGCCAACTTCGGCGTCGACCGGCTGATCCAGGTCTCGGCGCTCGGCGCCAGCGCTGATTCGAAGTCGAGCTATGCCCGCAGCAAGGCCGAGGGCGAGGCTGCGGTCCACGCCTTGGTCAAGCAGGCGATCGTGCTGCGGCCTTCGGTGATGTTCGGTCCGGAGGACACCTTCTTCAACCGCTTCGCCTCGCTGGTGCGGATGCTGCCGGTGCTGCCGCTCGCGGGTGCCGAGACCAAGTTCCAGCCGGTCTTCGTCGGCGACGTCGCCGAGGCGATCGCGCGCGGCGTCGACGGCAAGGTCGAAGGCGGCAAGGTCTACGAGCTCGGCGGCCCGCAGGTGAAGACGCTGCGCGAGCTCGTCGACTATGTCTGCGAGGTCACCGGCCGCAAGCGCCTGATCGCGCCGATGCCGTTCGGCCTCGCCCGCCTGCAGGGCCAGGTCCTGGAGATCGCGGACATGCTGACGCTCGGCCTGATGCCGAACGAACTCGTCCTGACGCGCGACCAGGTCAGCCTGCTCGAGAGCGACAACACCGTCTCCGCGACGGCCGAGAAGGAAGGCCGGACCCTGCACGGGCTCGGCATCGCCCCCGTCTCGTGCGAGGCCGAGGTGCCCGGCTATCTCTGGCGCTTCCGCAAGGCCGGCCAGTTCGCTACCGCCCGCGCCAGCTGAGACATTGTATTGTCGCATTTTCTTCACGCGAACCGGTATCCACTTCGCTCAAAAATGCTCTGGCGCCGTCACGGCACCAGCACCAGCTTGCCGGCTGTACGCCGGCTCTCCAGCGCGGCATGGGCAGTGCTGGCCTGCGCCAGCGGGAAGTTTGCGCCGGGCAGCAGCTTGAGCTCCCCCGAGATCGCGAGCCCGAACAGCTCGCCGAGTTCGCCTGCGAGGCGTTCGGGCGCCAGATGCGGCAGCAGCGAAAAGCCGGCGATCGTACGATTGCCGAAGATCAACGCCTTCAGCGCTTCGGCATCCGGCCGGAAATCGGCGAGCGAGAGCGGCCCGTAGAGCACGAGGCGGCCCAGCGGCGCGAGCAGCGCCAGGCATTGCGCTGGGATGTCGCCGCCGGAGGCATCGAAGATCAGGTCGGGACCTGCGCCATCAGTTGCGGCGCGAACCTGCTCGGGCCAATCGGCTTGCGTGTAATCGACACCGGAATCGGCCCCGAGTTTCCGTGCCAGCCTTAGCTTCTCGGCCGAGCTCGCCATGGCGATGACCCGCTTCGCGCCGCCGCGCTTGGCGAGTTGGACCAGAAAGCTGCCGACGCCGCCGACCGCGGCACTGACCAAGACGATCTTTCCGGCTGCCGGATGGTTCCGCAGCAGGTGCAGTGCGGTCAGGCCCTGGACCTGCAATGCGGTTGCTGCCGCAAAGGAGATTTCGTCCGGCAAGGATACGACGACCTCCGCGCGGATCGCGACGTATTCGGCATAGCCGCCGCTCTGCACGCCGGCGACGTAGAGAGCCGCGGCGACGCGGTCTCCGGCCGCAAAGGTGGTGACGCCTTCGCCCAGCGCTGCGATTGTGCCGGCGATTTCGACGCCAGGAACGAAGGGCAATCGCGGCGTCACCGCATAACGGTCCTGCCGCATCATCACCTCGAAGAAATTGATGCCGACGGCGCCGACCGCGATCAGCACCTCGCCGGGGCCGGGCGAGGGCGTCTCGATCTCGACGATGCCGAGGACTTCAGGGCCGCCGAAGCGGCTGTATTGGATGGCTTTCATGGCAGGCCTCACGCGAAGGGGATGAGCGTGAGGCGCGTTCTGGGCTAGGATGGCGTGCGGTGGCTACACACCGATTTATCCGTTGCAGACCAAGAGGTGAGCATGGCCGATCCGATGAAGCGCCTGCCGATGCTGCCGGTCGAGCGGGCGCTCAAGGTGATCTCCGGGCGCTGGAAGGCGGTGATCCTCTACCAGCTCTTCGACGGCCCCAAGCGCCTGGCGGAATTGCAGAGGCGTATTCCCGCGATCACGCAGAAGGTGCTGATCCAGCAATTGCGCGAGATGGAGGAGCACGGCCTCGTCAGCCGCGAGATCGTCGCGCAGGTGCCGGCCCGGGTCGACTATGCGGCGACACCGCTCGGCCAGAGCCTTGCCCCGGTGATCGCGACGCTGTGCGACTGGGGCCGCCGCCATGCCGCCGATCTCGGCGAGCTCGATACGCTGTCGGAATGCCGCTACCGCCCCGGAGCACAATCCGAGGCGGCTTGACGAGATTTGGTCGACAGCCAAGACGTCGCGTCAGGCGGCCGCCCCGGTAGACGTCTCAGAGCATGCTGGGCAGGACGCGGTCCGGCGGCTTGTGCCCGTCCATGAAGGTCTTGATGTTGACGATGACCTTCTCGCCCATGTCGGCGCGGCCTTCATGGGTGGCCGAGCCCATATGGGGCAGCACCACGACGCGGTGCTGGCGGGCGAGCTTGAGCAGGCGCGGATTGACCGCCGGCTCGTGCTCGAACACGTCAAGGCCGGCGCCGGCGAGCTCGCCGGCTTCCAGCATGCGCGAGAGCGCCGATTCGTCGACGATCTCGCCGCGGGCCGTGTTCACCAGGATGGCGTCGGGCTTCATCAGCTTGAGGCGGCGGGCTGAGAGCAGGTGATAGGTCGCCGGGGTATGGGGGCAGTTGACCGAGACGACGTCCATGCGCGCCAGCATCTGGTCGAGCGAATCCCAATAGGTCGCGTCGAGCGCTTCCTCGATCCTCGAATCGAGCCGGCGGCGGTTATGATAGTGGATCGACAGGCCGAAGGCGGCAGCGCGCCTGGCCAGCGCCTGGCCGATCCGGCCCATGCCGACGATGCCGAGGCGCTTGCCGGTGATGCGGCGGCCGAGCATCCAGTTCGGCGACCAGCCGGCCCATTCGTCGTCGGTGATGATGCGGGCGCCCTCGGCGATGCGCCGGGCGACGGCGAGGATCAGCGCCATCGTCATGTCGGCGGTGTCGTCGGTCAGCACGCCCGGCGTATTGGTCACGGTGATGCCGCGCTGCACCGCGCTGGCGACGTCGATATTGTCGACGCCATTGCCGAAATTGGCGATCAGGCGCAATTGCTCGCCGGCCTGCGCGATCAAGCCGGCATCGATCTTGTCGGTCACGGTCGGGACAAGCACGTCGGCGGTCTTCATCGCCTCGACCAGGGCGGCCTGGCTCATCGGGGCGTCGTCGAGATTGAGCCTGGCGTCGAAGAGCTCGCGCATCCGCGTCTCGACCACGGCCGGCAGCTTGCGCGTGACCACGACCAGGGGCTTTTTCTTCGACATGGGCGGCTCCTTGAAGGCCCCTCGGACTCCGACATTTCCGGTACCGCGCCCGATGAGGCGCGACCAGTGGCCGCAATGTCGCCTTTCCGCCTCAACCCCCCATTAACCGAGGCGCATCAGGAATTGAGTCGGACAGTTTCGACGATCGGCGGCCGTCTCGTTGTCTAGCAGCGTTGCGGCGGAACACAACCTGACCCTTAAGGGCGCAGCGCGCCACCGAATGGGCAGGGCGAGGAGTGGGTTGGATGACGGTTAAAAGGACGCGAGGCCCGTTCGGCCTTCTGCTTGCAGCGGGCCTTGCCCTGCTGGCGACGCCGGGCCCGGCGCAGGAGGTCGCGAACGGCCCGGTCTCCGGCCTGCCGCTGCCGCGCTATGTCAGCCTGAAGTCGGACCGGGTCAATCTGCGCGAGGGCCCTTCCAAGGAGCACCGCACCAGCTGGGTGTTCCAGCGCGCCGGCCTGCCGGTCGAGATCACCGCCGAATTCGAAACCTGGCGCCGCGTGCGCGACGCCGACGGCACCGAGGGCTGGGTGCTGCACAGCCTGCTCTCGGGGCGTCGCACCGTTCTGGTCTCACCCTGGTCGAAGAACAAGAGCGAGACCTTTTCGCTGCGCGAAACGACCAGCGAAAGCGCGCCGGTGGTCGCGACGCTGGAGCCCGGCGTCATCGCCAATGTCCAGTCCTGCCAGAATGCCTGGTGCCGCGTCACGGTCAGCAAGATCGCCGGCTACATCAAGCAGGACCGGCTCTGGGGCGTCTATCCCAACGAGAGCGTGCAATAGCGCCGCGGCTCGGCAAAAGGTGAACGGCCAAAGTCTGCGCTTCGGCCGCGTTCAGGCGCCGATCTTGCGCAGCCTGACGACGACGTCGACCCGGCTGATCTCGTAGCCGTCGGGCGCAGGAGGCAGTGCGGCGACGTCGACCGCCGAGGCCGGGATGTCGATGACCTTGTCCTCGCCGTCGACCACGAAATGGTGATGGTCGCTGTTGTCGGTGTCGAAGAAGGTTTTGGCGCCGTCGATCGCGAGCTCGCGGAGCAGCCCCGCTTGCGTGAATTGATGCAGCGTATTGTAGACCGTCGCGAGCGAGACCGGCACGCGCGCCTTCATCGCCTCCTCATAGAGCATTTCGGCGCTGATGTGCCGGTCGCCCTTGGCGAAGAGCAGCCAGCCGAGCGAGACACGCTGACGCGTCGGCCGCAGGCCCACCCGGCGCAACTTCTGACGCACATCATGGAAGGGGCAGCCCTGCCGTGCGTCCGATCCGTAGCCCTGGTCCTGCGTCTGGCCGTCCATGCCGCGCGTCGACTCCATGAAACCGTCCCATGATCGGGACATCACCGTTTAGATTCGATGTAAGGCCTTGGCTACCTGGCCGCAAGCATAGCGGCGCTGCGGGCAGTCTCGCCCCCCTCGCGCCCGCGATGTTCCCGCTGCGGCCGGAGCCGGCGAGATCGGGCTACAGGCGGCGATCCTCGGGGCGATCATCGCCGTGACATAGTTCGGCGTCTATGGTGGGCCGGCTGTCGCTGCTGACCGGTCACGCTCGTGGCGCAGCCTCGGCGGCTGATCTTCCACGACAGAGGCAGTCTTGTGCCCTTTCGTTCCGCGGCGACACCGTGTTAGGCACGTTGCATCGGGGGTTGGCTGCCGGATCATGGCGGCCGAAAGGGAGCGAAGTCGGATATGGAGCGGCAATCGTCATTCAGCTACGAGGAGATCCTCGCTTGCGGGCGCGGTGAACTCTTCGGGCCGGGCAATGCGCAGCTGCCGCTGCCGCCGATGCTGATGTTCGACCGCATCGCCGAGATCAGCGAGACCGGCGGTGAGCACGGCAAGGGCATGGTGCGCGCCGAGCTCGACGTCAGGCCCGACCTCTGGTTCTTCGACTGCCATTTCAAGGGCGATCCGGTGATGCCGGGCTGCCTCGGCCTCGATGCGCTCTGGCAGCTCACCGGCTTCTTCCTCGGCTGGCTCGGCCTGCCCGGTCGCGGCCGGGCGCTCGGCGTCGGCGAGGTCAAGTTCGCCGACCAGGTGCTGCCTTCGGTCAAGCACGTCGTCTACGGCGTCGATTTCAAGCGCGTCTTCAAGTCCAAGCTCGTCCTCGGCATCGCCGATGGCTGGCTCGAAGCTGACGGGAAGCGTATCTATACGACGACCGATATGCGCGTCGGCCTGTTCAAGCCCGAAGCGGCCTGAGCAAAATAAGCCCGAGCGGGATGCGAAAAGTGGGAACCGGTTTTCGCTGAAATCCCGCTCGAAGGTATTGGAATCGATCACCTTTATGATTTTGGATCGAGGCGATCCAAAATCATGGTGATCGTGGCGCCTTGCCTTCGCTGCCCGCGCGGTCCATTTGCGCGGGTGTCGATCTATCATAGGTCCGGGGTTGGCCTCCCGGCCCGTCACCAAAGAGCCGGAGAAGCAGCATGAGACGCGTTGTGGTCACCGGGATGGGCATCGTCTCGTCCATCGGCAACAATACGCAGGAAGTGCTGGCCTCGCTGCGCGAGGCCAAGTCCGGCATCTCCTATGCCCAGGATTTCGCCGAGCACGGCTTTCGCAGCCGCGTCGCCGGCGCGCCCACGCTCGATCCTGCGACCGTGCTCGACCGCCGCGCCATGCGTTTCCATGGCGGCGGCTCGGCCTGGAACCAGGTCGCGATGGAGCAGGCCATCCGCGACGCCGGGCTGGAAGACAAAGAAATCAGCCATGAGCGCACCGGCATCATCATGGGCTCGGGCGGCCCCTCGACCCGCGCGCTGATCGACGCCTACGACAAGGCGCGCGAGAGCGGCTCGTCCAAGAAGGTCGGTCCCTTCGCCGTGCCCAAGGGCATGTCCTCGACCGCTTCGGCGACGCTGGCGACCTGGTTCAAGATCAAGGGCGTCAACTATTCGATCTCCTCGGCCTGCGCGACCTCGAACCACTGCATCGGCAACGCCTATGAGCTGATCCAGTGGGGCAAGCAGGACGTGATCTTCGCCGGCGGCTGCGAGGAGCTCGACTGGACGCTCTCCGTGCTGTTCGACGGCATGGGCGCGATGTCGTCCGACTTCAACGAGACGCCTGCCGTGGCTTCGCGCGCCTATGACGCCCGCCGCGACGGTTTCGTCATCGCCGGCGGCGCCGGCGTCGTCGTGCTGGAGGAGCTCGAGCACGCCAAGGCTCGCGGCGCCCGCATCTATGGCGAGATCGTCGGCTACGGCGCGTCCTCGGATGGCTACGACATGGTCGCCCCGTCCGGCGAGGGCGCGGTGCGCTGCATGCGCATGGCGCTCGACGGCGTGAAGGCCAAGATCGACTACATCAACCCGCACGGCACCTCGACGCCGGTCGGCGACGCCAAGGAGATCGAGGCGATCCGCGAGGTCTTCGGCGCCGGCGAGAAGAGCCCGCCGATCTCGGCGACGAAGTCGCTGACCGGCCATTCGCTGGGGGCCACCGGCGTGCAGGAGGCGATCTATTCGCTGTTGATGCTCAACAACGACTTCATTTGCGAGAGTGCCCATATCGAGGAGCTCGACCCGGCCTTCGCCGACATGCCGATCGTGCGCAAGCGCATCGACAATGCCGGCCTCGGCTGCGTGCTTTCGAACTCCTTCGGCTTCGGCGGCACCAACGCCACCATCGTGATGAAGCGCCTCGAAGCCTAAAGGGGGCCGGCCATGCTGTTCATGGTGATCGAGCATTTCGACCAGGCGCGGGTGAAGGAGATCTACACCCGCTTCCACAAGCATGGCCGGATGATGCCTGAGGGGCTGACCTATATCGACAGCTGGATCTCGGCCGATTTCGCCCGCTGCTTCCAGGTCATGCAGTGCGACGACGTCACTAAGCTGCAGGAATGGGTGCTGGCCTGGGGTGATCTGGCCCGCTTCGAGATCGTGCCGCTGGCGAGCTCGAAGGACACGGCCGAGGCCGTAAGGAAGCATCTCTGAGGTGACAGAGGTCGTCTAGACGACTATACGCTTCGTCTAGACGGAGCATCCAGATGGCGTTCCACATTCGCGACCCCGAGACCGATCGCATCGTGCGCGCGCTTGCGGCGAAAACAGGTGCGACCCTGACCGATGCCGTCCGCAAGGCGGCGGAGGAGAAGCTGGCGCGCGTCGAGCAGGTTGTGCCGGAAGCCGATCAGCGCCCTCTGCGCGAGCGCATCCGTGACATCCAGGAGCGTGTTGCAGCCCATGGCAAGACCGGCCTGAAGGCCGACAAGGCTTTCTTCGATTGGCTGTCGGACGACGAATGATCTTCGTCGACGCGTCCGCTTTGACTGCCGTGATGGCTGGCGAGCCCGCGGCCGATCGCGTGCTCGATTGCCTCGAAAGCGATGCGACCTTCTTCACGTCGCCTGTCGCCATCTACGAAACGGCGCTCGCCGTCGCGCGGCTCGCCAACTACACCATCGCCGAAGCTCTGGGCGAGGTGCGCGATCTCGTCGGCCGCGCACGGATCGCCATCGAGGACATCGGCGATGCTCATGCCGATGTGGCGCTGGCCGCTTTCGCCCGTTTTGGCAAAGGCCGGCATCCTGCGGCATTGAACATGGGCGACTGCTTCGCCTATGCATCTACGACGCTGCGCAATGCAGCTATCCTGTTCGTCGGCCAAGATTTCAGCCGGACCGACCTCCGCGCGGCGCTCGCCGAATGATGACGTGAAAGTCCAGACATGCTCCCCCTGATGCACAACAAGCGCGGCCTCGTCATGGGCGTCGCCAACCAGAACTCGATCGCCTGGGGCATTGCCCGGACCCTGCATGCGCATGGCGCCGAGATGGCCTTCACCTATCAGGGCGAGGCGCTGGGCAAGCGCGTCAAGCCGCTGGCGGAGAGCATCGGCTCGAAGCTGGTCATCCCCTGCGATGTCGAGGATGTCGGAACAGTCGATGCCGCGTTCGCCGCGATCGACGAGGCCTGGGGCGGCGATCCCGAGCGCAACACGCTCGATTTCCTGATCCACGCCATCGGCTTCTCCGACAAGAACGAGCTCAAGGGGCTCTATGCCGACACCAGCCGCGAGAATTTCTCGCGGACCATGGTGATCTCGTGCTTCTCGTTCACGGAAGCTGCGAAGCGCGCCGCCGCGCGCATGCCCAATGGCGGCAGCATGATCACGTTGACCTATAGCGGCTCGAACCGGGTCATGCCGAACTACAACGTGATGGGCGTCGCCAAGGCGGCGCTGGAGGCGAGCATGCGCTATCTAGCCGCCGATTACGGCCCGAAAGGCATCCGGGTCAACGCGCTCTCGCCCGGGCCGGTGCGGACGCTTGCCGGCGCCGGCATATCCGACGCTCGCGCCATGTATTCCTGGCAGCGCGCCAACTCGCCGCTGCGCAAATCGGTGACGCTGGAAGAGATCGGCGGCTCGGCGCTCTACTATCTCTCCGACCTGTCGGGCGGGGTGACCGGCGAGGTCCACCATATCGACGCCGGCTACCACATCACCTCGATGCCGGTGCTCGAAGGCCTGCGTGCGGCCGATACCGGCAACGGCGACTAAGAGCCTCTAACAAAACCTGAGCGGGTCTGGACGCCGGCAATTCGTCCGCTCCGCCAGGAGCGACGTGCGGCCGATACCGTTGGCATCGGCAAGCGGCGCGACGCCGCGGGCGGGCGAATTCCCGGCGCCGAAGGTGGGTCTTGGAGGGCCGCCTGCGGCGTCGGAACGACTTGCCGATATCGAAGGATATCGGCTGCGCGCTCCTCCTGGCATTCGGCTCCCCCAAGATCCATCCAGACCTGCTCAGGTTTTGTTAGAGGCTCTAAGTCGAACAGGCTCTTCCGCCGCTTGCGTGGCAGGGCTATCCTCCCCTCCGGTGGAACCTCGGGCGTGTGCCATTGGTTCGGTCAGTGAGCCATGGAGGACGCTCATGGTCATGGTGAAGTACGAGATCGTCCAGCACGATGGCGGTTGGGCCTACAAGGTCGGCGACGCCCTCTCTGAAACCTTTCGCTCGCATGATGCGGCGCTAAAGGCGGCCAACAAGGCGGCTGCGCGACAGAAGCGGCCAGGAGTCACCGATGGCATCGTCTATCAGGACGCCAAGGGTGAATGGCACGAAGAGCTGGCCGATGGCCGCGACCGGCCGAACACAAGGATCGTCGACGGCGGCTGAGGCCGGACCTCACCGCTGCGTGAAGAAGGTCAACAGCACCTTGCCCTTCTCGCCGATGAGGCAGAGGAAGCGGCGCGGCTTGTCGGATTTGTCGGTCTTCAGATAGGCCTCGCCCATGATGATGCGCGTCACCGGCGTGTCCTCGACCTTGGTCTCTGCCACCGCGGCCGTCAGCCCGTCCTCGTCGATATAGATGTCCTTGATCTCGGGCTCGCGCGCCGTCAGCGCCGCCATCGCGGTCGCTTTGCAGGCGGAAAGCTCGGGGGAGGAGGGTTTTTCCGGTGTAGCAGGCGAGGCGGGCGAGGCGGTCTGAGCCAAGGCCGGGGCGGCGAGCAGAGCGAGCAGCGCGGTCGTACAGACGGTCTTGCGGAGCATGTTGAACCTCGGGTTGTTGCCGAGGTTCAAACGCATCATCGCCAATCTGGTTCGGATCAGCTGCCCAGCGCCTGCTTCAGGTCGGCGATCAGGTCGTCGGGGTGCTCCAGCCCGATCGAAAGGCGGACCAGCCCGTCGCCGACGCCCATGCTGGCGCGCACCTCGGGTGTGAAGCGCTGATGCGTCGTCGTCGCCGGATGGACGATCAGGCTCTTGGCGTCGCCGAGATTGTTGGAGATGCGGATCAGCCTGAGCCGGTTGAGGAAGCGGAAGGCGCCTTCCTTGCCGCCTGCGACCTCGAAGGCGATCAGCGTCGAAGGGCCGCTCATCTGCCCGGCTATGATCTCGGCCTGCGGATGGTCGGAATCGCCGATGAAGGCGACATGTGGCAGGTCCTTGCGGCCCTTCAGCCATTTGGCCACGGCTGTGGCGTTCTGCGCCTGTTGGCGGACACGCAGCGGCAGCGTCTCCAGCGCCTTCAGCATCACCCAGGCGTTGAAGGGGGACAGCGCCGGACCGGTCTGGCGCAGATAGGTCTGGATATCGGCCTCGATCAGCGCCTTCGAGCCGAGGATGAGCCCGCCCAGGCAGCGGCCCTGGCCGTCGATGTGCTTGGTGGCGGAGTAGGCGACGAGATCGGCGCCGAGTTCGAGCGGGCGCTGGAACAGCGGCGTCGCGAAGACATTGTCGACGACGAGGATGACACCGGCCTCCTTGGCGATCACGGCGACGGTGGCGATGTCGATCACCTCCAGCGTCGGATTGGCCGGGCTCTCCAGGAAGAAGAGCTTGGTGTTTGGCCTGATCGCAGCGCGCCAGGCGGACAGGTCGGTGCCGTCGACCAGTGTCGACTCGACGCCATAGCGCGGCAGGTGGTCCTCGATGACGTAGCGACAGGAGCCGAACAAAGCGCGTGCCGCCACGACATGATCGCCGGCCCGGACTGGCGCCATCACCGCCGCGGTGACGGCGGCCATCCCGGTCGCGGTGGCGCGGCAGGCCTCAGCGCCCTCGAAGGCGGCCATGCGCTGCTCCAGCATGGCGACGGTCGGATTGGAGAGGCGCCCGTACTGGAAGCCCGGATCGGTGTTGAGGAAGCGGCCCTCGGCCTGCTCGGCGCTGTCATAGACATGGCCTTGGGTCAGGAAGAGAGCTTCCGAGGTCTCGCCGAATTGCGAGCGCAGCGTGCCGGCGTGGACGAGCCGGGTTTCGGGGTGGAGCGCTGCCGTGTCTGCCGCTTCGATTGCCATGATATGTCGCCCGGTCCGTTCGATATAACGGACAAGGGGGATATCATCGCTGCCCACGTTCGTAAAGGCGAACAAATTTTCTGCGCAGGGAACGGGCGGCGTCAGCACCTCGGGTTCAGCGAAAAACGTCCGGGATAGCCGAACAGAGTTGCCCCCCGTCTGGGAGCTCTGCTGCATCGGGAACATCCGGCCCCCGAAGGTCAGGTTTCTTCCGCTCAGCGTTCGCCCAGTCCCGACCGGAGATGCTGGCGGTCGAGAGCGAGAGCCAGAAGGCTCGCGACAGTTTCGACGAGCGTGCCGGGCTGAGGTGGATGCTCCTCTGGATCGAAGGCCAGGCCGATGACGGCCCCGCTATCCGCCGACGTCATCACCGGCCAGAAATCGAAGCGCGAGGCATCGAACGGGTAGACATCCGCGACGGCGACCTTGCCCGTCGTCAGGGACGACCGCGCTGCCTCGATATCGACCGGCGCGGGTTCGATGCCTCCGCGTCGCAGGGTCAGATCGACCGAGTCTTCCGAGATCAGCATCAGGACGAGGGGAACCTTGAAGAGAGCTTCAAGCGCATCGGCCGTGCGGGAGAAGATCGCCTCGGTGGTATCGGCTACGACGAGGCCCTGGCTGTAGGACTGGATGAGCGCGACCTGTCGCCTGCCGAGCGCTGCATCGTCCGCCCTGCGCCGCGCGGTTGATGCCACGGCGCTCGCTATTACACCGATCACGAAGAGCAGGCCGATCGCCCAGATGTTCGCAGGGTCGTCGACGCGGAGCGTCAAGCGCGGTTCGGTCAGAAAGAAATTGTAGGCGAGCGCGCCGAGAATAGCCGAACACAGCGACGGGCCGAGCCCGAAAGCGACGGCGGCGATGAGTACGGGCACGACGAAGACGAGCGACAGGTTCGGAATCGTCACCGCGCTGTCGAGGCCGACCGCCACAATCGTCGCGATGGCGGTCATCGTGCATGCGATGAGATAGCGAACGATGACGGGAGCGTTCGACAACTGCAAAGCGGGCAGCGTGTCGGGCTCTGGGAGGAGCTTGAACTCCTGCGGAGAACTCTGAGCGCTCATTGTGGCGTCTCCTTCTGCCGTTACCCGTGCGTCCGTAGAGTGCATTGGTATGGTCGGCGGCGATCCGGCCTCCGAGACAAGAGGCCGGATGATCGCTCACAACGGCGTCAGCCTACGATACGATCCCGCTGCGGATCGTATAAGGCCGGCATAAGCGCTTTTGAGCCGCGCTGCGGCCATGGATCGGAAGCCGCTTTTGCTCCGCGGCGGACCCCTCAGATCGCCGCGCCGTCGCTGACGATGTCCGCGCCGAGATCGACGCGGACCGCCCGCACGATCTCGGCTTCCGCCTCCGCGCCGCGACGACGCGGATGAGCCGCCGTGATCCTGTGCTCGGCGATGATCCGGCCGGGCGCGCCCGAGAGCACCACGACGCGGTCGGCGAGATAGGCGGCCTCGTCGATGTCGTGGGTAACGAACAGCACCGTCTTGCCGGTGCGGCGGCGGACCTCGATGAGCTCGTCCTGCAAGGTCTCGCGGGTGAGCGCGTCGAGCGCCGAGAAGGGCTCGTCCATCAGCAGGATCTTGGGCTCGACCGCGAGCGCGCGCGCCAGCGAGACGCGCTGGCGCTGGCCGCCGGAAAGCTGGTGCGGCCAGCGCTGGGCGAGATGGCCGAGGCCGACGAGGTCGAGCGTCGCTTGCGCCTTGGCGAGGCGCTCGGCCCGCGGCATCTGGCCTTCGAGGCCGAAGCCGACATTGGCGATCACCTTGCGCCAGGGCAGCAGCCGCGAATCCTGGAAGACCAGCGCGACCGGCCGGCGGGTATTGTCCCTGGCATTGATCACGACCTCGCCGCCGCTCGGCCGGGCGAGGCCGGCGATGACGCGCAGCAGGGTCGACTTGCCGACGCCGGAGGGGCCGACGATGGCGAGGAACTCGCCACGCGCGACGGAGAGGTTGAGCTTGTGCAGCACCTCGGTCGCTTCGCCGTCGCGGGTGAAGGTGAGCGACAGCTCCTTGATGTCGATCACGCTTTCCAACGCAGCACCCATCCCTGGAAGGCGACGAACGCTGTGTCGAGCAGTCCGTAGAGCGCCGCCATGGTCAGCATGTAGATCACCACGAGGTCGGTCGCGAGCAGGCTGGAGGCCTGCATCATGCGCTGGCCGACGCCGGCGACGCCGAAAATCTCGGCCGCGACCACCGCCATCCAGGCCTGGCCGAGCGCGGTGCGCACGCCGATAAGGATGCCGGGCCGGGCTGCCGGCAGCAGGATCTTGGTCAGGCGCTGCAGCGGCGAGCGGAAACCGAAGGCGTCGGCGACCTCGATCAGGTCGCGGTCGACGCCGCGGATCGCGCCCTGCGCCGCAAAGAAGACGATCCAGAACACGCCGATCGCGATGATGAACACCGCCGCTTGCGGATTGACGCCGAACCAGATGATCGCGAACGGCACCCAGGCGAGGCCCGGGATCGGCCGCAGCAGACGGACCACCCAGGCGGTCGTCTCCTCGGCGATCCGGGACATGCCGGTGAAAACACCGAGCGCGATGCCGAGGCCGGCGCCGGTGAAGAGGCCGATGAAGTAATGGCCGAGCGAGCCCATGATCGCCGAGAGCCAGGCGCCGGACTTCACTTCCCGCAGAAAGGCGGCCGGCAACGCGCTCGGCCCCGGCAGGAAGGCCGGGTTGACCAGGCCGAAATAGGGGATCGCCTCCCAGATCAGCAGGAAGGCGACGAGGCCCGTCAGGGCAAGGGCCGGAGCCCGCAGTGAACGCAAGTCTATAGCCCCGTCAGCCCTTGATCGCGCGCTCGTAATACTGCGTCTCGAACAGGCCGTCGAACGGAAGTTCCTTTTCGAGCGAACCGAGCTTGACTTGATAGGCCTGCATGGCGCGGGCGGGCTCGATGATCTTGCGCGGGTCGATCTCGAAACGGGTCGCCGGAGAGGTCAGCGCTTTCTCGATCAAGGCGGGATCGACGATGCCCTTGCCGAGCGCGGCGCCGACATGGGGGGCGGCCTTGGCCGGCGTCTTGATCAGGACATCGGCGGCCTTGATCAGGCCGGAGACCAGTCCTTGCACGGCGGCGGAGTTCTTGGTGGCGAAGGCGCCGGAGACGGCGACGACGGTGCCGGGCTGGCCGGGGAAGACGTCCTCGCCGCCGGCGATCAGCTTGATGCCGGGATTGCGGGTCTGGACGATGGTCAGCGCCGGCTCGCGCACGATCGCGCCTTCGACGGCGCCGGCGAGCACGGCCTGCTGCGTCGCGTCGATGCCCATCGGCACGATCTCGACATCGCCCTTCTCGGCCTTGACGACCTCCCAGAGCCAGTATTGCAGCACGGTGTTGGGCACCGAGCCGGCCGGCTGGGTTGCGAGGCGCGCCGGCTTGCCGGTCGCGGCCTTGTGCGCCTTGAAAGCGGCGGCTGCGCTGGTTCCGTTCGTGAAGAACTTCGCCAGGGCAGGGGCGGCAACGAAGACGTTCTCGCCGGTCGCGGTCGAGGCGACGACGCGGATGTCGACGCCGCGCGAGCGTGCGACGGCGAGCGGGGCGACACCGGCGACATAAAGGTCGATCGTGCCCGAGGCGAGCGCCTGGATCATGTTCGGGCCGGATTCGAACACCGTGAAAGCCGGCGCAATGCCAGCCTGCTTCAGCCAGCCCTCGCCATTGGCGACGAAGATCGGAGCGGTGCCGATGATCGGGATGTAGCCGATGCGGGCGGGAACCGCTTCCTGGGCGCGGGCTCCGCCAAAGGGCAGCGTGGCGGCGAGCGACGAGCCGGCGAGCAGGAACTGGCGGCGGTCCATGATCGTAATTCCCCAAACGGTGCGTGTTTTCAGTGCTATTGACGCCTGATAAAAGGATTTTCTATCTAAAGACAAGCATCGCCCTTCAAAAAGAAGAAAATTCTCCATTGCCCGGGTTTGGCAAAGGGTTTTTTCTCTATCGCTATGGATCGAGAGATGGACGCCATCGACCGCAAGATTCTGACCGTGCTGCAGGCTGACGCCAACATCTCGATCGCGGAGCTCGCAGATCGGGTCGGGCTGTCGCAGACACCGTGCTGGAAGCGCATCCAGCGCCTGGAACAGACCGGCGTGATCATCAAGCGCGTCGCCCTCGTCGCCCCGGAGAAGATCGGGCTCGGGCTGACCGTCTTCGTCCAGATCGAGACGGCCGACCATTCCGGCCCCTGGCTGGAAAAGTTCGCCCAGAGCGTCGCGGCGATGCCGGAGGTGATCGAGTTCTACCGCATGGCCGGCGACGTCGACTACATGCTGCGCGTCGTCGTCGCCGACATGGCCGCCTACGACACCTTCTACAAGAAGCTGATCGAGACGATCCCGCTCAAGAACGTCACCTCGCGCTTCGCCATGGAGCGGATCAAGGCGACGACCGCCTACAAGGTGCCGGACCTGCCGAAGGCGTCATAGGCTTCTCCCGTCATTGCGAGCCCCCGGGTCTTGCCTTCGGCAAGCCCGAGGACAGGCTCCGCGAAGCAATCCAGGGGACGTAGAACTCTGCCGCTCCTGGATTGCTTCGTCGCTGACG
>DASYHC010000083.1:0-2213 GCA_035998995.1 Allobosea sp.
TACGACGTCAAGGTGCTGCGCAAGGTGATCGCGCTGCGCAAGCGCGACCTCAACGAGCGCCAGGAGGAGGAGGCAATCCTCGAGCTCTACCTGCAGGCGGTCGGCGAGAGCGCCTGAGACAGGTGCTGTGCAGGGACCCATAACCTGCGCATCGCCCATAGGCCGGCACTGGTCGGCTTCACATGAGAGCCTTCAGAACCCAGCCACCTCGCGGCTGGGTTCTGCTTTTTGGGGCGCACCCTGTCGGCATGGCGTCAGAGCGGCTCGTCCGAAACGATCTGTATGATCTTCCGGGTTTTCGCGTCGACCAGGGCGATGATCTTGCCGTCGAAGATCAGCATCCCGTAGGCGCGCGGATAGCTTTCGCCATCGACGCCGATGATATGCATCGATCTCGGGACGTAGTCGCCGACGGAGGGCTTTGCCCCCGGCAGCGAGACGAGACTGGCGGCGCGGGCCGGCGCCGGGAGGATCGCCATCGTGGAGATCGTCAGCCCCAGGACAAGGATCGACAGGGCGGTCGACATGAGGATGGCTGCGCTAACTGATGCGGACATGGTTCCCTCGCTTGCATCTTGTGAAAGCCAGGCTCGGGAGAAGGATGACGCCGGGCGCCTGTTGCCAGCAATTGGCTGTGCGGGTGAACGACTAGCGCTAACGTATAGGTGCAGTACGACGCTCCATTGCTCTTTTGCACCTGACGCTAGGCTTGAGAGCTATGGGCCGTGCCGCGGCCTCCAGGATGCTGGCGGTGGCAAGCGGCGGGCTTGGTCTCAGGGTTGTCCGGACAGCTCTCCCGCGCGCCAGTTCGCGGCGAGCTCCCTCAGGGCCGTGATGAAGATCTGGGCTGAGAGCGACAGCACGGCGTCGGCGCGCGTCGTCAATCCGACGGGCCCAAGCGTGTCCTCTGTGAAGGCCGGCAACAGGGCGAGCAGACCCCGGGCGACGTCCTCGGCGACCACGCCTTCGGAAATGAACCAGATCGCGTCGGTCTGCAGCAGGTAGCCGCGGGTGAAGGCATCGGAGACCGTCTCGATCACACCGGCACGAGGCTGGATCGAATTGGCGATCATGTAGCGCTCGACCGTCGAACTGATGACGGAGCCCGGCGGCGGCATCAGCAATTGGTATTGTGCGATCGCGGCCGGGACGAATCCGTTCCCGCGCAGCAAGGGATGCTCTGGCCGGACCACCAGCGCGATCCGCTCGGAATAGAGGTGCTCGAAGTTGAAGCCGGTCATCGTCTCCGGCGCGGCCATGCGCCCGATGACGAGATCGACGTCGCCGAGCCGGAGCTGTGCCATCAGCACATCATTCGCCCCGGTCACGACCCGCGGCCTGAGGCGCTCATAGCGCTGCGTTACCTGCGCAATGGCGGCCGGGAGGATGCGGGCCGACGCCGTTGGCAGCGCGCCGACCGTGAAGGCGTGCTCGGGCGACATCTCGTCGCCGCCGACCATGCGCACGCCCTGCTTCAGCGCTGTGACGCTCGCGCTGGCATAGCGCAGGAAAATCTCACCCGCGCCGGTAAGCAGCATGGTCCGGCGGTTGGGCTCGAACAGGGCGACGCCGAGAAGCTCTTCGAGCTCTTGCACGGTCTTGGAGATCGCGGGCTGGCTGATATTGAGCACCGAAGCCGCTTTGACCACGCTCTTCAGCCTGGAAACCTCGATGAAGCAGCGCAGATGGCGGAACTTGATGCGCCGATCCATCGTCGACAGGCGCGGTTCGGCCATAGCTCAATAACCCCCTGGTTATTATCTCGGGCAGTGATTTCATTTAACATAAGAGTTTGGCTGCTGCATATTCCCCGGCACAAGCAGGCGCCGGCAGCTTTTTGCGCCGGTAGTCCGGGTGAAAGACAATTGCCTTCGTCTCATCCGGCGGCGAATGGCAATCGAGGAAACAACAAGGGTTTTCCCGCATGAGCGAAGCCTTCATCTGCGCCTATCTCCGCACGCCGATCGGCCGCTTCGGCGGCTCCCTGTCCTCGGTGCGGGCGGACGATCTCGGCGCCGTGCCGCTGAAGGCTCTGCTCGAGCATCATCCGCAAGTCGATTTCGGCGCGGTCGACGACGTGATCTTCGGCTGCGCCAACCAAGCGGGTGAGGACAACCGCAATGTCGCGCGGATGTCGCTGCTGCTCGCCGGCCTGCCGAAAGAGGTGCCCGGCACGACAATGAACCGGCTCTGCGGCTCAGGGATGGATGCGG
>DASYHC010000112.1:0-154957 GCA_035998995.1 Allobosea sp.
GACGGCTGCCTGCCGATCGAGGTGATGGCCGAGCGCGGCCGCGAGACGCTGCGCTGGGGGCCGATGAAGCCGGTCGGGCTGACCAACAAGCATAATCCGACGGTCAAGGCCTACGCCGTGGTCCAGCTGCGCCAGGACAATGCACTGGGCACGCTGTTCAACATGACGGGCTTCCAGACCAAGCTGAAATATGGCGAGCAGGCCGCGATCTTCCGGATGATTCCGGGGCTCGAGAATGCCGAGTTCGCCCGGCTCGGCGGCATCCACCGCAACACCTATCTCAATTCGCCGGAGCTGCTCGATCCGCAATTGCGCTTGAAGGCCGATCCGCGCCTGCGCTTCGCCGGGCAGATCACCGGCTGCGAAGGCTATGTCGAGAGCGCCGCGATCGGCCTGCTGACGGGGCGGCTCGCTGCGGCCGAGCGGCTCGGCACGCCGCTCGAACTGCCGCCGGCGACGACCGCGCTCGGGGCGCTGGTCAACCACATCACCGGCGGCCACATCGTCACCATCGACGAAGGGCCGCGCTCCTTCCAGCCGATGAACATCAATTTCGGCCTGTTCCCGCATATTGAGGGCGTCGTGACGACGGGTCCCGACGGTAAGCGCCTGAAAGGCCCGGCCAAGAGCGTCGCCCGCAAGCAGGCGCTGACGGCAAGGGCGAAGGTCGAGCTGGACGGCTGGATCGGCGGGGTGAGTACTCAGGCGGCGGAATAATCCGCGGGATCCCCTCTCCTGGAAGGAGAGGGGTAGGGTGAGGTTTTCGGAGCTGAATCGTTCGCCCACGCCAACCGTGCGGTCAGCGCTCGCGGAACTGGCGCAGGGCCTACACCTCACCCTACCCTCTCCTTACAGGAGAGGGTTCCCCGCGCCTTACTCGTCGCTGCCAGTTCTCAGCGCCCCGCCGCCCGTGCCGCCCGCCACAGCGTCCATTGCCGCCGGAGCGGCGAAAGGCCGATGATGGTGCGGTAGGGATCGTAGCTGCCCCGCTCCATCTGCTTGAGATAGGGCTCGACCAGCGCGACGGGCAGGAAGGCCGGCCGGATCGCGGCCGGTACGGTGGCGCTAAGATCGTTGAGCTTGCGCAGGTGGATACGCGCCAGCGCCCGCATCTCCTTCAGCGAATAGATCAGCCCCGGCCCGCCGCGGCCGCGCACGATGTCCTCGCGCGTGACGCCGTTGCGGCTGAGCAGGTCCGCCGGCAGGTAGACCTGGCCGCGCGCCGCATGCCAGGGGAAGGCGCGCATCAGCCCGGCGAGCGCATAGGCGACGCCGGCATGGCCGGCGGCCGTGGCGCCGCCTGGATCGCGGCCTTGCCCGAGCACCAGGCAGGCGAGCCGGATCAGCGCGCTCGAAGTCTCGCCGGCATAACCTTCGAGATCGGAGAGCGCGGGCATCGGATCGTCATAGAGATCGAAGACGCGCGCCTCGATCAGGCCCGAGAGCGGAGCGATCGGCAGACGAAAACGCCTGACGGTGTCGAGCAGCGCCTGCGCGACAGGGTGGCCCTGCGCAGGTGCATCCAAGCCGGCCTCGAGCACGTCGCGCCACCATTGCAGGCGGACCTCGCCCGGCAGCGGCTCGCTGACCTGCTCGCGCACGCGAGCGATCTCGTGGCTGAAGGCATAGAGCGCGAACAGGCCGGGCCTGAGCGCCTCGGGCGCATAGAGCGAGGCGATGTAGCGATCGGGATCGTGCTCGCGCACCAGCGCCAGGCAATGGCCATAGGCCTGGGAGAGCGGGCCCGGCGCAGTGCCGGCGCGGTCCTCGGTTTTCGTGGTCATGCACCCTCCCCGCTCCCGCCGCCACGCAGGTCGAAGCGCCGGCAGTCTAGGCTCAGGCTGCGGCCTTGGCTACGCAGGAGCGACATGGCTGGTTGGATTTGATCGATGCCCGTCATTGCGAGGAGCGAAGCGACGAAGCAATCCAGGGGAACGTCGAGCGCTGCCACACCTGGATTGCTTCGCTACGCTCGCAATGACGGATCTGTCTCAGTCGATCGCGATCAGCGCTGCGGCGACGCGCCGCTCCTCGCCGACCAGGACGTTATAGGTCCGTGCCGCGGCCGGCGTCGCCATCGCCTCGACGGTAATGCCGGCGGCCTTGAACGGATCGCGCAGCGCGGGCGGCAGGAAGGCGATGTCGTGGCCGATCCCGAGGATCAGGAAATCGATCGTCTCGGCTTCGTCGAGGATGGGCTGCAGGCTCTCCAGCGTCACCTCGGCGAAGGAGGTGACCGGCCAGATTCGGATGCCGGACGGGGTCGCCAGGATCGAGCCGCGATGGCTCATATCGGCGAAGCGGAAGCCACCTGCACCGAAGGCGTCGAGCTGGTAACGACCCGGGACGAAGCCGTCGAAGCGCTGCGCCACCAACCCTCAGACCCGCGCCTTGGCCTCGGCCAGTTCCTCGCTCTGGTCGAGGCGGCCGGCACGAACGTCGAGATAGAGCAGCACCGGCGTCGAGATGAACATCGCCGAATAGGTGCAGACCATCACGCCGAAGAGCATGACCAGCGCGAAGCCCTCGATCGCCGTGCCACCGAAGAAGACCAGCGCGACCAGCGCGAGGATCGTGGTCGTCGAGGTGATCGCGGTGCGCGACAGGGTCGAGTTGACCGAGAGGTCGAGCAGCTCAGGGATCGGCATGGTCTTGTAGCGACGCAGCAATTCGCGCGTGCGGTCGAACACCACGACCGTCTCGTTCAGCGAGTAGCCGACGATGGTGAGGATCGCCGCGATCGAGGTCAGGTTGAACTCGAGCTGCGTGATCAGGAAGAAGCCCATGGTCAGCACGATGTCGTGCATGGTGCCGACGATCGCGCCGATGGCGAGCTGCATCTCGAAGCGGAACCAGAGATAGATCAGCACGCCGATGATCGCGAGCACGACGCCGAGCGTGCCGGCCTGGACCAGCTCGCCGGAGACGCGCGGGCCGACCGTCTCGACCCGGCGGAACTCGTAATTCGCCGAGAAGGCCTCGCGCGCCTTGGTCACCACCGCCTGCTGGGCGATCTCGCCGCCGGGCTGCAGCGCGAAGCGCATGGAGAGGTCGCCGGCACTGCCGAATTCCTGGACCTCGACCTCGCCGAAACCGAAGCTGTTGGCGGTCTGGCGGACCTGGGCGATGTCGGGCTTGCCGCTCTTGGCCTGCATCTCCATCAGCGTGCCGCCGCGGAAATCGATGCCGAAATTGAGGCCGACCGTCAGGAACAGCACCAGCACCAGCACGGAATAGGCGGCCGAGAACGGATAGGCGAGCCGCCGCCAGTGGACGATGCGGAATTTGGTGTTGTCGGGAACGATGCGAAGCAGGCGCATGGTTTTTCTCTAACTCCTGGCCTGCGGCGTCAGAACGGAAGGGCCTTCGGCCGCGCCCAGCGATACCAGAGCGCAATCAGCATGCGCGTCAGCGTCACCGCGGTGATGACCGTGGTCAGGATGCCGAGGATGAAGACGACGGCGAAGCCGCGCACCGGGCCGGAGCCCAGCGCAAACAGTGCGACCGCCGCAATCAGCATGGTGACGTTGGAATCGATGATCGTGGCGAAGGCGCGCGTGAAGCCGGCCTCCAATGCCGAGACCAGCGATCGTCCTAATCGTGATTCCTCGCGCATGCGCTCATAGATCAGCACGTTCGAGTCGACGGCCGTACCGATGGTCAGGACGATGCCGGCGATGCCCGGCAGAGTCATGGTGGCGCCCAAGAGCGACATCAAGCCGAGGATCAGGCAGACGTGCACGAGCAGCGCGATGCTGGCGATGAAGCCGAACAGCCCGTAATTGCCGATCATGTAGAGGATGACCAGTACGGTCGCGATCACCGTCGCCATCTTGCCGGCCTGGATCGAATCCTGGCCGAGGCCGGGGCCGACGGTGCGCTCCTCGACGATCGTCATCTTCGCCGGCAGCGCGCCGGCACGCAGCAGGATGGCGAGGTTGTTGACGGCTTCGACGGTGAAGTTGCCGGAGATCTGGCCGGAGCCGCCGGTGATCGGCGACTGGATGACCGGCGCCGAGATCACCTTGTTGTCGAGCACGATGGCGAGCTGGCGCCCGAGATTCTCGGTGGTCGCCTGGCCGAAGCGCTGGGCGCCGCGGATATTGAAGCGGAAATTGACGATCGGCTGGCTGGTGCGCTGATCGAAGGCCGGCTGGGCGTCGATCAGGTCCTCGCCCTCGACGATGACCTGCCGGCTGATCGGGATCGGCTGGCCGCCCTGGTCCTGCGAGGGCAGCATGTCGACGTCGCCGGCATTCGCATCCGCGACCATGCGGAACTGGAGCTTGGCGGTCTCGCCGAGGATCTGCTTCAGGCGCTGCGGATCCTGCAGGCCAGGCACCTGGACCAGGATGCGGTCGAGGCCCTGGCGCTGGATGTTCGGCTCGGTGGTGCCGAGCGCGTCGACGCGCCGGCGCAGCACTTCCATCGCCTGCTCGACGGCGCGGCGGATGCGTTCGTTCGCGCCGGCTTCGGTGACGTTGAGCTGGATCAGCCCTTCGGGATTCTCGGTGACTTCGATCGACTGGTTGCCGGACGGCCCGAACGCGCCGAAGGTGCCGATCGGCTGAGCGAGCTCACGGAACTTCGGCATCAGCTTGGCGCGGTCGGCGGCATCCGGCACGCGCAGCTGAACGCCGCGCGGGGTCAGGCCGATGCCGCCCTGCAGGCCGACGCGCTCCTCGCGCAGGATGCGGCGGACGTCGTCGCGGAGCTGGGTGACCTGGCTGCGGATCAGGTCGGCGCGGTCGATCTCGAGCAGGACGTGCGAGCCGCCCTGCAGATCGAGGCCGAGCGTCATCGCATGGATCGGCAGCAGGAAGCGCGGAATCCAGGCCGGAGCGCCCTGCTCGATCGCCTTGCGGGTCTCGGGCGAGAACAGGTTCGGCACGGCGAGCCCGCAGCCGAAAACCAGCACGAGCAGAACGAGAATGACCTTGCGGGCCTGGAGACGAAGCATCTGTATGAACAGCCTTGTTGGCGGGCGCGGGCGCCTTCAGGCCCCGCGCCTCACGGCCTTCAGCTCTTGACCGGCTCGCCCTTGGCGCGCACGTCCGACACCATGCCCTTGAGGATGCGCACGCGCACGCCATCGGCGATCTCGGCCTCGATCTCGGCGTCGTCGATCACCTTCGAGACCTTGGCGATGATGCCGCCCGAGGTGACGATGGTGTCGCCGCGGCGCACGTTCTTGATCATCTCCTGATGCGACTTCACCCGCTTCTGCTGCGGCCTGATGATCAGGAACCACATGATGACGAAGATCAGGACGAACGGAACCAGCGACATCAGGACGTCGTTGGTGCCGCCGCCTCCAAGGCCCTGGGCGAAAGCGGGGGTGATCACGGGAAGGCTCCTTCACGTCGCCGCCGATTGACGGCCGGCCGGCGCGGGGGTTGCAAAATCGCGCGGACTATAGCCAGCGATATCGTGAAATCAATCGAAAGCGACCGGTCTTTCGACCGCATCCCCCAGCTAAGGTGTCCCTGCCCTGCGCGCAATGGCCTTGCATTCGAAGGCCCTGCGGCGTTATGAGCGTACCGTACCGTTCGGTACGCATCATTCACGCGGACCGCCTGCGATGACCGACACCACCACCGACCCGACGCTCGCTACTCTGCTGCGCATCGCCGACGCGCTCGAACGCCTCGCTCCGCCGGCCCGGTGCGCAGCCGATCTCACCGCCGCCGACGCCTTCGTCTGGCATGCCGCAGGCCATGAGCTTTCGCCGGTCGCCAAGGTCAACCGCGTCGCGCTCTCGCTGCTGCGCGGCGTCGACCGCGTGCGCGACACGCTGGCCGAGAATACCGAGCGCTTCGCCCGCGGCCTGCCAGCCAACAACGTCCTGCTCTGGGGCGCGCGCGGCATGGGCAAGTCGTCACTGGTCAAGGCGGTGCACGCCGACACCAATCAGCGCCTGCCGGCCGGCGCCCTGCCCCTCAAGCTGATCGAGATCCATCGCGAGGACATCGAGAGCCTGCCCGTGCTGATGGGGCTGCTCAAGGTCGATCCGCACCCTGCCATCGTCTTCTGCGACGATCTCTCCTTCGACGGGCAGGACACCTCCTACAAGTCGTTGAAGGCGGCGCTCGACGGCGGCGTCGAAGGCCGGCCGGAGAATGTCGTGTTCTATGCGACCTCGAATCGCCGGCATCTGCTGGCGCGCGACATGATGGAGAACGAGCGCTCGACGTCGATCAATCCTGGAGAGGCCGTCGAAGAGAAGGTCTCGCTGTCCGACCGGTTCGGGCTCTGGCTCGGCTTCCACAAATGCAGTCAGGACGAATACCTGGCGATGATCGACGGCTATGTCGGCCATTTCGGCCTGACGATCGAACCCGGGCAGCTGCGCCACGAGGCACTGGAATGGGCGACGACACGCGGCTCGCGCTCAGGACGCACCGCTTGGCAGTACATCCAGGACCTGGCCGGGCGACTGGAGAAGCGGTTGGAGGGGTGAAGGCGTCATTCTCGGACGGAGCGAAGCGCAGATCCGAGAATCTCGTGACGAGAATGGCGCCAAGCCGACACCTCATCCTGCCTGAGATGCTCGGGTCAAGCCCGAGCATGACGGCCTGAAAAACGGAAGACGGGGCGGCCTTTCCTGGGACCGCCCCGCCTCGTATCGACCGGCGGGGTCTCGCGAATACCGGCCGAAGATTGAACCGGGTCAGTTGCTGCTGAGATAGGGCATCGGGTCGACCGGGGTCGAACCCTTGCGCAGCTCGAAGTGCAGCTGCGGCGAGTTGACGTTGCCGGACTGGCCCGACTTGGCGACGACCTGGCCGCGCTTGACCTGCTCGCCGCGCTTGACGTTGAGCTCGCCATTATGGGCGTAGGCCGAGACGTAGCCGTTCGGGTGGCGGATCAGCACGAGATTGCCGTAGCCCTTGAGCTCGCTGCCGGCATAGGCGACGACGCCGCCCTCGGCCGCCTTGATCGGCGTGCCTTCCGGCACCGCGATGTTAATGCCCTCATTGCCGCCCTTGCCGGCATAGCCGGCGATGACGCGGCCGCGGGCCGGCCAGCGGAACTCGGCGCCGGACGAAGCCGGCTCCTCGGCCTTGGGCAGGCTCGCTGTGGTCTGCGGCTCGGCGGCCTTCGGCTCCGGAGCGGGAGCGACCGCCTTAGGCTGCGTGGTGATCTTGTCGGCCGGGGCGCTGGCGACGACCGGCGCAGCCGCCTTCGGCTTGGCCGGCTGGGCAGCCGGAGCCGGCAGCGCCGCGGTCTTGGTCTCGTTGGCGGCCTTGGCGGCAGCCTTGGCCTTGGCCTCGGCGGCGAAGCGGGCGCGAGCCTCACCCATGCGCTTGGCGTCGGCTTCTGCCTTCTCCTTGGCATTGGCTGCCTGCACCCTGGGATCGAGAGCCGCGACCTTCGGAGCAACGGCGGGCTTGGCCGGCGCGGAAGCGACCGGACGCGACACCGGCGGCGGCGCGAGGCGGGGCTGCTCGAAACGGTTGTCGTTCGGCGCCGGCTGGCGCGCGGCGGTCTGGGAGCCACCGCCATTATAGACGGGAACGACGATGCGCGAGCCCGGCGCGGCCTCACCCGAGAGCCCGTTGGCCTGCATCAGCGCCGAGCGCGGCACGCCATAGCGGCCGGAGATCACTTCGAGCGTCTCGCCCTGGGCGACGACGATCGGCGTGCCACCCTGGGCGCTCCAGCCGGCGGCCGAGCCGGGCGCGCTCGGCGCAGGGGCCGTCATTGGCGCGGGGCGGGCGGCCACGGAAGCGGTCGGCGGGGGCAGCGGCTGGCTGCGCACACCGGGATTGCCGGAGACGGAAGCGGTCTCGTAGGACTGGCGCGGCGGATTGCGGCCGATCGAGCCGGTGGTCGCCGGATCGCGCTGGGCAGCGGGAGCCTGCGCGGTCTGGAAGGGATTGCTGAAGGGCGCTTCGGTGAAGCGCATCGCCTCCGAGGAGCAGGCGCCCAGGCCGGCTGCAAGGGCGCAGACCGACACGACGCGAACCACGGATTTCGGGACGGCCAGCTCGACTTGCTTACGCATGGACTCTGCACTCGCGAACGACGCAACTCTACGGTCCGCATTAAAGAGCCGGTTAGGTTAAGAAGGCGTTTCGCTGCTGACAGGTCAGGTGAATTTTTGGACGTCGCCGCAATCTTCCTGACTGGACGGAGCGCCCGTCATGGTCGGGCTTGTCCCGACCATCCGCGCCTTCCTGCAATGCGGTGTTCAAGACGCGGATGCTCGCCGCAAGGGCGAGCATGACGAACTGGATCAGCGTGGCCGCCGCGAGGAACGTTTAAAGCGCCTGCGACAGCCCGGGCGCCAACGGCGGAATACGCACGACCCCGCCGAGTGCATGGTCGAAGCCGTCCTCGCTGCGGGTGATGACGACGAGCCGCCCTGCCCCCTCGACCCGCAACGCGCCGACCAGCCGCCCGCCGGTCTCCAGCCGGGCGAGTAGCGCCTCCGGCACCGCTTGCATCACGCCGTTGACCAGGATGCGCTCGAAGCGGCCGAGCGTGCGATCGGGCTGGAAGCCGTCGGCATGGCGCAACTCGACCAATTTCGCGAAGCCACCTCCGATGAGCCGCTCATGTGCGGCGAGCGCCAGCGTGCGATAGCGCTCCAGCGAGACGACCTTGCCGCCCATCGCCGCGAGCAGCGCCGCGACATAGCCCGAGCCGGAGCCGACTTCGAGCACACGGCAATCGGACTTCATGTCGAGCGCGCCGACCAGCGCCGCGACCGTGTGCGGCGCCGTCATGGTCTGGCCGCAAGGGAGCGGCACCGAAACGTCCTGACGGGCGAGGTCGGCGAAGCGCGACGGCGCGAAATGCTCGCGCGGCACGCGCTCCATCGCCCGCAGCAGTGCGAGGTCGCGCACGCCACGTGCGCGCAGCGACAACAGGAAAGCGACCGTGCGCTCGCTCTCGCTGCTGGCGCCCTCCTCGGTCATCTCCGACATGTCGTTCACAACCCACAGCCCTCATCCTGAGGAGCGATCGCAGATCGCGTCTCGAAGGATGCTCCAGAGATCACTGGAACCATCCTTCGAGACGCCGCTACGCGGCTCCTCAGGATGAGGGCTGAGGGAGACATGCGAACAGGCCTCAGGCGAAGAGCTGAGCGAAGCGCGTCATCGTCGGCTCGTGCGTCAGGTCGAGCTCCAGCGGCGTCACCGAGATCTTGTTCTCGGCGAGGGCGCGCAGATCGGTGCCATTGGCCGGCTCGTTCTTCCCGCGCTGGAAGGCGATCCAGTAATAAGGATTGCCGCGCCCGTCGCGCCGCGGCTCCAGCCGCATCAGCTCCTGGTCACGCCGGCCCTGCGCGGTGACGGCGACGCCCGCAACCTCGCTGGGCGCCACGTTCGGGAAATTGAGGTTGAACAGGATGCCATCCGGAATCCCCTCCTCCAGCAGGCGGCGGATGATGCCGGGCGCATGCTGCAGGGCGCAGTCCCAGATGATCTGGGTCCGGTCGCCCGCCATATAGGCCTGGCTCACCGCGATCGAGGGGATGCCGAGCAGCGTGCCTTCCATGGCGGCGGCAATGGTGCCGGAATAGGTCACGTCCTCGGCGACGTTCTGGCCGCGATTGACGCCGGAGAGCACGAGATCGGGCTTCATCTCGGCCATGACCGAGCGCACCGCCATGATCACGCAATCGGTCGGCGTGCCCTGCACGGCAAAGCGCTTCTCCTCGATCTGGCGCAGGCGCAGCGGGTTCGACAGCGACAGCGAATGCGCCACGCCCGACTGGTCGGTCTCGGGCGCCACCACCCAGACATCGTCCGAGAGCTGGGCAGCGATCTGCTCGAGGATGGCAAGGCCCTCGGCATGGATGCCGTCGTCATTGGTCACCAGGATGCGCATGGGATCAGGCCGCCTTCTCGATGCGGGTCACCCCGCGCATATAGGGAACCAGCACGTCGGGCACGGTGATCGAGCCGTCGGCGTTCTGGTAGTTCTCCATCACCGCGATCAAAGCGCGGCCGACCGCCGTGCCCGAGCCGTTGAGGGTATGGACGAAGAACGGACCCTTGCCGTCCTTGGTCTTGTAGCGGGCGTTCATCCGCCGCGCCTGGAAATCGCCGCAGACCGAGCAGGACGAGATCTCGCGATAGGTCTTCTGGCCGGGCAGCCAGACCTCGATGTCGTAGGTCTTCTGCGAGGCGAAGCCCATATCGCCGGTGCACAGCGTCATGACGCGATAGTGCAGATCGAGCTTCTTCAGCACGTTCTCTGCGCAGGCGAGCATGCGCTCATGCTCCTCGCGCGATTTTTCCGGCGCGGTGATCGAGACGAGCTCGACCTTCTCGAACTGGTGCTGGCGCAGCATGCCGCGCGTATCGCGCCCGGCCGAGCCGGCCTCGGCCCGGAAGCAGGGCGTCAGCGCGGTATAGCGGCGCGGCAGCTCTTCCTCGGAGAGGATGGACTCGCGCACCAGATTGGTCAGCGGGACCTCGGCCGTGGGGATGAGCCAGTGCCCGCCCGCAGCGGCATCGAGCACGACGTCGCCGCGCGCCTTGCCATGGCGCGCCACCGCCAGCTCGCGCTTCAGCCGGTTGAAGAAGAAGGAGATCTGATCGATCTCGTCCGGACGCAGCTTGTGGTCGATCAGCGCCTGCACCACCGAGCCGAAAGTCGCCTGTTCGAGCTTGCCTTCCTCCGAGGCCCAATCTTCCGCCAGCGACTCCCAAAGCTCTGCGGCAGGGCCGTGCGGCTTCAGATGCTCGGGCAGTTCGAAGGCGAAGGCATGGAACTGGTCGCCGGCGAACTTCGGCAATTGCGCCGTGCCGAACATGGCGTCGTCACGCACCATCAGAGGCGGGTTGACCTCGGTATAGCCGTGCTCCTCGACATGGGTGTCGAGCATGAACTGGCCGATGGCACGGTTGAGACGCGCCAGCTGACGATCGAGCACGACGAAGCGCGAGCCGGAAAGCTTTGCGGCTTTCTCGAAGTCCATCTGGCCGAGCGCCTCGCCGAGCTCGTAGTGCTCCTTGGCCTGGTTCACACCGGCAAGGCGACCGCTCTCTTCCGGTTTCTTACCCTGGGCGTGCAGCAGCACATTGCCATGCTCGTCAGTACCATCAGGCACCTCGTCAAGCGGCGCGTTCGGGATTGCCGCAAGCTGCCCATTCAGAGCCTCGACCGCGGCCTTCTCCTCGGCCTCCAGCGCCGGAACCTGCTCCTTCAGCGAGGCGACCTCGGCCTTGAGCTGCTCGGCGAGGGCGAGGTCCTTCTGGCCCATCGCCTTGCCGATCTCCTTGGAGAGGGCGTTGCGGCGCTCCTGTGCTGCCTGAGACTTGCCGATGGCGGCGCGGCGCTGGTCGTCGAGCGCCAGCAGCGACGACGACAGTTTCTCAAGCCCGCGCCGTTGCAAGCCCCGATCGAACGCCTCAGCGTTCTCGCGAATCCATCTGATGTCGTACATCGCTCAAGCCGATCCGTTGTGGAATCGGCTGTTCTCTAGACCGGGACGCGCGGCGTGGGAACTGCCTGCGTCGCCATAATGGCCCGGCGCTAGTAAGGCGGCTCCTGATGCACCAGCTTGCCGTCGATGAGCAGGCGCTTGATCGCGGCCTGGCCCGAGCTCGACACGGCCGCGACGATCTCCAGCCGCTTGCGCTCGGTGGTCTCGATGGCGCGGCCGGTGCCCTGCGGTACGAAATAGCTCTCGAGGCCGTAGGCGACACGGATGGCCCGGCGGCCGGCATTGCAGTCGGGATCGCCGTTCGCATTGACCACGCAGGCGCCCGTCGACGCGACCCTGCCTTCGAGGACGGCTCCGCCCGCAGCCGCCGGCGGACGGGCGAGATAGACGCCCTTCGCCTCAGCCAGCCCGTCGGCGCCGGGCGCGACACGGACGAAGACGAGTTGGTTGCGCTCGAACGCCTTGTCACCGTCGAGCGCTGCTGGCTCCAGCGTGCTGATCTTGTAGTTCAGGATGACATAGTCGCCGCGGAAGAGGTCGCGCGGATCGACAGGCGCGGTCGCCAGACGGATCTCGGTGCCGGAACGCAGGATGCCGGCGCGCGACTCGACCAGGGCCAGGATCAGGCCGCAGAGCAGGATGATGGCGGCGAGCCCGCGCCAGAGGGGCGAGACGCGGCCGAGAAAAGCGTCGGCGGAAGGCAGACGGATCACGGCGCGGCCTCCACCGGCTTGCTGAATTTGGCGAGGAGCCTCCGCATTCCGCTGGCGAGGCCGATCAGCAGCGCGCCGCCGACCAGGAAGAACAGCGACTGGTCGAGCAGCGTGCCGATGGTCTGCCAGAGCAGGATGACGATCGCGATGGCGAACAGGGTCGAGCCGGCGACACTGAGCCGACGGACGCCGCCACCTGCCCCGGCGATGACGATGCCGATCGCGATGGCGAGGATCAGCGCCGCGACGACGATCTTGCCGACCATGCTGACCGCGCCGCCGCTCCAGAACAGCACCGGAACCAGCAGCGCCAGGAACAGCGCCAGCGCCAGCGGCCAGGCGAAACGGCGTTCGCGCGTCAGCAGACCGAGCCCGACCACCGCCGGCAGCGCCAGCGCATAGGCGAAATAGTTCATCCAGAGCGCCGTGCCGGGCCGCGCCTCATTGGGTTCGAGGATGCGGGCGAGTTCGACATTGAGCGAGAGGATCAGTCCGATCAGCCCCCAGGGCAGGAAAGCCGTGAGCAGGCCCGGCCCGCCGCGATCGACCGCCAGCGCACCGAGGGCGACGAAGAGCGTGGAGACGGCGAGCCCATAGGCGAGCAGCCCATAGTCGAAGCGCAGGAAGGCCGGCTGGCCGGGCAGCGTCGCGAACCAGCCGAGCAGCGCCAGCGCCGCGACATGGTGGACGAGGCGGTTGTGCCGGGTCGCGGCCAGCCACAGCGCCGGCAGGAAGGGAATCCAGAACAGGAGATGGGCTTTTGCCTCGCCCTCGTCCCAGCGGCCGCCGGCCCAGCAGCCGATCGCGATGATCGCGATGACGAGCGTGCCGTTCGAGCGCAGCAGGAAGGCTGCGATCAGCGCGCCGATCGCGATCAGCAGCGCTCCGCCCGGCCAGTCGGTCGGCAGATGATACATCTGGCCGACGAGGGCAACGCCGGCGGCGAAGATCAGCGTGCCGCAGGTCGCGGCGGCGTCGGCGCCGCCGGTCGAGCCCCGGCTCTCCAGCCGCGCCGAGATGCCGAGCGCGCCGGCGACGGCGAGCAGGATCATCACGAGCTTGGCGATCCGGGGGATGTCCTCCCAGTTCGCCGCGACGAAGGCGGAGACGCTGGAGGCGATCAGCAGACCGCCGAACAGGCCGATCAGGGCCGGCAGCTTGAAGCCGCCGCCCTCCTGTGCCAGCGCGCGGCGGATGATGGCCGCGCTGTCAGCGCTGACCAGCCCCTCCCCCACCCAACGATTGAGATCGGCCTCAAGCCGCTTGCGATAGGAACCCGTCAGCATGCCGGCCATTTGGCACGGGCTGACGGGTTTTGGCGAGATGTCAGTCTCAGGCCGCCTTGATCTTCTTCTTGCGGGCAAGATCGGGCGGCGTCGCCTCTTCGGTCAGCGCCGCGATCACGGCGTCGAGGCTCATCACCGTCTGGGCCTGGCTGCCGAGGCGGCGCACGGTCACGGTCTTCTCCTCGGCCTCGCGCTTGCCGACGGCGAGGATCACCGGGACCTTGGCCAGCGAGTGCTCGCGCACCTTGTAGCTGATCTTCTCGTTGCGCAGATCGGCGCGGGCGCGCAGGCCGGCCGAAAGCAGCGCCATGGTGACCTCCTCGCCATAGCCGTCGGCATCCGAGGTGATCGGGCAGACGACGATCTGCTCGGGCGCCAGCCAGAGCGGGAAATGCCCGGCATGGTGCTCGATCAGGATGCCGACGAAGCGCTCCAGCGAGCCGCAAATGGCGCGATGGACCATGACCGGCTGCTTCTTCTCGCCGTCCGAGCCGATATAGAAGGCGCCGAAGCGTTCCGGCAGGTTGAAGTCGACCTGCGTCGTGCCGCATTGCCAGTCACGGCCGATGGCGTCGCGCAGCACATACTCGAACTTCGGCCCGTAGAAGGCGCCCTCGCCCGGATTGATCTCGGTCTTGATCCGGTTGCCGGACTGCTTCGCGATCCTCTCCAGCACGCTGGTCATGACATCCTCGGCATGATCCCAGACCGCGTCGGAGCCGACGCGCTTCTCGGGGCGCGTCGAGAGCTTGATGACCAGCTCCTCGGTGAAGCCGAAATCCTCGTAGACCGAGAGGATCAGGTCGTTGATCTGCAGGCACTCGGCCGCGAGCTGCTCCTCGGTGCAGAAGATATGCGCGTCGTCCTGGGTGAAGCCGCGCACGCGCATCAGCCCGTGCAGCGCGCCCGAGGGCTCGTAGCGGTGGACGTTGCCGAACTCGGCCAGCCGGATCGGCAGGTCGCGATAGCTCTTCAACCCGTGCTTGAAGATCTGGACATGGCCCGGGCAGTTCATCGGCTTCAGCGCAAAGACCTTGTGGTCGCGCTCCTGGTCGTTCGGGTTCTCGAAGGCCGATGCCGACTTCACCGCGAACATGTTGTCCTGGTACCAGCCCCAGTGGCCCGAGGTCTCCCAGAGCGACTTGTCGAGCACCTGCGGGGCGTTGACCTCCTCATAGTCGGCTGCGAGGCGCCGGCGCATATAGGTCAGCACCTCCTGGAACAGCCGCCAGCCCTTGGAGTGCCAGAAGACGACGCCCGGCCCCTCCTCCTGGAAGTGGAACAGGTCCATCTCGCGGCCGAGCCGGCGATGGTCGCGCTTCTCGGCCTCCTCGAGCTGCTTCAGATAGGCGTCGAGCTCCTCCTGCCGCGCGAAGGCCGTGCCGTAGATGCGGGTCAGCATCGCGTTGTTGCTGTCACCGCGCCAATAGGCGCCGGCCGTCTTCATCAGCTTGAAGGCGTTGCCGACCTTGCCGACCGAGGTCATGTGCGGGCCGCGGCAGAGATCGATCCAGTCCCCCTGCGCATACATCTTCAGCGTCTGGTCAGCGGGAATCGCATCGACCAGCTCGACCTTGTAGGCCTCGCCCTTCTTGGCGAAGAAATCCTTGGCCTTGTCGCGGCTCCAGACCTCCTTGGTGAAGGGTTTGTCGCGCGCGATGATCTCGCGCATCTTCTTCTCGATCGCCGGGAAATCCTCCGGGGTGAAGGGCTCGTTGCGGGCGAAATCATAGAAGAAGCCGTTCTCGATGACGGGGCCGATCGTCACCTGCGTGCCGGGGAACAGCTCCTGCACGGCCTCGGCAAGGACGTGCGCGCTGTCATGCCGGATCAGCTCCAGCGCGCGCGGATCCTCACGGTTGAGGAATTCGATCTTCGCGTCGGCAGTGATCGGATCGGCGAGATCGACGACCGTACCGTCGAGCGCCATCGCGACGGTGCGCTTCAGCAGTGAGGGGGAAATGCCGCCTGCAAGCTCCTTGCCGGTGATGCCGGAAGGAAATTCGCGCTGCGCGCCATCGGGAAAGGTCAGGGAGATCGTCATCGATCGGCTCCTGCTCACTCGGGGATACAAGCCCCGTAAGCCAAGGCCGGCTGCATGGATGAGCGGGGCGACGCGGCCTGCAACCGGTTCGGCACGCGCGCCGGCCCCGCCTATACGAGCGGGGCGACACAGGCAATCGGGGAATGGCCTTGCTCGTCGCAAGCTGTCCGTTTCGTCATGTTCCGGTCAGATCGCCGCAAAGCCGGCACGCCCAGCATCGCGGCCTCGCCCAACGGAGCCCCCGACGATGCATCGCAGATTCGTTCTCACCCTCGCCCTGGTCCCGATGGCGCCTGCCGCGGCTTTCGCCCAGGCGCCGGACCGCGCCGCCATCCGCCAGGCCTGCGCCACCGATTTTCAGAAGAACTGCCCGGGTATCCAGCCGGGCGGCGGGCGCCTCGCCGCCTGTCTCAAAGAGAAGCGCGCATCCTTCTCCGAAACCTGCCTAACGACCCTGCAACAGGCACGCGCTCAGCGGCAGACAAATTAACCAAAGACATTTGTGAGGCCGTCATTGCGGCCTCGCCACTTGCAACCATGGCTAAGCTGACGATAGGTTACGCAATCGACTTCCGATCCTCTCAATCGGTTCGATTGCCATGCAGCCAGCGATGTCATCCGACGCCGCGGCCCCCGTCCTACGAGACGTGGATTCGTGGCCGTTCAATTGGATCGGCGATCTGCTGAAGGTGATCTACGCCTGCCGCGTCGCCGCGATTTCCGTCCTGCTCGGCTACCTGCTGCTGACACAGGTTCCGCAGGCGCGCGACCTGTTCCTGGTCTTCCAAGGACCGGCCTTCGGACCCGGAACGGACTATCCCCGCTTCTGGGAGATGCTGTTCCGCTGGCTGATCTATTTCGTCGTTCACATCATCGTCTGGAGCGGCACCGTCCAGGCTTCAGCCGAACATCTGCTGGGCGGAAGCGCCTGGCTGATCGGACCGTCCCGCGAGCTGACCCCGCGCGACATGGCGATCTATGATCGCCGCTTCCGCGCCTTCGTCGTCGTCGTGCCCTATGCGCTCGCCCTCCTGACCTTCTTCGCAGTCTGGTGCGGCTACGAGGCGGCGCTGGCCGATCTGCCGCGCGATGCCGTCGGCTCCCTCGCCCTGTCCGCAGGCATTCTCCGCGACGGCTCGGCGGGCTTCTATGTCGCCCTCGCCTGCGGCATCGCCGCCCACCTCCTCCTCTGGGGCCGCAACATCCGGCAGATCGCCAAAACCGAGGCGCATTTCCGAGAAGAGAAGAAGACGGAGGATAAACCCGCGAGCGGCTGGCGCGAGGCGATGAGCCTGCACGCCGGCGCCTGGCTCGCGTTCGGCCTGTTCATGCTCGGGGCAGTCGCGGCCTTCGGCGATCGCCTGCTGGCGGTGGCCTCGGGCATCTATCTCGTTCCCATCCTGCTCGGTGCCTGGATCCCGGTCTTCACGCAGATCGGGATGGCGAGCCAGAGGACTCGCTTTCCCTTCACCCTGCTGCTCCTGGTCGGCTGGCTGCTTGCCGCCAATTCCTGCGGCCACTCGAATCTCGTTTCGCGCGCCAAGCAGGAGCCGCAGCCGGCCATGGAATTCGCCAAGGCCGTCGCAGCCTGGAAAGAGGCGAATTGCCTGGACAGCGGCACCTGCCCGCGTCCGGTCCTGGTGACGATCGCCGGTGGGGCTTCGCGCGCCGCCTTCTTCGCCGCGACGATCCTCGGCGAGCTGCTCGACAATCCCTGCCGGCAGCCCGGCCGCGCCTGCGAGAAGCCGGACGCGACCGTGCCTCTGCTGGGGCAGCGGGTCTTCGCGATCTCGGGTGTCTCGGGCGGCTCGCTCGGCGCGGTCCAGGCCGTCGCCGCCATGAGCGATGCGCGCCGGGACCCGAAGGACACCGCGCTGCAGCCGCCCTGCGTCGACAAGAGTCCGGCGCATTTCTACAAGACGCCGAACGAGGGCAAATGGCGCGACTGCCTGCAGGTGCTCGCGGGCGAGGACTTCCTCTCGCCGACCGTGCTCGCTTTGGTGACGAGCGAACCGTTCCTCTTCCTGGAGCCGCTGCTCGGCCGCTTCTGGCCAAACGGGTATTTCCTCGATCGCGCCGCCATCATCGAGAACAGCTGGATCAACCACTATCAGGACAATGTCTTCGCGCCGGTGCAGGGTGCGCAAGCAATGCCGGCACGCGGCGATCTCGCCCAGTCGTTCAGCCGGTTCGGCCAGAGCGTACGCAAGGACGGCAGCTGGCTTCCGCTCCTCGTGCTCAATGCAACCTCGGAAGAAACCGGCAAGCGCGTTCTCGCCAGCCAGATCGCCAACCAGCTGGAACCCGCCAGCCAGACCAGGCTCGACCGGCCGACGCTGTTCGTCGACGCCTTCGACGCGGCGCGTTTCCTCGGCGAACTGACCTCGCCAAAGCCGAACTGCGCCATTGCGCGCGGCAACGGTCTCGACCTCACCCTCGCGAGCGCGGCGCTGAACAGTGCACGCTTTCCCATCGTCTCGCCGGCCGGGCGCTTCGCCGATGGCTGCAAGGTCACGCTTCGCGCCGTCGACGGCGGCTATTTCGAGAATGACGGGGCGACGACGACGGCTGAGATCGCCGACGCGCTCAAGCGCTTCGGCCTCGCACCCGTCGTGCTCCACATCGCCAACGATCCAGTCGATTTGATCGCCGACCCGGAGCGCGACCAGCGCCCGCCCCCGCACGGGGACTCGCTGGTACCGCTGCTGACGGCGCCGGTGAACACGGTGCTGTCGACCCGCAGTGCCCGCGGCTCCTATGCCCTCGCCACGCTGGCAGGCGTGGTCGGCAGGGATAATGTCGCCGACTTCCTCGTCTTCGGCGAACCCTCCGTCCAGACCCAGGACAAGTTCGCCATCGTTGCCGGGCTGACGGGCTTCGAATATGTGCCGCCCGGCAGCGACGTACCGAAATGCTTCGAGCGGACCGCCCCGCAGACCGATCTCGCCATAGGAGCGAAAGCTGCTGTCGAGGGGCCGCCTCCCCCCGTCGTGCCAAACCAGGCGACGGCGCTGAAGGAGGTGTCGATGAGCTGGTGGCTGTCGAAGCCTGTCCAGGAATATCTCGACCGGCAGACCTATCACCGGCGCAACTGCCAATCGCTTCTCAAGGCCCGCATGTGGCTCAACGAGCCTCTCTCCGCTCCCCAGCAGCGGACCATCGCCGAGCAGCCGGCGAGCGCGCCGGTCAAGATGCCGGACCGTTGACCCCGCGCCAGCGGCCATAGGCCCAGGGCTTGTACCAGGCGCCCTCGGGCGGCAGTTCCTCGCAGACCAGGTCGATGCCGGAGGTGCCGAGCGGCGTGCAGCGGCAGATGCGGGCAAAGCCGACCCAGCCGCCGGCCCAGAGCCCGTGACGCTGGATCGCCTCGTCGGTGTATTCCGAACAGGTCGGCCAGTGCCGGCACTGACGGCCGATCAGCATGGAAAGGCTAAGCTGATAGCCGCGGATCAGCAGATGCGCGCCCCGTCGTGGAGCAAGCGCAACGACGCGTCGCCATGAAAGGCTTTTTTCAGCATGTTTAGGCAGGTATGACTCAGGCGAACCCCGCCGCTCCCTCTCACCTCTCTCCATCGCCCCTCGCCGATTCTGCCCTTCCCACCCCCCGGTCATGATGCGCGCACGTTTCCTTGCCTCCGCCACCGCCCTCTGCGGGCCGCTGCTCGCCCTGGCCCTGGCCATGCCGGCGGCTGCACAACAGAGACCCTACCTGATCTGGCTCGACGCCGGCAAAATCGACGTCGCCAAGGTGATGGGCCTGCCGCCGGCCCAGAACTCCCCGGAGCACCGCGCCGAGTTCGAGAAGGTCCTTGCGATCTCCCAAGCCCGCACGCCCGAGCGCGAGAAGCAGGCGATCGCCGACCAGTACCAGACGCTCAATGCCTTCCTGAACGGCATCGACCACGCCTATGTCGAAGGCACCCATCGCGAGACGCGGCTCCTGATGCGCGAGGCGCAGATCGAGCTCGCCATCCTGCTGAAGAGCGTCAACCGCATGACCAGCCGCATCCGACCGTTCCAGATGTGGAACAAGGTCAGGGTCAAGCCCTGCCCCGGCGGGCGGCCGGAAGGCACCTCCTTCCCCTCGGCCCATGCCGCGACCGCGGCGCTCTACGCTACGCTGCTCTCCGAGGCCGTGCCCGAGCTCGCCGACAAGTTCGAGGAGCGCGTCAAGAGCTATGACGAGAGCCGTCTTGTCTGCGGTTTCCATTATCCGACCGACCTGGAAGCCGGCGACAAGATCGGCCGCGTCGTCGCCAAGGCGCTGCTCGCCGAGAAAGCGTTCAAGGTCCGCTACGACGAGACGCGGGTCGAAACGCGGCAGGCCTTCGGGCTGAAATAGCACTCAGCCCGCGACGGTCTCGCGCCGCTTCGCCTCGATCTGGCCGATCGCGTCGACCACCGCGTCGAAGGTCAGCAAGGTCGAGGCGTGGCGGGCCTTGAAGTCGCGGACCGGCACGAGCACGGACAGATCCGCCCATTTGCCGTCCGGCGGCTCCGCTCCCTCCTTCAGGATCGCGCGCGCCTGCTCACGGACTTCGCGGAGCTCGGTGGCGGTCGAGCCGACGACATGTCGGGCCATGATCGAGGATGAAGCCTGGCCGAGCGCGCAGGCGCGGACATCGTGGCCGAAGCCGGTGACGACATCCTCGTGCATGGTCAGGTCGATGGTCACCGTCGAGCCACACAGCCGCGAATGGGCGGTCGCCGTCGCATCGGGCGCCGGCAAGCGCTCGAGCAACGGGATGTTTCCTGCCAATTCCAGGATTCGCTTGTTGTAGACGTCGTTCAGCATAAGCGAGCCCATGCGGGGGGGTGGATCGACCCGCCTTCCACTCCAATATAGAAAGGGCTCTCCCAAATGGGGAGGGCCGTCTCGCCGCACCGGCTGACGAATTGATCCAACCCGGCTCTCCGCCCGTATGAAGGCGGGGTAGTAAAACGGAAGGCACCACATGGACGCCGTGGTTAAGTCCTTGTCCGCCGACCAGGCCTTGCGCCCGGCCGCCGACACGTTCCTCGTCAGGAAGCCGACGCGGGAAGAAGCCGAGGAGGCGGTGCGGACGCTGCTTCTCTGGGCCGGCGACGATCCGTCGCGGGAGGGGCTGCTGGAGACGCCGCAGCGCGTCGCCAAGGCCTATCGCGAGTTCTACAAGGGTTATGACGAGGACGCCGAAGAGATTCTCGAGCGCGTCTTCGAGGAGGTCGACGGCTACAAGGACATGGTCCTCGTCCGCGACATCCCATTCTATTCGCACTGCGAGCACCACATGGTGCCCTTCGTCGGCAAGGTCCATATCGGCTACTATCCGAATGGCGGCGTCGTCGGCCTGTCGAAGCTCGCGCGGGTCGTCGAGGTCTATGCGCGCCGGTTGCAGACGCAGGAGACGATGACGGCACAGATCGCGCAGGCGATCGAGCGGTCGCTGAAGCCCGGCGGCGTCGCCGTCCTCGTCGAGGCCGAGCATATGTGCATGTCGATGCGCGGCGTGCAGAAGCAGGGCTCGTCGACGATGACGACGCAATACACCGGCCGCTTCCGCGATCCAGCCGAGCAGGTCCGCTTCTTCACCATGGTGAAGTCGCCGGGGCTGTGATCCGGCTTGCCGAAGCGCGTCATGCTCGGGCTGGACCCGAGTATCTCGGCAATCAGTACCCTCTTGTCATGAGATTCTCGGGTCGGCGCTTTGCGCCGCCCGAGAATGACGGCGCGCATTCGGTGCCCTATATGCGAGACCCTATTCTCAGGATCCCCCATGACCGCCTTCCCCACCCTCTCAGCCAAGGCCGATATCGAAGAGGGCACGGTGCTCGCGCCCAAGTTCGATCGCGATGGCCTCGTCACCTGCGTCACCACCGATGCCGTAACCGGCGAGGTGCTGATGGTCGCGCATATGAACGCCGAATCGCTGCGCCTCAGCATCGAGACCGGTGAGGCCTGGTACTGGTCGCGCTCGCGCAAGGCGCTCTGGCGCAAGGGCGAGACCTCCGGCCAGCTCCAGAGCATCGTGGAAATGCGGGTCGACTGCGACCAGGACGCGATCTGGATCAAGGTCAATGTCGGCGGCGACGGCGGTTGCTGCCATACCGGGCGGCACAGCTGCTTCTATCGGGTTAAGCCCATCGGAGCCGCAGCAAATGGTGCGTTGACCTTCTGAACCCCCAACTTCCTGCTTCGTTGGCGATCCTTTCACCACGCTTTCATGTTTTCTTCAAAGGCGACTGATAGCCGCCCAAGATCCCGGCGCCGTTCATCCTTCGCTCATCGGCCCGCGCGATCCTGAGCCTCCCGCGGAGGGATCGCGCCGATGAGACTGGAGAACATCGCCAGACGGGCCTTCGGATTAGGCGGCGGCGGAGCTGCGATGAACGATCTCGTTTCCGAATCTGCTCCCCGGTTAAGCCGGCCGCGGATCGGCCTGGCGCTCGGCGGCGGCGCCGCGCGCGGCTGGGCCCATATCGGCGTCCTCGATGTCCTGACCGAGGCCGGCTATGCGCCGGAAGTCATCGCCGGCACCTCGATCGGCGCCGTGGTCGGCGGCTGCTACGCTGCCGACAAGCTGGAGCAACTGCGTGAATTCGCGCTCGGCCTGACCAAGCGACGCGTCGTCGGCCTGATGGATTTCCATCTCGGCGGCGCCGGGCTGATCTCGGGCGGCCGGCTGAAGCGCCTGCTGGAACGCGACCTTGCCGGCCTGCACATCAGCGATCTCAAGCAGACCTATGCCGCGGTCGCGACCGAACTCGGCACCGGTCACGAGATCTGGCTGACCCGCGGCTCATTGGTCGACGCGCTGCGCGCCTCCTATGCGCTGCCGGGCGTGTTCGATCCGGTGAAGCTGGGCGGGCGCTGGCTGATGGACGGGGCCCTGGTCAATCCGGTGCCGGTCACGGTGGCGCGGGCGCTCGGCGCCGACGTCGTGCTCTGCGTCAACCTCAATAGCGACATGACCGGCCGCGGCACGGTGATCCAGTCCTATGGCGCCGATCCCGACCCGGAACCCGTGGCCGAGCAGCGCCCGGCCAGCGGCTGGTTCGGCGGGATGCGCGATCGCATGCGCGGCATCGTCGGCAAGGCCAACCACGACCAGCAGCCGGGGCTTGCCGGTGTGATGGTCGACGCCTTCAACATCACGCAGGATAGGATCTCGCGCTCGCGCCTCGCCGGCGACCCGCCGGATGTGATGATCGGGCCCAAGCTCGGCCGCGTCGGCCTGTTCGACTTCCACCGTGCCGATGAGGCGATCGCGCTGGGCCGGCAGGCGGCCGAACGCGCGCTGGACGAGATCGCGGCGATCGTCGCGGCCAACCACCTGCCGCTGAACTAGCGGCAGGTTGCGGGTCAGCGCCTCACGCCATCGCGATATAGTCGCGCATTGCCCGGCTTTCGGCCTCGATCTCGGCGACGCGATGCTTGACCACGTCACCGATCGAGACGATGCCGGCGATCCGGCCGTCATCGACCACCGGCACATGCCGGAAGCGGCCCGAGGTCATGATCTCCATCAGATCGTCGACGCTTGTGTCGGGCCGGCAGGTCACGACCTTGGCAGTCATCGCGCGGGACACCGGCGTGTCCAAGGCGGCGGCGCCGTCTGTGCCCAAGGCCTTGATGATGTCACGCTCGGACAGGATGCCGAGCAAGCCGCCATCGGCCCCGGTCACGACCACGGCGCCGATCCGCTTCTCGGCCAAGGTCCGCACCGCCTCGCCAAGCGTCCGATGCGGCTGCACCGAAACAACCTCGACGCCCTTGTTGCCGAGAATATGAACGACGTTCATCGACTTCTCCTCCGACGGTAGCGACGCCGTTGGCCGGCGCTCGTTGATGAATTCGACGGGAGCAGCGCCGGAACGCGGATCGTTGCATCCGCAATGCGACGCCACCTTGGACTCGTTCGACTGTGAGCGAAGTCTGAGGCGACGGCAAGGCGCTCGCGGCAGGAAAGCTGCCCGCTCCGGTTGCAGTCAGCGCCGAACCGGGCCGCGATCGAGCAACGGCAACAGCAGGAGCCCGGCGAGGAAGCCGCCGATATGCGCTTCCCAGGCGATGCTGGTCTCTTCGCCGAGGATCGGCACCAGCCCGGCGCCGAAGATGATGTTGGTGACGAACCAGATCACCACGAAGAGCATCGCCCGCGAGTTGCGCCAGAGGCCGCCGAGCGGCTCGGCCGGGATCATGCGCACGACCTCGTCATGGCCGAGGCCGCCGAAATGGACGCCGGGCGAGAAGACGAAGCGGATCGCAGCCGCCGTCGCGCCGGAAACACCGGCCGAGGCGCCGACGAGTGGCAGCACGTCGAGCTCGCGCGACCACCAGTGCAGCAGGGCGCCGGCGATCGTCGAGAGTGCCATCAGCAGCAGGAAGCGCCCGGCCCCGAGCCGGCGCGCGACCGGGCTGCCGAAGGCGGCCAGCCAGACGACATTCGAGATCAGGTGCAGCCAGGAGCCGTGCAGCAGGCCATAGCTGAGCAGGGTCCAGAGCTGGCCGTCGCCATCCGCCAGCAGGAGACGCACCAGTTGCAGGCGCTGGGCGATATCGGAGGCGCCGGACGTATCGAGCGTCCGGGCGATGTCCTCCAGGCGCTCGGGCGAGAACCAGAGCGTCAATCGCGCCGGCACGAAGGACAGCCAGGAGACGAGGAGAAAATCGTCGCGCGCGCTGAGCAGCTCGCGCGCGCCCTGGATCAGCGTCAAGGCCGCGATCAACCAGACGACGGCGCCGGGCAGGTTGAAGACCGGCTCGCGGGCCGGAGGCGCATGGGGATCGTCTGGGTTCGCCGACATCACGCCCTCACTGGCGCATGGGCCTGCGGCAGGCAACAGAAAAGGGGAGAGCGATCGCTCTCCCCTCTCCTCCCCGGCCGGTCACGCCCCCGCGCCCCCGCCTTTTCCAGATGAGCCCCGACGCTTCACGCGGGCTCGAATTCGACAGCCGATTTATGGGGCATTTTAGGGATCTTCCACAAGCTTAACCCTTGCTTAACCTTAACGACCCCTGCCGCCTCCCCCTGTCCGGGTCGCGTGGCAAGACGGCATGCGGGCTGCGTCCTCCCGATTCGCAAGGACCCGACAGTCCCCGCCTCGAACGAAAGCGATCCGAATTGACACGCATTCGCACGAACAGGGACAGCGCAGACCGGACAGGACAGGATATGAAGAACCCGAGCACCCGCCTGGTTTTCGACTACTGGGACACGTTGCGCGGCGATCGGAGCGCTCCCGAACGGGGCGAGATCGAGCCGGGAGCGCTGCGCCACGCGCTGGCCGACACCTTCGTGCTCGAGAACGAGCCAATCGGGCCGGTCTTCCGCCTCGCCGGCACGCGGCTCTGCGCTCTGTTCGGCCGCGAGCTGCGCGGACGCGCCTTCACCGCGCTCTGGCCCGATGTCGAGGCGCAGGGCGACATGCGCCGCCTGGTCCAGACCGTGATGGACGAGACGGCGGGCGCCGTCGCCGGCCTCACGGCGCAGACTGAGAACGGCGCTACGGTGCATCTCGAGTTGCTTCTGCTGCCGCTCCGCTATCGCGGGCGGACCCATGCACGCATCCTCGGGGCGCTGTCGCCGGCCCTGTCGCCGGAATGGCTCGGCCTCGATACGCTCGATTCGATGCGGATGATCTCGCTCAGGATGATCTGGCCGGATGCGCGCGCGCTGCGCCCGGCCGACGCTACGACCCAGGACAAGCGGCCGAAATTGATGCTCCTGCCCGGCGGCCGTATCTGATAGCACTAACCACCTCTTAACCGCCGAGCCGGTAGCATGACCCTGTTAGGAACAAGGTCTGCAATGCTGACGGCGCCCCAAAATCCGAAGACGGGCTCGGTCCCGGTCGAGCGCCGGCGGCATCAGCGCATGAAAGTCGTCCTGCTCGGACGCTACATGCTGCCCAACCGCATGGAATATCCGTGCCAGACCACCGACATCTCGCCGGGTGGCCTGCATATGGTCGCGCCGGCCAAACCCATGGTCGGCGACCGCGTCATCGTCTACCTGGAGCATCTCGGCCGGATCGAGGGCACGGCGGTGCGGACCACGTCTGCCGGCTTTGCGATGACCATCACCGCGACCAGCCGCAAGCGCGAGAAATTCACCGCACAGCTGACCTGGCTCGCCAATCGCGACGAGCTCGGCCTGCCGGAGGATCGGCGCCACGAACGCATCGTGCCGCGCAATCCACGCTGCGTCGTCACCTTCGAAGACGGCACCGAGCATGCCGTGCGGCTGATCGACATCTCGCTGTCGGGCGCGGCCTTCGCCAGCGACCACCAGTTCGAGATGGGCACGGCGATCCGACTCGGCGGCACCGCGGCGATGATCGTGCGGCGCTTCGACGGCGGCTATGCCGCCCAGTTCCGCATGCCGCTCTCGGCCGACGCGCTCGACGAGAATCTCGAGCTCTGAGCCCGGATCAGGGCGCCGCTTCTTTCAACCGAACGCCTCGCCTGCCTTCGCGGAGCCGCGACCAGATCTCGGCAGCCACGGCCGAATCCATAAACTGATTGGCAACGCCGACTTCGGTGCGCCTCATGGCGTCCGGGAGGATGTCGTCATGAGCGCATCCGTTGCACGAGCACTGAAGCTGGCAGGCGCGTTCGCGTCGCTCTCTGTCGTCGCCTGGTTTGCCATGGAGTGGTGGGTGACGCGATCGGCCGACATCCTCGTCATCGAGAAGGGCTCCGGCACCCTGCAGCCCAATGGCCCGCATTTCGTCGTTGTCGACGGCGGCGAGGCATTCATGGTCGGCATCTCCACCGTTGGTAGCGAAGACCGCAACGCGCTTTGGGAGAAGCTCAAACCGGGTTGCCGATACAGCATTCGCTATATCGATCAGAGCCGCTACCCCGTCCCCAGTGGAAAGAGCGGAATGAGTGGCTACTTCATTTTCAGCGCATTGCCGCTCGATTGCCCCGGCCCGCCGGCCGAACCCGTCACGAAAGCGCCAACCGCGGAAGAGTTGCTCGACCGACTGACCGGCGCACGAAAAGCGCCCCGGCCCTAAGGCCGGCCTTGTACTGGACGCGCTCAGTGCAATCTCCGCAGACGGACAGCCTCGCCTTTGTCGGAGCGGCAAGGCGACCGTGCGACCAGCCCAGCTCCAACCACAGACACCGCCATGGTTAAGAGACTGGATGGTTAAGGAAAGCCACGGTTAAGATTTCCTGACGTGAGCGCTGAGAATTCTTACCGTCGCTTTTATACCTGATTTTCTCTAAGTACTTTCATCGTCAATAGGCTCGATTTCAGTAAAATTGCTCGCTTTCACTTCAAGCGATCTCTACAGCCCAAGAGCATGGTCGTTCCCGGGACAGGAAAGGGACGACATGTTTTCGACTTACCGGGGACTTCGCGGCTTCGCCGCTGCCACCATCATCGCTCTTGCCGGCGTGACCGGCGCTGAAGCGCAGCAGACCGGCAACCTGCCGGTCGCCAGTGCGCCGATCGTCGCCGGCGGCGACGCCCGTGCGCCTTACGCCTGGACGGATTTCTGCAAGCGCAGCCCGAGCGAATGCGCCGTCGACACCCGCGAAGCCGAGCAGGTCGAGCTGACGCCGAAGCTGTGGAAGCTGGTCGTCGCGGCCAATCTCAAGGCCAATCGCGAGATCGAGGCGATCACCGACCAGGATCACTGGGGCGTGGTCGACCGCTGGGACATCCCCACCGACGGCAAGGGCGATTGCGAGGACTATGTCCTGCTGAAGCGCCAGCGCCTGGCCGAGGCCGGCGTGCCGCGGCGGGCGATGCGCGTCACCGTGGTGATCGACGAGGAGAATGCCGGCCACGCCGTGCTGATGATCCGCACCGACCGCGGCGACTTCATCCTCGACAACAAGCGCAACGCGATCCTGCCGTGGAGCCAGACCGGCTACACCTACGTCAAGCGTGAATCCCAGGCCCGCACCGGCTGGGCCTCGCTCGGCGGCCTCTCGACCTCGACGGTGGCCTCGCTGCGCTGAGAAAGACAGCGCGCCGGGCGGGGACGAAACCCGGCGCGCATACCAGATCGGCGAAGTCCGGGCGGGCTTCGCCACCAGACGACGAGTCCGGTCACGTCCCCACCCACCCGTCCCCGACCGGGCACGTCCAGGGCCGGCTCCTTCCCCAGGAGCCGGCCCGATTCGTTAATTAATTGATTTTATTACGAAAATTCTCTTGCCGATAAACTTATTCTAACAAGTTCCCTACGCCGCTAATGCCGGCAATGTCGCTACTGCCCGCCGTAAAATCGGAAATCCGTCATGTCGCTGGGCATATTGCGACGCCGCTGCTTGCCGCAACGACCGCAACGATAAGGCTTTTGCGGCTGCCCCTAGTTCCATCTAGCTGGAACCTCAGCGCCGCATCTTGGTTGCTGCATCAAGCACGCAATACCGGGAGATCGGTCATGAAGAAATTCGCATTCGCATTAGCGCTAGTCGTTTTGCCCGCAACGGCGTTCGCGCAGAATTCCGGGGTGGTCGTCCGTGATCCAGCTGGCGGTTCAACGCGCGATCCGGCGCTCGGCGTCGGCACGGTTGAGGCTCCCCTGAAGCGGGATCCGGCCGGTGGGGTCATGATCGACGATTCGCCGCGCTTCCGCACCTACGTGGTCGAGCAGCGCATCCCGTCCTACACCTATGCCGAGCCGATGGCGGTAGGCACCGTCCTGCCGGGCGAGGGGGGCATCGTCTACCGCGAGGTGCCGGTTGAATACGGCGCGCAGGGTTACAGCTACACGGTCGTGAATGGTCGCACCGTTCTGGTCGAGCCGCAGACCCGGCGCATCGTTCAAATCATCAACTGATCTCACGTACTGGCACCGCCAAGAGGCGCCAGCGAATGGGCGGCACGGCCTGAGCACCGTATTGGGTGTTTGGGGCGTCCTGTCTGTACCGGGCCGTCAACAGGGCTGGCTGCCGCCCTGTCGACGCCTGATCGGCTGCGCGCCATTCCGACCCAAGTCCTTTTCCCACTCCGTCCCTGTCGCTCGTCTCGCGAATGACGTTGAACGATTAGGAAAAGAGCCGAAATGCCACGCAAATATCAACAATATCAGCAGGTTGTCTCCTTCCCCGGGAGCCGGCCTGTTTCGTTATCAAGGACGGGTCCGGAGCCGCCGCGCGCTCAATCGATCCGCTTCATGCCCTTGGCGAACTGCTTCCAGCGCGCGGAATAGCCCGCGGCCGTACGGGCAATGCCGGCGATAGCGGCCTCGTCGAGGGTTCGGATGGCGCGCGCCGGCGCTCCAACGATCAGCGAATTGTCGGGGAATTCCTTGCCCTCGGTCACGAGCGCATTGGCGCCGACCAGACAGTTACGGCCGATCTTCACATGGTTGAGCACGGTCGCGCCCATGCCGATCAGGCTGTTCTCGCCGATGATGCAGCCATGCAGGATGGCGCGGTGGCCGATGGTGCAGCCGGCACCGACTCTGAGCGGCGCTCCCGGATCGGTGTGGAATACGCAGCCTTCCTGGATATTGGTGGCCTCGCCAATCTCGATCCATTCATTGTCGCCGCGCAGCACCGACCCGAACCAGATCCCGACATCGCGGGCGAGCCTGACGCGGCCGATGACATGGGCGTCGGGTGCGAGCCACCATTGCCCTTCCGGCGGGGTCTCAGGCGCGGTTCCGTCGAGCGAATAGAGCGGCATGGCGTATCCTCCTTATTTCATTGGGAGGATTGCAGGGCGGGCGCCCTGCCCGTCAAGCGGCTCCGAGCATCACCAGCAGATCGAGCACGACCCGGCCGCTGATCAGGCTCCAGAGCGAGGCGATCATGCTCGCCGCCATGACGAAGAAGAAGGGTCGCCCCTCGATCCTCCGGCCGCGCACGGTGTTGCGCAGGATCAGGAAGGGCGCGCTGAACACCACCACCGGTACGCTCGCCACCGCGCCGACGCCACCGCTCTGCAGCAATTCGAAGCCGGCGCGCTTCTGCGTGAACAATTCGAAGGCGCTCGCCAGCAAGCCGGCGAAGGCGAAGCCGAGGATCAACGATTTCAAGGCCTCGACGGCGGAGGGTTCGAGCGTCACGGGCGCGGCTTCCAGCGGATGCTGGCGAACCATGACGCAGGGACGCCAGCCGCGAAAGCGAAGCTTTAACCTTTGGTTAACCACGCCGGCCCGGTCATGGTTTACGGGGTGTTAAGGTGGCTCTGCTTCAGTTTCCTGACAGGGTCGCAAGCCGGCCCCGGGGACGAATCCGATGAGCCTCTACGCCGCGCCTGACCAAAGCCAACCGCTCGGCAACGCCACCGATGTCGCGGCGCTGATCCGCAACCATCTGAAGCGCCGGCCGGCGCCGGTCCTGCCACGCGGCGACCGTGCGCTGCTAAAGCTCGCGGCCGCGATCGTCATGCTCGGGCTCGGCGGCACCGGCCTCGCTCTGTTCGCCACCCGGCCCAATCCCGATGCCGGGACCGAATTGCAGACCTCGCGCGTCGGCGATGTGGTGCTGGCGATTCCGGAAAACCTGACCGGCGCCGATTCGGATGAAGGCCGCCTCGTCGGCATGGCGCGCCTGCGCCTGGACTGGCCGAGCCTCGGCCCGGTGACGCCCGAAACCCGCAAGCGGCTCCTGATCACGCTGAGTCCGCCGGACAAGGTCAACGAGCCGGCGACGCAGCTCTCCACCTATGCCCGTTTCCTGACGCCGACGGTCTGGTCCAATCCGGGCGGACTGGTGGTGCGCGGCTTCCGCAAGAGCACGCCCTATGAGGGCGACGAGCTCTATGTCTCGGTGCCGGACGGGCGCGGCTTTGCGGCGCGCTGCCCGGTCGAGACCGCCCAGAGCGGCCTCGACGAGCCTTGCCGCGTGACGTTTCGCCATCGCGGCGTCGATGTGAACATCCGCTTTCCGCGCGCCATCGTCGCCGATTGGCAGGTGATGCTCGGCGGCGTGCGCCGCACCATCGACGGGCTGATGCGCTGAGCGCCTGGCCTCAGTCGTCGAGATCGACGTCGAGGATCGCCATGGTGAAGTTGAACGAGCGATCGCCGTCCTCGTCGTCGACATGGATGATGCCGATGAACTCGTCGGCGAGATAGACCTCGGCGGAATCGGTCTTCTTCAGCCGCGCGCGCACGCTGATGTTGTGGTTCGCGAAGGTGCGGCGGAGATAGGCTTCGAGCTTGGCGAGTTCGGTCTTGTCCACGATGACGATCCTTATGTGTTGCGCGGACGGATGCCACGCGTGAGCGCTAAGGGCAAGGACGAAGGCGATCCGGCCACAGCGCATGGCCGCGCCGCTTTCCCGCGCTGACGCAGCACCAGCGCCCATGCCAAGCTGCAGGCCCCGCCCTGCTCGACGATGGATTCTCCGATGAAGTCCTGGCTGCCCGCCGCGCTCGACTATGTCGCAAGCTGGCTCGAATTCCAGCGCCGTTTCCATGACCAGCCCGGCTGCGCAGTCGCGATCGCCAGCGAGGGCGAGATCGTGCTGGAGGCCGCCTTCGGCAGCGCCGACCTCTCGACCGGTGAGGCACTGACGCCACGCCACGGCTTCCGGATCGCCTCGCATTCGAAGAGCTTCACCGCCGGCGGCATCCTGCGGCTCGTCGAACAAGGCCGCCTGCGTCTCGACGACAAGGCCGGCGCCTATGTCGATGGCCTGCATTCCGAGGTCGCCGCGGTGACGCTGACCCAGCTTCTCTCCAACAGCGCCGGACTTCTCCGAGACGGCGTCGATTGCGGCCAGTTCTTCGACCGCAAGCCCTATCTGCGCAAGGACGAGTTGCTCGCCGATCTCGCCCGGCCGCCGGTCTTCCCGGCTTCGCAGCGCCTGAAATACTCCAATCACGGCTTCGGCCTGCTCGGCCTCGTCATCGAGGCGGTGACCGCCGAGACCTTTCCCGACTGGATCGCCCGCGAGATCGTCGCGCCCGCCGGGCTGAAGGAAACCACGCCCGACATCACGCTGTGGACCGGGCCGATGGCGAAGGGCCATAGCGGCAAACTTCCGCTCGGCCGGAGGGTGGTCATCCCGGCCGACAATCCCGGCAATGCGATGGTTTCGGCCGCCGGCTTCGTCGCGACCGCCGCCGACATCGCTCGCTACATCGCCCAGCTCTCACCGAAGGCCGAACGCAGCGTCCTGTCGGCGCTGAGCCGCCGCGAGATGACGCGCCGGCTCTGGCCAGATGCCGAGAGCAGTCTTGGCCGCCATTACGGTCTCGGCACCATCTCCGGCGGCGGCGATGGTTGGGACTGGGCGGGCCATTCCGGCGGCTTCCAGGGCTTCATCACCCGCACCGCCACCCTGCCGGAACAGGGCCTCACCATCTCGGTGCTGACAAACGCGATCGACGGCCTCGCCCATCCCTGGCTCGACGGCGTGATCCAGATCTTCAAGACCTTCGCCGAGCACGGGGCGCCGACGGCGGCGACCGAGCGCTGGCGCACGCGGCATTGGACGATCTGGGGTGCAGGCGATCTCGTCCCGGTCGACGGCAAGGTACTGATGGCCAATCCGGCGTTGTTCAACCCGTTCCTCGACGCGGGCGAGATCGTGCCGGACGGCGAGGACCAGGGCCGCATCGTCAAGGCCTCGGCCTTCGCCAGCCCCGGCGAGCCGGTCCGCCTCGTCCGCAATGCCGCGGGCGAGATCGAGGAAGCCTGGCTCGGCGCGGCGCAGGTGATCGGGGAAGAGGCGCTGAAGGCCGAGATGCTGGGGCGGTATGACCAGCGTCATGCTCGGGCTTGACCCGAGCATCTCCGGCCGGATGAGGCTCTATAAGGCGCCCCCTCGTCATGAGATTCTCGGGTCTGCGCTTCGCTCCGCCCGAGAATGACGCCTGCGTCACCTCACATAATGCAGCTTGCCAAACCTCCGCCGGAACGCCGTTACGTCGCTGGCGATCGCCTCGTCCGGACGCGCGCCCGACAGCCCGTCGGCGATATAGCCGGCGAGTTCTGGCATGTGCTCGGGCTTCATGCCGAAGCGGACGATCTCGGGCGTGCCGAGGCGCAGACCGTTGACGTCGCCGTCGACCTCCGCGATCGGCAGGCCGATGCCGCAGCTCAGGATGTTCACCGCGCGCAGCCGCTTCGCCGCCGCCTGCCCGCCGCCGTAAGCGCCCGCCTCGATCGCGAACTGGTGCGAGGTCGTCATGCCGCGGTCGCGGGCGAAGACCGGCACCTGCCGCTCCGCCAGGGCCTCGGCCAGCGACTTCGCCGTCGCCGCCATCATCGCCGCGTAATCGCGGCCGAATTCCTGCCAGTCCATCATGGTGATCGCCAGCGCCGCCGACTTGGCCGCGTCGAAATTGGCGGTGAGACCGGGATAGGCGATGGCGTCGAGCTTTTCGGCGAGGCCGGCATCGTTGGTGACGATCAGGCCGGAAGGCGGACCGCCCAGGCTCTTATAGGTGCTCATCGTCATGACGTGAGCCCCCTCCTCCAACGGCTGCTGCCAGCCTTGGCCGGCGATCATGCCGGAGAGATGGGCGGCGTCGAACAGCACGATCGCGCCGACCTCGTCGGCGATGGCGCGGATTTCGCGGATCGGATGCGGAAACAGGTTGAGGCTGCCACCGATGCTGATGACTTTGGGCTTGAGCCTCAGCGCATCGTTGCGCAGCTTGTCGACATCGACGGTGTAGCCGGTGGCATCGATCGGGGCGGGATGGCTGACGACGCCGTAGAGCCCGGCGGCGCCGGCGCCGTGATGGGTGACATGGCCACCGATCGCGGGCGGCGGCGCGATCACCACATCGCCGGGCTTCGCCGCGGCCATGAAGACATAGAGATTGGCGATCGCGCCGGAGGGCACACGGATTTCCGCAAAAGAGGCGCCGAAGACCTGTGCGGCTAGTTCGGCCGCAATCACCTCGATCTGCTCGATCGCCTCGAGGCCCATCTCGTATTTGTCGCCGGGATAGCCGAGCGAGGGCCTGCTCCCCAGCCCCTGCCCCAGCACCGCCTCGGCGCGCGGGTTCATCACATTGGTCGCTGGGTTGAGGTTGACGCAATCGCGCTCATGGATGGTGCGGTTCTCGGTGATGAGGTTGGCGAGCCGCGTTTCGCGGGCCGCACGATCCTGACCGGCGACCTCGCCGGCGATCCTCAGCACATAATCCTCGCTCGCCGCCGGCACCCAACTCCGCCGCGCCAATTTCACCGTCATCGCCATCCCTCGCCGAGCCGTGTTTCGTCAGGCCATTGCAGCGATTTGCCGGCGCTTATGCAAACCAGTTATCGTCGCCGGTAGGGCTAGAAAATCTAGGCCTACCGGATCGCTGTTCATGCCCGTCAGACCGCCCCGCCCACCTCTGCCGCCGCTCAATGCGCTGCGCGCCTTCGAAGCCGCGGCGCGGCTCGGCAGCTTCTCAAAAGCGGCCGAGGAGATCGGCGTTACACAGGGCGCCATCGCCCAGCAGGTGCGTCATCTCGAGGCCTTCCTTGGGCTGACGCTGTTCCGGCGGCTACCGCAGGGCGTCGCGCTGACCGAGGCTGCGCAGGAAGCCCGGCCGCGGCTCAGCGCCGCCTTCGATGCGCTGGCGCTCACCGTACAGGAGCTCAAGGCGAGCCATGCCGGCCGGGCGCTGACCATCGCCGCACTGCCCTGCCTCGCCCAGCTCTGGCTGTCGCCGCGCTTGCCGGCGCTGCAGCGGGCCTTTCCCGGGCTGGCGATCTCGATCAGTGCGATGGAGGAGCCGCCGACGGGCAGGCACGACAATTTCGATCTGGCGCTGTTCTATCTCCCCAGGCCGCCGGCCGGCGCGCTCACGCTCGGCGAGGACAGCCTGTTCCCGGTCTGCGCCCCGGCGCTCGCCCGCTCCTTACGGACCCCGGCCGATCTCGCCGGCCAGATTCTGCTGCACGACGCCGTCTGGCGCGACGACTGGGCGCGCTGGCTGCGCCATGCCGGCATAGGTGGGATCGATGCCGGCCGCGGCCCGTCCTACTCGCTCTACGCGCTGGCACTCGATGCTGCGCTCGGCGGCGCCGGCATACTGATCGGCCGCCGGAGCCTGGTCGCGCCGTATCTGGCGGATGGGCGGCTGGTCCAGCCATTCGCGGAAGAGCTTCCGAGCGGGGACCGGCTCACTATGCTCACCCCGCCGGCCGGCAAGCCGCATCCTCGGCGCGCCAAGATCGTCGCCTGGCTGGAAGCCAGCGCCTGAACGAACAGGGCCGTTCGCGAGAGCGCTCCTCGGCTCAGCCGTCGCCGGCCCTCTGGGTGCGCCGCTCGATCAACCGCTCGATGCCGTCGAGCACACGCTCGAGACCGAAGGCGAACATGTGGTCCACGCCGTACGCGCCCTGATGGGCAGCGCCGGCAGCAGCTCCGACGCGGGTCGCGGTCGGGTAGCGCGCCGGATCAAAGACGCGGGCCAGCAAGGGCGCATTCGCTTCCCACCAGCCGGCGTCGCTCATCGCATCGGCCTGAGCGCGGGCGCGCGCGTCACCGCCGATGCGCGCGCAGTTCTCGACGAAGCCCAGCAGGAAGGTCAGCGCTGCGTCGGTTTCGACCTCGTCGAGACCGAGCCCGTCGAAGCCGCGCAGTTCGTACTCGTACTTCGCCATCAGGCCTGGGCCGAGCGGCGGACGTCCGGTCGCGACGGAGGCGATCCAGGGATGGGCCGAATACAGGGCGAGATTGTCCCGCGCGATCGCGGCAAGCCGGTCACGCCAGCCATCCCCTGCCGGCTCGGCCCGGCTCATGCCGAGGAACAGGCTGTCGAGCATCAGGTCGAGCAGCTCGGCCTTGCTCGGCACATGGGTATAGAGCGCCATCGGCGCGGCGGAGAGAGCCAGCGCAACGGCCCGCATCGTCACGGCCTCCACGCCCTTCGCGTCGGCGATACCGATCGCAGCCGCGACGATGGCGTCGACCGTCAGCCCCGGTCGCGGTCCGCGCTGGCTCTGCGGCCGCTGGCGCCAGAGCAGGGTCAGGGTGGCGGCCGCGTCGCCCGCCCCGGTGCGTTCACGCGCCATGACCATGGCTCCCAAGCTCGCAAGGGAAAAATACTGTACATCGTACGCCATCCTCATTAACGTACGTTGTACGGATAAATTCTGTCCGCTTCCTATTGAGCCTCATCAGGACTTCCCATGCGAATCTCAGCCTTCACCGTCGCACTGACCGTCGACGACGTCCCCGCGTCACGCGACTTTCTCATCAATCATTTCGGCTTTCGCGAAGCGATGTCGGCCGATGGCTTCGTCTCGCTCGGGCGCGACGGAGCCGGCCTCAACATCGTCTATCTGCGGCGCGGGATCGAGGTCTTGCCGGAATCGGTCCGCGAGCAGACGGCACAAGGCGTGATCATCGCCTTCACGGTCGCAGACGCCAATGCCGAAGCTTCGCGACTGCAGGCCGAGGGGGTTCCGATCAGCCTGCCGATGCGCGACGAGCCCTGGGGCGAGCGCCTGTTTCAGGTTGCCGACAACAACGGCATTGCCTTCGAAATCGTCGAATGGCTTGCGGGAAGCGGCCAGGAAAGCGCGCCGGCGGCGGTCGTCTGAATGCAGCTCCCGGGCACGTGACCAGAAAAAAGGGCGGCTCGCGAGAGCCGCCCTTCGGATCGATACCGACCAAAGCCGATACTGAAATCAGCGCTTCGAGAACTGGAAGCTGCGGCGGGCCTTGGCCTTGCCGAACTTCTTGCGCTCGACGACACGCGAGTCGCGGGTCAGGAAGCCTTCCTTCTTGAGCGGGCTGCGCAGCTCCGGCTCATAATGGGTCAGCGCCTTCGAGATGCCGTGACGGACCGCGCCGGCCTGGCCGGAGAGGCCGCCGCCCTTGACCGTGACGATCACGTCGTACTGGGTCATGCGATCGACCAGCATCAGCGGCTGCTGCAGGATCAGGCGCAGCACCGGACGGGCGAAGTAGACTTCCTGGTCACGGGTGTTGACCGTGATCTTGCCGGAGCCCGGCTTGATCCAGACGCGGGCGATGGCGTTCTTGCGCTTGCCAGTGGCATAGGCGCGGCCCTGCGCATCGACCTTCTTGACGTGGACGGGAGCCTCGGGCTGGGTGCCCTTGGCGACCTGGCCGAGCTGCTCGAGAGACTGGAGAACCTCGGCCATCGTCAGACCCTCGCATTCTTGCGGTTGAGCGCCGCGACGTCGAGCGCCTCGGGCGACTGGGCGGCATGCGGATGCTCGGCGCCCTTGTAGACGCGCAGATTGCCGAGGATCTGGCGGAAGAGCGGGCCGCGGGGCAGCATGCGCTCGACAGCCTTCTCGACGATGCGCTCAGGGAAGCGACCTTCGAGAATGAACTTGGCGGAGCGTTCCTTGATGCCGCCGGCATAGCCGGTGTGGTGGTAGTAGATCTTCTGGTCGCGCTTGCGACCGGTCAGCACCACCTTGTCGGCGTTGATAACGATGATGTTGTCGCCGCAGTCGACATGCGGGGTGTAAGCGGCCTTGTGCTTGCCGCGCAGACGCATCGCCACCAGGGAGGCGAGACGGCCGACGACGAGCCCGGAGGCGTCGATCACAACCCACTTCTTCTCGACATCGGCGGGCTTGAGCGAGATGGTCTTCATCGCGGCACCCTTCGGCTGCTTGAAAAAAGGACAAGCCGCCGGCAGGCCGGCGGCGGTGTGGGCGCTGGATAGGCGGCTACCCCCTAGATGTCAAGCGAAGATAACGCATCGCTTTGACGAAAAGCGCATTGTTTTCAGCGCAATGCAAGAAACGGTATCAGGATACCGCAATTATCTCTCTGCCGGGATCGAATAGGTCCCCGTCGCATGGCAGACCATCTCGGCCTCGCCCTGCGAATAGAGGCTGACCTCTCCGACGGCGAGGCGCTTGCCGAGCTTGAGCAGCCTCGCCTCACCGATCAGCGCGGACTGCCCCGGCTTGCGCAAGAAATTGTAGTTGAGGCTGGTAGTGACCGCGAGTGCGACCGGGCCGATCTGGGCAAGGATCGCGACGTAGAGCGCAAGATCAGCCAGCGCCATCATGGTCGGGCCGGAGATGGTGCCGCCCGGCCGCAGATGCTTCTCATGGTAGTCGCAGCGCATGCGCGCGCAGAGCGGCCCGACCTCCTCGACGAAATAAGTGCGGCCGCCATAGTGGAGCTGCGGGAAGACCTGATCGAGATAGGCCTCGATCTCGGCGGCGCTCATGCGGGTCGTCATCGTGCGGAAAACCAAGGGCTGATCGGACGTTAGCCCCCTTGCAGCACGCCCCCCGCCTCCCGACAATAGGACAAACAGCGAAAGGCCCGTCGCCATGAACGCCCATGCCAAGGCGCAAATCCTGCTGCGCGAGGATGCCGACGGCATCGCGACCCTGACCCTGAACCGGCCGGAAGCGCGCAATCCGCTCAGCGAGACGATGCTGTCGGCCCTGTCGGAGACGCTGACCGCAATCGCGGTAGACCACAGCATCCGCGCCGTCGTGCTGGCAGCGGCCGGCCCGGTCTTTTCCGCCGGGCACGACCTCAAGGAGATGAGCGCGCGTCGGGCCGATCCTGATCGCGGCCGCGCCTATTTCGCCGAGGTCCTCGGGCGCTGCTCCGGCGTGATGCAGCAGATCACTGCCCTGCCCCAGCCGGTCATCGCCGCGGTTGAAGGCACCGCGACCGCCGCCGGTTGCCAGCTCGTCGCCTCCTGCGACCTCGCCGTCGCCGGCGAAGCTGCGCGCTTCTGCACACCGGGCGTCCATATCGGCCTGTTCTGCTCGACGCCGATGGTCGCGCTCTCGCGCAACCTCTCCGCCAAGCATGCGATGGAGATGCTGCTGCTCGGCGAGATGGTGCCAGCGCAGGAGGCCGCGCGAATGGGCCTAGTCAACCGCGTCGTGCCGGCGGGCGACGCCCCGGCCGAGGCCAAGCGGCTCGCGGCGGTGATCGCCTCGAAATCGGCGGCGACCGTCAAGACCGGCAAGCGCGCCTTCTACGAGCAGCGCGAGATGGGGCTGAAGGCGGCCTATGACCACGCCTCGGCGGTGATGGTCGAGAACATGCTGGCGCGCGATGCGCAGGAGGGCATCGGCGCCTTCATGGAGAAGCGCCAACCGGACTGGCGTCACAGCTGAGAGGGCGGGCCCGCCAGACGACGAGACCGCCATCGGCATGCAGGTTCACGCGCCAATTCCGTCCGGTCAGATGCCGAAAAGCGGGATCGGTTCCTGTTCCGCTCGCGCCGGCTCTGCTTCGGAGTGCGCCGCCCGCTGCGCTTGCTCATCAGCCGGCAATTGCAGCACGGTCGCGGTCTGGCCCTGCGAGAGGTTGGTCAGCAATTCGATCCGCCCATTGGGCAGTTCGATTGCGTCGTGATGGGCGTAAGGCTTGTCGAGATCGACCTGGCGAAAGCGCGCCAGCGTCGCCCCGAGACGGCGACGCGGCAAGAAGCCGATCGCCCTGTCGCATTCGATCTCGGCCGAGAACGCCAGCTCCGTGCCGGGCAGCACGCAGACCGCGACATTGGGCTGAGCCGCGGAGCAGAAGCCCCTGGTGCTCGATCCGGCGAAGCTGGTGGTCTTGAGGACGTCGCCGACTTTGGCAGGAGTCGACATAACATGGTGCAGACTGTAGTCGCACATGGCAGGCCCTCCTCACTGGTGAAGAACAGGATTTGCTCTTCCTCTTCCAAGATGGGGAATGCGCTTGCCGACGCTATGTTCCGGGCATCGGCGCGCTTTCGGCGTCGATTCAGGAACGCCGGGCAACAGGTTCAATTCGCTGGGATTTTGGCTCCGTGAATCACGATGCTTACGATGATGCGCTCATTCGCCGCATCCTGCGCGAGGTGAAGACCGTCGCGCTGGTCGGCGCCTCCGCCAATGAGGCGCGCCCGAGCTGGATCGTCACCAAATACCTGCTCGATCGCGACTACGATGTGATCCCGGTCAATCCCGGGCTCGCCGGGCAGACGCTGCTGGGCAAGACCGTCTATGGCTCGCTCAAGGAGATTCCCCGGCCGGTCGACATGGTCGAGATCTTCAGAAACTCGGAAGCGGCCGGGCCGATCACCGACGAGGCGCTCGGCCTCTCACCGCTTCCGAAGGTGATCTGGATGCAGCTTTCAGTGCGCAATGACGAGGCCGCGGCCAAGGCCGAGGCCAAGGGCGTCACCGTGATCATGAACCGCTGCCCGAAGATCGAATATGGCCGGCTCTCCGGCGAGATCGGCTGGCAGGGCATCAATTCACGCATTCTCTCGGCGAAGAAGCCGGTGCTGGCCGGCAAGGGCTTCCAGAAGCTGACGATCAACCGGCCGGGCACTTAAAGGCGGGGCGCCCCCTTTCCTGCTGGCAGACGATCGCTAATCTCGCCGCTTCCGCTCATCGCCGGAGAAGGCCGATGCCCCGTCTCGATCGCCGCACCGTCCTGTTCGCCGGCCTCGCCAGCACGCTCGGTGCCGGCAGCGCCCACGCCGCCTTCCCCGAGCGACCGATCCAGCTCGTCGTACCCTTTGCACCGGCCGGCGGCACCGACATCGCGGCGCGCCGGCTCGGCGAGACGCTGGCGCGGCAACTCGGCCAATCGGTGATCATCGACAACCGGCCAGGCGCCAACGGCATCGTCGCCGGGCAGGCCGTGGTCAAGGCACCGGCCGACGGCCATACGCTCCTGGTCGCGACCGCGGCCAGCTTCGCCGCCGCCCCGGCGCTCGGGCAGAAGCTGCCCTATGACGTCGAGCATGACTTCGTGCCGGTCGGCATGCTCGGCCTGTTCCCGCTGGTGCTGAACGCGTCACCAACCCTGCCGGTCTCCTCGCTCGCCGAATTCCTCGCTTACGCCAAGCAGCGCCCCGGCCAGCTCAATTTCGCCTCGGCCGGGATCGGCGGCACCAACCACCTCGTCTTCGAGATGATCATGCAGGCGGCCGGGATCAGGCTGGCGCATGTGCCCTATCGCGGCGCCGGGCTCGCCGCGGCAGACCTGATGTCGGGCCAGGTCCATGTCATGATCGATAGCCTCGCCGCCAGCCTCGGCAACATCCAGGGCGGCAAGTTGAAGGCGCTGGCCGTGACGACCGATACACGTCAGCCGCAGCTCCCCGATTTGCCAACGCTGAAGGAGCAGGGCGTCGACATGGTCTATCCCGGTTGGGCCTCGATCGTCGCGCCGGCCGGCATCGCGCCCGACAAGTTGCGTATCCTCAGCACCGCGATCAATGCGGCGATGACCGATGCCGAGCTCGTCGCGCGCTATCGCGAGCTGGTGATCGAGCCCGTCGCCTGGAGCCCGCAGGAGACCGGCGCCTTCATGGGTCGCGACCGCGCAATCCTGACCGAGCTGGTGGCGAAGACCGGGATCAAGCTGACCGAATAGGCGGAGGCAGGCATGCGCCAGGAGAACACGACCTGCTGCATCGCCGGCGGCGGCCCGGCCGGAATGATGCTCGGCTTCCTGCTGGCGCGCGCCGGTGTCGACGTGATCGTGCTGGAGAAGCACGCCGATTTCCTGCGCGACTTTCGCGGCGATACCATCCATCCCTCGACCATGGAGGTGATGCACGAGCTCGGCCTGCTCGACGAGTTCCTGAGGCTGCCGCATGTCAGGGAGGACGATCTCGTCGCCCGCTTCGGCAACGAGGACATCACTGTCGCCGATTTCAGCCATTTGCCGGTCAAGGCGCCGTTCATCGCCTTCATGCCGCAATGGGATTTTCTCGACTTCCTCGCCGATCATGGGCGGGCCTTTTCGAATTTCCGGCTGCTGATGCAGACCAGGGCGACCGGACTGATCGAGGAGGCCGGACGTGTCGTCGGACTGACTGCGGAGGGCCCCGATGGCCCGCTGGAGGTCCGCGCCGATCTCGTCGTCGCGGCGGATGGCCGGCGCTCCGATCTCCGCGCTGCAGCGGGCTTCAACCCCACCGAACTCGGCGCACCGATGGACGTGCTCTGGTTCCGGCTCAGCCGCCGAACGGACGAGCCAGCGCAGGCCTTCGGGCAGGTCGCGGCGGGGCGCTTCTTCATCCGGCTCAACCGCGGCGACTACTGGCAATGCGCCTTCATCATCCCGAAGGGCTCGCTTGAGACATTGCAGGCAGCCGGGCTCGATGCCTTCAAGACCGGGCTCCTGACGCTCGCGCCGGAGCTCGCCGATCGGACTGGTGAACTCGCCTCCTGGGACGACATCAAGCTGCTTTCGGTCGCGGTCGACCGGCTGGAGCGCTGGTGGCGGCCGGGGCTGATCTGCATCGGCGACGCCGCGCATGCCATGTCGCCGATCGGCGGCGTCGGCATCAACCTGGCGATCCAGGATGCTGTCGCGGCCGCCAATCTCCTGGCCAAGCCGCTACGCGAGAAGGCATTGGCGGATGCCGATCTCGCCGCCGTTCAGACGCGGCGCGAATGGCCTGCCAAGCTCACGCAAACCGCCCAGATCGCGATCCAGAACCGGGTGATCACGCCGCTGCTCGCAGCGGACAAGCCGATCGTACCACCCTGGCCGCTCAGGCTGTTGCAACGTTTCCCGCTGCTGCGACGACTGCCGGCGCGGATGGTCGGCATGGGCGTGCGGCCGGAGCATGTCGGGCCGGAGCTTGGGCCGCGCCGCTGAATTGACGCTCGGGATAGCGTTCGTTAAACCGAACAAGACCGTTTCACGATCAGAATTGTCAGGGAGCACGCCATGTCAGACCGCGCACCGGGTTTCCATACGCTCGCCGTCCATGCCGGCGCTGCTCCCGACGCAGCCACCGGCGCGCGCGCCACGCCGATCTACCAGACGACCTCCTTCGTCTTCGACGATGTCGACCACGCCGCCTCGCTGTTCGGGCTGCAGGCCTTCGGCAACATTTACACCCGCATCGGCAACCCGACCAACGCGGTGCTGGAAGAGCGCGTCGCGGCGCTGGAGGGCGGCACGGCGGCTCTGGCGGTGGCATCGGGCCACGCCGCCGAGTTCCTCTGCTTCCACGCGTTGCTGCAGCCGGGCGACGAGTTCGTCGCCGCCAAGAAGCTCTATGGCGGCTCGATCAACCAGTTCAATCACTCCTACAAGAACTTCGGTTGGAACGTGATCTGGGCCGATTCCGATGATCTGGAGGCCTTCGCCGCGGCGGTGACGCCGAAGACCAAGGCGATCTTCATCGAATCCATCGCCAACCCGGGCGGCGTCATCGTCGACATCGCGGGCATCTCAAAGATCGCCAGGAAGCACAACATCCCGCTGATCGTCGACAACACGATGGCTAGCCCCTATCTGATCCGTCCGTTCGAGCACGGCGCCGACATCGTTGTGCATTCGGCGACCAAGTTCCTGGGCGGCCATGGCAATTCGATCGGCGGCCTGATCGTCGATGGCGGCTCGTTCAACTGGACCGGCGACGAGCGCTACCCGATGCTGTCCAAGCCACGGCCGGAATATAACGGCATGGTGCTGGGCGAGACCTTCGGCAATTTCGCCTTCGCGATCGCGACCCGCGTGCTCGGCCTGCGCGACATGGGCCCGGCGCTCTCGCCCTTCAACGCCTTCATGATCCTGACCGGCATCGAGACGCTGCCGCTGCGTATGCAGCGCCATTGCGAGAATACGCTCAAGGTGGCGACGCATCTGTCCAAGCACCCGGCGGTCGAATGGGTGAACTATGCCGGCCTACCGGATAACAAATACCACGCTCTCGCCCAGCGCTATTGCCCCAAGGGCGCCGGCGCGGTCTTCACTTTCGGCCTCAAGGGCGGCTACGACGCCGGCGTCCAGCTGGTCTCGAAGCTGTCGCTATTCTCGCATCTCGCCAATATCGGCGATACGCGCTCTCTGGTGATCCACCCGGCCTCGACCACGCACCGCCAGCTCTCGGACGCACAGAAGACGGCATCGGGCGCCGGCCCGGAGGTGGTGCGCCTGTCGATCGGCATCGAGGATGTCGAGGATCTGATCGCTGATCTCGATCAGGCGCTGGCCTGAGCCCTTCCGTCATTGCGAGCGTAGCGAAGCAATCCAGAGGCGGCAGAGCTCTTCGCCAGCTGGATTGCTTCGTCGCTTCGCTCCTCGCAATGACGGTTAGGCCTGATCCATTTCCTCGCGGATGCGGCGGGCCGTCGCCTGCTGCTCATCCGCGGGCGGGTGCGGGCAATCGCGATAGGTCACGACCTCCTCGGCGATATAGCGCCGGGAGGTCACATCGTCCGAACGCACCATCGGGATGAGATGGGCGTGGGCATGGGCGATGTCGTTGCCGGTGAACATGAAGGCGACTTTCGGTACGCCGTAGATCCGCTTCAGGGCTTTGGCCAGGCGCTGGCCGAGCTGGATGGCTTCGGCCGCGAGCTCCGCCGGCATCTCCTCGAAATAGGGGTGATGCGCCCGCGGCACGATCTGGACATGGCCCGGCCGCACCGGCGCGATATCAAGGAAAGCGACGAGGTTCTCGGTTTCGGCGACGCGATGCGACGGGACCTTCCCGGCCGTGATCGCGCAGAACAGACAGCCGTCAGGCCGCATCCTTCTCTCCCTGCTCCGTGCGGGTCAGATGCACCACGCCCATCGCCAATACGGTGAAGCCGAGCGCCTGATGGGCGAGGCCGGCCCAGAGCGGCACGACCAAGAGCAACGTCACGATGCCGAGCGCAGATTGCGCGAGCACAAGCCCGGCAATGGCAGTAGCGCGCTTGGCGGCGCCTGAGCCCGGCGCAGAGCGGCGGAGATTCAGTACCTGCCAGAGTGCGAAGGCGAACAGGATGTAGGCGCCGATGCGGTGGTTGAACTGCACCAGCGCGACATTGTCGACGAAGTTCTCCCAGACCGGCGTCCCGGCGAAGAGCGTCGTGGACGACGGCACCAGCGCCCCGTCCATCAATGGCCAGGTGTTGAAGGTGAAGCCGGCCTTGGAGCCGGCGACGAGGCCGCCGAGCGCGATCTGGACGAAGAGTAGCAGGAGCAGAAGCCACGCCGCCGCCCTGCCCCGCATCGGCTCGGTCCGGCGCAGAGGGGTGAGCCAGGTGGCGAAAGCGATCACGCTGGCGAAGAAGAAGCCGGCGAAGGTCAGGTGCAGCGTCAGCTTGACCGGCGCGACCGCGACCATGCCGGGCTGCAAGCCCGAGGCGACCATGATCCAGCCGATCGTGCCCTGCAGGCCGAGCAGCAGGCCCATGCCGAACAGGATCGCCGTTTCACGCCACGGCATCGACCGCCGCAGCAGGACGACGAGGAAGCCTGCGAGATAGAGCACGCCGATGAAGCGGCCAAGCTGGCGATGGCCCCATTCCCACCAGTAGATGAACTTGAAGTCGGCGAGCTCCATCCCCGAGTTGAGGAGCTGAAATTGCGGGCTCAGCTGATACTTCTCGAATTCGAGCGCCCAGGCGGCATCGCTGAGCGGCGGGATCGCGCCGGTGACGGGGCGCCATTCGGTGATCGAGAGGCCGGAGCCGGTCAGCCGCGTCGCGCCGCCGACCACGACCATGACGAAGACCAGGAAGGCGACGGCCCAGAGCCAGCGGCGAATGCCGGCATGGCCGGTGGCGGCCGGAACGGCAGGCTGATCGAGCGCGATCGTCACGTTGGCGGGACCTCGGGTCGCAGGCAGCGGAGTTGATTGCGCTTCACAAGCGCGGCGGCGGGTGACAGATAGTCCGCCCGCAAGACCTGAACAACGCCCGCAATGCCGCAGCCCGGACAGACGATCGCCATGAGGCAGACCCATCGCAAGCTCATCGGCACGGTCGTGATGATCGTCTTCGTCTGCGTCTACGCGCTCGTCGCCATGGCGCTGGCGCAAGGGCGGATCACCGAAGCTTCGAAGCCGGTGCAGACCATCGCCTATATCGCGCTCGGCCTGGTCTGGGTGCTGCCGCTGCTGCCGCTGATCAAGTGGATGGAGCGGAAGGACGGGTAGCCGTCATTCTCGGACGCAGCGAAGCGGAGATCCGAGAATCTCATGACGAGAAGGCGTTCAGCAGAGCCTCATTCGGCCTGAGATGCTCGGGTCAAGCCCGAGCATGACGGCTAATCTACCCGACATTTACCTTCCGCCCTCGATTCCACAGCAGGAACGGCAACCCCGACAGCAGCGCCTTCAGCGCTGCATCGCTCTGGTGCAGGCCGTTGAGCGAGACGCGCGGCAGCGCATGCAGATGCTCCGCGTGTTCGGCGAAGAGATGGCCCGGCCGCGTCGTCACGGCGCTGGCAAAGCCTGCCTCCTTTGCAAAAGCGAACTCGCGTGGGCCAGCGGAGCCGGGATCGCCGACCGGATAGGCGAAATGGCGGATCGGCATCTCCAATGTCGCCTCAAGCCAGGCTTTGCTCTCGGCGATCTCGCGCCGCGCGACATCTTCCGGATGCTTGGCCAGCATCGGATGGCTCAGCGTATGCGCGCCAATGGTGACGCCGGGCGCGCCGGCGAGCGAGCGCAGCGTCTCGGTCGGCAGGCACTCGCGCTCGACCAATGCCTCAGGGTCGATGCCGGCCTGCGTCGTCAGCTCGGAAATCGCTGAAAGCAGAATCGCTTCCGGCCCCTTGCGCAGACGCCAGTAGAGCCGGTCGAACGCAGTCTGCTTCTCGGCGTCGGTTCCAGCCGCAGCGTCGAAGCGGCCATCGGGAAGCTCGACAGAGACGCGCGGCAAGGCCCGGATCGCCTCCTCCAGCTCCAGCCACCAGAGCCGGGCCGTGCGCTCGGCGAAGCCGCGCACGACATAGAGCGTCCAGGGCGCCTGATGCTTCGCCAGCACCGGCCAGGCATGGTCGAGATTGTCGCGATAGCCGTCGTCGAAGGCGAGCGCGACGAAGAAGCGGCCGGGCGTGGGATCGGCCAGCCGCGCCAGCGCCTCGTCGAGCGAGACGATGTCGTAGCCTTCAGCCCGGATCAGGGTCAGTGCCCGGTCGAGGAACTCAGGCGTGACCTCCAGCAGCCCGTTCGGACGGAAGCCACTACCGGCAGCAGCCTGGCGGACATGGTGCAGCGTCAGGATCGCGCCCTTGCCCTGCGCGAGCCCTCTGCCCCAGCGGTCGGCGCCGGTCGCCGCGATGGCCGCGAAGGCGGCTGAAAAAGCCTTGTGGCGCAGGCTCATGCCCGGCGTCTCCGAGAGATCGATTCAACCCTTCGCTAACGCTGTTTCGCGATGGCGTCATGCAACGTCCGCGACAGTGGCAGGTCCGTTCACAATGCCGGGTTAAGGAGGACGGCATGTCCGCCGTCGCCGACCGCGCGCCCAGCACGTCCAGCGCCCCCGCCTTGCCGCGGGAGGTGGAGGCACGTCCCTGGGCCAGAGTGGTGGCCGGCAGCGACCTTGCCGCTCTCGAAGCCGACTGGCGCGCGCTCGAAGCAGAGGCGCTCGTGACGCCCTATCAGTCCTATGACTGGGTCCGGCCCTTCGCCGCGACGATCGGCCGGGCCGAGCGCATGGAGTTCCGCTTCGTCCGGGTCGAAGACAGCCAAGGCGGGCTGCTGGCGCTGTTCCCGCTGGTGATCACCCGGCGGCTCGGCACCCGCTTCGCCGAGTTCATCGGCGGCAAGCACGCCAATTACCACATGGCGCTCTACCAGCCGGATTTCGCCGGGACGCTCGATACGGCGGCGACGCAATTGCTGCTGCAGGAGATCGGCGCGGCGATCGGCGGGATCGACGCCCTGTTCCTGATCAACCAGCCGACCGCCTGGCAAGGTATCGCCAACCCGCCGGCCGGCCTCGCCGCGGGACAGAGCCCGAGCCGCGCCTACAAGCTCGCCCTCGATCCAGGCGACGGCGACGGCACGCTCAGGCGCTCGATGAGCAAGCATGCCCGCAAGAAGCTGACGACGAAGCGCAATCGCTTCGCCGAGTTCGGCCCGTCCGCGCTGGTCCAGGCCCATAGCGACGCCGAGATCGCGCGCGTGCTCGACGCCTTCCTGGCGCAGAAGGCCGCCCGCTTCGCCCAGATGGGCGTTCCGGACCCGTTCGCAGCGCCGGCGATCCGCAGCTTCCTGCGCGAGGGTGCGGCCGGACAGCCCGGCCGGCCACCGGCGATCGAACTCTATTCGCTTGACCTCGCCGGCCGCTCGGTCGCGACCTATGTCGGCGCCGTGCAGGGCGCGCGCTTTTCCGGCATGGCGACCTCCTTCGACCTCGGCTCGGAGACGGCGCGCACCAGCCCGGGCGAGATCCTGCTGGTCGAGCTGATCAAGCGCAAATGCCGGGCCGGCTTCACCATGTTCGACCTCGGCGTCGGCGAAGCCCGCTACAAGACGACGATCTGCGACGACAGCGACGAGCTGGTCGACACCTTCTTCCCGTTGACCGCCAAGGGGCGGGCCTATGCCGGCTACAGCCAGGCCAAGCGCGCGCTGAAGCGGCGGATCAAGGCCTCGCCTCTCGCCTTGAAGGCGGCGCAGCGCATCCTCGGCCTGCTGAAGCGCCGCAAGCCGGCGGAGGCGGACGAGTAGTCCGCTCCTGACATATGCTAACAAGCGATCGGGTTTGATCGGCTCCGCAACATCCTCACGGAGCGGGCGAGATGACGATCATCAGCGGTAACTGCCATTGCGGCGCGACCAGGTTCGAAGTCCTGGAGCCGGTGACGGAGGTCGTCGCCTGCACCTGCTCGATCTGCTCGAAGCGCGGCGCGCTGTGGAGCTACCACAAGCCGGCCCAGTTCAAGCTGCTGACGCCGCGCGAGAACCTCTCGACCTATCGCTGGCAGAGCCGGATGGTGGCGCATCATTTCTGCGGCAGCTGCGGCTGCACCACCTTCACCGAATCGCCCGACTGGTCGAGCGGCGAGCCCGATTTCGACAATCCCAAGGTCGCGGTGAATGCACGCGTGCTCGACGATTTCGATCTCGCCGCCGTCCCGGTCACGGTGATCGACGGCAAGAACCTGTGGTAGCCGTGATCAGGCCGGAACCGGTTCCTTGTCCGGCATGGGGAGCTCGAGTTGCTCCTCTGGCGCCTCGACCATGACGAGCGCGATCGGGGCTCCCATCAGATCGGTCAGGCGATAGGCGACCTCGACTGCATGGCCGTTGCCGATATGGCCGGCCATGACCAGCGCGCCCTGGGCGCGTCCGAGCAGCGGCGCCAGCGTCTCGGCGTCGTCGCTCGTGGCGGCGGCGACCAGCACCCAGTCATAGGTCTCGCAGAGCGCATCGAGCGCGACATCGACGATGTCGGACGCCGCCAGCACCGCCGCGCGCCCGGCCCGGCCCGCCGCGATCTCGTGCAAACGCGAATCCGGCTCGCGGGTGATGATGTCGGAGAACATCGCCTCGCCGGCGAGCAGTTCGGAGAAGCCGGCCTGGTCGCGATCGCCATCGCTGGCGAGATCGACCAGGATGCAGCGGCTACGCTCGGAGAGAAGCTGCGCCAGCGCCCGCGGCGAGGCCTCACCGGGTTCGGCCCCGTCGAGCACCACGACGAGCGGCGCATGGCCCTCGCTCGCCTTGTTGACGCACGCGGCAAGATCGGCCGCGCCGGCCTCGGGATCGGCGAGATCGAGATGAAGCTGGCCGACGCGCCCGCCATGGGTCAGGAGCCCGGCAATGCGTTCGCGACGCGGCGGCGGCGCGGCCTTGACCTCGCTCTCGGGCCGATCTTCCTCCTCGTCCTTCGGCGCGCCGAAGCCCGGCTCGCCACGATTCGGCCCCTTGCGGCGCGGTGCGTCCTGAGCGGGCGCCGACGCGCCGCCATTCAGGAGCTCGCGCGAGACCACCGCCGCCAGGGCGACCAGGAAGGTCGCGAGCGTCGCGACAACCATGGTCGGCAGCTTCTTCGGGAAGGAAGGCTGGGTCGGCTCGATGGCGCGCGAGATGATGCGGGCATCGGCGGGCGTCGCGTTCTGGGCGTCGCGGGCGAGCGCCTCGCGATAGCGCAACATGTACTGCTCGAGCTGCTCGCGCTGGGTGCGGGCCTCGCGTTCGAGCGCGCGCAGCTGGACCTCGTCGTCATTGGCGCCGGAGACGGTCTTCTTCTGGCCGTCGAGCGCCGCCGTGACGCTCTCGACGCGCTGGCCGGCGATCTTGGCCTCGTTCTCAAGCGTGCGCACGGCGCGCTCGGCGGCGGCGCGGATCTGGCCTTCGAGATCAGCGAGCTGGGCGTTCAGTTCCTTGATGCGCGGATGTTCCGACAGGAGGTTGCGCGATTCGAGCGCGATCTGGGCGCGCAGGTTGACGCGCTGCTCGATCAGCCGGCGAACCAGCTCGTTGTTGGCGACATCGGGGATCTCGAAGGTGCGGCCAGCCTTGATCGCATCACGGATGATCGCGGCCTTGGCCTGGGCCTCGGACTGCTGGTTGCGCGCATTGGAGAGCTGCGTCGACAGGTCGGCGAGTTGCTGGGCGGTGATGGTCGTATTGTTGGAGCCAACCAGCAGGCCGTGGCGGGAGCGGAACACCTCGACCTTGGCCTCCGATTCGGCCAGCTTCTTGCGCAGCGGGTCGATCATGGTGGAGAGCCAGGACGAGGCGCTGCGAGCGGTGTCCTGCTTGGCCGCCTCCTCCATTTCGAGATAGACGGCCGCGATCTCGTTGGCGGCCCTGGCGGCGAGCGCCGGATCCTGTGAGGTGAACTCGACCGCGACGATACGCGAGCGACCGACCGGGAAGACCAGAAGCCGGTCGTAATAGGCCTCCAGCACCCGATCCTCGGGCGAGCGATCAGCCGGATGGGCGCCGATGCCGACCAGCACGCCGATCTTCTTCAGCGCACCCAGCGCGCCGGCGCCGGAGTCGAATTCAGGATTGCCGACTAGGCCGATGCGCTTGATCGCCTCGCGTGCCAGATCGCGCGACAGGACGACCTGGACCTGGCTCTGCACGGCCTCCGGATCGAATTGCTGGCCGGACACCTCCGACTGGCCCGGCCGGGTGAAATAGCTGTCGCGGCTCTGTAGCAGGAGCTGGGCCTGGCCGGTGTAGCGCGGCGGAATCACGTTGACCGCGACGAAGGACAAGCCCAGCGCCGCCAGAGTCGGCCCGATGATCCAGAGTTTCTTCGCCTTGATCGCGGCCCACAGGGCCGGCAGATCGAGCAGGTCGGAGCGGCTCTCGCCGGCGGCCGCAACGGTATCGTAGCGAGCGGTCATGAGGCTTCCATTCACGCAGAACTCTCGCGCCCCCACGAGAGACGCAGCGTCATGTGAGCCCATTAAGGTTAGTGGCCGGTTAAGAGCGGCCGTTTCGAATATGCCGCGAAGGATCAGCGCGATCAGGTTTTGTTAACCATGACGACCTATCCCTAGGGGCATGTCTCGATGGGTCCGCCGGTGATGATGAGTAGACATCCCGTCTGTCTGGCGCTTGCCGCCGCGCTCGCTTTGGCGGGCTGCGCGCCGCGCGTCGTCGCGCCGGAGTTCGCGGTCGAGAGCTCAGCGCCTTACCAGCTCGCCAGTGGCGACCGGCTGCGCGTCATCGTTTTCGGGCAGGACAATCTTTCCAACATCTATGCCGTCGACGGCTCCGGCCGCATCTCCATGCCGCTGATCGGTGCGGTCGAGGTGCAGGGGCGCACCACGCAGCAGCTCGAGCGGGCGATCGAGGCGAAGCTGCGCGGCGGCTATCTGCGCGAACCCAAGGTCTCGGTCGAGGTCGACGCCTACCGGCCGTTCTTCGTGCTCGGCGAGGTCACCACTTCCGGCCAGTTCCCGTTCGTGAACGGCATGACCGTGCAGACCGCGGTGGCGATCGCCGGCGGCTTCACCCCGCGCGGCCAGCGCAACTATGCCGAGGTCACCCGCCTGATGGACGGCCAGCTCGTCACCGGCACGGTGCCGATCACCTATCCGGTCCGCCCCGGTGACACGATCGTGATCAAGGAACGCTGGTTCTGACCTCCCCTGCCCGGGACCTTGCGACCATGTCCGCTGCGGCCGGCTCCGCTCCCCTGACGATCCTGCATGTCTTCCGGGCGCCGCTCGGCGGGCTCTTCCGGCATGTGCTCGACCTCGCCCGCGGCCAGATCGCCCGCGGCCATGCGGTCGGCATCTTCTGCGATTCGACCACGGGCGGGCCACGCGCCGACCAGATCTTCGCCGAGCTTGGCCCGCAGCTTTCGCTCGGCGTCACCCGCGTGCCGATGTCGCGCTATCCCAGTCTCACCGACATGCGCGCGCAGGCTTCGGCGGTCTCGACCCGCAAGCGGATCGCGCCGCAGATCGTGCATGCGCATGGCTCCAAGGGCGGCGTCTATGCCCGCCTACCGGCGCTGGTCTCGCCCGGGCGGCGCTATGTCACCGCCTATACGCCGCATGGCGGCAGCTTCAACTACAAGCCGGGCAGCGCCGAGCACCGCGTCTACATGGCGATCGAGCGCCTGCTCGAACCGGCGACCGACATGTTCCTGTTCGAGAGCGCCTTCATCGCCGGGCGCTTCGAGGCCCATATCGGGCACAAGCCACGCACCGACCATCGCATCGTGCTCAACGGCATCTCGGAGGCCGAGTTCGAGCCGATCGATCATGCCGAGGCGGCGTTCGACCTCGTCTATCTCGGCGAATTGCGCTCGGCCAAGGGCGTCGACACGCTGATCGAGGCGCTCGCGCTGCTGAAGCGCAGGGACGGTTTGACACCGCGCATCCTGATCGTCGGCTCCGGCCCGGACGAGGCGCTGCTGCGACAGATGACGGTCGACCAGGGTGTCGCGAGCCAGTGCGTGTTCGAGCCGCCGGGCCCGATCCGTGCGGCGCTCGCCAAGGCGCATGTCATGGTGATCCCGTCGCGGGCCGAGTCCCTGCCCTATGTGATCCTGGAGGCGGCGGCGGCGGCGCAGCCGCTGATCGCGACCGATGTCGGCGGCATCAAGGAGATCTACGGACCAAAGCATGCCGGCCGGCTGATCGCTCCGAACGAGCCGACCATCCTGGCCGATGCGATCCGCAAGGCCCTGGCGACGCCGGCGACGGAGCGCCTCGCCGAGGCCGCCGATCTCGCCTCGCATGTCCGGGCGAATTTCCGTCTCGACACCATGGTCGACGGCGTCCTCGATGCCTATCGCGCCGCGCTCGCTAGGCGCATCGGCTGACGATCGACAGCCGAGCGGGCGCTGTCGGTTCCGCTTTCGCGAATCCTCCCCTATGCTCGCCTTGTCGCGGGCTCTCGGCGTTGGCCCTGTCCGCCCGCGACGCGAACCGGTTCGGATGGCGCGAGCATGTGGCGCGACGGACGCAAGGCGAGCGCGCGCCGCGCGCGGCTCGAACGCGAATGGGCGCGGCTGTTCCGCTATGCCTGCGCGCTGACGCGCGACCGGGAGCGGGCCGCCGATGCCGCGCAGGAAGCCGCCTTGCGGATTCTGACGGCCAAGAGCGAGCCGGCGGACGATCCCGCCTATCGCCGCTGGCTCTACAGCATCCTGCGTAACCTGCTGATCGATCAGGTCCGGCGGCAGCAGCGCGAGCAAGGCACGCCGGCGCCCGAACCGGCCGACTGGTGTTTCGACGAACGCGCGCTCAGCGCGATCACGGTGCGGCAGGCTTTGGAGCAACTGCCCGGCGCGATGAAGGAGGTGGTGGTCTTGGTCGATCTCGACGGCTTCAGCTATGCGGAGGCGGCGGCGCTGATCGGCGTACCGGCCGGCACCGTGATGAGCCGCCTGTCGCGAGCCCGGGCCATGCTGCTGACAATCATAGGGGGAGCCAATATCCGCGTGCTCCCGATCCGCCATGCCGCATCGAGCTGATCTGCCGCTTCCATCGGATTGGGAGAAGCTCAACGCCTTCGCCGATGGCGAGCTGGCGCCGGCCGAGCAGCGTGCCCTGGCGGAACGGCTCGCGACCTCGCCGGAGACGGCTGAGACGCTGCGTGGCATCGTCAGGCTGAAGCAGGAATTGCAGGCGCTGCCGGCTGGCGATGCGCCGCCCCTCCCTGCGCTCCCGGCATCAGCGCGCCTGCGCTGGCGACAAGTCGCAGCCATCGCGGCCGCGCTCGTCATCGCCACAGCCGTCGCCTTTACGCCGATCCTGCTACGGCCCGATGCCTCCGACGCCTTCCTCTCGGCGTCGATGGCGGCGCATGAGCAATTCGCGAGCGCGCCGGCCCAGCCTGCGGCGATGGTCGCGCCAGCCGCGGCCTTGCCAGTCGCCAACGAGCTCGCTCGTCTTGGCCTGCAGCCGGTCTGGCAGACGGGTGCGGTAACCGGTGAGATCCGGATCGGCTTCGTCGGCGCGCGCGGCTGCCGGCTCAGCCTGCATGTCAGCTCGCATGACGAGCCGGCGCCGGTACCCGTTCGGGCCGACGCTGCTCTGACAGGCTGGAATGCCGGTGGAAACGGCTATCTCGTGATCGCAACCGGAATGCCGCAGGCGCGTTTCGAGATGATCGCCGGCTTCATCAAGGCCCTGACCAGCGAGCCTGCCGACAAGGTCGAGCCGCTGCGCACCGCCCTCCAGAACGACTGGCGCAACGCGCAGCCCTGCCTCGCCTAGAATCTTTTTTGCCCAGATGGAATGAACTGAGCTCCTCACCCGTCTTGTTACCAGAAGCCGGCGCAATGGCGACGCCGCGAGGGAGGACAGCATGGCGAAGCAGGAACGGTCCCTGGGCGAACTCTATGGCGACGATCCGGAGCGCGGCGATGCGCTCGCCTTCGGCCGCCGCACCGGCTCCTCCCGCCGCGGCTTCCTCGGTGGTGCCGGGCTCGCGACGATGGGCGCAGCTGTCGGCGGCTCGATCCCGTTCTCCGATCATATGCCTGGCGGACTGATCCCGGCCGCACTGGCGCAGGGCACCCCGCCCGCCTCGCCGGCTCCCTCCGCCGCTCCGGCAGCGGCTGCGCCCAAGGGTCCGCAGATCCTCGACTTCCCCGGCAAGGCCAAGGGCCTCGTACTGCTCGGCGACCGGCCGCTCGTCGCCGAGACGCCGGAGCACATGCTCGACGACGACACCACGCCGTTCGAGAAGTTCTACGTCCGCAATAACGGCCAGACGCCGGAGCCCTTCACCGAAGGCGACGCGTGGGAACTGACCATCGACGGCGAGGTCAATACGCCGCTGAAGATCAAGCTCGGCGAGCTCAAGCAGAAATTCACGCACAAGACCTTCCGCATGGTGCTGGAATGCGGCGGCAATGGCCGCTCCTTCTTCCAGCCGCAGGCGCGCGGCAACCAGTGGACCAATGGCGGCGCCGGCTGCGCCGAGTGGACCGGCGTGCCGCTCGCCGACGTGCTGCAGAGCGCCGGCCTGAAGTCGACCGCCGTCCACACCGGCAATTTCGGCGCCGACCAGCATCTCTCGGGCGATGCCACGAAGGATGCGATCTCGCGCGGCGTGCCGATCGCGGCGGCGCTGGAGCCGCATGCGCTCCTGGTCTGGGGGATGAACGGCCAGCCGCTCCCGGCCATTCATGGCGGACCACTGCGCGTGATCATCCCCGGCTTCCCGGCCTCGGTCTCGCATAAATGGCTGAAGCGGATCGCGATCCGCGACAAGGTGCATGACGGCCAGGGCATGGGCGGCACCTCTTATTCGGTCGCGATCAAGCCGATGATCCCCGGCGGCAAGACCGACGATGCCAACATGCGCACGATGACCGACATGCCGGTGCGCGGCATCATCACCAACCCGGCCAACGGCACGCGCCTCGCCGCCGGCACCCGCAAGCTCGCTCTGCGCGGCGCGGCCTGGGACGGGCATGAGGGCGTCTCGCGCGTCGATGTCTCGATCGATTTCGGAGCGACCTGGCAGCCGGCGAAAGCCGCCGAGCCGAAGAACCGCTATGACTGGCGGCGCTGGACCGCCGATGTCGAACTCCCGTCCGACGGCTATTACGAGCTCTGGGTCCGCGCCACCGACAGCAAGGGCCGGGCGCAGCCGCATGTTGCCGGCGGCTGGAACCCGCAAGGCTATGGCGCCAACCCGATGCACCGGGTCGCGGTCCTGGTCGGGTGAGCGCCATGATCGCACGCATTCGCCGTGCCGGGTTCATGCTCGGCGCGGGGCTTCTCTTCGTCGCGTCATCGGCGCTGGCGCAGGTCCCCGCCCCATCCGAAGAGACGCCGGAGATGTTCCCGGCCGGGCCGAACCGCGACGAGGCCTTCTATGCCTGCATCGCCTGCCACAACTTCAAGCTGGTCGCGGCCCAGGGCTTGAGCCGCGAGAAATGGGGCGAGACGCTCGACTGGATGGTGAGCAAGCACAACATGCCGGCCCTCGCCGCAGACGAACGCGGCAAGGTGCTCGACTATCTCGCCGAGGTGTTTCCGCCGAAGGCGCCGTCGCAACAGGGCGGGTGGAAGAACCCGTTCCTGAACTGAGACGGCGCCGTCCGGTCAGAACAGCTTGAGCGCGACCACACCGGCGACGACCAGCGCGATGCCGAGCCAGCCGGCCGGGCGGATGCGCTGGCCGAAGGCGAGCGAGCCGACCACGGCCGTCAGCACCAGGCCGACGCCGCCCCAGACGGCGTAGGCGACCGAGAGGTCCATGCCACGGATCGCCTGCGCCAGGGCGGCAAAGGCGCCGACGACACAGAGCACGCCGAGGGCGCCGACGAGCCGGCGCTTCAGCCCGTCGGAGAGCTTGAGCAGGCTGGTGCCGATCACCTCGAGGGCGACGGCCAGGCCCAGCCAGGCAAGCGCGAAGGCTTGCGCGGAGGCAGCGAAGGTCACACCAGCCTCCGCTCGTCCTCCTTGGACGCCACATGGTCGGCGTCGTGACCGACGCCGCGTTCGAGCAGCACGATGCCGCCGATGATCAGGGCCAGCGCCAGGATGCGCGAGACCGTCAGATGCTCGGCGAAGAAGGCATGGCCGATCAGGGCGATGCCGACGATGCCGAGGCCTTCCCAGACCGCATAGGCGACCGCCATCGGGATGACCCGGAGGGCGACGCTGAGCAGGGCGAAGGATAATCCGATCAGCACGAGCGGCAGGACCGCGACGAGGACCGGGGCCGCGACGAAGGCTTTCAGAGCCGAGGTCGCGGCAAGCTCCACGGCAATGGCCGCGAGCAGGATCAACCAATGAAAAGACATAAGTCACACAGGGGCGCTGGCCCAGGGCGCAGGCGGCGCGGGTGCGGCGTCTGCGGGGTGCGCATCGTTAGCGTTCAAAAGACGATGTTCGAGATGAAGGGAGCGTTCAGGCTTTCGCCGGAGGCCAGCACACCACCATGCCCAAATGTAACGGAAATACCGTGGGCAAAGCCGGTGAAATATGTGCTTCTCAGACACTCATCGAGGCCCTAAGTGCCTGAATCTATGCTTTTTGTCAACTCGATCACAACTTTCAGCGGCTTTCACGTTCGTTTTTCGGGTACTGAAACCCTGCGCTAATACCTTGAAGGCCCGAGCGAAAATCGATCTTTCCAGACGTCTGAAAAAAGGTGCTCGGAGGGCGTGCCTCCAGGGCGCTCGCGACGCCCTAAAATCACTTCAAATCCCGATCGCTTCCGCAGAGTCCGATTAAGTCTTCCGAGAGCAATTTGCGCTAGGTCGAGATGGCTTTCTGCGCGGCTGGCGTGCCAGTCGCCGCGCGCGAGGACTGGACGAGATGGGCGCTTTCGACGTTCGCGACCTGATCAAGGCGGATTCAGCCGGCTCTGCTCCGACGAGCGGAGACCCCGGCACCACCCGCGCCTTTCACCCGCTGGCCGAGCGCATCGCCGCCATGCCGGTCAAGCAGACGCTGTCGCCGGTGCTGATCGAGGGGCTGGTGCGCCTCGCCGACGTGCTGGTGATCCTCGGCGTCGGCGGGCTGGTCTTCGCGTTCTATATCGCCGGCAAGGTCGATTACGCGCTGCCCTATCAGGTCACCGTGCCATTGATGGCAGTCGGTGCGCTCGGCATCTTCCAGGCGCTGCACCTCTACCATGTCGGCGCATTGCGCAATTTCATCGGCATGGTGGTGCGGGTCTCGGCCGGCTGGACCGTCATGTTCCTGCTGGCGCTCGCCGCCTTCTTCTTCCTCAAGATCAGCGACCAGGTCTCGCGCGTCTGGCTCGCCAGCTTCTATGCCGTCGGCCTCGTGCTGCTGCTGGGCGAGCGCCTGGCGGTCTCGCTCGTCGTGCTGCGCCTGACCCGAATGGGCCGCCTGGAACGGCGCACTGCGATCGTCGGCGGCGGTCCGGCCGGCGAGGAGCTGATCAAGGCGCTGGAGGCCCAGCGCGACACGGGTTTTCGCATCTGCGGCGTGTTCGACGACCGCAATGACGAGCGCTCGCCCGATCTCGTCGCCGGCTACCCCAAGCTCGGCACGATCGACGATCTCGTCGAGTTCGCGCGCCGCACCAAGCTCGACCTGGTGATCTTCACCCTGCCGATCTCGGCGGAGGCGCGCCTGCTCGCCATGCTGCGCAAGCTCTGGGTGCTGCCGATCGACATCCGGCTCTCGGCCCATATGTCGAAACTGCGCTTCCGGCCGCGCTCCTATTCCTATATCGGCGCGGTCCCGGTGCTCGACGTGTTCGACCGGCCGATCGCCGACTGGGACATCGTCGTCAAATGGGTGTTCGACAAGATCGTCGGCACGCTGGCACTGATCGCGCTCTCGCCGCTGATGCTGGCGACCGCCGTCGCGGTCAAGCTCAATTCCAAGGGACCGATCCTGTTCCGCCAGAAGCGCTACGGCTTCAACAACGAGATGATCGAGGTGCTGAAATTCCGCTCGCTCTATCACGAGATGAGCGACTTCACCGCCGCCAAGCAGGTGACCAAGGACGACCCACGCGTCACCCGCGTCGGCCGCTTCATCCGCAAGACCTCGATCGACGAGCTGCCACAGCTGCTCAACGTCGTGTTCAAGGGCAATCTCTCGCTGGTCGGCCCGCGCCCGCACGCCGTGCACGCCACCATGCAGAACCGCGCCTATGAGCAGGTCGTCGACGGCTATTTCGCCCGGCACAAGGTCAAGCCCGGCATCACCGGCTGGGCCCAGGTGCATGGCTGGCGCGGCGAGACCGACACCGAGGACAAGATCCAGCGCCGCGTCGAGCATGATCTCTATTACATCGAGAACTGGTCGGTGCTGCTCGACCTCTACATCCTGATCAAGACGCCGTTCTCGCTCATGACCAAGAACGAGAACGCCTATTGAGCACGCTGGCGCAGCGGCAGGGTGATGCGCCCCGGCGCAGGGGGCTGACGATCTCCCATGCCGCGATCAAGCGCGGCACGCTGTGGCTCTTGCTGGCGGTGAGCTTCGTCGCGCTGGTCGAGCCCTCGCCTTACGAATTCGTCTTCCCGATCACGCTGCTGGTTTTTGCGATCACCGGCATCCGCTTCTCGCAGAAACTGCTGCCGATGGCGGTGCTTCTGCTCGTCTATAATATCGGCGGCGTGATCGCGCTGATCCCCTGGATGGACGAGGCGCCCTCGGTGCGCTTCACCGCCGTCTCGGTCTATCTGATGATCACGGCGATCTTCTTCGCGGCGATCATGGCGGAGGACCCGCTCGGCCGGCTTGAGACGCTGCGCAAGGGCTATCTCTTCGCCGCCTGGTGCGCCGGCCTTGCCGCCGTGCTCGGCTATTTCGATGTCGGCGGTCTCTCAGGCGTCTTCACCTACGCCTCGCGGGCCTCGGGCACGTTCAAGGACCCGAACGTGCTCGGCCCCTTCCTGGTGCTGCCGCTGATCTACTTGCTGCATGCCGTGATCGTCGGCCGGATCGGGCTGGTGAAGGGCTTTCTGCTGCTGAGCATCCCGCTGCTGGCGCTGTTCCTGTCGTTCTCCCGCGGCGCCTGGGTCAATCTTGCGGTGTCGGCGCTGCTGATGACGGGGCTGACCTTCCTGACCTCGAGCAGCACGGCGCAGCGTGCCCGCATCGTCTTCCTGACGCTGGTGATGCTGGTGCTGCTGGTCGTGGCGCTCCTGATCGCGCTCTCCTTCGAGAACATCCGCGCCATCTTCGAGCTGCGCGCCAATCTCGACCAGGACTACGACCAGGGCGTCACCGGCCGCTTCGGCAATCAGCTGCGCTCGCTGCCGATGCTGCTCGACCTGCCGAACGGCTTCGGGCCGCTGCGCTTCCGCTTCCATTTCCCGGAAGACCCGCACAACGTCTACATCAACGGCTTTGCTTCCTATGGCTGGCTCGGCGGCTTCGCCTATCTGGCGCTGACCGCTGCGACCTGCATCGCCGGCTGGCGCGTCGTCTTCCGGCGCACGCCCTGGCAGGGCCATGCGATCGTGCTCTGGTCGGTGCTGTTCGTCACCATCCTGCAGGGCTTCCAGATCGACACCGACCACTGGCGGCATTTCTACCTGATGCTCGGCCTGATCTGGGGCATGGCGGCTTTGCCCTCGCCTGCGCCAGGCGCTCAGCCTGCCTCGCGGTCGAGCGCGTAGCCAGAAGCTGTCGCCAAGCTCCGCGCCGACGTGGCCCAGAGCGAGCGGCATCCCACCGGTGGATCAGTTGCACTCCGTCAGCTCGCCATTGCTGACCTTGTGGCTGTGGCAGGTCACGGGCGGTGTCGGCTCCTGCGCGCAAGCGGAGAGCGCGAAAGCGGCGAGCAGGAGGGCGGTTCTGATTCTGGCTGACCGGAACAGCATGCGACCGCATATCGGGAATTGGCGAAGGCGTTCGCACGTTGGCGCCGCCCGAGCCGGTTTCGTGCAAAGCCTATGGGCCAGCAACGGCGCTCATCGCGCCACGGGTCGAGATCGCCAAGCGGGGGCCGGCATCAGCCCCGCAGCGACCCTAGTCATCAGGCGTATGGCGTTAACACCTATGTGTGGCTGACCGGAGCCCACTGGCCTGCCATTGTACTCATGCCCTTCGGGCGTTCCTCCCCAAAAAACTAGCCCGGCTCCGCTTCTGCGGACCGGGCTTCTTTCGTTTCAACTGGTGGCCTTGCTTGCGCCAATCGATCTCGCGGACCGGCAGAGTCACGCTACCGTTTCGGTCCGAATCCGGACCTGCCAGCCGGCACGGCGGCTGTTCTAATCTACTGAAAGAAGGGAATAAAATGGTCGGAGCGAGAGGATTTGAACCTTATACGCCCTGGTTGTGTTCAGTGTGTATGTAGATGCATGATCGCCTCGCGGCGTTCTCAACGCAAGGGGCCTCGCCTAATGGGCTCCTCGTCGTCGCGAGGAGGGAGCGGCACTCGGTCTTCGAACCGTGGCAACGGTGGAATGCCCTTCAGCCGGTGGAAGCGGTCGGAGATGGCCCTGACTGTCCGCCTATAGTTTTCGTGCCGCATCGGGTCGAATGTGGAGAGACCCGAAGGACTGTCACCATGGTCGCGGATGGTCGACATCGTGAGCCTCCTTGTAGGTGTCGAACAGATCAAACCCATGCGTGTCCCTGAAACTGAACGCACCGAGCCATCTGGTGCCTCGGTGTAGCATAATAGCCTTGCACAGGGACACAGACGTATTCGTGCCTTGTGGGCCCGGCCCGGGCACGCTTTGCGTGAAGACCAGGAGATCGCGCGCCGCCCGTCTGTCCTTCAGTGCAAGCACGGCGGCGACCGCGGCGTGCGTTTCCTCGTCGATCTCGCCTTGGGCGAGGCAGAGTGCGATCTTCTGGGTTGCCGACGGCACGATGTGGAAACGCCACGACGTCTCGTCCGGGAGGAAACCCATACTGAGCCAAGCGTAGCGCCCGATGTCCTCGGCCTCGATGTCGATGCTTTCCAGGCCGATCTTCCGACCGAGCTCGATGAGATTGATCATGAGCCCCGTCCCGATGCCCCGGCCTTGCAGATCCGGGTTGACCTGCGTCTCCCCGTCGCGAGCGATGGCTTCCGTGACCTCGAACCGCTTCGATTTCAGGAAGAGACGCGTGGTGTCGGGAGCGATGCCGCTGATCTCGATCTCGAACATCTCGGCCTCATGATCCAGGTTCGAGATCACGCCACGGATCGCGCCGGGAGCCCCGTCAGCGATCGCGTCGACGAACTGCTCCGGGAACAGGCCGGCGGTTTCGAGGAAGCGGTCGTTCCACCACCGGGCGGCCTCGACGGACAGAGGCGGGTCGAAGCTCACGTACTGGTTGTCCGTGAAGCGGTCCGGCCATCCCTTCGGCGTTGCGTCGTCTGTCATGGCCCTATGATATGGGGATGATCGAAAGCGACAATCGCGCAGATGCCGCAGAAGGCCGCTCCGGGCTCACCAGGGATCATGGGCCCGCCTGACCCGCTGCGCCGCGCCCCGGCTCCTTCCCTTGCACCGAGGTGCTCGCCGGCAAGGGACGCTGCGCTCTTCGCCCTTGCCGGCTCCGCGCCTCGATGACCGCGGGACGCCGCGACGGCGGCTCCGGGGATCAGGCTACGGCGACCTGGGATGCGGGCGGGGACATCCCTACCCAATCGAAGCCGACCCGCCGGCGGTCGGATGCCCATGGCCTCTCCAGAGCGGTCGCCAACGCCGACCGTTCCCCGACGACGACGACTTGCCTCTCGGCCCGGGTCACTGCGGTGTAGAGCCACGATGGATCCAGCACCATCGATCGGTAGACCGGCACGATGACCCGCGCGGCCTGGCTGCCCTGGCACTTGTGGCAGGTCACCGCGTAGGCGAGGGCAAGGTCGATGAGCGCCCCCATTTCCGCAGGCGGGCGCCGTTCGAGGTCGCCGGACAGGAATCGGAATGTCCTCCCGTCGATCTCGGCGACGACCACGCGCTCAACCTCGTCGACCTCGACGACCTTTCCCATCGACCCGTTGAACAGGCCCAGCTTGTAGTCGTTCCGGAGATGGATGCAGGGGTCGCCCGGGCTGAACCACTCGCCGAGATGGCCCTTGATGACCGGGAGCCGCCGGGCCTGCTGCCGCGATCGCTGGAACATCCTGTTGAGGGGCCCGACGCCGGCGGGGCCGTCGTTGGTCGCGGTCACGACGACGAGCTCGCCGGCGTCGAAGCCGCCCAGATCGGCGGCCACCTTCGCAACGACGTCCGGGATGCCGTCCAACGGGGATTCGACGAAGGAGACGCCGTCGACGGCACCGGCGTATTCCGGCAAGGGCGGCCACCTGCGATCGCGGACGGCCGCCGCCACCGCCGGGATGCCCGAGGCCTCGGTCTGACGGTGCACGACGCGCAGCCTCGCCGCGATGGCGTCGTCCATGACGAGCCGGTGATAGACAAGGCCGAACGAGATCGGAGGCAGCTGGGCCGGGTCGCCGACAAACAGGATGCGGGCACGATCGGGCACGTGACGCAGGAGGCGGTAGAGCGTGGAGAGATCCACCATCGACGCCTCGTCGATCACGATCAGGGTGCGGTCGTCGATGCTGGCCAGGGCCGCGAGCTTCGTCCGGATGCGCCCGGCCCGCTCGGGCTCGGCGTCCTGGAGCTCATCTTCCAGCCGCCGCGTCTCGTCGAGCTCCCCGAGCAATCGGGCGAGCGTCCGCGCGAGGCGTCCGGACGCCCGCGAGAGCCGCAACGCGGCCTTGCCGGACAGCGCCGCGAGCAGCGTCGAGCCGCCCGTCGCCTCCCACGCCCGACAGACCGCACGGGTCGTGTGGGTCTTGCCTACGCCCGCGCCGCCGAGAAGGCAGGACACCGGGTTGGCGAGAACCTTGAACACCGCCGCGGCCTGCTCCGGATGAAGCCCCGCGAAATCGATGAGGGAGCCCTTCTGGAGGTCCTTAAGGACGCTTCGCGGCAGGGGCTCGGCCAAGCGCTGGATGACGGCCAGCTTGGCGACGACGTCCTCTTCCATCGTCGCGCAGCCCGGGAACCGGAGGGTGCCGTCCGCATCGACGAGCGCGCCGTTGCGCAATCCCGCGGCGATGGCCTCGCCGACGATCGCATCGGCCTCGCGCGCCCCGAGGAGGCGGGCGACCTCGCCCGGCAGGTCGGACAGGGAAATGGCGGTGTCGCCCCGCGAGATACCGGCCTTCGCGACCGCGTCGATCGAGCCGACCAGCCGCCGGAGATCCCTGCGCGGGTCCGGGACGCCTTCCTCACGCAGGACGGCAAGCCCCAGCCGGTCGACCTTGGACCAGGGGAGGAGCGGCACGAGACAGTAGGGGTTTGCCGAAAGCCGCGTCGCCGCGTCGTCGCCCAGGATGCGGCAGAGCCGGCGCGCGAAGGCCAGGCCGTCCACGCCCCGCTCGGACAGCCACGAGATCGTCGCGGCCTCCCCGGCGGCCTCCTTCCAGGCCGAGACGGCCATGGCGGCGAGGCGGAGGGCCAGCAGGGGCCGATCGCGATCGAGCGCGGCGGCGATGGCGGGCACCTTCGATTCGTCGGAGAGGACGGATGGAAGGCTATCGCCGAAGGCCTCGCCCAGGCGCCGCGCACGCTCGGGCCCGATGCCCTGCACCCGTGAGGCGACGTAGTCCCGGACAAGCGTCCCCGGCATCAGGCGAGGTCGCCGGTGCGGAGGACCATGCCCGTCTCGCCGAGGAGCCGGATCTGCTCCGTCAGCGAGGCGATCGTCCGCCGCTGACGCTCGATCAGGGCCTCCCGTTCGGCCAACGCCCGGGCCAGGTCGTCCCTGTCGGACTGGGCCCGGCCCAGGCGATCCTTGGCGGCCTTGTCGATGACGTCGGTCAACGCACGTGCCCCGATCGGCTTGACGCCTTGCCGGACGGCGACCGAGTTCACCAGCGCGGCGAGCTCGGGCTTCTTGTAGAAGTGCTGCTCCTGGGCCTGTGTGAGCCCGCAGACCTCGACGGCGAAGGCGCGGACGTTGACCTTGCCGTCGTCGGTCATCGGCAGCGTCGGTCGCCGTCCCTCCTCGGGCTGCGCCTCCCACGCCGCGTCGAGCGCCTCCAGCCGCTCGCCGACGAGAGGGACGAGGGTTTCGAGGATCGAGCGCGGCATCAGCCGTCCTCTCTCAACTGGACGACCGGTGCGGAAGGAGCCAGGCCGACGACATGGTCGGGGCGACCATTCCGGGCGTTCCGACCGGCACGGCGAGCCATGCTCTTGGCGTGCTGGATCTGCTTGTGTGCCACGTTGACCGCGTCCTGGAGACGAGTGGCCAGGATCGCCTTTTCCTGCCGGAGCAGCGCGTTTTCCTGTCGGAGCGCGGCGATGGTGCTCTGGGCGTCGAGCTTCGGCGTGGGCGCCCGTGGTGCGGCGACCTGAGCCTCCATGCAGGCGAGCACTTCCCGCCGGACATCGGGGTAGGCGCAGCCCTCGATGCCGATCAGCGTCCGGCTGCGGTTGGCTTCCTTGGCGACGGAGGCGACGCTGATCCGAAGCCTGCCTTCGCGCTTTGCCTTGACGTTGTCCGGATGGAGCGGCTGCCCGCGCCGCAGACGACCCAGCGCCGCGCGCAGGTCGGCTCCGGCGTCGGGACCGGTTTGGATGTTCGTCTCACGCGGCATCGGCACCTCCCATCACGACATTCATCTTGCGAAGGATCGCCTCCGCGGTCGCCACGCGCTCGGCGGCCACCGCGGCGATGGCGTGCTCGCCGGCGGCGCGGCCCTCGTCCCGAAGCCGGAGGTTCGTCGCGAGCCGCTCCTTCCAGAAGGGTTCGTGGGTCTCGGCGACGAGCAGGTTTGAGCAGGAGCAGCAGACGCCCGGCTGCCGGTGCGAATAGCGCGGCCGTCGCGCGGCGAGGTCGAAGGCGCCGACGGCCTGATGGTGGCAACGGGCGGTCTCCGGCCGGAACAGGCAGGCGCCCCATGCCGCCCCCCAGACGCGCACGTCGTCCTCCGCCACCGCGGAGGTGAGCCGGGCGAGGCGGTCGGCATCGGTGCCTTCGGTTCCCATCAGCGCCTCGATCGATCCGGCGTTCTCCCGGATCGTGTCGGCCATCTTGCCGGCGACGCGACCGGTCCCGTTGACGGCGTCGAACAGGAGGCGGGCGGCCTCGCGAGTCGCGACGTCGTCGAGCAGGCCTAGGAGCTCGGGGTCCGATCCGAGGTATCCCTGCTCAGTCATGGCCAGGGACATGTGCTTGAAGTGGTCGGACAAGGCGGGCAGCAACCTCTCGTCCGAGCGGACGACGTATTGCGCGAAGGACTTGCGCCATTGGTGTGTGCTCAAACGCCAATCCCGGAAGCCGTCCGGCAAGTCCACGAAGTCTCGCATGAACCGGACCTGGCCTTCGCGTAGGTCGTCGCTCAATACGCCGGCGGGCCGGGACTCGGCCGCCGGGTCGTGCCAGAAGGCTCTGGACGACAGGATGAGGTCCGACAGGCTCCGCGCTTCGCGCCAACGCCGGAAAAGGCGCTCCAGCACCAGGATCGCCTCGACGGGCGGCGGGATCACCGCCGTGCCGACCGGGCGGGAGCCCGCCACCCACTCGACCTCCTGCCATTGGTGCCGTCCCTTGAAGACGCGACCGCGGACGTAGAAGATCTCGTTGAGGCCGCTCGCCGAGGGCCTGACCTCTACGCAGGCCGGCCAGCCCGTTTCCGGATCGACCGGCTCGGCCTTCAGGCCGGCGACCTCGCTGATGCGCATCCCGAGCATGGACTGGAGCACGATGGTGCACGCCGAGCGCAGGTCGTGGATGAGCCGGCGCATGCGCCGGATCTCGCTTAGTTCCAGCTCCTCGCCCGACTTAGTCCATCCAAGCAACGGATCGATCGCGGGGTTGCGGTCCTCGCTCCACATCCGGTTGAGGTCGCGATTGAGGCGGTAGCTGTAGGAATTGGACATGCGGGAGGTCTCGCCGTTCTTGGCGTGATAGGCCCGCGCCCACTCCACGATCAGGTCCGCGCGCTTCCCGAGCCAGCACAGGGCCTCGGGGACGACGGCGAGGAAGACGGGGTCCGGCACGGGCGGGATCGCCCCGGCGACCCGGGAGCCCAGCGTCCTCGCGACGGCGTAGGCGGCCTCGCCGCCAAAAGGATGCTCGGGCATGACCGCGCCGTCCGTGCCCGACAGCGCGGCGCGCTGTTCATGGATGCGGACCAAGACGTCGAGATGGACGGCGAGCTTGATGGCCGTGACGTCTTCCTCCGAGCCGTTCGCCTTGTCGGCGACGAGATGCGCGACGAAGTCCCGCGCTAGATCGGCGTCGAGCTCCGCGAAGCTCGACACGCCCGCCGTCGCCATCCAGCGGACCAGGTAGCGAAGGCCGAACCCGATATCGGCGATCGTGGCGTCCTTGAGCTGCGCCCCGCGGTTGTTGGCCGATCTCAAGGACCAGACGAAGCGTCGGCACATTTCGAGCAGCCGGGACCACTTCGGATCGGTGAAGACCGACCCGTCGGGCATGTCGAAGTCCCAGAGCACGACGGGCTCGCGCTTTCCCGCCGTTGTGGACGGAAATCGCCAAGAAGGATCTCCCCAGAGGCTCTTCGCGGAGACCTGGATGATACTGATCGGCATCCTCGCGATGCGCACGGGAGCCTGTTGGCGGTCGAGCGTGACGAGCCTGTTTACCATCGTCTCACTCCAGATCCGGCAGCGGCGGCAAAGTCACCGACGAAGCCTTGTGCACCGTCGCGGCGGGGAACCGCGGCAGCCAAACCGACCGCAGGGCCTCGGCCTGGGGCAGCCAGACATCCATCCACCGGACGGGATGCACGCGCGACCGGGCGACTTCCATCTGCGCCGCAAGCTGGGACAGGCGCAGGAAAACCTTGGGATCGCCGACGTCGACGCAGGCGAGCGGACACGCCGGGCATTGCCCGTAGGCGGTGCAAGCCTGCCCATCGCGCTGACCGGGCAACGGCGAGAACAGCGGCTCGAAACAGGAGAAGCCCGGCGTCGCTGCGCTGCCCCGGCCAGCGTCGAGGAAGCCGTTTCGCGTGTCGGCACGACCGCCGGTGGCGACGAAGCGCTCCCGCCACGCCATGGCGGTGGCGAGCGCCTCACGGCCACGCTCCCTCATGGTGGACGTCTCGTAGGAGCGGTGTGTCGTCGACACCGTAGCATGGCCCAGCAAGACCTGGTTCGCCTTGATGTCGCCTCCGCTCGCGATATCGACCAGATCGGATGCCGTCTTGCGCATCATCGACATCGTGAAGGCCGGCAGCCCATAGTCCGCGATGAAGGTGGCGAGGCCGCGATGCCAGAAACCGTCGCCGGCGGCGCCTTCCCCCGCGTCGAAGCCGCCATATGTCTCGGCGCGCGGGGTCCAGAAGACGAACACCCGGTCCCGGTGGCGCTCGTCCACGTGCCGGCGCGTGAAGCGGGTGAGCCGTTCCAGGGTCCGAAGCAAGTTGACCGGCGCCTCGGGGGCCGAGAGCCCTGCCGCAAATGAGCGGTAGTGCTTCCGCTTGGCTCGCGCCTTCCGCGCGCCGACCCGCCATCTCGCTTCGCCGAAAAGCGGATGGCTCCGTTCGACGTCATGCCATTCCAAGGTCAACAGGCCTTCGGGGTTGAAGGCCCCGTCTATGGCCAGGAGCAATGCGAAGGGCACGATCGCGCGCGGCGAGAGATGCAGCGCGGACGCGACCTCCGCGTAGGAGCCGTAAGGGGACACCATCGAACGGGCGAGGCCGTAATCGCTCGCGGCGAGCAGGTCGCGCGCGGGGATGCGCGAGTCGTAGCGCTGGACGAGCGCGGCGAGCCGCACGACGGGGTCGCGATAGGGCGTTACGGAGCGGGCGCCGGGAGATGGCAACCTATCCGGAGACATCAGTTCGGCCCTGTCCGCGATCTCCATCCGCGCGACCGTCTCCGCGATATCGTCGATGCATGCCCTCCTGATCAGGGACAGGTCGAGATGGGAAACGGCCTCGCGCGGCCGGACCTGACGGTGGTTCAGAGGCCAGGGATTGCGCCTGAAGCCGAAGTCCCGATCGCGGATGGGTGCGCCTCGCGCCGATGACCGCAGATGGTCGAACAGGTCCGCGACCGCACGGTAGCGCTGCGTCTTGGTCAGCCCCGACCAAGGTGTCCCATCCGACTCGCCGGTGTTCAGCCACGCCTCGAAGCGTGCGATCGCGTCCGCGTCGATGTCAGCCAACGTTTCGACGGACGAGCCTTCGAGCAGGAAGGCAAGAAAGGGGTTCAGGATCTTCGCGATGCCCTGCCGGGTCGACCGGGCGAGAAGCCCCTTGGTCGACAAGTACTCAGCGACGGCGAGACCGATGTCGCGCCTGATCAGCCAGTTCGATAGGTCGATCTCCTGCACGCCTCCGGCGCAGGTCGCGTCGCGGAAGCGCACCAACAGCCGATCCGGCTGCTCCACGACGCCGAAGATGACCGGCAGCCTCGCGGGAACCGCTTCCTTCGCCTTCGGCAGCAGATGGGCGGGAACGGCGCGCCCGGCGCGTCGCCTGAGCGGTTCAGGCGAGCGCATCGAGTCGCTCCTTCAAGAGGCGCGCGAAGGTGTCGGAGATCTCCGGCTCCCGGGTCTCGACGTGGCGCAGGTAGATGTCCTGGGTCGTGCTCAGGCGCTTGTGGCCCAGCCGCGCCTGGAGCTTCTTCCAGGGGGCGGGGTTGCCGGCCTGGATTTCGGCCCAATAGAATTGGCAGGCGAAGGTGTGCCGCAGGTCGTGAAAGCTGTGCTTCGCGACGTCGCGCGCTTCGAGGATCTCCTCGCCGTGTTCGTCGATGGCCGGCGACCCCGTCGAAGGATCGATCCGATAGGTGGTCTCCGTCCGCGTCAGCCCGGATGCGAGCACGGAGGCATGGAAGGCGCGCATCGCCGTCGCCGGCGACGTCTTGCCTCCGACGTCCCGGCTTGTGGATCGAATTCCGTTCAGGAAGAGCGCATTGGAGGCGTTGCGGCCACGCTGCTTCGCCGACCTGACGACCGACGCGCGCTCGCCATCGATGTAGGCTAGCAGAGCCTTCACAAGGAAAGCTGGGATCACGACCGTGCGGGGAACCCCGCCCTTGGCGACGGTGATCCGCAAGGGCAAGGGCCGCCAGCGATCGGACAGGTCCTCGCCCCGTGCGACGTCGAGGATCTGGTAGATCGTCAGGCCGACGACTTCCTCAACGCGCATGCCGGTGTAGAGCGATGTCTCGGCGATCAGCCGGTCACGGGTCGCGCGAGCGTCGTTGTCGTCGATGTCGTATGGGGAGGCCCCTAAACCGTCGAGGATGGCCGTGAGGTCTCCCATCGCGATCGGGTTCACGTGCTCGTCCACCGCCGCCGGTCGTGGACGGAGAGGGCTCGCCGCGGCGACGCGGATGCCGCCGGTATGAGGCAGGAACGCCCTGTCGATGTCCACTAGGCGCTTGGTCCCCGCTTCCACGACAGGGCATTCCTCGACAAGGCCGTGCCGGTGCGACCAGCGATACAGCGCCTCGACCGTGCCGATCCGGCGCGAGATCGTCGCGGACGAAAAACGGCGGCCACGGGTGGATACCCCCTCGACCAAGGCTTGCGCATAGGCGCGCAGGTCATCCGCCCCTACCGCGTCCCATCCCAGGCCGTGCAAGCGCAGATACGTCCACCAATGGACGAGATCGTCGGCATAGGCGGTCTGGGTCTTCTGCCACCGTCCGCGGCGGGCGGGGACGTGGCAGTGGTCCAGCAGAAACAAGTTGGCCGGCTCGATAGGATTGAGATCGTCGTCGAAGAGCATGACGAACCCCGCCGGCGTGCGGAGTCCCCGCATGGTAGCGCCGTCGAAATCGCCGGCCTCGTCGACGGAGTAGTCGACGGCCCTGATGCGATGGATCGTCGCCATGGCGAAGTTCTGATTGTCGTTGTCGCCGTCCACGCCCCGCACCGCGCATTGCTTCCCGAGGCGAGAGACGTCGACGACGCTCGCGTTCCGTTCGGGTTCGATCCTCGCTCGGGCGACCATGACTCGCGCAGCTCCAGAAACCGTTACGATCGAGCCCGGCCCAAGGGCCGAATTCGGTCATGGTTATCGAAATCGAGGCCCGCGAGCGTCGTCGCAGGGGCGAGCGCCGTCGATCGCTCGATCAGTCTCGCCAACTCGACGGCCACCAAGGCGGCGTCGCGTGCGTGCTCGCTGCCGAGCGACACGGCCTGCGCCGACTTCAGCACGGCATGGGCTGTCGGATCGAGCGTCGCGACCGGCGCCGCCAGCCCGTCCCGTCCGACGACGAAGCCAGCGCGCGGCGCTCCTTCGAGCGCCGAGGAGACGGCCCGGATCGCGTCGAGCTCGGGGAGCGTGGCGATGAAGGCTTCCAGCACTTCCGAGGCGTCGTGGACGTGGATGCGGAGGCCGCTGGATCCGACGATGGCGGTGCCATCGGCGTGCCAGGCTTCGTCGGGCCGGGCCGCCCGAAGGGCTCCGCCAATCGAAGGCAGGACGTCCGACACCAACCCGTCCGGTACGAGAAGGTCGATGTCGGCCAGCTCTGCCTCGACCCGAACGCGGGCCTCGACGGCATGGGCGTGGGTGGCGCAGCCTCCTAGGAGCATGCATGCCTGCCAGAGGCCCGCGCGGTCGAAGGCGCGAAAGACGTCGGCGACCGGTTGGGGCACCAGCGCGAGGCGGAACGCACGCGCGGCGCGCGACACATCGGCCATGCGGGGGCCGAGGCTGCGACGCTCGGCTGCGACGCTCTCGCGAGCGGCATAGAAATCGCCATACTCGGCCTCCGTCGCCGGCGAACGACGACCGCGAGACCGCGCCTGCTTCTTCTTGGTGGTCGGATCGGTCCAGAAGCGGGTCAGGTAGTCCTGCCCGGCGACGTTCTTCCACTGAAAGCCGCCGCCCAACCCTTCCTCGCGCTGAAGGAGGGATCGATGCAGGCGATCGACCGTCATCACGTCGTCGAGAACGCGAGACTGCTCGGCAGAGAAGGGAATGAAATGCATTTTGATACCCATAATGGATCGAACCAATATTGGGTATCAAATCGCTCCAGACAATGCGCGTCGCGGTTGTTCGTTAACGGGTGGTGAAGAAGTGGTCTGGGATCTCGGGATCGAACCGAGGGCCTGCACGCCCCAAACGCGCCGCTCTACCGCTGAGCTAATCCCAGGAAAGGGATCGCCGAAACGGAATTAGGAGTGTTCAGTCAAGGCGAGAGAAGGCGGGCGTCTGAGCACCTGCAATCTCGAAAAAGCCGTTCAGGATGAATGGAGTAGCGCCGATTGAACATGTGCAGAGCATGTTCAATAATTGCAGATCGCTGTGCGAACTGGGCGGCAAATTCAGGCCAGTGGTGGTGGAGGGGGAGATGATGGGCTGGACCCACATAAAGCAGTCCAGCCCATCATCAGCAGAGCGGCGATTTCCAGCCAAGTGCTTGAAATCATTGACTTTTTGGTCGGAGTAGCAGGATTTGAACCTGCGACCCCATGTCCCCCAGACATGTGCGCTAACCGGGCTGCGCTATACTCCGTCAAGGAAACCGCTCTGAAAACTCCTGAACACTTCGATCGCGTATAACGAACCTCCGACCCCTTGTCCCCCAGACAAGTGCGCTAACCGGGCTGCGCTACGCTCCGACGGGTCGGCTTATAGAGCGAGCGTCGCCGCGATGCAACGCGGCAATTGCCGGTAGACAGCGCTCGATTCACAGCGGCCTGCCATGATGTGGCCGCGGCGCGACTTCGGCCGGCGTGATGCCTCTCCGGAAGGATGTTGGTCATGCCGGCGACCATCCGGCCACGGCGCGGCAACGCGGCGAGGCGAAAAGCCGCGCGGCGGCCAATCCAGAGTTCAGCCGACCGACCATGTCCCCGACTTTCCTGGCGGCACAGATCGTCAAGCGAAGTTCAGGGCCGGGCGATGGCTCCGGGGCGAGCGGGGTTTGGCTGTGCGCTGCGTCTTGCGCCGGCTGCGCCGCTCGCTCTTCAGCCGGGGCGGCCGCAATTCGGTGCCGGCGGTCGGCGCGGGGACCGGCGCAGCACCAGCGATCGCCGAGGCCATCCCCAAGGGATCCATGACATCACTGAGCGTGCGCGTCCCGATTCGCGCCTGCGCCTTGGCATAGTCGTCGGCCTGCTCGCGCACCTTGTCGGCGAAGATCTCGAACAACCTGAACATCGTCTCTCTCCTTGCCGCAAGGCGCGGCTCGGAGGTTACAACGCGCCAAATGCCGATCGGTGCCCGAGCGGCACGATGGTCTCGGTCCGGACCTGTCTTTTGACCGCTGCCGCCGCGCGTAACCCGTGGTACAGATTCGCAAAGCGGATAATCGGAAGCGGCGGCACGACACTATGGGGGATGGAGTTTCAAGGCCCGCCGGGATTCCCGCGCGCTGGGTGATCCTTGCGCTCTTCGCCGTGATCGTCCTGCCCGGCATCGCCTTCGCCGGCATCCTGCTGCAGCGCTACGCCGTCGCCGAGACCGAGCGCTACGAGCAGGAGGCGCGAGAGGTCGCCAGTTCCGCGACCTCGGTGCTCGATCGCCATCTCAACGGCTGGCGGACGACTTTGCAGACGCTCGCCACATCGCAGAACCTGCAGAACCGCGACCTTGAGGCATTCTATCGCCAGGCCACGCTGGTGAAGCGCTTCATCGGCGCAGATATCGGCTTGCGCAGTCCCGACGGCCAGCAATTGCTGAACACCCGCGTCGCCCACGGCACGCCGCTGCCGAAGACGCCGCTTGATCGCGATACCGAGGTGGTCGCCGAACAGCGCGCGCTGATCACGAACGTCTTCACCGGCGCGATCGCGCAGGCGCCGCTGTTCGCGCTGATCGTGCCGGTCCGGGTCGACGGCAAGGTCGAATATCTCCTGCATATCAGCGCCGGGACCGAGCTGCTCTACCAGGTCCTCAAGCCGATCGTTCCTGCCGGCTGGCTCGTCGCCGTGGGGGATCGCAACGGCGCTTATGTCATGCGCTCGGACGATCACGCAGCTTTCGCCGGAAAGCCGGGTGTGCCGGCCTTCCTCGCCAAGGCCACGGGCCAGAGCGGCAACTTCACAGGCCAGAGCGCGCTCGGCGAGAACGTGCTGGTCGGCTATGTCCGCTCGAACGTCGCGGACTGGCTGGTGGCGGCGAGCATCCGCGAGAGCGTCGTTCGCCAGCCTCTGCAGCAGGCGATACTGATGCTTACAGCGGGAGGGCTCGCGGCCCTTCTCGCCAGCTCGCTGATCGCGCTGTCGCTCTGGCGGCTTTTCGCCCGGCCCTTGTCCGTCCTGACGAAATCCGGAAGCCAGATCGGTAGAACCGACGAACCGATCCCGCTGAAGACCCGCCTGCGCGAATTCATCGTGCTGCGCGACACTCTGTCGGATGCCTCGATGCAAATCCGGCAGGATAGCGCGACGCTGGAGCGGCGCGTCGCCGACCGTACCGCCGAGCTCGAGGCCAGCAATATCCGCCTCGCCAGCGAGATCGAACAGCGCACCCGGGCGGAAGGCATGCTCGTCCAGGCGCAGAAGATGGAGGCGATCGGCAATCTGACGGGCGGGGTGGCGCACGATTTCAACAACCTGCTCCAGGTCGTCAGCGGCAATCTGCAGCTGCTCTCGCGCGAGGTCGCCAGCAACGAGAAGGCGCAGCTTCGCATCGAGAAGGCGATGGCGGGTGTCGCGCGCGGGTCCTATCTCGCCTCGCAGCTGCTCGCCTTCGGCCGGCGCCAGCCGCTGGAGCCGCGCGTCGTCAATATCGGCCGCCTGATCCGGGGCATGGACGACCTGCTGCGGCGCACGCTCGGCGAGGCGGTCGAAATCGAGACCGCGATCGCAGGCGGCCTGTGGAACACGCTGGTCGACCCGACCAATCTCGAGAACGCGATCCTGAACCTCGCGATCAATGCACGCGATGCCATGGATGGGGCGGGCAAGCTCACGATCGAAGCCGGCAATGCCTTCCTCGACGACGGCTATGCCGCCAGCCACCCTGAAGTGAATGCGGGGCAGTATGTGATGGTCGCGGTGACCGATACCGGCAGCGGCATGACGCGCGAGGTCATCGAGAAGATCTTTGAACCATTCTTCTCGACCAAGCCCGAAGGCAAAGGCACCGGCCTTGGCCTGTCGATGGTCTACGGCTTCCTCAAGCAGTCCGGCGGCCATGTGAAGGTCTATTCGGAGCCCGGCCAAGGCACGACGGTAAAGCTCTATCTGCCGCGCTCGCTGCAGGCCGAGGACGTGCCGGTGGAGGTCGAAAACGGCCCCATCATCGGCGGCCACGAGACGATCCTCGTCGTCGAGGATGACGCAGCGGTCCGCGACACCGTCGTCGCGATGCTCGACGAGCTCGGCTATCGCGTGCTGCGGGCGAACGACGCGCAAAGCGCCCTGGTCGTGATCGAGAGCGGCGTCGCCATCGACCTGCTCTTCACCGATGTCGTCATGCCCGGCCCGCTTCGCAGTCCGGAACTCGCGCGCAAGGCGAAGGAGCGCCTGCCGCAGCTCAGCATCCTCTTCACCTCCGGCTATACCGAGAATGCGATCGTCCATGGCGGGCGGCTCGACAGCGGCGTAAACCTGCTCTCGAAGCCCTATTCGCGCGATGTCCTCGCGCGGAAGATCCGGCAAGTGCTGGCGCGCGACGGCAAGCTGCCGCGCCCGGTCGGCGACGATGGGCCTGCTGAGACGGATGCCGGGCAGCCATCGCCGGCGCCGGCAGCGCTCACCATTCTGATCTGCGAGGATGACGCACTGATCCGGATGGACATGGCCGACATGGTCGGCGAGCTCGGCCATGCCGTGCGCGAGGCCGGCAGCGCGAAACAGGCGCTGGATGTCGCGGCCGCCGAGCCGATCGACCTGCTGCTGACCGATATCGGCTTGCCTGACATGGCGGGAACCGAACTCGCCCGCCGCCTGCGCGAAGATCGGCCGGGCTTTCCGGTGATCTTCGTCACCGGACATGGCCGGGTCGAGGGCTTCCAGGACGAGGCTGGGACGGCTGTGATCGGCAAGCCGTTCGACTTCGAGCGCCTGAAGCGAGCCATCGAGGCGCTCCGCTCCGGCTAGGGCCGGAGCTTTATGAAGGCGCAGCCGCAACAGCAAGGATTCATTAACGAATTCTGTTCAAATGCGGTTCACAGGGTGAAGGTTATCTTCATGATACTGGCACCGATTCGTGGAGGCCCCGTCATGACTATGGACTGGCGCAACAGCCTGATGCTCGGCTTCATCGCGGCCGTGTTCGTCGCCTGCCTGTTCGGCCCCTATATGATCTCGGTGATGCTCGGCGGGCTCGGCCTGACGTGCTATCTCTCGAAGCACATCAGGCCTGAAGCCTGACCCTATCAGGCCGCGAGCGCCGGCCGCTTCGACAGCCAGGCCCGCACCAAGCCAAGATCCGCCTGCGACAGGCCATGCCCGGTCGGCAGGCTGCGGTGCTCGACTGAAGCCCCCGCCCCGCTGAGCGTCGCCGCCAGCCGCGCCGCATTCTCCTCCGGGATGATCGGGTCGAAGCTGCCAGAGACGATCAGCACGGGCTTGCCGCCCAGCGCCGCTGCCGGCGGCTTGGCGAAGGGCGACATCGCTCGCAACAGGACCGCCCCCGACAGCACCTCCGGCCGCAGCAGCAGCATCGCGGCGGCGATGTTGGCGCCGTTCGAGAAGCCGAGCGCGATCGGCGCCGGCAACCCGTACTCCGCCCGCGCCTGCTCGACGAAATCGGCAAGCTCATGCGTGCGCCGGGTGAGATCGTCCTCGTCGAAGACGCCCTCGGCCAGACGGCGGAAGAAGCGCGGCATGCCGGCTTCGAGCGTGCGCCCGCGCGGCGAGAGCAGCGCCGCCCCTGGCGCGAGCGTGCGCCCGAGCGGCAGAAGGTCGTTCTCGTCGCCGCCGGTGCCATGCAGCAGCAGGAGCGGCGCCTGGCTGGCAGCGCTCGCCGGCTCGAAGCGATGAATGAAGGTTTCGGTCGTGCTCATGGCACGCCTCCTTTCTGAGAGTTTTCGCAAAGGCGCCCCGCCCGAAGGCGGGGCGCCTGTACGGTTCAGGCGAGTGCCGGCAGCACAGCCTCGATCTCGGCGCGGCGTGTCTCGTACTGCGCCGGCAGCTTGAGCGTTCCGCCGAGGTCGTCCGCCGGCTCGTCGACAGCGAAGCCGGGGGCGTCAGTCGCGATCTCGAACAGCACGCCGCCGGGCTCACGGACGTAGACGGAGCGGAAATAGTTCCGATCCTTCTGCTCGGTGGGGCGCAGGCCGAATGTGTCGGCCAGCGTCTTCACCATGCGGGCCTGCTCCGCGTCGTCGCCGGCGCGGAAGGCGATGTGATGCACCGAGCCCGCGCCCATCCTGGCCGGCAGGAAGCCGCCGGCGGCGCGCAGGTCGACGACGCCGCCATGGGCAGCACCTTCGGCCCGCATGCGGACAGTGTCGCCCTCGCGACCGGCCTCGACGAAGCCGAACACGTCACGCAGGATCGCGGCGGTCGTCTCGGTCTTGTCGAGCAGCAGCGTGACGCCGTGGAAGCCGCGGATCGCGGATTCGGCCGGCACCTCGCCATTGTCCCAGGCCGGCTCGATCTCGCTGCCGGGCACCGCGACCAAAGCGAGCCGCATGCCGTCCGGATCGCGGAAGCTCAGCACGGTCTCGCCGAAGCGCTTCTGCGGCGCATCATGGGCGACGCCGTTGGCGACGAGGCGATGCGTCCAGTAGCCGACCGCTGCTTCCGGGATGCGGAAGGTGGTCAACTCCGTCTCGCCGACGCCAAGCCGGCCGGGCGCGACATGCTCCCAGGGAAAGAAGGTCAGGATGGTGCCCGGATTGCCGCCGGCATCGCCGAAATAGAGATGCCAGGTGGTCGGATCGTCGAAGTTCACCGTCTTCTTCACCAGGCGCAGGCCAAGCACGCGGCTGTAGAAGTCGAGGTTGCGACGCGCCGGGCCGGCGATGGCGGTGACGTGGTGGATGCCGTTGATCTGCATGATGTCGTCCTCCGGGCTGCAGGACGCTGCCCTCGTTGGGCACAAAGATGATTGCGGTTCGGCAAAATGCCAGATCGAGTTCATTGCACCATAGCAATGTTATTCTCTGAAATTGCCAATTTGAATTGCCAAATCGAAATCGCCATTCTCTGCCGCAGACCAAACCGGTCCTTCGGAGAAAGACCATGATCGACACCCGTTTCGCCCCTTATGGCGCCCTGACCCTGCGAGTCGCCCTCGGCGTCATGTTCATCGCCCACGCCTATCTGAAGCTTGCCGTCTTCACGGTTCCCGGCTTCGCCGGCTTCCTTGGCCAGGTCGGCCTGCCCGGTTTCCTCGCCTGGCCGATCATCCTGGCGGAAGTGATCGGCGGCCTTGCCATCCTCACCGGCTTCTATGGCCGCTATGTCTCGGTCCTGCTGCTGCCGGTCCTGCTGGGCGCTCTCGTCATCCACGCCCCCAATGGCTGGGTCTTCAACGCCCCGAACGGCGGCTGGGAATATCCCGCCTTCCTCGCCCTCACCGCCTTCGCCCATGTCCTGATCGGCGACGGCGCGCTGGCGCTACGTCCGGCCGGTGTTTCGGTCGCCGCCAAGCCCGCTTTGGCCTGAGCTTCCCCTGCTCATCACGACAGAACGGGCGACAGGTTGCTGCAACCTGTCGCCCGTACCATGTTCAGGGAGCTGACTTCCCTGGAGCCGCCCGCTTGCCGAACGCCGCCTCTTCCGTCGCCTGGGACGATTTCCGGCTGATCAAGGCCATCGCCGAGGCGCGCAGCCTGCCGGCGGCCGCCGAGCTGATCGGCCTCAACCATTCGACCGTGTTCCGCCGCCTCGGCCAGATCGAGGAAAGCCTCGGCACGCGCTTGTTCGAGCGGCACCGCTCCGGCTATGTGCCGACGCCCGCGGGCGAAGAGATGGCCGTCCTGGCCGAGCGGCTGGAGACCGACATCGCCGGATTTACCCGCCGACTCGCCGGCCGCGAAATCCTGCCGGCCGGCGAACTGCGCGTCACCACCAATGATTCGCTGCTGGCCGAATTGCTGACGCCGCTCTTCGCCGCCTTCATGCGGCAATGCCCGGACATCAAGCTCGACATCCTGCTCGGCAACCAAGCGCTCAATCTGAGCAAGCGCGACGCCGATGTCGCGATCCGCGCCACCGACAGCCCACCGGAAAACCTGATCGGCCGGCGCGTCGCCCAGATCGGCTGGGCACTCTATGGCCGCGCCACGGATTTTCCGGAAGGCGCACCGGCTGATCAGGCCGAGCTTGCGCAGCAGCGCTGGATCTCGCTCGGCGACCAGTTCAGCAACTTCAAGGTCGTGCAGTATCGGCAAAAGCACATCCCGGCCGACCAGACCGTCTACAAGCTCAACACGGTGCTGGGCCTCGCGGAAGCGGTCGAGGCCGGCATCGGCATCGGCTTCCTGCCCTGCTTCATCGCCGACAAGCGTCCGGCGCTGGTCCGGCTGGCGCAACCACAGACCGGCTACGCCGCCGATCTGTGGCTGCTGACCCATCCCGACCTGCGCCACTCGCCGCGGGTGCGGCTCTTCCTCGATTTCATGGCCCAGGAGCTGACCAAGCTGCGGCCGCTGATGGAAGGTGGCGCGACAAGCCGGGAGAGCGCCGAGGCGCCCTCGCCGGCCAACGCGTAGCGAGCCGTCAGGCGGCCTGACGGTTGATCCCGGATTCCGCCAGCTTGGTCAGCTTGCTGTCGGCGGCATGCTCCTCGTCGAGGTTCTGCTGCAGCAACGCAGCACAATCCTCGCGGCCGAGCTGCTTGGCCCAAGCGGTCAGCGTGCCGTAGCGGGTGATCTCGTAGTGCTCGACCGCCTGCGCCGCCGCGATGATCGCCGCATCCAGCACCTGCTTGTCCTCGACCTCGCCGGTGACCTCGTCCGCTTCTTCGAGGATGCCGTCGATCGCCGGGCAATCGGTCCCCTTGGCCTCGACGCCATGTTGCTGGAAGACCTGCTCCAGCCGGCGGATATGGCCCTCGGTCTCGCCGAGATGGGCCTGCAGGCCGTTCCGCAGCTGCGTATCCGTCGCCTTCTCGATCATGGTCGGCAAAGCTTTCCTGATCTGCTTCTCGGCGTAGTAGATGTCCTGGAGCTGATGCACGAAGAGATCGTCCATCGTCTTGATATCCTTGGAAAACAGGCCCATGCCTTCCTCCTGCTCGCATTGTCGGGATTGATGAAACCGATGCCGCCTGCCGACGACATGCTTCCCTGTCGCTGCAACGTGCGCCGCGGCGAACTGTTCCGGAGATGTGCGAAGGCGGATGCGGCCTGCCGGCATCTACGCTAGGCTCGCGTCATGGAACTCCTCATTCCCCTTATCGCGGGCTTGGCCCTGATCTGGCTGATAGGCCGCGGCGTGCCCTGGAACGCCAAGCTGACGACAGTCGTCGTCACGCTGGCGGTCATCGTCGCGATCCTGCTGATCGAGCGCGCCGGCCTCTGGCCCGAGGCGTTCCGGCGGCAGTAAACCGCCGCCGGTTGAGCTCGGCGAGCTGCTCTCAGGAAACGAGCTTCAGCCCGACGATACCGGCGACGATCAAGCCGACGCAGGCCAAGCGCAGCGCCGTCGCCGGCTCTCCGAACAGGATGATGCCGAGGACGGCGGTGCCGATCGTGCCGATTCCGGTCCAGATCGCATAGGCGGTGCCGAGCGGCAGGCTCTTCAAGGCGAGGCCGAGCAGGCCGAGGCTCACCGCCATGCTGGCGACAGTCAGCACTGTCGGGACGAGGCGAGTGAAGCCGTGCGTGTATTTCAGGCCGATGGCCCAGCCGATCTCGAACAGGCCGGCGAAGAAGAGATAAGTCCAGGCCATGGCGGCCCTCCGTTCAGAAGGGCGGGGTCGTCCACGCCTAGGGGAAACGCGGGCGAAAGGCCTGCGGAGGTCGTCCTCGCCGGCTGATCTAGCGAGCCGGGAGCGAAGGTTCAAGTCGTCGGAAGGCCGTGAAGCTAGCCGTCTTCCCCGGCGCTCGCGGTGGCCAAGGCGCCGTGCAGCAAGCGGCGGCATTCGATCAGCTCGGAGAGCGTCGCCTTAAGGAAGGCGAGATCATCGGCGCCGATCAGCGGCTGCGCCGAGCGTGGCAAGGAAGAAAGAAGCGCCTTCGCAGCGAAGCCGGGTTCGGCCAGGCTCGCCGGGCGATGCTGCTGAGCCGCCGGCATCGGCTCGGCGCGCGAGGGGGACGCATGGGCTGCCGCAGCCGAAGGAGCCGGCGCATTGGCGCCGGTGATCTCGCCGCCGCGACCGATCGCCTGGACATAGCGCGGCCCCTGTTCCTTCAGGATGCGCTGCAGGCCCTTGATGGTATAGCCCTCGCCATAGAGCAGGCGGCGGATGCCCTTGAGCAGGGCGACATCGTCGGGCCGGTAATAGCGCCGGCCGCCGCCGCGCTTCAGCGGCTTGATCTGGGAGAAGCGCGTTTCCCAGAAACGCAGGACGTGTTGGGGAATGTCGAGGTCTTCGGCGACCTCGCTGATGGTTCTGAATGCGTCTGGGCTCTTGTTATCCAATTCGGCCTCGAATCCGCCGTCGTGGAACTCCAGAATCACTCCTCCTCACCCACGCCGTTCAGTCCGTTGATCCGCGCCTTCATCACGTTGGACGGCTTGAACACCATCACGCGACGCGGCTCGATCGGGACTTCGACGCCGGTTTTCGGATTACGCCCGATTCGCTCGCCTTTGTCGCGCACCACGAACGAGCCGAACGAGGACAACTTGACGTTTTCCCCACGCGCGACCGCGTCGCAGATCTCGTCCAGCACCGCCTCGACCAGCTTGGACGACTCCGTCCGCGACAGGCCGATCTTCTGGTAGACAGCCTCGCACAGATCAGCCCGCGTAATCGTTTGCCCCGCCATCAATTCCTCCAAGGCGTTTCTTCAAACAGCGGCGTCCCCGTTAACCTAACCCCACCGGAGGCGGACGCTAGGCGGCGAGGCGATTGCGGTCAATCCTCGCCGTGCTCGCACAGGTTGAAAAACGCGGAAAATCCGCGCTGACAGCCGCTAAGAAAATGTCATAGATCAAAAGCGCTTAGCTTGGACGGCGAATCCGCGCCACTACCAGCGGATCAGCGCCGAGCCCCAGGTGAAGCCGCCGCCCATCGCCTCGATCAGCACGAGCTGGCCGGGCTTGATCCGGCCGTCGGCATGAGCCTCGGCGAGCGCCAGCGGAATCGAAGCGGCCGAGGTGTTGCCGTGCCTGTCGACGGTGACGACGACCCGGTCCTCGCCGATGCCGAGCTTGTGGGCTGTGGCGTCGATGATGCGGCGATTGGCCTGATGCGGCACGAACCAGTCGATGTCGTCGCCGGAGAGCCCGGTCTCCTCGAAGGTGTGGCGCACCGTCTCGGCCAGGTTGACCACAGCGTGCTTGAAGACCTCCCGGCCTTCCATGCGCAGGAAGCCCACGGTCTTGGTCGAGCCCGGCCCGCCATCGACATAGAGCTTGTTGGCATAGCGGCCGTCGGAGCGGACATGGGTCGTCAGCACGCCGCGATCGGCGAGCGTGCCGGTGCCCTCCTCCGCCTGGAGCACGACGGCGCCGGCGCCGTCGCCGAACAGCACGCAGGTGGCGCGGTCGTCCCAGTCGAGGATGCGCGAGAAGGTCTCGGCGCCGATGACGATGGCGGTCTTGGCCGCGCCGCTCACCAGGAACTTGTCGGCGGTGGCGAGTCCGAAGACGAAGCCGGAGCAGACGGCCTGCAGGTCGAAGGCGGCGCCTTGCGTGATGCCGAGCTCGGCCTGGATATAGGTCGCAGTGGCCGGAAAGGTGTGGTCGGGCGTCGCGGTCGCGACGATGATGAGGTCGACCTCGCTCGCCGGGATGCCTGCGTCGGCGAGCGCAGCCTGCGCCGCCTTCAGGCCGAGCATGCCGGTGGTTTCACCTTCCGCCGCGATGTGGCGGGCGCGGATACCAGTGCGCTGGACGATCCACTCGTCGCTGGTGTCGACCTTCGCCGCCAATTCGGCGTTGGTCATGATGCGCGCCGGCAGATAGGAGCCGCAGCCGCGCAGGACGGATCGCATTCTGGACAAGGACGTTCTCTTCCCTACTCGCCTGCGGCGACTTGAGGCTCTGCCGGCGCCGCGCTGGGCCGCGCCGTCGCGGCGACCATCTCGCGCACCTTGGCCATCAGATTCTCGCGCGCCATCTCGTAGCCGAGTTCGGTCGCGCTGGCGAACCCGACGGCATCGGTGCCGCCATGGCTCTTGATTACGATGCCCTCGAGCCCGAGGAAGACGCCGCCATTGACCTTGCGCGGATCCATCTTGTCCTTCAGCGCGGCGAAGGCACCACGTGCGAAAAGATAGCCGATTTTCGACATCAGCGAGCGGCCCATCGCCGCCCGCAGGTATTCGCCGATCTGCTTGGCCGTGCCCTCGGCCGTCTTCAGGGCGATGTTGCCGGTGAAGCCCTCGGTGACGACGACGTCGACCGTGCCCTTGCCGAGATCGTCGCCCTCGACGAAGCCGTGATAGTCGAGATGCGGCAGGTTGCTCTCGCGCAGGATGCGGCCGGCTTCCTTGACCGCCTCGACACCCTTGATCTCCTCGACGCCGACATTGAGCAGGCCGACGCTCGGCCGGTCGAGATCGAGCACGACGCGCGCCATGGCGGCACCCATCACCGCAAGATCGACCAGATGCTGGGCATCGGCGCCGATGGTGGCACCGACATCGAGGACGACGCTCTCGCCGCGGACCGTCGGCCACAGGCAGGCGATCGCCGGCCGGTCGACCTGCGGCATCGACTTCAGGCAGAACTTCGACATCGCCATCAGCGCGCCGGTATTGCCGGCCGAGATGGTGACGTCGGCCTCGCCGGTCTTGGTCGCGTCGATGGCGCGCCACATCGACGATTTGTAGCGGCCATAGCGCAGCGCCTGGCTCGGCTTGTCGTCCATCTTCACCGAGACCTCGGTGTGGTGGAAGATGGTCACCGCCTTCAGCTTCGGATGCGCGTCGAGCAGCGGCATGACCTCGGCTTCGTTGCCGAAGATCACGAACTTCGTGTCCGGGCGGCGTTCGAGCGTGATTGCGGCGCCCGGGATGACCACGGACGGGCCGTGATCACCGCCCATGGCGTCGAGCGCGATTGTGACCGGACGTGTCATGCGGAGGTGATCGATTCCAGGCGCTGGGCCCCCTGCCGGGGCGGCCGGGCGGGCGGCGGACAATAGCGGGTTGGACGCCCGCCGCAAGCCGAGGTGCTCAGGTTTTTAAGGGTCATTCGCTGCGCTTGAGCTGCAGGAGCGCGGCGAAAGGCGATTCGGCGGGGGTCTCGGGCGCCGGCTCGCTGAACGCGACGCCCGGCTTGCGCGGATAGGGATCGAGCGCCAGCGCCAGGAATTCGAGCGTGACCACACCCAGGTCGATCGCGCCGTCGACGATCGGCTCCGGCGGCTCTTCCTCGTTCAGCAGCACCTCGATGTCGATCTCGTCATCCTCGGAGGGGCTCGCCATGGCGGCGATCTCGGCCTCGGGCGCGAAGTCGAGCTTGACCGGCACGCTGAGCTCGACCGGGAAGGGATCGAGCGTGACGACGCAGGTCTGATGCAGGCTCGCCCTGATCATGCCTTCCAGCTTGACCCGCTCACCATTGCGCGAGAGCGAATGGCTCGCCTTCAGAGCCTCGACAGAGGCGACGCCGAGAAAGGCCGCGATCCCCGGCAGATCGCCCTGCTCGGCTGCGATCTCGACCGGGACCGGGCGCAAGGTGATGCTCTCGACGCGGATCGGCTGGCGAAGCGGCAACGTATCCTGAGGGGAAACTGTCATGCGGTGATGCTGTCGGAGAAGGGCGGGAACAACGGATCTGCGCTGAGGATATCGTCGAGCGAGCGCGCGGCCAAGACGGCGGCCGCGGCCCTGAGATGGCGCGCGAGCGCCGATGCGGCAACCCCGGGCGCAATATTGCGGGCGAGCGCTGCCTCGAAGGCGCCTGCCTGCTGTGAAACGAGCGCTTCTTCATAGCCGCTGAGCCGACCATAGAAGCTGCGGCCGATCTTCTTCATCCGCTTCGGCACGGCGACATCGCTGATGCCGCCCTGGCGGAAGCCGAGCTCGAGATAGGCGAAGCTGGCGTCGATCAGGTCCTGCGCCACATCGGCCGCCGGGGCCGGCAGCTCGCGCAGACGCCTCAGCACCAGGAAGAGATGCAGCGTCAATGCCTCGAAGCGGCCCTCGAAATTATCGGGAACACCGCCTTGCAGATACAGGGCCGGCTCGCGCGACGCGCCGACGATGCGCTCCAGCAACGCATTGACCGGCGCCATGCGCGCGCGCTTCCTGCCGAACAGGCCGAAGATCACAGCCCCTACCCCGCCTTTCCCAATCAGCTTGACTAAAAAGCGACTTGCCTTGCCAAAGCCATGCTCGGGCGTTACGCCAAGCGCACCCTTCCTGACAAGCGCGGCAAGCTCCGTGCGCCTTCCCTCGGATCTGCCAAGCATGACTGCTCCGACCCGCCGTACCGTCCTGATCGGCTCGCTTGCCGCCGCGTTGCCGCTGGCCGGCTGCGCCACCGCCACCAATCTCGGCTTCCGCACTCCGACCTCCGCCGGCCTCAACGAGGAGTTCACCCGCGGCTTCGTCATGGACGACGAGCTGATCGCCAAGGTGAAGATCGGCATGGACGTGCAGACGGTGCTGACCACGCTCGGCACGCCGTCGACGACGTCTACCGTCGGCAACCGCACCTTCTACTACATCAGCCAGACGGTGCGGCGGCGCTTCCAGTTCCAGGAGTTCGCCGTCATCGACCAGCGAGTGCTGGTGATCTATTTCAACAAGGGCTTCAAGGTCGAGCGCATCGCCAATTACGGCCTGCAGGACGGCGTGATCTTCGACTTCATCAGCCGCACCACCCCGACCGGCGGCGAGGAGCAGAGCTTCCTGCGCAACCTGTTCCGCGGCGTCACCAAGTTCACGCCGTTCGGCGCCTGACGGGCGCTCTTCTCCGGCAAAATGCGAAAGCCCCGCGGCGTTGCCGCGGGGCTTTTTCTTGCCCGGTGTTCTGCGTTTCTCAGGGGCTCTTCGACTTGCGCTCCGGCAGCGTCATCGCGAACACGCCGACGATGACCAGGGCGAGGCCGGCCCAGGCGGTCGCGCTCAGGCGCTCGCCGAGGAAGAGCACGCCGATGGCGACGCCGGTCGGCACGCGCAGATAGGCGACCGAGGTCGTGCCGACGGTGCCGAGCCGGTCGATCAGCCGGAAATAGAGGATGAAGGCGAGCGCGGTCGAGAACACCGAGAGCGCCAGCAGCGCCTGAATCGATTCGGCCGAGGGCGACAGTGCCCAGGGCCGGTCGACGATGAGGCTGAAGGGAATCAGGATCACCGCACCGCAGATCAGCGAGCCGGCGGCCGGCATGATCGGGTCGAGCCCCTTGAAATTGCGGCCGAACAGCGCCGCGCCGCCATAGCAGGCCGCCGCCGCGACCAGAGCAAGCTGGGCCCAGAGCTCGCGGCCGAAGCCCGACAGCGCCTCGACACCGATGATCAGGCAGACGCCGAGCAGGCCGGCCACGACGCCGAGGAGCTTGCGGCCGGCTGCGGCCTCGGAGCGAAACAGCAGCAGGCTGAGCAGGAAGGCGAAGATCGGCGATCCCGCATTGAGGATCACGGCGAGGCCGGCGTCGACGCTGGTCTCGGCCCAGGCGATCAGCGTGAACGGCACGGCGCTATTGAGGCAGGCCTGGATCAGGAAGCGCCGCCAGATGACGGGATCGCGCGGCAGCGTGAGCCCCCGCCAACGGATGACGACGACGAGGAGCGCGCCGGCGATGAGCGTACGCGCCGCGATCAGAGTCAGCGGCGGGATGGTCTCGACCCCGAGCTTGATGAAGCTGTAGGAGGCGCCCCAGAGGCTCGCCAGCACGAGCAGCGAGGCGAGATCGGTCAGGTGCCCCGATCGTGCGGTGGCGGAAGCGGCTGGGGCGGTCATCGGGTCCTCCTGGGATGGCCGGACCATGACAGGCGGCGGCACGCAGGTCGTGCTGGAACGCTACGGTCCCGGCCGTAGCGCCCGGACCGGCTGCAATCTCATCGCAGCAGCGCAAGCACGGCGACCAATGCCGCGATCCAGACGAACAGGCCATACCAACCAGCCATCGTCGCCTCGAGCTGGCAGGAGCCGTCGGCAGCGCGCGAGAAACCGAACCAGTTGGGCCGTTGCGGCTCGGCGCCGAGGGCCTGCACGCGAACGCGCCCGAAAGTCAGGATTGGAACGAGCAGTCGCGCGGTCGTGTAGCCGAGCGCATCCAGAAGGATGCCGCCGATCAAATCGATCACGTCGTGGCTCCCAATTTGATTCAGGCGGCTGAGAATTTGAATCTCATTCGCCTTCCAAACCATTCACAGCACAATGAAAAACCCCGCGGATCGCTCCGCGGGGCCATGCTTCGAGAGAGCGCCTCTTCTGCTCAGCTATGTGCCAGGATGGCGAGTAGCAGCAGCGCGATGATGTTGGTGATCTTGATCGCCGGGTTCACGGCGGGGCCCGCCGTGTCCTTATAGGGGTCGCCGACGGTGTCGCCGGTGACCGACGCCTTGTGCGCCTCCGAGCCCTTGAGATGGCGCACGCCGTCCTTGTCGACGAAACCGTCCTCGAAGCTCTTCTTGGCGTTATCCCAGGCGCCGCCGCCCGAGGTCATCGAGATCGCGACGAAGATGCCGGTGACGATCACGCCCATCAGCATGGCGCCGACGGCTGCGAAGGCCTGGTTCTTGCCGGCGATGGCGTTGATGACGAAGAAGGTCACGACCGGCGCCAGCACCGGCAGCAGTGATGGCAGCACCATTTCCTTGATCGCCGCCTTGGTCAGCAGGTCGACGGCGCGGGCGTAGTCCGGCCGATCCGTGCCCTGCATGATGCCGGGCTTCTCCCTGAACTGACGACGGACCTCCTCGACCACCGAGCCCGCCGCCTTGCCGACGGCGGTCATGCCCATGCCACCGAACAGGAAGGGAATGAGGCCGCCAAGGAGCAGGCCGACGACGACATAGGGGTTCGACAGCGAGAAATCGACGACGACGCCCTTGAAGTACTGGAAGGTGGTCGAGCCCGCCTTGTTGGCCTCGGCGACGAAGAAGTTGAGGTCCGAGGTGTAGGCGGCGAAGAGCACCAGCGCGCCGAGGCCGGCGGAGCCGATCGCGTAGCCCTTGGTGATCGCCTTGGTGGTGTTGCCGACCGCGTCGAGCGCGTCGGTGGAGTGGCGGACCTCCTTGGGCAGGCCGGCCATCTCGGCGATGCCGCCGGCATTGTCGGTGACCGGGCCGAAGGCGTCGAGCGCGACGACGACGCCGGCCAGCGCCAGCATGGCAGTGGTGGCGATGGCGATGCCGAACAGGCCGGCAAGGCCGTAGGAGACGATGATGCCGGCGATGATCACGATGGTCGGCAGCGCGGTCGATTCCAAGGAGACCGCGAGGCCCTGGATGACGTTGGTGCCGTGGCCGGTGACCGAGGCCTGGGCGATCGAGACGACCGGGCGCTTGCCGGTGCCGGTGTAGTATTCGGTGATGATGACGATCAGCAGCGTCACGGCGAGGCCGACCAGGGCGCAGCCGAACAGGCCGCCCGAGGTGAAGGTCACGCCCTGCACCGTGGTGAAGGAGGCGGCAAAGCCCCCGAACATCAGGTAGTTCACGGCGGCGATGGCGCCGACCGAGAGCACGCCGGCGGCGATGAAGCCCTTGTAGAGCGCGCCCATGATCGACTGGTTGGCGCCGAGCTTGACGAAGAAGGTGCCGATGATCGAGGTGACGACGCAGGCCGCGCCGATCGCCATCGGATAGAGCATCATCGTGCCAAGCACGGGCTGGCCGGCGAAGAAGATCGCGGAGAGCACCATGGTCGCGACCAGCGTCACCGCATAAGTCTCGAACAGGTCGGCCGCCATGCCGGCGCAGTCGCCGACATTGTCGCCGACATTGTCAGCGATGGTGGCCGGGTTGCGCGGATCGTCCTCGGGAATGCCGGCCTCGACCTTGCCGACGAGGTCGGCGCCGACATCGGCGCCCTTGGTGAAGATGCCGCCGCCGAGACGGGCGAAGATCGAGATCAGCGAGGCGCCGAAGCCGAGCGCCACGAGCGAGTCGATGACGACGCGATCCGAGGGCGCAAAGCCCTTCATCCCGGTGAGGAAGCCGTAATAGCAGGCGACCCCCAGCAGAGCGAGGCCGGCGACCAGCATGCCGGTGACAGCGCCGGCCTTGAAGGCGACGTCGAGGCCCTCGCCGAGCGACTGCATCGCCGCTTGCGCGGTGCGGACGTTGGCGCGGACCGAGACGTTCATGCCGATGAAGCCGGCGACGCCCGAGAGCACGGCGCCGATCAGGAAGCCGATGCCGACATAGGCGCCGAGCAGCCAGGTCAGGCCGAGGAAGAGCACGACGCCGACCATGCCGATCGTCATGTACTGGCGCTTGAGGTAAGCCTGCGCGCCCTCCGCCACCGCGCCGGAAATCTCCTGCATGCGCTGGTTGCCGGCATCGCGTTTCATCACGTCGCCATAGGCCCATAAGCCGTAGACGATAGATAACGCACTCAAGACGATGATGATGAGCAAGGCCGACATCGAATTTCCTATCCCTGAGAATTCGTCATCCGAGGCAGGACGCCCCGACGGAGCCGGTTTTCCGGTTCTTGAAACGCAGAGAACGGCTCAGTCGGCCTCACGAAGAATCAGGCCAATAGCGCCGATCACCAGTGTTGCCGGGATTGTTGCCCAGTTTCCGCCAGAATCGCAAACGGGTGGGCTGACAATTTTTGGGAGATGTCAGGCTGCGGCCGCCCGCTTGCCCATTGCCTGCCAGGCAACCAGCGCCAGCGCGACCGCGACCGGCGGGAAGACCAGCCAGTTGACGCTGTCCCACCCGCCGGCGCTCAGCAGGCCGCCGGAGGAGAAGGAGGCGATCGCGACCGAGCCGAAGACGAGGAAGTCGTTGGCCGCCTGGACCTTGACCCGCTCCTCCGGCCGGTAGCAGTCGGTCACCAAAGCAGTCGCGCCGATGAAGCCGAAATTCCAGCCGACGCCGAGCAGGACGAGCGCGATCCAGAAATGCGCCACGCTGAGGCCAGACAGGCCGACCACCGCCGCGAGCGCGGTCAGCACGAGGCCGGCGGCGGTGAGCTTCTCCTTGCCGAAGCGGGCGATCAGGCGGCCGGTGAAGAAGCTCGGCGCGAACATGGCGAGCACATGCCACTGGATGCCGAGCGCCGCCTCTCCCACCGAGTGGCCGCACGCGACCATGGCGAGCGGCGCGGCGGTCATGACGAAGCTCATCAGCCCATAGGTGACGAGTGCGGCGATCACCGAGGCGATGAACTTGGGCTGGCGCATGATCTCGGGGAGCGGCCGGCCGCCGCTGGATTTGACCTGTGCCACCGGCGGCGCGCGCAGCGCCAGTACGACGCCGATCGCGATGAGGGCGAGCGCACCTTGCGCCAGGAAGCTGGCGGCGAAGGGCGCGGCCGGTGTCAGATCGCGCGTCCAGTAGACCGATTGCGGCCCGATCACCGCCGCCGCCAGCCCACCGATCATCACCCAGGAGATGGCACGGGGCTTGAAGCTCTCGCTCGCGGTGTCGGCCGCAGCGAAGCGATAGCTCTGGACATAGGAGCCGTAGAGCCCGCACAGGAAGGTGCCGAGGCAGAACAGCCAGAAAAGGCGCTCGGCCACTCCGGTCGCAGCGATCGCGGCACCGAACGCGCCGATCAGCGCGCCGATGACATAGCCGCTGCGGCGGCCGAGGCGGCGCATCAGGAACGCCGCGGGGATGACACCGCAGGCGAGACCAAGCTGCATCAGGCTGACCGGAACGGTGGCGAAGGCCTGGTTCGAGACCAGTTGCGAGCCGACGATGCCGCCGAGCGAGATCACGATTGCCGGGCTCGCGCCGCCGAGCGCCTGGGCGCCGGCAAGCACCAGCGCGTTGCGCCTGGCGAGGGTGTCGCCGTCCATCACCGGAACATGCTGGTTCATCGCAACCGCCGCCCTTCGCGGCCGTGCGGCCGCCTTCTAAAAATGAGCGAAGGAGCCGCGCGCGAACTCTCGCGGCCGGCCCGCTTCGGTATAGCGCACGCTGCCCACCTCGGCGGTGACGCGCCCGATGCGCGCCAGGCCGAGCCCCACCGCCTCGGCAGCAGCAACCAGAGAAGGAAATTCTCCTTCCGGGATCGTACAGAGAATTTCGTAATCGTCACCGCCGGTCCAGGCCAGTTCCGCCAATGCGGGATCGGCCATGACGGCAGAGCGGACCGCGGCTGAGAATGGCACCGCGTCGAGCTCGATCTCGGCGCCCACCTTCGAGGCGGCCAGCAGCTTGGCGAGATCGCCGACCAGGCCGTCGGAGATGTCCATGGCGGCCGAAGCGTGAGCCTGCAGGGCGGCGGCGAGCGCAATGCGCGGCTGCGGATGCAGATAGCGATCGGCGAGGAAGGCGCGGTCGGCTTCAGCGAGCTTTCCGACCCAGGCGGGCCGATCCGGCCCGTGCGCCTTCAGGCCGAGCGCGCCGTCGCCGATCGTGCCGGTGACGGCGACGATATCGCCCGGCTTGGCGCCGGAGCGCGGTACCATGCGGCCGGCGGGAACACTGCCGAAAGCGGTGATCGAGAGCGTCAGCGGGCCGGTCGTCGAAACGGTGTCGCCGCCGATCAGCGGGCAACTCCCCTCGCCCGCCATGGCGGCGAGGCCCTCGGCGAAGCCGGCGAGCCACTGTTCCGTCCAGCCCTTGGGCAGAGCGAGCGTCAGCACGAAACCATCGGGCCTCGCGCCCTTGGCGGCGAGGTCAGAGAGGTTGACGCCAAGCGCCTTGCGGCCGATCGAGGCCGGCGGATCGTCCGGGAAGAAATGCACCCCGGCGACCAGCGCATCCGCCGTGACGACGAGCTCATAGCCGCGCGCCGGGCGCAGCAAGGCAGCGTCGTCGACGAGGCCGAGCCCGTCCCGGCCAGCGATCGGCGCGAAATAGCGGGCGATCAGCTCGAATTCGCCAGGCTTCCCGTCGCTCGTCATTCTCGTCATTCGCTACCGCCCAACGTCATTGCGAGCGCAGCGAAGCAATCCAGGCAGAAGTAGAGCTCTGCCGCCGCTGGATTGCTTCGTCGCTGACGCTCCTCGCAATGACGGGGAGTGCCATCACGCTGCCGGCGCGTCGAATTCCTCGGCGCGGACATCGCGGGCCATCCTGTCGAGCACCGCGTTGACCATGCCGACCTCCTCGCCCTCGTAGAAGGAGCGAGCGACCGCGACATACTCCGAGATCACGGCGCGAGCCGGCACGTCCTTGCGGAAGGCGAGCTCATAGGCGCCGGCGCGCAGGATGGCGCGAACCACCGCCTCGACGCGCTTCAGCGGCCAGCCGGAAGCAAGGAGCTCGTCGACCGAGCGATCGACCAGGCGCTGCTCGCGGACGACACCGCCGAGCAGATCACGGAAGAAGGCGATCTCGGCCTTGGGAAGCTCGATGTCCTCGACCTCCTTGCCGATCCAGAAAGCCTCGAACTCGGCCATGGCTTCGACCACGCCGCGTCCGCCAACCTCCATCTCGTAGAGCGCCTGCACGGCCGAGAGCCGCGCGCCGCGGCGCATCTCGGATCGGCTCATTTCGACTCCTCCGCCAGCGAGCGCTTGTAACGCAGCACCGCGAGTGCAGCTTCCGCCGCGCCGCCACCCTTGTCCATCTCGCTGCGGTTGGCGCGGGCCCAGGCCTGCGCGTCGTTCTCGACAGTGAGGATGCCGTTGCCGAGCGGCAAGGCAAAGGCGACCGATAGATCCATCAACGCGCGCGAGCTCTCGCCGGCGACGATGTCGTAATGGCCGGTCTCGCCGCGGATGACGGTGCCGAGCGCGACGACGGCCTCATAAGGGTCGACCGCCTCGTCGGCGGCGCGCAGGCCGATGACGATGGCGGAGGGGATTTCGAGCGCGCCGGGGACGGTGACGACATCGACGCGGCAGCCGGCCTTCTCGAGCACGGCGGTCGCGCCGGCGAGCAGCTCGTCGGCGAGCTTGTCATAGAAGCGCGCCTCGACCACGAGCACGCGGGCGCCGTCGAGAGGAGCGGCTGGCGCAGCCGAGGATTGCCGGGGTCCGGCCATGCGAAAATTCCTTCTGGTCACATCAAACAGGCTTCCGACCGGGTCGAAAGCAGTCAAGCCCTCATCCTGAGGAGCCATTCAGGAATGGCGCCTCCAAGGATGCTCCAGAGATCGCTGGAACATCCTTCGAGACGCCGCTGCGCGGCTCCTCAGGATGAGGGCTGAGGCAGGACGGGCTCTTAGCCCTGCCCACGCGCCTCCGCAAGCCGCGCGGCATACCGCGCCATCAGATCGACCTCGACATGGACGCCGTCCCCCTCGCGGCGCTCGCCCCAGGTCGTGACGCTGAAGGAATGCGGGATCAGCAAAACGGTGAAGACGTCGTCCTCGACAGTGTTCACGGTCAGCGAGGTGCCGTCGAGGCAGATCGAGCCCTTGGCGGCGATGAAGCGGGCGAGCCCCTGCGGCGCGCGAATATGGAAGCGCGCGGTCGCGCCCCAGGGCTCGCTCGGATCGGGTGCGATCTCGTCGATGGTCAGGATCGTGCCGACACCGTCGACATGGCCGGTGACGAGATGGCCGCCGAGCTCGTCGCCCATCTTCAAGGAGCGCTCGAGATTAATCTTGGTGCCGGGCATCCATTCCGCGACCTTCGTCTTCGCCAGGGTCTCCGCGGCCGCCTCGACCTGGAAGACGCAGCCCGCCCCGCGATCCTCGCGCGGCTTGAGCGCCGTCACGGTCAGGCAGACGCCAGCGCAAGCGATCGAGGCGCCGAGCTCGATGCCAGATGCTTCCCACGGGCACGAGATATCGAACTGCTTCAGGCTCGGGCCCTTGGTCTGCGCACGGGTGACGGTGCCGATGGCGGTGACGATGCCGGTGAACATCAGGCGATCCTCGTGAAACGTTCGAAACGGTCGCAGCCGATCTGCCCGGCTTCGGTGACGGCGTAGATTTCGGGATCGGCGAGCAGCGCCGCAAGACCTGGCCTGACGGCGACGATCCCCTCGGTTCCTAGCGGTTTCGGCGAGGTCGAGACGATGACCTCGTCGGCAAGGCCCTGCAGCGCCAGTTGCTCGCCGACCGTCGGGCCACCTTCCGAGAAGACGCGCGTGATGCCGCGGGTCGCCAGCAGGCGCAGCGCCTCGGCGAGATCGAGATGGCCGTCGGCGCCGCGGGAGACACGCATGACCTGGACGCCCGCGGCGACGAGCGCCTCCTCGGCTGCGACCGGAGCATCCTCGGCGGCGATCACCCAGAGCGGCACGGTCGCCGCGCCCTGCACCAGCTTGGCGTCGAGCGGCAGGCGCAGCGATGAATCGAGCACGACGCGGATCGGCGAGCGGACCTCCATCCCCGGCAGGCGCACGGTCAGCAGCGGATCGTCGGCGAGGACGCTACCGATGCCGAGCATGATCGCATCATGGCTGGCGCGCAGGCGATGCACCCATTCACCGGACTCAGGGCATGAAATGGCGAGGCGCGCGCCCCCTGCCCCGCCGGCGAAGCCGTCGGCCGTACGCGCAACCTTGAAGGTCACCATCGGTCTGCCTTCAGTCACCCGCAGGACATGGCCGCGATGGCTGCGCTGCGCCTGGTCTTCCAGCACGCCGGTGACAACCTCCAGCCCCGCCATGCGCAGCAAGGCATGGCCGAGGCCGGCGATCTGCGGGTTGGGATCGGCCATGGCCGAGACGACGCGCCGGACGCCGGCGAGCAAGGTGCGCTCGACGCAAGGGGTGCCGCCGCGGACGGTGCGGTGCGAGCAAGGCTCCAGAGTCACGTAGAGCGTGCCGCCGCTAGCAGCCGCGCCAGCCTGCTCGAAGGCCATCGCCTCGCCATGCGGGCGGCCGCCCGGCTGGGTGTGGCCCTCGCCGACGATCACTGGTCCGTCCGGCCCATCGCGCACGACCACGGCGCCGACGCTCGGATTCGGCCAGGTCCGGCCGAGCCCGCGCGCGCCGAGCTCCAGCGCCCGCGCCATGAAGGCGCGGTCGATCGCGTCCTGGTCAGGCATCGTCGCCGGCGGGTGTCGGCTTTGTGCCGGGCTCGATCTCGTCGCCGCCGAGCTGGCCGAGCAGCTCTTCGAAATCGCGCGCCTCGCGGAAATTCCTGTAGACCGAAGCGAAGCGGACATAGGCGACGTCGTCGAGCGACTTCAGTCCTTCCATGACGAGCTCGCCGATGGTCGAGCTCTGTATCTCGCCTTCGCCGGAGCTTTCGAGCTGACGGACGATCCCGTTGACCATGCGCTCGATCCGCTCCGGCGCGACCGGACGCTTGCGCAGCGCCACCTCGATCGAGGTCTGCAGCTTGTCGCGGTCGAAGGCGGTGCGCCGGCCCGAACGCTTTACCACGGTGAGCTCGCGCAGCTGCACGCGCTCGAAAGTAGTGAAGCGACCGCCGCAATCGGGACAGACGCGCCGGCGCCGGATCGAGGCGTGATCGTCGGTCGGACGCGAATCCTTCACCTGGGTATCGAGGGAACCGCAATAGGGACAGCGCATGGCGGGCTTTCAGACGGGTTGAGCTTCGGCTTCTGACTCGTCGGCCAGGGCAGCGGCAAGGTTGGCGCTCGACCAGGACGGCCAGCCGGTGCCGGCGAAGTCGCGGTCATGCGACCAGATGTCGGCATCGTAGGTCCAGGCGAGTGCCAGGATATGCGCGTCGTTGACGCTGCCGTTTCGGGAGGCGACGGCGTTACGGAGGGCATCCGCCGCTTCCGCCAGCAAATGCGTATAACGATCCACCGACGGAGCATCGAGAAGTTCGAGCAAGGCCGCAGCGTCTTCTACCGCGTAGGGAAGCCGACCTCGGGCATGCGAAATCACAGACATGACCTCCGCTACCCCTTCGATCGATATCAGGAGGCGACGACGCGCACTGGCTAGCGCCCAAATCGGTCGCCTGCGTGGGCTCAGGATCGCGCCAACGATAATGTTCGTGTCGACGATGAGCGCTGCCGAGGGATTTCGGCCTCGCGTCAAAGCTCACGCTCTTCGAGAAATCGCTCCAGCCATTCCTTAGTCTCTTCAGGCAGCGCAGCGTAGTTCTGCTCTATCCGATCGAGCACTTCCTTCATGCGTGCGGGATTCGGCTTCTTGAATGGCATCAGCATACCGACGGTTTCGCCATCGCTTTTGATCGGCACGGCATGCGGCAGCGCCCGGATCGTCGCCGCCGACATCTTCTGCAATTCGCGCATCGTGATGGCGTTCTTGCCCATGTCGGCTCTCCATCGCCAACATGTATGTAACCCCGTAGGGCGGCCCGTTCAAGCCGCCCGGAGCCAGAGCCCGTCAATAGATTGGGAAGCGCGCGGTCAGCTCGTGGGCCTTGGCCTTGACCGCCTGCTCGACGGCGGCGTTGCCCTCCTCGCCATTGGCGGCGAGGCCGTCCAGCACCTCGGCGATCAGCTCGCCAACCTTCTTGAACTCGGCGACGCCGAAGCCGCGCGAGGTCGCCGCCGGGGTACCGAGGCGGATGCCGGAGGTGACCATCGGCTTCTCCGGATCGAAGGGAATGCCGTTCTTGTTGCAGGTGATGTGGGCGCGGCCGAGCGCGGCCTCGGCCGCCTTGCCGGTGACCTTCTTGGAGCGCAGGTCGACCAGCATCAGGTGGTTGTCGGTGCCGCCGGTGACGAGGTCGAAGCCCTTGCTCTTCAGGGTCTCGGCCAACGCCTTGGCGTTGGCGACGACGGCATGGGCGTAGGTCTTGAACTCCGGCTGCAGCGCCTCGTGGAAGGAGACGGCCTTGGCGGCGATGACGTGCATCAGCGGCCCGCCCTGCAGGCCCGGGAACACCGCCGAGTTGATCTTCTTGGCGATCGCCTCGTCATTGGTCAGCACCATGCCGCCGCGCGGGCCGCGCAGGGTCTTGTGGGTGGTGGTGGTGACGACGTGGGCGTGGGGGAACGGCGAGGGATGGGCGCCGCCGGCGACCAGCCCGGCGAAATGGGCGATGTCGACCATGAAATAAGCGCCGACCTTGTCGGCGATCTCGCGGAAGCGGGCAAAGTCCCAGTGGCGGGCATAGGCCGAGCCACCGGCGACGATGAGCTTCGGCTTGTTCTCGACGGCGAGGCGCTCCATCGCGTCATAGTCGATGATCTGGTCGACGACGCAGACGCCATAGGGCACGACTTTGAACCACTTGCCGGACTGATTGACCGGGGCGCCATGGGTGAGATGGCCGCCGGCGGCGAGGTCGAGGCCCATGAAGGTGTCGCCGGGCTGCATCAGCGCCATGAACACGGCCTGGTTGGCCTGCGAACCGGAGTTCGGCTGGACGTTGGCGAACTGGCAGTCGAACAGCCGGCAGGCGCGCTCGATCGCCAGCTTCTCGGCGATGTCGACGAACTGGCAGCCACCGTAATAGCGCCGGCCCGGATAGCCCTCGGCGTATTTGTTGGTCATTACCGAGCCCTGAGCCTCGAGCACCGCCTGCGAGACGATGTTCTCCGAGGCGATCAGCTCGATCTCGTCGCGCTGGCGGCCGAGCTCCAGCTCGATGGCGCGGGCGATCTCGGGATCGACATCCGCAAGACCTGCGCCGAAGAAGGAGTTGGAGAGGTGCTTGCGCGCGGCGTCGGTCATGTCCGGCTCCTGAAAAATGCGGCGGCCGATCGTGGCCGATCCCCGCGGGGTCCCTATCACGCAGGGCGGGGCTGTCCAAGTGATAGATAGCCGCGGAAGAAGCCTCGGCGGGATGGCGCAGCGCGCCAGAATGAGGACAGTGTAGCCTTGATCCAGGGCGAGGCGCCTGCCGTCGTCACCTGACTAACTGAAGGTGGGGCAGATGGCAGAATCGGTTACACGCACCCGGATCATCGCCGCGGCCGAAGCTCTGTTCTACGGCCATGGCCTGCACAGCGTTGGCGTCGACGCCATCGCCGAGGCGGCAGGCGTCACCAAGCGCACGCTCTACAATCATTTCCAGAGCAAGGACGAGCTGATCGCCGCCTATCTCGCGGCGCGCGACAGGCCGGCGGTCGAGCTCTATCGGCGATGGCTCGGCGATCCACGTCGACCATTGGCGGAGCGGATCGCCAACATATTCGCTGAGCTTGCCGAGCATGCGAAGCGACCGAAATGGCGTGGCTGCGGTTTCACCCGCGCCGCAGTCGAGCTCGCCGGCCAGCCCGGCCATCCGGCGGTCGCGATGGCGGCCGGCCACAAGCGTCGCTTCGAAGCGTGGCTCGCCGGAGAACTGCGCGAATCCGGCCTTCCCGCGCCGGAGCCGATCGCCAGGCAGCTCGCAATCCTGGTCGAAGGCGCGATCGCGCAGATGCTGATCCATCGCGATACCGATTACGCCATCTCCGCAGGCGACGCCGCGGTGGCGATCGTGGAACATCACCTCGCACGTGCAGGCAGCAGTCGACGGCATCACGCCCTTTCGCCCCCGCAGGCTGCCGAGTAGACCGACTAGTGAATTTTATCTGGCTCGCCGGCGCCTATCGTCCCCTCGCTTTCGAGGGAGACCGATCGTGCCGACATCGCCACCCAGATCCTGGCCGCCCGCCCTGATCCTGTCGCTGATCGCGGCCGGGACGATCCTCTCGATCTCGATGGGCTTGCGGCAGAGTCTCGGCCTGTTCATGGAGCCGATGGTGCGCAGCGCCGGCGTCTCCGTCGCCGGCTTCGGCTTCGCCATGGCCCTTCAGAACCTGGCCTGGGGCATCGGCCAGCCGTTCATGGGCGCGCTCTGCGACCGTTATGGCGGGCGCATCGTCGTGATCGTCGCATCTGCGCTATTCTGTGCCGGCCTCTATCTGATCGGCACCGGCACCCCTCTCGGCCTGCAATTCGGTGGCGGGCTGATGATCGGCCTTGCGGTCGCGGGAACCTCGCATGGCGTGCTGGTCGGCATCATCTCGCGCCTCGCCTCTCCTGCCGTGCGCGGAACCGCGATCGCGATTCTCGCCGCGACCGGCTCGCTCGGCACCTTCGTCCTGGCGCCGACGGCGCAGGTGCTGATCGAGCGCTGGTCCTGGCAAGAAGCGCTCGGCGGTTTGGCCGCGCTGGCGGCCGGGATGGCAGCCCTCGCCTTCCTCTTTCGATCGGGCGGCAGCGCAGCCGGGCCGGCGCGAGAGAAGCCCGATCCGCGCCGTGCGATCACCGAGGCCATGGCCGACCGCTCCTTCGTGATTTCCACGATCGCCTTCTTCGCGTGCGGCTTCCAGCTGATCTTCATCGCGACGCATTTGCCGAAATACATCGCGCTCTGCGGCCTGCCGCCATCGGTCAGCGCCGAGGCACTGGCGCTGATCGGCATCTGCAACGCCTTCGGCACGCTGACCGCCGGCTATCTCTGCCAGCTCTGGGGCAACAAGACCGTGCTGGCGCTGATCTATCTGCTGCGGACGGTTTCCATCGCAGTATTCTTCACCCTGCCCGTCAGCGTCGAGACAACGCACATCTTCGCCGCCGCCATGGGGTTGCTCTGGCTCAGCGTCGTCCCACCGGTCAGTGGCCTGATCAATGCGCGCTTCGGCACGGCGAATTTCGGGACGCTGTTCGGCTTGATGTTCCTCAGCCACCAGCTCGGAGCCTTCCTCGGCGCCTGGCTCGGCGGGCTGAGCTTCGAATGGAGCGGCAGCTATGCGATCGCCTGGACCGCGCTGATCCTCGTGGGCATGCTCGCGGCGATCCTGCAGTTCCTCGCCGAAGACGAGGGATCGCCGCGACCGCGGCCGGTATGATGATCCCGCCTCGGCCTCTATAAATCAGTCGCGCGTCGGCGCCCGCCTGCGACCGGTCCCGGGACCATTCGACGGGCGATAGACGAGCCGTCTGCGCGGAGCCGCTTGCATGAGCTTGCGGAAGGTTGGGCACTCCAGATGCGACGGGGCCGGACAATCGGCAACGTGGCGCAGGACATCCCGTAGCCTGCGCAGTTCGACCATCTGCCGTTGCAGTTCATCGGCCCGGACACGCAGCTGGTCGCGGGAAATCTCGGGCTTGCCGTCACTCCCGAACATGCCGGCGATCTCCTCCAGCGAGAAACCGGCCGCCTTGCCCATGGCGATCAGCGACAGCTTCAGCAGGACGTCGGCATCGAATTGTCGTCGCAGGCCGCGCCGGCCGAACGAGGAGATCAGGCCGATTTCCTCGTAATAGCGCAGCGTCGACGGCGCGACGCCCGAGCGTTCCGCGACCACACCAATATCCAGCGCGAGCATGCTTGACCTCAAGTCGACTTGAATTCGTACGCTCTGCCGAACCCACGCATTCGGCAAGAGGAAAAATCATGGAAGCTATTCTCGTAACAAGACAAATTCCGGTCTGGCAGGACCGGCGCGCCATCGCGCTCCTGATGGCGGCATCGCTCACCACCATGGCGAATGCGACGATCGCCCCCGCGCTGCCTGGGCTCGAGCGCCTCTTCGCCGATGACCCGAACGCCGCGCTGCTGACGCGGCTGCTGGTGCCGGCGCCTTCGCTCAGCGTCGCGATCTTCGCGCCGCTCGCCGGGATCGCGGCAGACCGGATCGGGCGGCGCCGCCTGCTGCTCTTCGGCGTGATCCTGTTCGTACTCTCAGGGTCTGCCGGGCTCGTCCTGCCCGACCTGCCGACGATCTTCGCCAGCCGCCTCGTGCTCGGCATCGCCGTTGCCCTGATCATGACCGCGCAGACAGCACTGATCGGCGACTATTTCAGCGGCGACGACCGCAACGCGCTGACCGGCCTGCAGATCTCCGCACGGAATCTCGGCGGCCTCGTCTTCATCCTCACCGCAGGCTGGGTCGCGACAATCTCGCCGCGCCTGCCTTTCGCGATCTACGCGTTGGCGGCCGCCTTCCTGCCGTTGATGTGGCTGGTCATCGTCGACCTGCCGCGCCTGTCACCGGCCGGCGCGAACCTCGCTGGCCCGGGCGATGAACAAAGCGGCTGGCGGCTCCCCCTCGCCTTGCTGGTGCTCCTGCAGGGCGCGACCAACATGATCTTCTTCGTCATGCCGACGCAGCTCTCCTTCTTCCTGGATGCTCAGGGCTATGACAGCGCGATCATGACCGGCTCGGCGCTGGGCGTGCTGATGCTGTCGGGTGGCGGCTTTGCCCTGCTCTACCAGCGCATTCAGCGCGCCATCGGCTATGCCGGCATCTTCGCGCTAGGCTATGGCACGATGGCGCTCGGCTTTCTCGTCTTGGTGCTCGCCGCGACCACCCCGGCGATCTTCACCGCCGTCGCCGCGATCGGCGCAGGCTATGCCCTGGTCTCGCCGAGCTTCGTCGCGCTCGCGCTCAACCTCGCGCCGGCGCAGAAGCGTGGGCTGGCGGGCGGCATCCTGACCGCCTCGATCTTCATCGGCCAGTTCTGCTCGCCGCTCATCAGCACGCCGCTGATCGCGGGACATGGCTATGCCAGCCTGTTCGGCGGCACGGCCATGGCGCTCGCCGTCCTCACCGTCGCGGCCTTGCTGGCTGGTGGGGCCGACAAGCTGCGCCGCCGATGATGCGACGATATGGAGTGCTGTCTCGCACGCACTCTGCTTTATTCACGGGCTGGGAAGGCCGACTCGCCATGCAATGGCGCAATCGTCGGCTGCAATCGAAACGACATCGGGGTGTCGCAGCAGCCGGGTGAAACGGACACCGGCGGAAGGAGGCCAATGTGGTGCAGCAGACGGACGAGATCGAGGCCCACCAGCCGGACTGGCCGCCCAAGCGCCGCTCGCCTCTGCATGCCTTCATCGAAAGCGGCGCCGCGGCCGGCGTCCTGCTGGTCCTCTCCGCCGCGCTAGCGCTGATCATCGCCAATTCGGCGCTCGGCATCGTCTATTTCACGATCCTGGACGCGAAGATCGCCGGCCTTACCGTCCTGCACTGGATCAACGACGCGCTGATGGCGGTGTTCTTCCTGGTGGTCGGGCTGGAGATCAAGCGCGAGTTCATCGAAGGCCAGCTCGCGAGCTGGAGCCGGCGCGCCTTGCCGGCCCTGGCGGCGCTCGGCGGCATGGTCGCGCCTGCTGTGATCTATGCCGCACTCGCCTGGAGCGATGCGCAAGCGCTGCGCGGCTGGGCCATCCCCGCCGCCACCGACATCGCCTTCGCGCTCGGCGTCCTCGCCATCCTGGGCTCGCGTGTGCCGGTTTCGCTCAAGATCTTCCTCACCGCGCTCGCCATTCTCGACGATCTCGGCGCGATCCTGATCATCGCCCTGTTCTATTCGGGCAATCTCTCGCTGCCGATGCTGGCCGGCGCCGGCGCCTGTCTCGCCATCCTGATCGCGCTCAATCTACGCGGCGTCCGCGCGCTGCCGCTCTATCTCGTCATCGGCGCGGTGCTGTGGTTCTTCGTGCTGAAGTCTGGCATCCACGCGACGCTCGCAGGCGTCGCCCTGGCGCTGACCATTCCGCTCGGCGGCCGCGGCACGGAGAGCGACGAGCCCGAGCATTCGCCGCTGCACACGCTGGAGCACAAGCTCCATCCCTGGTCGTCCTATTTCATCGTGCCGGTGTTCGGCTTCGCCAATGCCGGTGTCTCGATCGCCGGCATGTCGCCTTCGCTGCTGCTGACGCCGGTGCCGCTCGGCATCATGCTCGGGCTGTTCATCGGCAAGCAGATCGGCGTCTTCGGCTTCGCCTGGCTCGCGGTCCGGCTCGGCCTCGCCACCATGCCGGCCAAGGCGACCTGGGCGCAGGTCTACGGCGTCTCGCTGCTTTGCGGCATCGGCTTCACCATGAGCCTGTTCATCGGGGCGCTCGCCTTCGAGAAGGTCCCAGCCTTGGCCGCGGCGACCAAGATCGGCGTGCTCGCCGGCTCGGCGCTGTCAGCGGTGATCGGCTATGTCGTGCTCCACATCGCCGGACGGCATCTGGCGACGGAGGATGAACCTGCTCCGGCGATCGCGCCGCGGAAACGGGCACGCTGAGACGCGATCACAAAATCGTCGCAGCTGCGGCGGAACCAAGGCGGACGAGCTGCGTTGCCTCCCCAGCGGTGGAGGCGGCAATGGGTTTCAGTCTTCTGGAAATCTCAGTGGTGATGGCGTGCATCTCGCTGCTCGGCTTCCTGATCGCCGACAATCTGGCGTGACACGAACCATTCGCCGGCTGGATCAGCCCGCCTGAACCAGCCGCCGCAGCCGCTCGCGCCCGGCCGCCCTGATGTGATCGCGGGCGGTTGCCTCAGCCTTGCCGGGATCGCGAGCCTCAACTGCCGAAACGATGGCGTCATGCTCGGCATGCGCCTGCGCAGCACGGTCGGCATCGAGCAACGTCGAAGCGCCGAGCAGCGCCCGCGCATCGCGCAGCGCGCTCAGCGCCTTCAGCAGATAGCGGTTATGCGCTGCGCCGTAGAGCGCCGAGTGGAAGCGTTCATTGTGGCGGGCGAGTTCCTGCGGGCGGGCGAGCAATCCGGCCTCGATCGCATGCAGGTCGCGCAGCAACGCGACCTCGCCTTCTGAAGCGTGGCGCGCGGCGAAGGCGGCGACGGTCCCCTCGAGCACCTCGCGCATTGCGTAGAGCTCGGACACCGCCTGGTGATCGAGCGTCATCACGACGAGCGTGCGCGAATCGCGAGTGAAGAAGCCCTCGGCCTCGAGCCGGCGCACCGCCTCGCGCAAGGGCGTGCGGCTCATCTCGAGGCGTGCGGCGAGATCCTCCTCGCGCAGGCGCATGCCGGGCCTGAGCTCGCCGGCATCGATCGCCTCGCGCAGGCGCTCATAGGCCTGGCCCGCAAGCGAGCGCGCCGGCTGGACATCCGCAAACACCGTCAAACCGCGCCTCTCCCGCTCCAAACTGTCGACTTCGGTGATCGCCCGCCCCCGCGCCGAAATCAACGCTTGCTCGTATCTCGCATTTCAGCATACTTGGGTATACTGAAAATGAGAACACTCTGGGAGGCACCATGTCACGCCGGATCACGAGGCTCCTGCTCGCAGCCGCATTCGCCGCCACATCGGCCATCGCCGCGAAGGCGCAGGACTGGCCGAGCAAGCCGATCACCATGGTCGTGCCCTATGCCGCCGGCGGCGGCACCGACGTGATCGCGCGGGCGGTGGCGCTGAAGCTGCAGGAGCGTCTCGGGGTCGGCGTCGTGGTCGAGAACCGCGCCGGCGCCGGCGGCAACCTCGGCACCACTGCCGCAGCGCAGGCTCCAGCCGACGGCTACACCGTGCTGATCAGCAATATCGGCCCGATGGCGGTCAATCCGAGCCTGTTCAAGAACCTGAAATACGACCCGGCCGAGGTACTGGAACCGGTGACGCTGATCGCCAAGGCGCCGCTGCTCCTGCTGGTGCATCCTTCGGTCAAGGCAACTTCAGTCGCCGAACTGGTCGCGCTCGCCAAGGCGCAGCCGGAGGGGCTGACCTATGGCACGGCCGGCCACGGCTCGGCCAACCACATCGCCACCGCGCTGTTCGAGCTGATGGCAGGCGTCAAGCTGAAGCACGCGCCCTATCGCGGCGCCGGCCCGGCGCTGAACGACCTCATCGGCGGGCATATCCCGATGATGTTCGCGACGCTGCCTTCGGCGATCGGCCATGTGAACGGCGGCGGCCTCAAGGCCCTCGCCGTCACCACCGCCGAGCGGGCGCCCGCGCTGCCGCAGGTGCCGACGCTCGCGGAAGCCGGCGTGCCCGGCTACGAGGCGAGCGGCTGGTACGGCGTCTTCGTGCGCAAGGGCACCTCGCAGACGATCATCGACAAGCTGCGCAGCGAGGTCTCGACCATCATCAACCTGCCGGAAGTGCGCAAGAACCTCGAGCTGGAAGGCGCCCAGCCGATCGGCAACACGCCCGCCGAGTTCGCCGCCTTCGTCAAGGCCGAGCGCGAGAAGTGGTCGAAGGTCGTCGCCGAGGCCGACATCAAGATCGAGTGACGCTGCCGCTTCGCGACGCCACCCCAATTCCATTCGACCCGGGACGACCCAGACCATGACCGACGCGAACTCCCCCACCCTGCGCCTGCTCGTCCTCGAAGGCGACGGCATCGGCCCCGAGATTGCGGCGGCGACCTGCAAAGTGCTCGACGCTGCGAGCGCGCTGTTCGGCTTCACGGTCGCCTATGAGCGAGCGGAAATCGGCTTTTCGGCGCTGAAGAACCAGGGCACGACCTTTCCCGAGGCCGTGCTGGAGGCCGCGAAGCGGGCGGACGGGGTCATTCTCGGCCCGGTCTCGCATAACGAGTATCCACCCGCCGAGAAGGGCGGGCTTAACCCGTCCGGCCAGTTGCGCAAGCGGCTCGACCTCTACGCCAATATCCGCCCGGCCCGCTCGCGCGACGGTTTCGCTCCGCGCTGCGGCAAGCCGCTCGACCTCGTGATGGTGCGCGAAAACACGGAGGGTTTCTATTCCGACCGCTCGATGCATCTCGGCCCCGGCGAGATCATGCCGACGCCCGATCTCGCCATGTCGTTCCGCAAGGTGACACGGCAGGCCTCCTTGCGCATCGCCGAGAGCGCCTTTGCGCTCGCCCGCCAGCGGCGGCGCAAAGTGACGGCCGTGCATAAAGCCAATGTGCTGCGCATCTCCGACGGGCTCTTCCTGGAATGCGTGCGATCGGTGGCCGAGCGCTATCCCGACGTCGAATACGAGGAGAAGATCATCGATGCGATGGCGGCACTGTTGGTGCGCGACGCCAGCGTCTTCGACGTGATCGTCACAACCAATATGTTCGGCGACATCCTCTCCGACCAGGCTTCCGAGATTTCCGGCAGCCTCGGCCTCGCCGCCTCGCTCAACGCTGGAGAGGACCATGCGGTGGCACAGGCCCAGCATGGCTCGGCGCCTGATATCGCCGGACGCGACCTCGCCAACCCGGCCTCACTGATCGGCTCGGCCGCGATGCTGCTCGCCTGGCTCGGCGAGCGGCGGCAGGCCCCCGCCCTGCTCCAGGCCGCTCAGGCGATCGAGCAGGCAATCGACCTGACGATCAAGACGCCGGAGCTGCGCACGCGTGATCTCGGCGGCCCACTCGGTACGCGAGCCTTCGCAGAACAGGTTCTCGGCATGCTGGCAGAGGCCGCGAAGGCGGCCTGATTCTGGCGCAATCGGTGGTCCCGCGCAGGTCATGGCAAAGCGGGAACGCCCCGGCCGCTCGCGCATTGAGAGGATGCGCTCCCAGGTCCGGAGCGCGGCCGGAGCCCAAGGATGCCGACAGCCGATCATTCCGTAGCCTCGATCAAGCGTCTCGCCTGCGACCTGCAGAAATGGCCATCGTTTCTCACCGCAAAGGCGCTCGCGCGCGCAGCGAAGCGTGCGACGGCATCAGCCGAAGAGCTCGCGCCTCACTTCAAGCGCGTCCATCTCGCTGCGACCGATCTGCTGAAACCTGGGACCAGGCCCGATCCGGCCTATGCCGAATTGCGGCAGGCCGTCGCGATATTGGACAGCGTGGTGAAGGTCAGGCGGAAAGCGAGGAACAGGCTGCAATAACCTGTCCTGCAAACAAAAAAGCTCCCGGCTGAAGCCGGGAACTCGAACTTGTTGGGCTGAACCCGATCGGAATCAGATGTCTTGATCGCCTTGCAGAGCGGCAACCGCCGCCGGGCCAAGGCCATCCTTGTTGTAGATGTCGTCGCGGAACTGCACGCCGCCATCGGGCGTCGCCCAGGCGGTGATGTAGACCCAGTAGCACGGCACCGGATTGGCGATGCGGGCGTTGACGCGCTCGCCCGAGGCGATGGTCTCGTCGATCTTGGCGCGATCCCAGCCGGGCGTCTCCTTGAGCAGGAAGGAGATGTAGTCGCGCACGTTCTGGACGCGGATGCAGCCCGAGGAGACGAAGCGGAAATCGTCGCCGAAGATGCCCTTCGACGGCGTGTCGTGCATGTAGACCCCATGCGGGCTCGGGATGTTGATGCGCACGAAGCCGAGCGAATTGAACTCACCGCCCGGGTCCTGGCGGAAGGTGTAGCGGGTGGCCTCGTCCGAATTCCAGTTGACGCGCTCGGGAGCGATCTCGCCGCTCGGCCCGATGATGCGGATCTTGTTCTCGGTGAGGTAGCCCGGCTCCTTGCGCATCTTCGGGATCAGATCCTTGCGGATGATCGAAGCGGGAACCGTCCAGGTCGGGTTGAAATTGACCTCGGGGATCTTGGTCTGCAGCAGCGGCGACTGGCGATCGATCTTGCCGACGCCGGCAGCGTGGCGGGTCGCGACATGGCCGTTCTCGACCGTCTCGATCGCAGCCGCCGGAATGTTGGCAACGACATAGCGGTTGCCGAGATTGCCCGACCAGGTGCGCAGGCGCACGATGTTGGTCTCGAGCTGGCGGATGCGCCGGTCGACCGGCACGTTGAGCGCAGCCAGCGTCGCACGGTTGATGCTGCCGGTGGTCGACAGGCCCATGCGCGACTGGAAGCGGCGCACGCCGCCCTCGACATAGGAATCGTAGACGTTGCTGTCGCCGGCGGAGGCATCGAGATCGCCGGTGATGATCAGCCGCTGGCGCAGGGCGACCACGCTCGGACCGCGCGAACCGACGGAAAGCCGCTCGCTGACCTGCAGTGTCGGCCAGCCGCCGCGCGCGGCGATCTCGCGATAAGTCTCGACGGCCTGCTCGGTCGCGGCCAACGCGGCCGGGGAGAGCATCGGGGTCGAAGAGCGGTGGACGGCATTGCGCGAGCCGGCATCGTAGCTCTGGCGCCACTCGGCCTGCTGGGCGAAGGCCGGCAGGCTTACGCCGGCGGCAGCAGTCGAGAGCATGGCCAGAACCGTCTCGCGGCGGGTCAGGCGGATATTCGGCATCGATCGTTACCCCTTGGACTTCGCATATCAACGGAGCGGGATGCGACCCGCCCCTTCGGCCTGGCATTCCGCCTCGGCCGGTCGCTGGGGACGATCCCTTACCACAGTTAACAGCTCATGATGAGCGCGGCATTTTTAGGGCGGCGATGCGTCGCGCTCACGCGGGTTTGATCGTTGGGGCCGAAGGTAAATCGCTGTTGCCAGAAAGAAACAGGCGCACGCGCCCCGGCCTGATGGCCGAAGCGCGCTGCGGGATAGTCTTCTTGAAACGGGGCTGAGCGCCCCGCCCCTCAGAGCTTGTAGCGGATCTGGTCGGTCCAGAAGCGCTCAAGGCGCAGCAGGGCGTTGTTCATCCGCTCGAAATCATCAGCCGCGATGCCGCCGATCTGCTCGACCGTGCGGACATGCTTGTCGTAGACGCCCTTGACGATGTGGTGCACCTCGCGGCCCTTGTCGGTCAAGCTGATGCGCACCGAGCGACGGTCGATCCGCGAACGGGCATGATGCAGGAAGCCGAGCTCGACCAGCTTCTTGACGTTGTAGGAGACGTTCGAGCCGAGGTAGTAGCCGCGGGTGCGCAGCTCGCTGGCCGAGAGCTCGGCGTCGCCGATATTGTAGAGGAGCAGCGCCTGCACGCTGTTGACGTCGTCGCGGTTGCGGCGCTCGAACTCGTCCTTGATCACGTCGAGCAGTCGGCGATGCAGCCGCTCGACCAAGGTGAGGGACTCAAGGTAAAGCGGCTTCACCTTGAGCTGAACCTCGTCGGACGCGACTGGATCAACAGTCTTTACATTGCTCTTCATGGTAATATCCCGCCTGTTGATTACCGGCCAGGATTGTCTCCCGGTCCGCTTCTGAGAGACACCATAGGCGGGCCGGATGAAAACGAGTTTAAATATCAGGATGAATCAGGGATTTACGCATTTGGGTGAATCCAAAATGAACCGCAAGTCTCTTAAGCTAAAGCGATTCTTACCACGGACCAGCGTATTCGAGGCAGGCGCATCGCCTCAGGATTCCTGATTTTCCGCCGCCCAGGTAGCGAGGAAATAGGTCAGCATCAGCGCGACATAGGTCCCGATCAAGGCCGGCGAAACCGTCAGCCAGCGCGGGAAGAAGAAGCCGAGCAGGAGCTGGCTGACGGCGGCGAGCAGCCAGAGCACGCCGCCCCAGGTCGCGGTCAGCCAGAGGCCGACGCCGGCGACGAGATCGAAGACCGCGAAATAGACCGTGATCGCCTGGAAGGTCAGCGGGCGCGTCTCGAAGGCGGGGCCGGGCTCGAGGACCAGCCCGAGGCCGAGGATCGTCGCCCAGTGCATCAGACCCTTGCCGATCCAGATCACCGAGAGCAGGCGCAGCAGCCAGACCAGCATCAGCCGCCAGCGTATGCCGCGCTTCTTGGTCTCGCCCCCTTGAGCCGGGCCGCGCAGGACCTCGCCGTCGCGCGATATCGCCATCTCAGCGGTCCAACACGAGTTCGGTCTCGCCGAGCGGCGCGAAATAGGCCGCGACCGCCGCCGAATCGAGTTCCTCAAGCCTCTGCGGCCGCCAGCTCGGCGCCTGGTCCTTGTCGATCACCACGGCGCGCACGCCCTCATAGAAGTCATGGCCGTGCGTGATGCGCGAGACGATGCGGAATTCGAGCTGCATCGCCTCGGCGAAGCCGAGCGAGGCGCCGCGGCGCATCTGTTCGAAGGCGATGGCGACGCTGGTCGGCGACTTCGCGCGGATGGTAGCGAGCGCCTTGGCGGCGAAAGCGTCGCCGGCGGCCGCCTTGGCGTCGAGCCGGCCGAGCACGTCCGGCAACGTCGTCGCCCCGAAGCAATGCGCGATCGTCGCGCGCTCCGGCGCGAGCTTGCCCGGTCCGGGATCGATAGCGAAACGGGCGAGCACCGCATCGACCGGCTCGGCGCCGGTCAGCGCTTCCGCGAGCTCGGCCATGCGCGTTGAGGGAGCCGCATGCGTCGCAAGACCGAGCGCAAGCGCATCGGCCTGACCGACACGGTCTCCGGTCAAAGCGAGATAGCTGCCGGCGTGATCGGGCAGCCGCGGCAAGGCGTAGGTCGCGCCGACATCCGGGAAGAAGCCGATGCCCACCTCCGGCATGGCGAAGAGCCAGCGCTCGCCGGCGACGCGGTGGCTGCCATGCAGCGAGAGCCCGACGCCGCCGCCCATGACGATGCCGTCGACCAGCGCGACATAGGGCTTGGGGTAGCTCTGGATACGGGCATTGAGGATGTATTCCTCGCGCCAGAAGGCGAGCATCTCGTCATACTGACCGGCCTTGCCGAGATCGTGCAGGCTGCGGATGTCGCCACCGGCGCAAAAGGCCTTCTCGCCGGCGCCAGTGACGACGATGCGCGTCACGGCGGGATCGTGCTCCCAGATGTCGAGCGCCTTGGCCAGCTCGCGGACCATGGGAAGATTGAGCGCATTCAGCGCCTTCGGCCGGTTGAGCAGGACGAAGCCGGCGCTGCCGCGCCGTTCACAGATGATGTCCTGATCCTGCGTCATGCCCGCCTCAAACCGATGCTTGAGGCGGTTCTGGAAGGCGGGACCCGGCTTGTCAACGCGAGCGCCGGCTCTGCCCCGTCCGGGGCTCAGCGCACGATGACGATGCCCCGGCCATAGCCGCCATGGGCCTTGGGCAGGACCACGCAGACCATCGCCGGGCCATGGCTCTGCTCGACCGAGCGCAGCGCCGCGACCTGCTCGGCATAGCTTTCGGTGGCGCGCAGCCCGGCGAGCGTGCCTTTGATCTCGCGCAGATTCTTCTCGAGCCTGTCCTGGCCGAGGCGCAAAGACGGGCAATGGCGCTCGGCATAGTCGGCGGAGGCGAGCGCGCTCGCCGTTTGCGCCTCGATCGCATCGCGACGCGTCACCTCGGCTTGCGAGGCCGTTGCGACAAGCATTCCGGCCAACATGGTGAAAGCAACAAGCTCCGTTCGCATCGCGCAACCTTCATCAAATCACACGCGCGCAGGCTTGCGCCGCTCTGGCCTGCTCTCGCCGGCTGCGACCATCGCGACTGTTTTGGAATCGTTCCGATGTGTTAAAGCATCGCCGGCAAGCAAGTATCGCGTTCGAAGCGGAGGCGTTGATGGCATCCAAGGTTGTGCGCCCCTTCCCTGCTCCGCAGGAGCGGAAGGCAGAGGCTGCGGCCGCGATGACGGACGCGCTCGGCCTGACCCGGCGCATGCGCCGCAACCGCAAGGCCGAATGGTCGCGCCGGCTGGTGCGCGAGAACCGCCTGACCACCGACGACCTGATCTGGCCGATCTTCCTGATCGATTCCGCGGAAGCCGTCTCGCCGGTCGCCTGGATGCCGGGCGTCGACCGGCTCAACATCGACGAGGCCGTGCGCCAGGCTGAAGCTGCGGCCAGGCTCGGCGTCCCGGCGATCGCGCCCTTCCCTTATGTCGACCGCGCCCTGCGCGACGAGACCGGCTCGGAGGCGCTCAACAGCCGCAACCTGATGTGCCGCGCGGTTCGCGCGATCAAGGCGGCGGTGCCGGAGATCGGCATCATCTGCGATGCGGCGCTCGACCCCTATACCTCGCACGGCCATGACGGCGTGATGGACGGCGAGACAATCCTGAACGACCCGAGCGTCGGCATCCTCGTCCGGCAGGCTCTGGCCCTGGCTGAGGCCGGCGCCGACGTGATCGCGCCGTCCGACATGATGGACGGACGCGTCGGCGCGATCCGCGCCGCGCTCGATGCCGACGGCCATGAGGACGTGCAGATCATGGCCTATTCGGCCAAGTACGCCTCGGCCTATTACGGCCCGTTCCGCGACGCGATCGGCACCAACGCCACGTTGATCGGCGACAAGCGCACCTACCAGATGGACCCGGCCAACACCGACGAGGCGATCGCCGAGGTCGCGCTCGACCTCGAAGAGGGCGCGGACATGGTGATGGTCAAGCCCGGCCTGCCCTATCTCGACGTGATCGCGCGCGTGAAGGACACCTTCCGCGTGCCGACCTTCGCCTACCAGGTCTCCGGCGAGTACGCGATGATCATGGCGGCAGCCAACAACGGCTGGCTCGATGGCGACAAGGCGATGCTGGAGAGCCTGCTCGCCTTCAAGCGCGCCGGCGCCGATGGCGTGCTGACCTATTTCGCGCCACGGGTGGCGAAGATGCTGAAGGAACGCGGCTGAGCAAAGGCCGTCATTGTTGGGCGAAGCGAAGCGGAGACCCGGGAAGTTCCTGAAAGAGATGCCCGGATCAAATCCGAGCATGACGCCATGCACGAGCGCTGTTCCGCCCTGTCGTGAAGCAGGCTAGCGTGCGCCGCGATGCGCGCCCTGCTCACGTCGATTCTGCTCTGCCTCGCGCTCGCTGGCTGCGGGCGTTTCGACACCGATCAGATCCGCGCCTGCCGCCTCGCGATCCCGGCGCTGAACCCGACGGACGCCGTCATCACCATCGAGGGCACCGGAACCGGGCCCCGTGCCGACATCCTGCGCATCAGCTACCGGGCGCAGGCGCCGGATGCCCAGCCGCGCCGGCGCACGATCGACTGCGTCTTCGCCGGCGAAGGCACCACATTGCAGCGCGGTGCGCTGGCGGGTCTGGCCTCGGACGGCGTGCCGATGACGGATGCGAGCTTCCTGCTGCTGCGGCGCTTCTATCTCGAATACAAGGCGGAGCCGCCGGTCGATCCCGGCATGTCGCCCGGCGCTGACCTGATCAGCCTCTCGCCCGGCCTCGCCTATGGCCTGCAGCAGGGGCTCGCCGCCCTGCCCTCGGCCGCGATCTACGCACTGCTCGCCAGCGCCTATGCACTGATCTACGGGCTCAACGGCCGCATTATCCTGACCTTTGGCGAGTTCTCGGCACTGGGTGCGCTGGCCGCCGTGGTCGGCGTAGCGCTGACGCTGTCGCTCGCGGTCTCGACGCCGGTCTCGGGCCTGTTCATCGCCTTCGCCGTCGCGATCACGGTCGCAGCTTTCCACGGCTTCGCCATGGGACGCTTCGTGCTGCGCCATCTCGACAAGAGCAATGGCCAGCAGGTGCTGATCGCGACGATCGGGCTCGCCATCGCGCTCTCGGAATATCTGCGCCTGGCCCAGGGTCCCGAACTGCGCTGGCTGCCGCCGGTGTTCAACGAGCCGGTGGCGCTGGCGCGGGCCGAGCAGTTCATAGTCACGGCGACGCCGGTCTCGCTCGCCATGGCGGGCTTAGGCTTCAGCGCCGCGACCTGCCTCATTCTCTATCTCGCCCGCTCGGCCTATGGCCGGGCCTGGCGCGCGGTCTCCGACGATGCCAGGACCGCCTCCCTGTTCGGGGTCGACCCCGGCGCCGTGCACGACCGGGCGCTGATCATCGCCTGCGCGATCTGCGGCGCGGCCGGCGTCATCGTCACGGTGATCTATGGCGGCATGGGCTTTTCCGGCGGCTTCACCCTTGGCCTCAAGGCGCTGGTCGCCGCCGTGCTCGGCGGCATCGGCTCGGTGCCCGGCGCCTGTCTCGGCGGGCTCGTCATCGCCGCCTTCGAGGTGCTGTGGTCGGCGACGATGCCGCTCGAACAGCGCGACATCGCAGTCTATAGCTTGCTCGCCGTGACGCTAATCCTGCGCCCCGGCGGCTTCTTCGGCGACGGTGCGCTGACGCCGCGCCAGGTCTGAATCTGACAACGGGGTGACGGATGGGCAGCGGCTTCGCGATCAGCTTCGCCGATATCGAGGCGGCTGCGCAGACCATCGCAGGCCATGTGCTGAAGACACCGCTGATGCCGGCGCCGCGCCTGTCGGCGCTGACGGGCGCAGAAATCTTCGTCAAGCACGAGAACATGCAGGCGACCGCTTCCTTCAAGGAGCGCGGCGCGGTCAACAAGCTGCTGAGCCTCACCGACGACGAGAAGCGCCGCGGCGTCATCGCCATGTCGGCCGGCAACCATGCCCAGGCGGTCGCCTATCACGCCAGGCGCTTCGGCATCCCGGCGACGATCGTGATGCCGGAGACCACGCCACTGGTGAAAGTGGAGAACACCCGCGCCCATGGTGCCGAGGTCGTGCTGTTCGGCGAGACGCTGTACGAATCGGCGCAGAAGGCGCGCGAGATTGCGGTGGAGAAAGGCCTGGTCTTCGTCCATCCCTACGACGACGCGGCGGTGATGGCCGGCCAGGGCACCGTCGCGCTGGAAATGCTGCGCGAGGCGCCCGAGCTCGACGCGCTGCTGATTCCGCTCGGCGGCGGCGGGCTGATGGCCGGCAACGCCATCGCCGCCAAGGCGCTGAAGCCGTCGATCGAGATGATCGGCGTTGAGGCGGCGCTCTACCCCTCCTTCCACAATGCCGTGCATGGCGCGCAAATGCCGATCGGCGGGGCGACGCTGGCCGAGGGCATCGCGGTCAAGACCGTCGGCACGCAGACCTTGCCGGTGGTGAAGGAGCTGGTCTCCGACATCGTGCTGGTCGGCGAGGACCTGATCGAGCGCGCCGTCAACGCCTGCGCGACGCTGCAACACACGCTGGCCGAGGGCGCCGGTGCGGCCGGGCTCGCGGCCATGCTGAGGCAGCCGGAACGCTATCGCGGCCGCAAGGTCGGGCTCGTGCTGTCCGGCGGCAATATCGATGCGCGACTGCTCGCGGCGATCATGGTGCGCGAACTCGAGCGCGAGCAGCGCATCGCCGCCTTCCGCCTCACCGCTAGCGACCGACCCGGCCTGCTCGGCAAGGTGGCGAGCCTGTTCGGCACGCTCGGCGCCAACATCCTCGAAGTCAGCCATGGCCGGCTTTTCCTCGACGTGCCGGCCAAGGGCGTGATGCTCGACGTCACCATCGAGACCCGCGACGAGGCGCACACCGCCGCGATCGAGGAGGCGCTACGCCAGGAAGGCTTCGCGCCACGCCGGATCTATCCGCGCGGCCTTGCGGAACCAGCTGGCTGATCCACGGCTCAGCTCGTCGGCCAGCCGAGGCGTCCGAAATCACGCGCACCGTCGACGATGCGGACGATCTGGACGCCGCCATCGACCAGACGATCGAGGACGAGCCACCGCTCGCTGACGAGACCGCGAGCGCCCTCGCCGATCTCCGGGCGGGCCATGCCGATCTCGGGATGGTGGGATAATGTTGCTGCGCGCTGCTCGATGCGATCGAGAACCGCATCGGCAACCGTCGCGCTGTCACGTGCAATCCATAGCCAGATGTCGAGGAGGTCCTGCTTCGCCCGATCGGTGTAGTGGACGAAGCCCATGCGCTTTTAGGCTTTCACACCCAGCCGCCGGCGGCCTTCGGCCTTGATGGCCGCCAGATCAAGCTCACTGCCATCCCCATTAGCAACGCCATCTTTCCAGGCCTGCTGCAACCAGCGGAGCTTCTCGGCTTCCTGCTCATCCTGTTTCTCGAGCAGGCGGAGCGCCTCCCGCACGACTTCACTGGAGGAGGTATAGCGCCCGGTTTCCACCTTGGCCTTGATGAAGCGAAGCAGCTCCTCAGGCAGCGATACATTGATGTTCATGGCCAATCTCCGATCGATCAAGTGTGGGATCGGCCACAAACTTTAGCAAGGTTTGTTATCAGCCACGCTCGGCGCCTTGGCACCAAACGGCGCTGTTTCTCACGAACGGACTTGCGGAACCGGAAGGCTGATCAAACATTATCGGTCAGCGGGCACCTTCGCCCGCAGGAGATTGGAAACCAGAGATGTCGAACCCGTCCTATCGCCAGCCGCCGATCGTAGCGCTGGAGGACCGGCCGCTGCAGGATACGCGTGGCGTGCTCGGCTCGCGCCTGTTCGCCTGGATCGGCGACGTCGTCGTCCTGTTCATCCTGGGCAGCATCGTCTGGTTCCTGCTCGCGATCCTGGGCATCCTCACCTTCGGCCTGACCTGGCTGCTGATGGGCGGAGCGACGATCGCCGTCGCGCTCGGCTATGCCGCCATCACCATCGGCGGGCGCAAGCAGGCGACGCTCGGCATGCGCATGGCCGGCCTCAAGGTCGAGACCGCCTCGGGCGGGCGGCCGGACGCGCTCGCAGCCGCCGTGCACGCGCTGTTCTTCTATGTCGCGGCCGGCACGGTCGGCCTCTGGTTCCTCGACATCGCCTGCGGGCTGGTGCGCGAGGACCGGCGCCTCGGCCACGACATCCTGACCGGGCTCGTGGTGGTGCGGGCCTGAGGTTTCCCGCCGATCCGAGGCGTCTTTCCGGGGCTTCGCGCAGCGAAGAGCCCGGAACCCAGAACCGACGTCGATTCTCACGATTGTGCTACGGCTGCCGCGCCTTGACGGCCAAGGCATCAGTTCTGGATTCCGGGCTCAGGCCTGCGGCCTGCCCCGGAAAGACGGCGCGGTTCCTTGCGATCAAAAGCGATAGCGCAGCAGGACGCCAATCCGCGCCAGCGGCGGGATCAGCGAGAAGAACTGCATCGCAAAGCGCGCCGGCCAGGACATCCGGGCGATCTGGGCCGGGTCGTAGCCATCGGGATCGTAGGCCGTCAGCTCGGTGACCAGTTCGAGCCCCGGCACCTGCCGCTCCAGCTCGGCGGGATCGTCGAGCGCCCAGTGCAGCACCGCGCCAGTCGCCTTGATCGAGGGCTGCAGCGCGATCAGCTTCAGGCCGAGCGGGCTGTAGGCGTCGAAGACGATCTCGCCGCTCCGGCAATGCCGCACCAGCCGCTGCAGCAGCAGCGCCACCTCCTCTTCCGGCAGATAGGGGAGCAGCCCCTCGGCTACGATCATCGCCGGACGATCCTGCGGCACCGCATCGAGCCAGCCCGGCTCGGTCACGGACGAGCCGATCAGGTGATAATCGTCGCGCGCCGGATAGAGCTTTCGCCTGAGCGCGATGACCTCGGGATAATCGATGTCATACCAGGAGACGTCCGCGGGCGGCTCGATCCGGAAAACACGACTGTCGAGCCCGCAACCGAGATGCAGCACGATCGCATCGCGATTGTTCCCGAGAAACTCGCGCGTCCAGCCATCGAGCGTGTGAGCGCGCATGGCGAGGCCGACCATCAGGTCGCGGTCGACCTTGAGCCTGGCGAAATCATAGTCGATGCGGGCTGCAGCCTCAGCCGCGAAGCGATCCTTGAGCAGGGAATCGGGCAAGAGGCTCTCGCCGGCCTTGGCCCAGAGCGTGATCAGCAGCGTTTCCTTCTCACGGGTCAACGCGACCGTCTCGGTCTGCATCTGATCCCCCTGTTTCCGGGGGCTTCCCGGCTATCGCTCGCGCGCAGACTAGCACTGGCGCGAGGGTTATCCCATGTGGTGAGGCAGCCGCAGGCTTGCCGCTTGTTGCCGCCGCGCCGACTGCTAAACTCAGGTTGAATTCGGCGGTTCCGGAGTCGCTTCGACGTGACACGTCCCTTGCGGGATGCCCCGCAATTCTACCTGACCTCGCCGACGCCCTGCCCCTATCTGCCGGGCCGCGAGGAGCGCAAGGTGTTCACGCACCTCGTCGGTGCGCGGGCGCGCGACCTTAACGACGTGCTCTCGCAAGGCGGCTTCCGGCGCTCGCAGAGCATCGCCTACCGGCCGGCCTGCGAGACCTGCCGGGCCTGCGTCTCGGTCAGGATCGTCGTCGCTGATTTCCGGCCGTCGCGGACCTTCCGCAAGATCCTCGCGCGCAACAGCGACCTGATCGGCGAAGCGCTGCCGCCGCAGCCGCGCTCGGAGCATTATTCGCTGTTCCGCGGCTATCTCGACGATCGCCACCCGGAAGGCGGCATGGCGACGATGTCGGCGCTCGACTTCGCGATGATGGTCGAGGACACCCATGTCGAGACCAGCCTGATCGAATATCGCCGACGCAGCCCCGACAGCGGCTTCACCGGGCGCGGCCAGGGCGACCTCTTCGCCTTTGCCCTGACCGACCGGCTGAGCGACGGGCTCTCCATGGTCTATTCGGTCTATGACCCCGAGCTCGAGGCGCGCTCGCTCGGCACCTTCATGGTGCTGGAGCACGTCGAGCGCGCCCGTAAGCTCGGCCTGCCTTACGTCTATCTCGGCTACTGGGTCGAAGGCTCGCCGAAGATGGCCTACAAGGCGCGCTTCCTGCCGCAGGAGCGATTGATGCCGCAGGGTTGGGAACGGGTGGGCTGACGCTGCGGCACGTCATTCTCGGGCGGAGCGAAGCGCAGACCCGAGAATCTCGGGACGAGAAGGCACCAATCCAGCCCCGTCCGGCAGGAGATGCTCGGGTCAAGCCCGAGCATGACGAGAATTGCAATTTAAATCGTTTAATACGCACGCCAGCGCTGCAGAATCCGCACTTGCCCCCTGAGCCGGCCTCTGCGCAAGGTGCCGGCAAGGCCGCTGGAGCGGCCGCACCGGAGGAAACATGACGGATACGCTGACCGAGCGCCTCGAACGCTGCTATACTGGCATCATTCACGACACGATGCGGGCGATGGGCCTGAAGGACTTCACCCTGCCGCCGGCGCTGCGCCCGCTGCTGCCCGGGGTGAAGCTCGCCGGCCCGGCCTTCACGGTCGAGGGCAAGACCGGCGAATTCGACGCGCACGAGACCCTGCTCGGCTGGACCGGCCTGCTGTCGGCCGCCAAGCCCGGCCATGTCTGGGTCTGCCAGCCCAACACCGAGGAGGTCGCGCTGATGGGCGAGCTCTCGGCCGAGACGCTGAAGAACAAGGGCGTGCGCGGCTGCGTCATCGACGGCCTCTCGCGCGACACCGAATTCATGGTCGAGATGGGCTTCCAGGCCTATTTCAAGGCCTATACGCCGCGCGATATCGTCGGCTTCTGGTTGCCCAAGGCGGTCGACGAGCCGATCAAGATCGGCGAGGTCTGGATCCGGCCGGGCGACTACATCCTCGCCGACCGCGACGGCGTCGTCCGTATCCCGGTCGAGATCATCGAGGAAGTCCTGGAGAAATCCGAGACCGCGATCTCGGCGGAGAACAAGGTCCGCACCGCGATCCTCGCCGGCACCGACCCGCAGCAGGCCTATCTCCAGTTCGGCAAGTTCTGATGTCCCAGCACGATCCCCGCCTGATCCTGCTCGACCCGCGCGACAACGTCTTCGTCGCGCGCACCCGCCTGCCGGCGGGCGAGCCCATCGAGACCGGAACCGGTCAGGCGGTGATCGACCGCGACATCGCGCTCGCCCACAAGATCGCCCGGCGCGCCATCGCGCCCGGCGAGAAGATCCTGAAATACGGCGCGCCGATCGGCGTGGCGACGATCGCCATCGCCGCCGGCAGCCACGTCCATGTCCAGAACATGAAGAGCGACTACACGCCGACCTATCATCTCGAAGACGAGCGCAAGGCGGGAGCGGCGCAATGAGCGAGCTTCAAGGCTATCTCCGCAGCGACGGCCGCAAGGGCATCCGCAACGTCGTCGCCGTCGCCTATCTGGTCGAATGCGCCCACCATGTCGCGCGCGAGATCGCCCTGCCCTGGCGCGAGCACGAGGTCCACGCCATCGGCTTTCCGGGCTGCTACCCCAACCCTTACGCCGAGAAGATGATGGAGCAGCTCTGCACCCATCCCAATGTCGGGGCGGTGCTGCTGGTCTCGCTCGGCTGCGAGAGCTTCAACAAATACGCGCTGGAGCGGCTGGTACGGGCGACCGGCCGGCCGGTGAAGACCATCGTGATCCAGGGCACCGGCGGCACGCGCGCCTCGATCAAGGAAGGCCGCGCCTGGGTCGAGGAGCAGCGCATCGCGCTCGATGCCGCCGAGACCGTGCCGATGCAGGTCAGCGAACTGGTGATCGGCACCGTCTGCGGCGGCTCCGACGGGACGTCCGGCATCACCGGCAACCCGGCGGCGGGCCGCGCCTTCGACCAGCTCATCGCCGAGGGCGCATCCTGCATCTTCGAGGAGACCGGCGAGTTGATCGGCTGCGAGCACATCATGGCCGCACGCGCGATTACGCCCGAGCTCGGCGTCGAGCTGGAGAAATCGGTGGCCAAGGCTGCGCGCTATTATGCGACGCTCGGCTACGGCTCCTTCGCCGCCGGCAATGCCGAGGGCGGGCTCTCAACCATCGAGGAGAAATCGATGGGCGCCTATGCCAAGTCCGGCGCCTCCCCGATTTCCGGCCTGCTGAAGCCGGGCGACGTGCCGCCGCGGGGCGGGCTCTATCTGCTCGACGTGGTGCCGGACGGCGAGGTCCGCTTCGGCTTCCCCAATATCAACGACAATGCCGAAATCGCCGAACTGATCGCCTGCGGCGCGCATTGCGTGCTCTTCGTTACCGGCCGCGGCTCGGTGGTCGGCTCGGCGATCTCGCCGGTGGTGAAGATCTGCGCCAATCCGGAGACCTATCGCCGGATGAGCGACGACATGGATGTCGATGCCGGCCGCATCCTCGAAGGCCGGGCTGGTCTCGACGAGGTCGGCACGGAGATCCGCGACCTCGTCGTCTCGCTGGCGCAGGGCGGGCGAACCAAGTCGGAAGAGCTCGGCCATCAGGAGTTCATCCTGACCTATAAGAGCTTCGAGCCGCTCGGGCCGGCCTGCCTACCGGCGGCGTAAGCAGAGAGAACCTTGCGAGGTCCTTGACCCCTCCTTCGAGCCCGAACTAACCTTGGGTCATGGGGGACGGGCAGGATCGAAGACCATGCCGCTCAGCTCGCCGCGCTTTTCGAAGAATGATCGACTCAGGAAGGCCGCCGAGAACGCGCCGCCGCTGAAACAGGGCGAGCGTGGCGAGGCCGTCGCCATTATCCAGCTCGCTTTGATCGACCTCGGCATGGCGATGCCGAACTCGACCGGCCAGGGCCGCACTTTGCCCGACGGGATCTTCGGCCCGGAGACGGCGAACCGCGTGCGCAGCTTCCAGACCGCCAACGGGCTCGTCGCCGACGCCATCGTCGGGCCGCTGACCATGGCGGCACTGGAGCGCGCGATCATCGCGGTAAGCGTCCTCAACCGGCGCGCCGAAGCCGCCAAGGCCCGCACGCATAGCGCAGCGGTTCGCTAGATCGACGCGCTGGGCCCCTGAAGACATCAGACAGTCGGATAGCCGCAGGAGAAGCCATGGTTGTCGCGATCGCTTCCGGCACCGCCACGATCACCGCCAACAAGGGCGGCTCGCGCACCGACATCCATGTCGGCACCGAGCACGCATTGCTGCATTGCACGACCAAGGTGCGGCGCGCCGCGGCCGATGAGGCGGCCGGGCATCCCGGCCATACCGGCCCGATGATCACCTGCACCGGCAGCGTGCTGATGTCGGGCGATCCGGCCAACCGGCAGGACAAGATCGACCTGATGACCAACTGGGAGTTCGGGATGATCCTGGTCGCCGATATCGTGGTCTACGAGGCGCATTATGCCGGGCGGATGGCCAATGAGGGCAGCATCGTCGTCAACCTCAAATCCGCCTTCGGCACCAACCCGTCACTGGACGGCGACGGCGACCTGCCGACCGTCGACGAGATGATCTTCGATCCAAGCAACCAGGTCATTACCGACCAGACCACCAGCACCAAGGGCTTCCTGGTGACCTACAAGCTCGGCGACCATCCCAACAACCCATTCCCCCTGCGCCAGACCAACAGCAAGGTGCCGGCGCCGAACTTCCTGCACACGGCCCGGCGCGACGAAGGCTTCATCGCCTATTTCGTCGCGCGGGAACGCGGCTCGACGGTGCATCATCTGGCGCGGATCGGCTGGCACATCATCTGGCATGGCACGCTCGGCTGGACCACGCCCACCGCCAAGCCGACGGTCGCAATGGTGACCTCGCGCATCGATATCGGCCAGCCGACCACCGATGCCGTCGACAACACCGCCTTCCCGAAATCAGCCGCGATCGCCAAGAACCCGCAGCGCCCGACCTGCAACGAGCAGGACGGCACCGCCTTCGACAGGGGCTATGGCTCGGGCGCGCGCGAGCCGGTGCGGGTCGAGTCGACCACACGTCCAGGCAACCTGCCGAGCGGCTTCTTCCCGACGCCGTAGGATTTTCACGCAGCCGGCGCGGTCCAGGACATCGTCCAGGTCTCGCTGAGCGTCGCCCTGGCGGTTCGCAGGAAAACGCGCAGATCGGTGCTCTCGCCCGGCCTGAGCGTGACATCGACGATGACGCGGAAGCCCTTCGCGGCGAAGTTCGGATCAATCGTCGCTCTGGCAACGGTGCCGGTCGACACCGTCGCGACCACCGCTACGCGCTTGGGATCGGAGAGGTAGTACTCCAGGTCGCCGGCGTTGAAGTCGACGATGAAGCGCCGCTTCGCCAGCCCCGCCGCCGCGTCGACCTCTTCGCGGGCGGCGATGCTGCTTTGCACCTGCGCCATGGCGTGCAGGGTCTCGGTCGTCGACACCGTGGTGATGCGATAATTCAGCTCGGTCGGCTGGCCGTTCGGCAAGGGCGTCTTCGGCGTCCAGCAACAGACGATGTTGTCGAATTCCTCGCCCTGCGTCGGTATCTCGATCAGGTCGACGCGGCCCTCGCCCCAGTCGCCCGATGGCTCGACCCAGTAGCCGGGGCGCGCGTGATAGTGCGCCTCCAGGTCCTGATAGTGGCCGAATTCGCGGTCGCGCTGGATCAGGCCGAAGCCGCGCGGGTTGCGGTCATGGAAGGACGAGATCGTCAGCGCCTGCGGATTGCGGATCGGCCGCCAGATCCATTCGCCGGCGCCGGTCCTCAGCATCAGCCCGTCGGAATCGTGGACCTCGGGCCGGAAATCGGTGCGTTGCTCGCGATCCCCCTCGCCGGCAAGGAACATCGAGGTCAGCGGCGCGATGCCGATCCGCTCGATCGTCCGGCGCGGCACGATCGTGGCCGTGACGGCAACGCTGGTCTGCTGGCCGGGGGTGACGACATAGCGGAAGGCGCCGCTGACGGAGGGCGAATCCAGCAGGGCGTAGATGACGAGGTCGACGCTGTCGGGCTGCGGCTTGTCCAGCCAGAGCGCGCGGAAGAACGGAAACTCCTCGGCCTGCTCGCCGCCGACATCGAGAGCGAGCGAGCGGGCAGAGAGGCCATAGCGATGGCCGCGTCCGAGGAAGCGGAAATAGCTGGCGCCGAGGAACGAGATCACCTCGTCCTGCACCTTCAGGTCGTTCAGCGTCGTCGTGACGGCAAAGCCCGCGAAGCCGAGCGAGACCGGCAGCTTCTGCGGAACCTGGGCCTTGCCGTATTCGAACAGCGCCATGTTGAAGGGCAGCGGAATCGCATTGCCGTCGCTGATCACATGGATCGGCACCGGCTTGTCGTGCAGGAAGCCGAGATGGAACAGGTGGAGGCGGTAATCCGAGCCGCCATCCTGCCAGAGCGCCTTGTCCCGGCGGAAGCGGATCTCGCGATAGCTGTCATAGCTCAGCGATTTCAGCGCTTCGGGAATGGCCGGCGCGCTCGTGTCGAAGGGCCGGGCCGCGAGTTCGCGAGCCTGGCGGACGACATCCTCATAGCCGAACGTGCCGCGCCGTGGCTCGGCGGGCGGCGCGGCGACCGGCGGACGGCCGTCCTGGGCGTAGAGGGGCGTGGCGAGCCCGACCGAGCCCAAGGCGGCCAGCAGCGCGCGGCGTGACAATCCGGCCGCTGCAGGTCTCGGCTCGTCGACGAAGGAGGGGCTTTGCGCGTCGGGTCGGCTTGTCATCATGCTCCGCATCGTCGGTTGGCTCGATGGCCGCAAAAGGGCGGCGATCTGCCAACGTGATGCGGAGGGCGAAGTTCCGCAGCGGCGGTCGCAGAAAATACTACAGGTTGCATGATTGAGATTATGCAATCTATAAAATACTTATTTGCACTGAAAGTACTGGCGATTCGTCGGCCGGCTTAAGACTAAATCAAATGGCGCAGGGTAATGTCCGGCGATTACCGCAAACGTGATGCCCGCCGGAAGTCGCGCCGATGCTCAACACTTTGACCCGCATGCCGGCGGACATGTCGTCCGACTCCCGGCGCAAGCTGCTCAATGCGGTGACCGATCTGTTCCTGCTCGATTCCGATCCGAGCGAAGTGGCACAGGAGCATTACGGCGAGATCGCACTGCGCTCGCTGCCCCATCTCGATACGGAGGGCCGGCGTGAATACGCCGACAACGTCGCCGCCACGCAGACGCTGCCGCATCGTGTCGCGGTCTCGCTGGCGAACGATGCCGATGCCGGCGTCGCCCGGCTCGTGCTCAAGCTCTCGCCGGTCCTGACCGATACGGACCTCGCCGCCATCGCGATCAGCCAGTCCCAGGCGCACCTCGTCGCCATCGCGGAACGCGCCCGCCTGTCCGAGGGGGTCACGGACATCCTGGTCGAGCGCGGCGACAATACGGTGCTGCGCACCGTCTCCGGCAATGAGGGCGCGCAATTCTCCGATCGCGGCTTCGACCGGCTGCTGCAGCGCGGCGGTGATGATGCCGCGGTGGGCGAGGCGCTGTCGCGCCGCTCGGACCTGTCGCCGCAGCGGGCCGAGCGTGTGCTGCGCATCGTCGAGCAGATGTCGGGCCCAGGCGCAGAGACCGGCTCGCAGCAGACTGCCGCAATGGCCCGGCAGGCGCGCCAGCAACGCCGGGAAGTCCGGTTGCTGATCGCCGATCTGCAGGCTGGCGAGCGCAGCCTCGACGAGATCGTCGACATGCTGGCGGAGGAAGACCGGGCCTTCCACCTGGCCCAGGTGATCGCGATCAGCGCCGAGATCACCAACGAGCAGGCCCTGCGGGTGCTGATGCAGCGCGATGTCAGCGGCATCGCCGTGGTGGCGCGCATGCTCGGGCTCGGCAAGGACAGCTTCCACGCCATCCTCACCTTGCGCGGGCGCCGGCTCTACTTCAAAGCCAAGGACATCGAGGACGACCTCAAGGCCTATGAGGAACTCGATACCGCGACCGCCGAGCGGACGATGCGTTTCCTGCGACTCAAGACCAAGCTAAGCTGACGGTTCGGTCGCGTGCCACAAAAGCGCGACAATCCCGCCCTCACCTGCTATGCCATGAGCATGATCCAGGCCGCGGGCACCGCACGCATGAGACTTCTTTCAGCCGGCGCGGCCCTGGCCGCGCTGATGGCCACAGGCGCCCCGGCGAAGGCGCAGGCTTTCCTGCCGCTCTCCGGCTTCGGCATGCTGCCCTCCTTTGCCTGGTCGCAGCCGACCCTGTCGCCCGGCGGCGTCAAATGGGAAGGCTCCTATGCCCGCATCTCCAGCGGCTTCCAGGTGACCAGCTCGAAGCATTTCGGCACCTCGGCCGGCCCGGTGATCGGGCTGGAGGGCGGCAAGATGTGGCGCGACGGCGATTTCGTCTACGGCATCGCCGGGGTGCTCGACTTCGCGCCGAGCTTTGGCGGCTACAACAACCCGGGCTTCAACCAGGCGAGCTATACCCGCGACATCGCCGGCGCATTCCAGCTCAAGGCCGGCGTGTTCGCGACGCCCGACGTGCTGCTCTACACCACCGTCGGCATGTCGGCCGCCAACGAGACCTTCCGCTATGGCGCGACCGCGTTCTCGACGCCGTTCTCGCGCTCCGATATCGCCGTCAGGCCGGAAGCGCGCGCCGGCGTGCAATGGGCCGTCACCGACAAGGTGACGCTCGGCTTCGAGGTCGGCGTGATCGGGCCGGAGATCCGCTGAGGCGCCGATTCAAGGCGCTGGCGGACTGATTCAGCGGATTGGCGTAAGCCATTGAAACAGCGTCATTCTCGGGCGAAGCGAAGCGCAGACCCGACAAACTCCGGACAGGAAAGCGCTGGTCGGCACCTCATCCGGCCTGGGATGCTCGGGCCAAGCCCGAGCATGACGCTGTCCGTTATCCCCCGAACTTGTTGTTCTTCGGGAAGCCCTTGGGTGGCAGGCGGCCGGCTTCGGCGCGATGACCGAGCCATTCGAGCAGCTCGGCCTGCGCCACAGTCCAGGTCCGGCCGGAGGTGTCGAGCCAGGTCAGCCCGTCCTCCAGCTTGAAGACCTTGGCGTCCGAGAGGCCGCCATCCTTGTAGCGCTGCAGCTTGACGCCCTTGCCACGGCCCATTTCCGCGACCTCGGACAGCGGGAAACAGAGCAGCTTGCGGTTCTGGCCGATGATCGCGACATGGTCGCCCTCGGCCGGCACGACGAGCATGGCCTCGACCGGCGCATCGACGTTGAGCACCTGCTTGCCCTTGCGGGTGTTGGCGACGACGTCGTCGGTCGGGACGACGAAGCCGCGCCCCTCGGTCGTGGCGACGAGGAGCTTCAGCCCGGCCCTGTACGGGAAGGCGGCGACGATCTCGGCGCTCTCCTCCAGCTCGATCATCAGGCGGATCGGATCGCCGAAACCGCGACCGCCCGGCAGCTTCGAGGCTTCGAGCGTGAAGACCTTGCCATTGGTCGCCATCACCAGGATCTTGGCGGTGGTCTCGCTGAAGAAGGCTGTGCGCAGGCCGTCATCGCCCTTGAAGGACAGGGTCGACAGGTCCTGGACATGGCCCTTCAGCGCCCGGATCCAGCCCTTCTTCGAGATCACCACCGTCACCGGCTCGCGCTCGACCATGGCCTGGGTCAGGTCGATATCGGCGGTGTCGGGCATGTCGGCGAAGCTCGTGCGGCGCTTGCCGATCGCCGTCTCCGGGCCGAACAGCTTCTTCACCTCGCGGATATCCCAGGAGATCGTCTTCCACTGCTGCGCCTCGGAGGCGAGCAGCCCCTCGATCTGGCCCTTCTCCTGGGTCAGCTCCTCGAATTCGGTCTTGAGCTGCATTTCCTCGAGCTTGCGCAGGGCGCGCAGGCGTGTGTCGAGGATGGCGTTGGCCTGCACCTCGTTGAGCTCGAAGGCCTTCATCAGCTCGATCTTCGGCTCGTCCTCCTCGCGGATGATTTTGATCACCCGGTCGAGATCGAGATAGACGATCAACAGGCCGGCGAGGATTTCGAGGCGCTTCTCGATTTGGCCGAGGCGGAAACGCGAGCGCCGCTGCAAGACCTCCCGGCGATGGTCGAGCCAGGCCCGTAGCGCTTCGGCGAGGCTGAGCACGCGCGGCACCACGCCGCCGGTCAGCACGTTCATGTTCATCGGAATGCGCGATTCCAGCTCGGAGAGCCTGAACAGCGATTCCATCATCAGGTTGGCGTCGACATTGCGCGCACGCGGCTCGATGACGACGCGGATGTCTTCCGCGGATTCGTCGCGCAAGTCCGCGACCAGTGGCAGCTTCCGCTCATTGAGCAATTCGGCGATCTTCTCGATCAGCCGGCCCTTCGAAACTCCATAGGGAATCTCGGTGACCACGACGAACCAGGTGCCGCGGCCCTGGTCCTCGACATGCCAGCGCGCCCGGGTGCGGAAGGCGCCGCGGCCGGTGCGATAGGTCTCGACCATCGAGGAGCGCGACTCGACGATGATGCCGCCGGTCGGGAAATCGGGGCCCGGTACGAAGGTCAACAACTGCTCGGACGTCGTGTCCGGATGCTGGATCAGATAGAGCGCGGCATCGCAGAGTTCGGCGGCATTGTGCGGCGGAATCGAGGTCGCCATGCCGACCGCGATGCCCTGCGAGCCATTGGCGAGCAGGTTCGGGAAGGCGGCGGGGAGCACCATCGGCTCCTCGTCCTCGCCATTATAGGTCTCGCGGAAATCGACCGCGTCCTCCTCGATCCCGTCGAGCAGGAGGCGCGCGACCTCGGTCATGCGCGCTTCGGTATAGCGGTAGGCGGCAGCGTTATCGCCATCGATATTGCCGAAATTGCCCTGGCCGTCGACGAGCGGGTAGCGCTGGGCGAAGTCCTGCGCCAGACGCACCAGCGCGTCATAGACCGACTGGTCGCCATGCGGGTGGAACTTACCGATGACGTCGCCGACGATGCGGGCGCATTTCTTATGGACCTGGCCGGGGTCGAGCCGGAGCAGGCGCATGGCGTGCAGGATGCGGCGATGGACGGGCTTCAGCCCGTCGCGCGCATCCGGCAAGGCGCGATGCATGATCGTCGACAGCGCATAGGCGAGATAACGCTCTTCGAGCGCGCTCTTCAGATCGACGCGTTCGGCTTCCTCCTCCGGAGGCGGCTCGACGGGTTTGCCCATGCTTCTACTGACCTTCCGACCTAACCTTCTCTAAGCCCTCATCCTGAGGAGCCGCAAAGCGGCGTCTCGAAGGATGCTTCAGGAGGCAACTGGAGCATCCTTCGAGACGCGATCTGCGATCGCTCCTCAGGATGAGGGCTGGAGGGTACGAATCACTCCTCATGACGATGCCGGGGCGCATGGGCAAGTGCAAAGAATCAAGCTGCGGCAATCTGCAATCAGCCGTGGATTCTCGCCGCCAGTTCCAGCAGGCGCGCCCGCTCCGGCGGCTCCTGCAGGCCCCGCGGCTCATAGAGGTCGCGGCGCAGGAAGAAACCGGTCAGCGCGAAGCCGGCAGCGATCTCGGCAGGCGCCGGTCGGCGCGCGCCCTGGCCTTCGCTCAGAAAGGGCGGCAGGCTGAGGAGCCGATCGAGATAGGGCTCGGCCGCCTTGCGGCTCACCGCCTTGCCGGATTTCGGCGAGACATGGGTGAGATCCTCGCGGATGCCCGTGACGGCGCAACGTTCGAGCGAGAGCCCGTAGCCGAGCTCGGAGAGCATGGCGAGTTCGAAGCGCACCATCAGCGCCGGTGCGATCGCGATCTCGTCGAGATGGGCGAGCAGGACCGACAGGCCCTCATAGAGGCCGGGATGCGGATCGCGCTCCGGCAGGAGCCGCAGCAGGCCGGCGACATTGGCGAGTCCATAGAGCGCGACCGGTTGCGCCATCAGCCGCGCCGCATGCGAGGTCAGGAGCTCGATCTTGTATTCGCCGAGATGCTCGTCGAGCCGCGCGCGCCAGTTGAGCGACACGAGATTGCCGGGCTGCAGCACCGGCTGCTGCTTGCTGGAGCGACCGCCACGGACAAGGCCGAGATGGCGGCCATGGTCACGCGTCATCACCTCCAGGATCACGGCGCTCTCGCCATGACGCCTGACGCCGATGATCGTGCCCTCGTCGCTCCATTCCATGCGGGGAGAGTTAGGGGCAATAGGGGTGATGTTTCCAGTCCCCGCAGGCACTGGCCTGTCAGCAGAAGCGCGGGATTCCCCTCTCCTGGAAGGAGAGGGGTAGGGGGGAGGTGTTCGGGCTGAAAACGTTGGCCTGAACCCGACCGCGCGGTGAGCATTCACGGAACTGATCTGACCGCCTACACCTCACCCTGCCCTCTCCTTCCTGGAGAGGGTTCCCCGCGACTTGTCCGGCTCACGCCACGTACTGCGCGATCCCTCCCCCAAACGACCAGTCCTCGCGCTTGACCTCGACGAGGTTGATGAAGATGTCGTCCGGCTTCAGCCCCGGCTCCTTCTGCAGGTTCTCGGCGATGGCGGTATAGAGCGCCTTCTTCTGGGTGACGCCGCGGGTGTTGGCGACGGTCAGCTGGATGATCACCAGCGCGTCGCTGCGATTGAAGCCGAAATAGTTGTTGTCGAAGATGAACTCTTCGGCCTCGTGCTGGTGCACCACGGCGAAGAGGTCGTTCTCCGGCACCTCGAACGTGGCGCGCAGGGCGCGATAGACGCCGTCGACGATGGCGGCGGGGTGCGAGGCCGGGCGGCCGCGGCGCATCGAAATCCGGATCAGAGGCATGACGGGCTCCATAAGCGGGGCGGTCTCTGCCGCCGACGTTCTGAAACTAGGCTTGAAATTATGATCTGAAAATCGTATTTTTGATGATATCAATAATCTCGAATTCAGATTTATCATGAGCAACACACTCGATCTCGACGGCGTCAGCGCCTTTCTGCATGCAGCCGAACTCTCCAGCTTCACCCGCGCCGCCGAGGCACTGGGCACGGCGCAATCCCTGATCAGCACGCGGGTCAAGAAGCTGGAGGAGGCGCTCGGCCAGTTGCTGCTGCAGCGGCATCCCCGTCTCGTCCGGCTGACCGCCGAGGGCGAGCGCTTCCTGCCGGCGGCGCGCGAGTTGATGGCGGCGCATGAGCGGGCGCTGACTTCGTTCCAGCAGATCCAGGAACGCATCACCATCGGCATCAGCGAGCAGGCGGTCGGGGCCGATGCCCCCGCCCTGCTGGCGCGGCTTGCCCGGCACGACCCCTCGCTGGTGATCGGCCTGCGGATCGAACCCTCGGCGGCGCTCGACACGGCCTTCGAGCGCGGCGAGCTCGATGTCGCGGTGATCCGCCGGCTTGGGTCCGGGCGCACCGGCGAGGTGCTGCGGCGCGACGCCTTCGGCTGGTTCGGTGCGCCGTCGCTGGCGAAGCCGGACGGGCCGGTGCCGCTGGTCAGCCTGATGCCGGAATGCCGTTTGCGCCGTCACGCCATGGACGCACTCGACCGCGCCTGCCTGCCCTGGCGCGAGGCCTTCATCGGCGGCGGCATGGCGGCGGTGCTGGCGGCTGTCGAAGGCGGGCTCGGCGTCTCGCCGCTGGCGGCGCGGATCGCGCCGCGCGGAGCGGTCGATCTCGGCCCGGAGTGGGGTTTGCCCGCGCTCGACACCTTCGAGGTGGTGCTGCGCAGCAATGTCGCGACGCCGCGCGCCAACGCCTTCGTCAGGGAGCTGGCGGCAGCATTCCGGGCGGGGTGAGCACGCCCCTCCCGTCATTGCGAGGAGCGAAGCGACGAAGCAATCCAGGGCGGCAGAGCCTGGCAGCAAGTCCTCCTGGATTGCTTCGCTGCGCTCGCAATGACGACGAAGGTTGGAGCTCGAACTAAGCCACAACCCGCTCGACCCGGCTGATCACCCGCTTCTCGCGCAATTCGCTGATGATCGCGCTGAGGTGCTTCAGGTCCCAGACCGTCAGGTCGATGGTGACGTCGGTAAAGTCCGGCGTCGGACGGACCATCGCGACAGCGTCGATATTGCCGTCATGCTCGGCGATGGTGGTGGTGATCTGGGCGAGTGATCCCGGCTCGTTGATCGAGTTGAGCTGGATGCGTGCCGGGAAGCGCTGCGGGCGCTTGTCGTCGAGGTCCCAGCGTACGTCGAGCCAGCGCTCGGGCTCGTTGTCGAAGGCCGCGAGTGAAGGCGACTGGATCGGATAGATCGTCACCGCCTCGCCCGGCGTCAGGATGCCGACGATGCGGTCGCCCGGCACGGCGCCGCCCCCCGGCGCGAAGCGCACCGGCAGATCGCCGCCAAGGCCGCGGATCGGGATCGCGTCGGAGCCCGGCGTCTCGTTCGGCAGCTTGAATTTGAGATTCTCGCCCTGGCGCAGTTCGAACCAGCCCTTGCCGGGCGGCAGTGGCGCCTTGGGCTCGCCCGTCGCGCGCTTCTCCGGTTCGAGATCGGGATAGACCGCCCTGACGACGTCGCCCGAGAACATCTCGCCGCGCCCGACCGCCGCGAGCACGTCATCGACCGCCGTGCGCGCGAGCCGCTTCAGCGCGGCTTTCAGCTTCTCGTCGGAGAAGGGCCGCTCGGCCCGCATGAAAGCGCGTTCCAGGATCTGGCGGCCGAGGCCGGCATATTGCCGGCGCACGGCGACACGGGTGGCGCGGCGGATCGCAGCGCGCGCCTTACCGGTCACCACCAGCGATTCCCAGGCGGCCGGCGGTGCCTGGCCCTCGGCGCGGGTGATCTCGACCTCGTCGCCGTTCTGGAGTTCGGTCAGGAGCGGCGCGATCCGGCCGTTGATCTTGGCGCCGACCGCAGTGTTGCCGACGTCGGTATGAACGGCATAGGCGAAATCGATCGGCGTCGCCCCGCGCGGCAGCGCGATCAGGCGGCCCTTGGGCGTGAAGCAGAAGACCTGATCGTGGAAGAGCTCAAGCTTGGTGTGCTCGAGGAACTCCTCGGGATTGTCGCCCTCGGCCAGCAGGTCGACCGTGCGGCGCAGCCATTGATAGGCGCGGCTCTCGTCGGCAGCGGCGACGACGCCGGCCGTGCGGCCATCCTTGTAGCGGGCATGGGCGGCGATGCCGAATTCGGCGACGCGGTCCATCCCGTCAGTGCGGATCTGCAGTTCGACGCGCTGGCGGCCGGGACCGACGACGGTGGTGTGCAGCGAACGATAGTCGTTCTGCTTCGGCGTCGAGATGTAGTCCTTGTAGCGCCCCGGCACCATCGGCCAGGTCATGTGGACGATGCCGAGTACGCGATAACACTCCTCCGGCTTGTCGACGATGACGCGGAAGCCGAAAATGTCGGAGAGCTGCTCGAAGGAGACGGATTTGCGCTCCATCTTCTTCCAGATCGAATAGGGGCGCTTGCGCCGGCCATAGACCTGCGCCTCGATCCCGCGCTCGGCGAGCTTGGTCTTGAGATCGCTCTCGATCTCGCCGATGACCTTGCCCTCGCGCTGGGTCACCTCTTCCAGCCGCTTGGTGATGGTCTCGTGCGCCTGCGGCTTGATGTGGCGGAAGGCGAGCTCCTCCAATTCCTCGCGCAGCTCCTGCATGCCCATGCGGCCGGCGAGCGGCGCATAGATCTCGATCGTCTCCTCGGCGATGCGCAGGCGCTTCTCCGGCGGCACATAGTGCAGCGTGCGCATGTTGTGCAGCCGGTCGGCGAGCTTGACCAGCAGCACGCGGATATCATCGACGATGGCGAGCAGGAGCTTGCGAAAGTTCTCGCCTTGCGCCGCCTTCTTCGAGACGAGGTCGAGCTTCTTGATCTTGGTGAGGCCGTCGACGAGGCGGCGGATATCGGGCCCGAACAGGGTCTCGATCTCCTCCAGCGTCGCCTCGGTGTCCTCGACGGTGTCGTGCAGGACGGCGGCGACGATGGTGGCGTCGTCGAGCTTGAGCTCGGTCAGGATCGCCGCGACTTCGAGCGGATGGGCGAAGAAGGGATCGCCCGAGGCGCGCTTCTGCGTGCCATGCGCACGCATGGCGTAGACATAGGCGCGGTTGAGCAGCTCCTCGTCGGTGTTCGGGTTGTAGCGCTTGACCCGGTCGACAAGCTCATATTGCCGCATCATGCCCATGCGGGCGCAACTCCACCGCTCAGTTCAGCTGGATTCATTTCAATATCGACGATGGCGCCAGTCCCCGGCAAGGCGAATTCGCACAGGACGGGCATGAAAAAAGCCCGGCAGGGCCGGGCTTTAGCAGATATCGTCAACGCTTTCCGACAGCTCAGTCCTCGTCGTCGGCGCTCTCGGTCGGCGGCACGAGGCCGTCGAGGCCGCGCAGCAGATCGTCTTCGCTCATCCGGTCGAACTGGATCTCGGAATCGGGTGTCGCCGCGCTCGGCTGGCTGCTGGTCAACAGCGGCACCGTGTCGGCTTCCGGCTCGTCGACCTCGACATGCTTCTGCAGCGAGTGAATCAGGTCTTCCTTGAGATCCTCGGGGGTGAGCTTCTCGTCGGCGATCTCGCGCAGGGCGACGACCGGGTTCTTGTCGTTGTCGCGCGGGACGAGGATCGAGGAGCCCGAAGCGATCATGCGGGCACGATGGCTCGCGAGCAGAACCAGCTCGAAGCGGTTCTCGACCTTGTCGATGCAGTCCTCAACGGTGACGCGAGCCATTCGCGGCTCCTTCTGATCGTGCGCGATGCGATGGAAAGGTTGAACGGCGCTCATACAGGCTGCGCGCCGCGGATGCAAGGTTTTGAACCGGCTTGCCGGCAGCGCGCTCGATCATGGCGAGGCGACCGCCTTCAGCCACTGCCGGACAGCTTGAACATCGGCGCTGGCCATGTTCTCCTCGGTGGCGACCAGGTGATACTGGTGCCCCTCGATCACCGGGCCGAACGGGTGCACGAGCACGCCGCGCGAAAGCTCGTCCTCGACCAGGAACAGGCTGGTGATGACGACGCCCTGCCCGGCAACCGCCGCCTGGATGGCGTGGCTTTCATCGGTGATATGCAGGCCGGCATCGACATTCAGCCCTGGCACCTGCGCCAAGACCTGCCAGCGCCGCCAATCCGGCTGCAGGTCACGGCGCCGCCACTCCGAATGGATCAGCGTCGCGCCAGTGAGATCGGCAGGGTCGCTCAGGCCGAGCGCGGGACTGCAGACCACGCCGAAGTGGTCCTGGCACAGAACCTCGGACGCGAGGCCCGCGAACGGTCCTGCCCCGTAACGCACAGCGATGTCGGCGGCACCGCTCACCAGATCGACGGCCTCGTCAGATGCGTGCAGCCGCAAGGCGAATTGCGGCCATTGCGCCTGGAACGAGCCTAAGGCCGGAATCAGGCGGCGGGCGGTGAAGAGCGTGGTCGCGCTGACCGTCACAGCGCTACGCCGCGGCTGCGGGGATAGCTCGGCGATGGCGCGCGCGAAACTGTCGAGCCCCTCCCTGAGCACGGGATAGAGCTGCGCACCGGCCGGCGTCAGCGAGACGCGCCGGACATGCCGCTCGAACAGGGGCAGGCCGAGCGTCGCCTCCAGCAGCCGGAGCTGGTGGCTGACCGCAGTCGGCGTCACGGCCAGCTCGTCGGCGGCCTTCCGGAAGCTCAGATGCCGGGCGGCCGCCTCGAAGGCGCGGAGCGAGGCCAATGGCGGAAGCTTGCGAGGGCTTGTCACAGATGAAATGACCTCATCCATCAGCTGAGGAATTCGCCTTTGTCGCTCTGGTGAATAGCGACCTATCTGATGGAAAGCGAGAGCTTCGCATGAGCTACTCGGTTTCATGGAGATTGTTATGCAGCCCCTCCACATCCTCCAGATCGATGCCAGCGCCCGCTCCGGCATCTCCGGCGTCAACCCGCATGGATCACATACCCGCCGCCTGACCAGCCGCTTCATAGAGCGCTGGAACGAGGCGCGGCCGCAGGACAGCGTCACCTATCGCGATGTCGGCCAGCAGCCGCCCTCACCCGTCAGCGGAGACTGGATCGCGGCCGCCTTCACCCGGCCCGAGCGCCGGGACGAGTCAGCGCGGGCGCAGCTCGCCGAGAGCGATGTCCTGATCGAGGAACTTCTGCATGCTGACCTGATCGTGATCGGGGCGCCGATGTACAATTTCGGCCTTCCGGCCCAGCTCAAGGCCTGGGTCGACAATGTCGTGCGCGTCGGCGTCACCTTCGGTTTCGACCGCAGCCGGCAGGGCGAGCCCTATTGGCCGATGCTGCCGCCGGGCAAGCGGCTCGTCATCCTCTCCTCGCGCGGCGATTACGGCTACGATCCCGGCGGGCGCCTGGGAGACGCCAACCTCGTCGAGCGCGGCTTGAGCGTGCCGATGGGCTATCTCGGCCTGACGCAAACGTATTCGGTGGCCATCGAATACGACGAGTTTGCCGATGAGCGCCTGCGGGCGTCGATTGCGGCGGCCGAGACCGCCGTGGACACGTTGGTGGGAAAGCTCGCGCGCGATGTCGCTGAAGTCACGGAACCAGCGCGAGAGATGGCCTGATACAGCCGAAGCGGCGCTGATCTCTTCTCGTCAAAGCCCGCGCATGCGGGCAACGAGTTCCTCGACCAAGGGCTCGCGCTGCTCTGCCTGCGACGAAAGCCGGCCGGCCATGGCCGGCAGCTCCTCCGGCCGCTGCTCCAGGAAGCGCATGCGCATCGTCGTCGCGACCGCCTCGCCGAAGGCGATCGCTTCGCGATTCCCGATCGAGGACAGGAAGGCGATGGTGCTGGCAGAGGCATCGGCGATCGCGGCGCGGATGATCTCCTGGTCGCGGTCGTTGCCGAGGCGCATCGCGAAGACGGTCGAGCATTGCGACAGGATGGTCGGGTCGAGCTCGCCCGGGCGCTGCGTCACCACACCGAGATAGGCGCCGTACTTTCGTCCCTCCTTGGCGATGCGGGCGATGGCCTGGCGCGTCGGTGCGAAACCGAGCGACTGGTCCTGCGGCACATAGCGATGCGCCTCCTCGCAGAGCAGCAGGATCTCGTAGCTGCCGCGGCTCGCCATGGCGAGATCGAAGGCCAGTCGCGCCAGGCTGGACGCCACCGCATTGACCACCTCCGAGGGCAGCCCGGCGAGCTGGAATACGGTGATCGGCCGGCCACGCTGCGGCACGCGGAAGATCTGGCTGATCACCGGCGCGATCGTCTCCATGCTGTTGGCATGGGCGAAGAGGAAGCCGTAGCGCGGATCGCCGTGCAGCGTCTCCAGCCGCACCCTGAGCGCGCGCAAGGTCACGCGGGGATAGCGGATTTCGTGCAGGCCGATCAGCTCGTCGATCGCGGCGAAGAGGTCGGCGAGGCGGTAGGGCGCCGCAAGTTCGGCCGCTCCGCTGCCTTCGCCCGGACGGCGCGCACCCGGATCGAGCGGCCGCTTCAGCACGCTGCTGCCGAGATCGCGCGCCATGTCGTGAGCCGAGGTGGTGCGGTAGCGGCTACGGGCGACGGCGATGACCTCGCGCAGGATCTCGGCCTCGTCCTCCAAGGGCGGGCGGCCGCGGAAGACGATGTCGGCGAACTCCTCGAACCGGAACAACCAGAACGGCAGATCGACGGTGCTCGCATCGATCCGCGCCGACGAGTCCGGGAAGGCATGGGCGTATTCATTATGCGGGTCGAGAATCAGCACGCGCAGATTGGGCTTCGCCTGGACCGCCCTGCGCAGCATCAGCGCGACGGCGCTCGACTTGCCGACGCCGGTGGTGCCGAGCACGGCGAAATGGCGCGACAGCAGGCGCTCGATGTCGACGCTCGCTGCGATGCTCACATCCTGGGTCAGGTGGCCGAGGACGACGCCCTTACGCTGGCCGAGATCGTGGATGTGCTCCAGATCGCGCGAGCGAATGCGATGCGCCAGCGCCCCGATCGGCGGATAACTGGTGATGCCGCTGTCGAAACGTGCCGTCCCGTTCTCGCCGTCGGTGACCTCGCCGAGCAGCTCGACCTCGACCGCGACAGGATTGGAGCCAGCCTCGTTCCAGACCGATTCCAGCGCACGCATTTCGTAGACCAGCCCGACGACGCGGCTTTTCCCGAGATTGATCGAGAGCAGGCGGCCGATGGCACAGCCATCCTGCGCGCCGGGCGCAGCCCCGGATGCGCTCGCCGCAATGGTGGCGCGCGAACCCGAACAGGCAATCACGCGGCCGAGCGCCCGATCAGCCGGCTGGTTCGCATCGCGCCGGTCCGGCGTGATCTTCGTCTCGAACTGACTGTTGTTCGCGGGAAGCTGCATGATGACGTCGAAACGTTTCCGGGCCCTGCGAGGCTAAAGTCCCGGGCTTAACAACAGTCACGCCGCATGTTTCGCGAATCATCTGTGGTACACACTCAAAGCGTGCATCGATCGATCAAGAATGCTGACGGCGTCGATCACATCCCTTGCCTTGAACCTGCGCGAGACGCGGCGTAGAGGGCGAAGGACGAGGGGGCGACGATGACAAAGAACCGCTTGCGCCTGGGCGTGAACATCGACCATGTCGCGACCGTGCGGAATGCCCGCGGCGGCGCCCTGCCCGACCCGGTACGCGCCGCCCTTCTTGCAGTGGCCGCCGGCGCCGACGGCATCACCGCCCATCTGCGCGAGGACCGGCGCCATATCCGTGACGCCGACATGCAAAGGCTCGCGAGCGAACTCAGTAAGCCGCTGAACTTCGAGATGGCCGCGACAGCAGAAATGATCGGCCTCGCCGAGAGGTTCAAGCCACATGCCGCCTGCCTCGTGCCGGAGAAGCGCGAGGAACGCACCACCGAGGGCGGCCTCGACGTCGTCGGCCAGGCTCAGGCCCTCGCCGCCCCGATCGCCCGCCTGAAAGCGGCCGGCTGCCGGGTCTCGCTGTTCATCGAAGCCGACGAGGCGCCGATCGCGATGGCGGCCAAGCTCGGCGCGCCAGTGGTCGAGCTGCATACCGGCAGCTGGTGCCATGCAGTCGCCGATGGTCATGCCGACAAGGCCGAGGCGGAATTCCAGCGGCTCGCCAGTGGCGCGGCCTTCGCCGCCTCGCTCGGGCTGGAAGTCCATGCCGGTCACGGGCTCGACTACGACACGGCGCGCAAGCTCGCCGGCGTTCCGGACTTCGTCGAGTTCAACATCGGCCATTTCCTGGTCGGCGAAGCGATCTTCGTCGGCTTCGAAACCGCGATCGCCGTGATGCGGCGGGCGATGGACGAGGGGCGAGCGGCCAGCTAAACCGGCCGGATGATCCTCGGCATCGGCTCCGATCTCTGCGACATCCGCCGCATCGAGAATTCGCTCGCCCGCTTCGGCGAGCGCTTCACGCAGCGCATCTTCACGGCAGGCGAGCAGGCGAAATCCGATCGCCGCGCCACGCGCGCCGCGTCCTATGCCCGCCGCTTCGCCGCCAAGGAGGCCTGCTCGAAGGCGCTTGGCACCGGCATCAGGTCCGGCGTGTTCTGGCGCGACATGGAAGTGGTGAACCTGCCAAGCGGACGGCCGACCATGCGGCTCACCGGCGGCGCAGCGGCGCGTCTCGCCGAGATGACGCCGCCCGGCCATGAGGCGGTCCTGCATGTCTCGCTGACCGACGATCCGCCTCTGGCGCAGGCCTTCGTGGTGATCGAGGCCAGGCCGATCAGGGCCTGACCTCGGATAGCGTTTCTTACTCGGCCGGAGCCGGGGTGACACCGGTAACCTCGCCCCGCGGCTCTTCGCTCAGCCAGCGATAGACGATGCCGCCGAGCGCGCCGCCGATGATCGGCGCCAGCCAGAACAGCCAGAGCTGCTGGATCGCCCAGCCACCGACGAAGAGCGCCGGACCGGTCGAGCGCGCCGGATTGACCGAGGTGTTGGTCACCGGGATGCTGACGAGGTGAATCAGAGCGAGACCAAGGCCGATGGCGAGCGGGGCGAAGCCGGCCGGCGCCTTGCCATGGGTCGAGCCCATGATGATGAACAGGAACATCATGGTCATCACGACTTCGGTCAGGAAGGCCGAGGCCAATCCGTATTTGCCGGGCGAATGCTCGCCGAAGCCGTTCGAGGCAAAGCCCTTGGCGAGATCGAAGCCCGGCGCTCCAACCGCGATGAAATAGAGCACTGTCGCGCCGAGGATCGCGCCGACGACCTGCGCGACGATGTAGGGGACGACCTGCCCGGCCGGGAAACGGCCGCCTGCAGCAAGGCCGACGGTGACGGCGGGATTGAGATGGCAACCGGAGATGTGGCCGATCGCGTAGGCCATGGTGACGACGGTCAGGCCGAAGGCGAGCGAGACGCCGAGTAACCCAATACCAACTTGTGGGAAGCCGGCAGCGATGACGGCGCTGCCGCAGCCTGCGAAGGTCAACCAGAAAGTACCGATGGCTTCTGCGACATATTTCTTCGTGCTCATGTCGATTCGCCCCAAGGTTGCGGGTCACGAAACTGTGATCCTCGGCGGACCCAGCGTCAATCTATCCCAACACTCGGGCTGCAGGGAGCGGAAGAGCCACGACGCAAGGATTGCGAACGCGGCTCGCGACCGGCTCTCCGGGGCAGCGCCCACAACCTCATCTTGCAACCGAAATGATCTCCGGGCCCTTTCCGGAGGCGTGTCGAGAGAGTATCGCCCGGTGTGCGCCTGGGCGATGCAACCGCCGTCCACCTCTCCTATATCGCGCCTGCGTTGTCCGACGCCCGATAGTCGGCTAGACCGCGCACTCGAAACGTAGCCAGCAGGAGGCCCGTGTGGCCAACGACGCCGAGATCAAGAGCAAGTCCAAGGACGAAGGTGGCATCCTCGAGACGATCAAGGTCGTCGTCCAGGCGCTGCTGATCGCCCTGGTGATCCGGACCCTGCTGTTCCAGCCCTTCAACATCCCCTCGGGCTCGCTGATCCCGACGCTGCTGATCGGCGACTACCTGTTCGTCTCGAAGTACACCTACGGCTATTCGAAGCATTCGATGCCGTTCAGCCCGCCGCTGTTCCAGGGCCGGATCTGGGCGGCCGAGCCGAAGCGCGGCGACATCGCCGTGTTCAAGCTGCCGAGCGACAATTCGACCGACTACATCAAGCGCGTGATCGGCCTTCCGGGCGACCGCATCCAGATGATCGACGGCGTGCTGCACATCAACAACCAGCCGGTGAAGCGCGAGCGCATCGCCGATTTCGTCACCACCGACGCCTGGGGCCGCGCCACGAACGCGATCCAGTATCGCGAGACCCTGCCGAACGGCGTCAGCCACCAGATCATCGAGCGCGAGGGCGACACCGGCACCTTCGACAACACCCCGGTCTTCACCGTGCCGGCCGGTCACTTCTTCATGATGGGCGACAATCGCGACAACTCGCTCGACTCGCGTGACCGCAGCGTCGGCTACGTTCCGTTCGAGAATTTCGTCGGCCGCGCCGAGATCATCTTCTTCTCGATCGACGAGGGCGCGTCGGCCTGGCGCATCTGGGAATGGCCCTGGACGGTGCGCTGGAACCGCATGTTCTCGACGATCAAGTGAGCAAGACCACCGATAGCGGCCGCAAGCTGCCCGAGCTCTCGCGGCTCGAGGACAAGCTCGGCCACCGCTTCCGCGACCGTACCCTGCTGGAGACGGCGCTCACCCATATGAGTGCCGATGCGCGCCGGCTCGCGAGCTATCAGCGGCTCGAATTCCTCGGCGACCGCGTGCTCGGCCTGTCGGTCGCCGACATGCTGTTCACCACCTATCCGCAGGCCGAGGAAGGCGACATGTCGCGCCGCCTCGCCGACCTCGTGCGCAAGGAGACCTGCGCCGCGGTGGCTGCAGCCTGGGATGTCGGCCCGCATTTGCGCCTCGGGGAAGGCGAGATCCTCTCGGGCGCACGCAAGAACAAAGCGATCCTGGCCGATGCCTGCGAGGCGATCATCGGCGCCGTCTTCATCGACGGCGGCTATGACGCGGCGCGCAAGCTGGTCGAATCCGGCTTCGGCGAGCGGCTGCTGAAGCCGGCGACGCCGTTGCGCGACGCCAAGACGGCGCTGCAGGAATGGGCGCAGGGCCAGGGCCATCCGACACCGACCTATGCCGAGCGCGGCCGCTCCGGCCCCGACCACGCACCGATCTTCCGGATCGCGGTGCGGATCGGCTCATTGGCGGAAGCGGAGGCGGAAGGGCGCTCGAAGCGGCTGGCCGAGCAGGCCGCGGCCGAAGCCTTCCTGCGCCGGCAGGGACTGTGGAACGACGCGATGGAGAGCGAGCATGGCTGAGCCTAACGAGGCGACCCGCTGCGGCTTCGTCGCGCTGATCGGCGCGCCCAATGCCGGCAAGTCGACGCTGCTGAACCAGCTCGTCGGCGCCAAGGTCTCGATCGTCTCGCGCAAGGTGCAGACGACGCGCACCCAGGTGCGCGGCATCGCGCTCACCGGCCCGACGCAGATCATCTTCGTCGACACGCCCGGCATCTTCGCGCCAAAGCGCCGGCTCGACCGCGCCATGGTGACGAGTGCCTGGGGCGGAGCGACCGATGCCGACCTGATCGGCGTGCTGATCGATGTCGGCCGCTTCGATCATGAGGAGAACACTGCGCTGCTGGAGAAGCTCTCCGAGCTGAAGCAGCCGAAGTTCCTGATCCTCAACAAGATCGATACGATCCCGAAGGAGAAGCTGCTCGCCATCACCGCGGCGGTGAACGAGCATAGCAGCTTCGAGACGACCTTCATGGTCGCGGCCCTGACCGGCTATGGCGTCAAGGACATCCTGAGCTGGCTCGAGACGCGGATGAAGCCGGGTCCCTGGCTCTATCCGGAAGACCAGATCTCGGACGCGCCGCTGCGCTTCCTCGCCGCCGAGATCACTCGCGAGAAGATCTTCGAGCGCCTGCACGACGAACTGCCCTATCGTTCGACCGTCGAGACCGAGAGCTGGCAGCAGCGCCCGGACGGCTCGGTCCGGATCGAGCAGACGATCTATGTCGAGCGCGAGGGCCAGCGGAAGATCGTGCTCGGCGAAGGCGGCCAGACGATCAAGGCGATCGGCCAGAAGGCGCGCGTCGAGATCGCCGAAGCGGCCGAGGCGAAGGTGCACCTCTTCCTTTTCGTCAAGGTCCGCGAGAACTGGAGCGACGATCCGGAGCGCTATCGCGAGATGGGGCTGGACTTTCCCAAAAGCTGAATACATGCGACATCGCACGCACAAATGGTAAAATTCGATCACAACCTTGCGCGGTACGCCGCATTCACCACATAAACGACGAAGGACCGCTCGATTTGCGGCATAGGCCTGACATTATTCAACCTTGATCCGTGCCGATTCTTATTAATCGACCGATTTAAGCCAGGAGCCATTACATGGCAGGTGAACCGCGCATCGCGCTCTTCATCGACGGAGCCAATCTCTATGCGACGTCGAAGCAGCTCGGCTTCGACATGGATTACCGACGACTGCTCAAGGAATTCCAGGGTCGCGGCAATCTGATCCGGGCCTTCTACTTCACGACACTGGTCGAAAGCGAAGAGTACACCTCGATCAGGCCGCTGGTCGACTGGCTCGACTATAACGGCTACCGGGTCATCACCAAGGCGGCGAAGGAATTCACCGACGCGACCGGCCGTCGCCGCGTCAAGGGCAATATGGATATCGAGCTTGCTATCGAGATGCTCGAACTCGCCCCTCATCTCGACCATATCTACCTGTTCTCCGGCGATGGCGACTTCCGCCCGCTGGTCGAGGCGGTGCAGCGCAAGGGCGTCAAGGTTTCGGTGGTCTCGACCATCAATACCAACCCGCCGATGGTCGCCGACGATCTGCGCCGGCAATGCGACGAATTCGTCGAGCTTGCCACGCTGATGCCGAAGGTCGGACGCGACCCGTCCGAGCGGGCCGCACGCGCGCCTGCTGCCGGCAATCCGGGGCTGGAGCGCCGCTACGGCATCCGCCAGGGCGACGAGCCGCCTGAGGGCTGAACCGGCCCCGCCCTTTCGCGTTGTCGATGGGAGCAGCAGCGTTGAGCCGCGGGCACTTGACCGCGGCCGCGGCTCGCGCAAGCTCTGTTTCCGCAACGACACCCGGAGGGCATGCCTTGGAACGCCGCAGCTTTCTTACCGGCCTCGCGGCCGGTTCCGCCTTTGTGATTGCCCGCCCGGCTTTGGTCCTGGCGCAGGCGGCGCCAGCCCCAGCTCCGGCCGCGCCACCGCCGGTCTTCACGCTGCCGAAGCTCAGTTATGCCTATGAGGCGCTGGAGCCGGTCATCGATGCGCAGACCATGCGCATCCACCACTCGCTGCATCATCAGGCCTATGTGAACGGTGCCAACGCCGCAGCCGGCCAGTGGGACGCGTTGAAGACCACGCCGATCGAGACGGTGCTCGCCGATCTCAGCGCCGCACCGGACAACGTCCGCACCGCGGTGCGCAACAATGTCGGCGGCCACTGGAACCACAGCTTCTTCTGGGAGCTGATGACTCCCGGCGGAGCCCAGCAGCCCGGCGCGGAGCTGAAGAGCGCGATCGACGGCGCTTTCGGCTCGATGCTGGAGCTGGTGCAGAAGGTCAATCAGGCCGGCGCGACGCGCTTCGGCTCGGGCTGGGCCTGGCTCGTCGTCGACAAGGACAAGAAGCTCGCCATCGTCTCGACGGCTAACCAGGACACGCCGCTCGAACTCGGCGCCAAGGCGGTGCTCGGCGTCGATGTCTGGGAGCACGCCTATTACCTGAAATACCAGAATCGCCGGCCGGAATATCTCGCCGCCTGGTGGAAGACGGTGAACTGGGACAAGGCGAACGAGAACTTCAAGAAGGCGATGGGCTGACCCTACGGAACTTGCCCCTTCCTTTCCCGTTACAGTTGTAATGGGGATGGAAGGGGCAGCCTATGCCGGATGACGTCAGCGCTATCGCGTGCGCCTGCTACCAAGCCTATGTCGACAAGGATCGAGCTGCGATCGAAGCGCTGCTCGATGCCGACTTCCATTTCACCAGCCCGCTCGACAATCGTCTCGATCGCAAGGCCTATTTCGAGCGCTGCTGGCCGAATTGCGAGCGCATCCGCGCCTGCAGGTTCAAGCACCTCGTCGCGATCGGCGAGACGGTGTTCGTGACCTATGAAGGCGAAGCCGTTGACGGCAAGGGCTTCCGCAACACCGAGGTCATGACGATCCGGAACGGCAAGATTGTCGAGGTGGAGGTCTATTTCGGCTGGTCGGTGCCCCATCCGGCACCGGAGGGAGGCTTCGTCGAGCCGGGCGGGCTGAGCACCGGATAGGCGCAGGTTTTGGCGCTTATCCCCCCGTCTTGAGGATGCGCGCCTTGTCGCGATTCCAGTCGCGGGTCTTCTCGGTCTCGCGCTTGTCGTGCAGCTTCTTGCCCTTGCCGAGGCCGAGTTCGACCTTCGCCCGCCCCTTGTCGTTGAAATAGACCTTGAGCGGGATGACGGTGTAGCCCTCGCGCTGGATCGCGCCCATCAGCTTGTTGATCTGGCGGCGATGCAGAAGCAGCTTCCGCGGCCGGCGGACATCGTGATTAAAACGGTTGGCTTCGAGATATTCCGGGATATGGGCATTGAACAGGAAGAGCTCGTTGCCCATCGGCCCGGCATAGCTCTCGCCGATCGTCGCCTTGCCGCCGCGCAGCGACTTGATCTCGGTACCCTGCAACGCAATGCCGGCTTCCAAGGTCTCGGTGATGGCATAGCTGTAGCGCGCCTTGCGGTTATCGGCCGCAAGCTTGTAGCGCTCTGGATCTGGCTTGCTCATCGAAACACTCCGGTAGTCGGCATGGCCGACTACCTCACTTAAGCATTCAGCAGGCCGGCGTGAACCATGGCGCTGCGGATGACTTCGCCGGTCGCCGGGGTGACCGGCATCAGCGGCAGGCGAACCTCTTCCTCGATCCGGCCGAGGCGCTTCAAACCGTGCTTGGCGCCGGCGAGGCCCGGCTCCTTGAAGATGGCGTCATGGAGCGGCACCAGCCGGTCCTGCAGCTTCAGGGCGCCAGCATAGTCGCCCTTCAGGGCGCAGGTCATCAGCTCGGCGCAGAGCTTGGGCGCGACATTGGCGACGACCGAGATGCAGCCATGGCCGCCGGCCGCCATATAGGCGAGCGCCGTCATGTCCTCGCCCGAGAGCTGGATGAAGTCCGGCCCCAGCACATGGCGCTGCTGCGAGACGCGGGCGAGATTGGCGGTCGCGTCCTTCACCCCGGCGATGTTCTTCAGCTCATAGAGCCGCGCCATCGTCTCGACCGACATGTCCACCACCGAGCGCGGCGGGATGTTGTAGATGATGATCGGGATGCCGATCGCATCGTTCACGGCCTTGAAGTGCTGATACATGCCTTCCTGGGTCGGCTTGTTGTAATAGGGCGTGACCACGAGCACAGCGTGCGCACCGGCCTTCTCGGCGTGCTTGGCCAGCGAGATCGCCTCGGTGGTGTTGTTCGAGCCGGCGCCGGCGATGACCGGCACCCGGCCCTTGGCCTGGTCGATGACGATCTCGGTGACGCGGCCGTGTTCGTCATGGCTGAGCGTCGGGCTCTCGCCGGTGGTGCCGACCGGAACCAGCGCGGTCGAGCCGCTCTCGATCTGCCAGTCGACCAACGCGCGCAACGTCGCTTCGTCGATCTTCCCGCCCTTGAACGGCGTCACCAGTGCGGGCATCGAACCGGTGAGTGGCGCATGCTTGGTCATGGACGGTCCTGAAAACGACAAAATTCGGCGTGAAACGGGCGACAGACATAGCCTTTCAGCCGCAGTCCGCAAAGCCGGCAACCCATCAAAAATCGTGGCGGCATGGTTAGGACTTCATAAAGCTCCCTGCGGGAGCATGGCTACTGCTACGATCCGGCTTGCTTGGGGGGATGCCTCATATGGCGCTATCGCCGGGCCGACGGTTCTTCGGAGCCGGCCTGACGCTCATTATGGTGACTGTTGGACCCTGCTCTGCGGGCCCTGACGGCTCGCATCCATTGCAGATCGATCGCCTGGCGCGCGTCGGCACGAGCGACGACACCGGGCCTGCGAGCGTCGACGTCGGCGTGACCGCCTCGCTCGCGCCACAGACCGAGCCGGCTGCACCGCCGGTGCCGCCGGCCGAGATCGCCCGGCCGGAAGAGCGCGTCGACCTCGAACCGCTGAAGAAAGTGGTCGCGGCCTATCGCGCCGGCAAGCTCGAGGAGGGCGACGCCGTCGCCCGCGGCATCGACGACAAGGCGGTGCGCGGCATGCTCGAATGGGTGGCGCTGCGCAGCCTCTCCAATGTCGTCAGCTTCGAGCGCATCGCCGAATTCCTCGACGAATTCCCGAACTATCCGGGCACGACGCCGTTCCGCCGGCGCGCCGAAGCAGCTCTGGTCACCGACAGGCGTTCGCCCGACACCGTCCGCGCCTTCTTCCATGGCCGCGAGCCGATCAGCCCGGCGGGGCGCGTCGCCCTTGCCCGTGCGCTCGCCGCCGAAGGCAAGAACGACGAGGCGCTGGCGCTCGCCCGCCGGACCTGGCTCAAGGACCATCTCGGCGCCGGGCTCGAGAAGATCGTGCTCGACAATTTCGGCGACAAGCTCACCGCAGCCGACCATCGCCTGCGCACCGAGCGCTATCTCTTCGCCGGCAAGAGCGAAGAGGCGCTGCGCAACGCCGCTCGCGTCTCGCAGGACTATGTCGCACTGGCCAGGGTCCGGCTCGCCAGCGCCAAGGCCAAGGGCCCGATCGCGCAAAAGCAGATCGACGCCGTGCCGACGGCCATGAAGAAGGACATCTCCTTCGCCTTCCTGCAGGCGCAGCAGGCCCGCCGCTCCGGCAAGCCGGCCGATGCCGCCAAGGCGATCGCCGATGTCCCGCGCGATCCGGCTTTGCTCGGCGACGGCGATGGCTGGTGGGAGGAGCGCCGGCTGATCGCCCGCAAGCTGCTTGACGAGGGTGACCCCAAGGGCGCCTATGCGGTCGCCTCCGGCCATGGCGCCGAGGACACGGCCGAGCGCATCGACGCCGAATGGCATGCCGGCTGGATCGCGCTGCGCTTCGAGAAGGATGCCGAGCGCGCAGCGAAGCACTTCGCCGAAGCCGCCAAGATCGCGGAGACACCGATCTCGGTGGCCCGCGCCACCTATTGGCAGGGCCGCGCCGCCGACGCGCTGAACAAGGGCGACGAGGCGAAGACCTATTACAGCCGCGCCGCCGAGCACCCCGTCGCCTATTACGGCCAGCTCGCCCGCGCCCGGCTCGGCCTCACCGATCTGCCAGTGCGGCGCACCATGGCGGCGCCGCTGGCGCATCTGCCAGGCTTCAAAGCCGCGAAGTTGCTCTATGCGATCGAGGCGCCCGATCTTGCCGGCCAGTTGCTGATCGACCTGTCGCAGCGCCTGCACGATACCGCAGCGCTCGAGGCCATCGCCGACATCGCCCGCCAGCGCGCCGACGCCAGGACCCTGCTGACCATCGGCAAGATCGCGCTGCAGCGCGGCTTCCCGCTCGACGAGGCCGCCTTCCCGACCTTCGGCGTGCCGGACTTCCCGTCGGTCGGCGATCCGATGGAGCGCGCCATCGTCCACGCCATCGCCCGCCAGGAAAGCGCCTTCGATCCGGCAGCGGTCTCCCATGCCGGCGCGCTCGGCCTGATGCAGATGATGCCGGCGACGGCTCGCGAGACGGCAAGGCGGGCGCAGTTTCCCTTCGAGCTAGACCGGCTGACCAAGGACCCGCTCTACTCGGCCAAGATGGGCGCGGCCCATCTCAACGACCTGCTCGGCGACTGGCGCGGCTCCTATATCCTGACCTTCGCCGCCTATAATGCCGGCTCGGGCAATGTGAAGAAGTGGATCACGGCCTATGGCGATCCGCGCCTGCCCGAGGTCGACGCGGTCGACTGGGTCGAGCGCATCTCCTTCACCGAGACGCGCAATTACGTGCAGCGGGTGATGGAGAACCTGCAGGTCTACCGCCAGCGCCTCAACCAGCGCACCGCCTATCAGATCGACTACGACCTGAAGCGCGGCGGCAAGCGGGACTGAGCGCCCTTCTCCTTCTGAAGTCCCGCCTCCCGAACCCGCCGCGATAATCGCGGCGCGAACCTATCCACATGCCTGGCAGCACACCGTCGCAATGATTGTTCCTGCCAATTGCAATATTTGAAACATTCAAGTATCTGCCCTTCCAAACGCACGAGGGAGGAGTTCAGATGCTGCCGGATATCGCCGCGCATGCGCCGACTTTGCAGGCTTGGCGCCGCGACCTTCACGCCCATCCCGAAACCGCCTTCGAGGAAGTCAGGACCTCGGCCTTCGTGGCTGAGACGCTGGCCTCGTTCGGCGTCGCCGTGCATCGCGGCCTCGGCGGCACCGGCCTCGTCGGTGTGATCGAAGGCGCCGCACCCGGCCCGACCATTGGGCTGCGCGCCGACATGGACGCCCTGCCGATGGACGAGGAGACCGGGGCCGACTACCGCTCGACCGCGCCCGGCCGCTTCCATGGCTGCGGCCATGACGGCCACACGGTGATGCTGCTCGGCGCCGCCCGGCATCTCGCCGCCAACCCGCCCAAGCGCGGCAAGGTCCATCTGATCTTCCAGCCGGCCGAGGAGGTCGGGCTCGGCGCCAAGCGCATGATCGAGGACGGGCTGTTCGAGCGTTTCCCCTGCTCGGAGGTCTATGCGCTCCACACCATCCCGCTCTATGCCGAGGGCACGGCGGCGGTCCGCCCGGGCCCGACGCTCGCCGGCATCACCGCCTTCGAGATCAGGATCGACGGTGTCGGCGGCCATGGCGCCGCGCCGCACACCACGATCGACCCGCTGCAGGTCGCGGCCCGGCTCGCGACCGAGATCTCCTCGATCGTCGGCCGCCATGTCGATCCGCTCGCACCGGCGGTGATCAGCCTCGGGCGGCTCACGGCCGGCACCGCGCCCAACATCATCCCGGCCTCGGCCGAGCTGTCAGGCACGATCCGCACCTATGACCCGGCAGTCGAGGCGCTGATCCTCAAGAAACTCGACGCGATCTGCCAGGGTTTTGCGCTGATGTCGGGTTGCACGATCGTTTGCAGCCAGAAGGCGAGCTGCCTGCCCTGCGTCAACGATCCGCGCGCCGCTGCGGCCGCGGCGGCGGCAGCCGGCGAGGTACTCGGCGCCGGCCATGTCCACACCGACATGAAGCCCCTGCCCTTCTCCGACGATTTCGCGCTGATGCTCGACCAGTGGCCGGGCGCCTACATCTTCCTCGGCCAGCCCGGAGCGATGTGCCACCATCCGACCTTCGATTTCGACGACCGCCTGCTGCCGATCGGCGCCAGCATCCTGGCCCGCATCGCCCTGCGCCAAACCATGGAAAGGGCGAGCGCATGACTGCCGTCGCGATCGAATCCGCCCAGCCGCGCTCGGCCTCGATGGTCCGCCGTGCTGTCATCTCCTCGGTGATCGGCAATGGGCTCGAATGGTACGACTTCCTGGTCTACGGCTTCTTCTCGACGATCATCGCGCAGGTCTTCTTCCCCAGCTCGGACCCGCTGGTCTCGGCGCTACTGACGGCGGCGACCTTCGCGATCTCCTTCCTGGTCCGGCCGGTCGGCGGCGTGCTGCTCTCGACCTATGCCGACCGCTTCGGCCGCAAGCCGATCCTGACAGTGATGATCCTGATCATGGGATTCTCGACCGTGCTGATCGGCCTGACGCCGAGCTATCAGACGATCGGCATGCTGGCGCCGATCCTGATCATCATCGCGCGCATCCTGCAGGGCATCTCGGTCGGCGCCGAATTCGCCAGCGCAACCGCGATGCTGGTCGAATACGCGCCGCCGCGCCGGAAAATGCTGTTTGGCAGCTTCCAGATGTGCTCGCAGGCGCTGGCGCTCGCGCTCGCGGCCTTCTCCGGCTACGCGCTCTCGACGCTGATGACGCCCGAGAGCCTGCAGGACTGGGGCTGGCGCATCCCCTTCCTGCTGGGCTCGCTGATCACGCCGCTCGGCTTCTATATCCGCCGCTTCGTCGACGAATCGCCGGAATACGAGAAGGATAGCGGCCCGAAGGTCAGGCGAACGCCGTTCCTGACCGTGCTGGCCGAGCATCGCAGCGCCCTGCTGCGCAGCTGCGCCATCATGATCCCCGGCACCGCCTCGAACTATGTCTGGTTCATCTTCCTGCCGGGCTATGTCGTGCGGCAGCTGAAGCTGCCCTTCACCAGCGCGATGCTGAGCTCGCTGATCGGCGGAATCCTGCTCTTCATCTTCGTGCCGATCATGGGCCAGCTCGCCGATCGCTGGAATCCGCGCCGCGTCTGGCTCTGCGGCATGCTCGCCTTCGCGCTGCTGTCCTATCCGCTGCTCTCCTATGTCGTGGCGGTGCCGAGCTTCGAGCGGCTGCTGCTCGTGCAGGCGATCTGCGCCCTGCCGATCGCCGCGATCTGGGCGCCGACGCCGGGGCTGCTGGCCGGGATGTTCCCGACCACGGTCCGCTCGACCGGCATGTCGATCGCCTACAACATGGTGGTGCTGCTGTTCGGCGGGCTCGCGCCCTTCACCCTGACCTGGCTGGTGGCGAAGACGGGCTCCGATCTCGTGCCGTCCTACTATCTGCTCGCCTGCACTGGTCTGGCGCTGCTCGCGCTCTGGCAGGCTGATCGCGGCGAGGCCCGGCGTTGAGCCGGGTCCGCGAAATCGGCTAGGACGAGGGCAGCCTGCACGAGAAGGAGCCTCGCCCCTGCCCGAACCGTTCCTGACCTTCCGGCTCGACCAGCTCAACCAGGCCGCGATGGCGAAAGCTTCGCAGGTCTACAAGGAGAAGCTCGGCCTGAACATTCGCGAACTGCGCGTGATCAGGACGATCGGCGATCAGCCCGGCCTGTCGTCCAAGGCGCTGTCCGAGGCCAGCTTCATCGAGCAGACGCTGGTTTCCAAGCATCTGCGTAAGCTCATCGGCGAAGGCTATATCCGCCGCGACCTCGAAAGTGCCGATGCGCGGCGGGTGGCGCTGCGCCTGACGACGAAGGGTGAGACCGTCAGACAGGAGGCCGACCGGCTCGGCGAGGTGATGGAGCGAGACTTCCTCTCCGCCCTCACCCGGGAGGAGTTGGAAGTCTTCAACCGTTGCATCACCAAGCTGAAAGGCTGGGGCGCGTCGTAGCGCTCTGCCATCGGTCGGCTTTCGCGCCCGGCATGGCCATGGTTAGGTGCGCCTTGACCGCCTGCTGCCCCTGAGTCCCCATGAATTCCGATACCGGCTTCCGCTCCGTCTTCATCAGCGCCCGCGATGGGCTGAAGCTGCATGTCCGCGAATATGGGCCGCAGGCGGCGCCCAACCTGCCGATCATCTGCCTCGCCGGGCTGGCGCGCACCTCCGCCGATTTCCATGAGCTCGCGCTGGCGCTGGCGGAAGACGGGCCGCGGCGGGTGCTGGCGCTCGATTATCGCGGCCGTGGCCGCTCCGACTACGCCAAGGACTGGCGTGACTACGATATCCGCGTCGAACTCGACGATCTCATGCAGATGCTCGCCGCCACCGGCATCGAGGAAGCGGTCTTCGTCGGCACATCGCGCGGCGGGCTCCTGACGATGGCTCTCGGCGCGGCACGGCCGGCAGCGATCCGCGGCGTCGTCCTCAACGATGTCGGGCCGGTGATCGATGCCCGCGGGCTGCTGCGCATTCGCGGCTATGTCGGCAAGCTGCCGACGCCGCGCAGCTTCGCCGAGGGTGCCGAGATTCTGAAGCGGCTGTCGGACCAGCAGTTCCCACTGTTCGGCGAAGCTGAATGGGAGATCATGGCGCGTCGGACCTGGAAGGAAGGCACCGACACGCTGGTGCCGGACTACGATCCGCGCCTGCTGAAGACGCTGGAGGAGCTCGACCTGGAGGCACCGCTCCCCGAGCTCTGGCCCTATTTCGCGGCCTTGAACCATGTTCCCGTGCTGGCGATCCGCGGCGAGAATTCCGACCTACTGGCAGAAAAGACGCTGGAAGAGATGGGAGCGCGTCACCCGCGCTGCGAGACCTTCACCGCGCCGGGCCAGGGCCATGCTCCCCTGCTCGGCAGCAAGGACATGGTCCGACGCATCGGCAAGCTGATCGCGAAGGCGGAAAAGCAGGCGGCGTAGCGAGCCTTCATGCTTTTGCTCCGTCATGCTCGCCCTTGTGGCGAGCATCCACGTCTTGAACACCGCATGTGGTCAAGGAAGACGTGGATGGTCGGGACAAGCCCGACCATGACGGGGAAATCAGCGCTTCCTTTTGCGCTTCTTCGCCTTCATCACCCGCGAATGCTCGGTCTCGCCGCCGGCGGCGAGAATCTTCGCCTCGGCCTGCCATTGCTCGGCGATGTCCCGGCCCGGGAAGCCGGTGTGATGCGCGAGGAAGCGCAATTCATCCGGCCCCAGCGCCACAATCTGATCGAAATGCCAGATGCCGAGGCCGTTCAGCGTCTCGGCGATCGCCGGGCCGACGCCGTCGATCAGGCCAAGATCGTCGGGCTTGCCGCCGCGTGCGCCCGGCAGAAGATTGCCCGGGCGCTTGCCTTCGAGCGCCTTGCCCGAGAGCGGAACCGGCGCGACCTCGATCGTTGTCGCGGTTCGCGCCAGCCCGGCCGCCTGCGCCACCCAGTCCTCGCGCTCGATGCGGCCGGGGAACGCCAGATAAGTACCAACCCATTCGACATTCTGGGGTGACCAGGCGGCGATCTGGCTGAAATGCCAGATGCCGAGCGCGTGCAGGCGCTCCTCGTTCTGCGGCCCGATGCCCTTGATCAGCTTGAGATCGTCGGCCTGCCCGCCACGGGCGGCGGCGAAACCAGCCGGGCGCTTGCCGGCGATCGCATCCTCACCCTCGACCTTGGGCATGGGAGCCGGTTCGACCACCTGTTTGGCGGCGGCAGCCACGGGCATGGACGGTGGTGGCAGGGCCGGCGCCGGCTGCGGCAAGGCCAGGCGTGGCGCCGGCGCGGCGAGCGCGGGCAGAGCCTCGCCCTCGCCGGCAAACAGGCTGCCGATCAGGCAGCCGACTGCATAGGCGAACAGATAGAGCAGCGCAGTCTCGATCCAGAACGCTGCCTGGTCGTTGACCAGCCGGAACCAGACCAGACCCGCCAGCGCGGCCCAGAGGATCGCGAGCCCCAGGACCGAGCCGCTGGCGAAGCCGCGCGGACCACCGCGGCCGGTCAGCCAGCCGAAGACGAGGCCGATCGCGAAGGCGGCGAGGAGAAACCAGGCGAACTGGGTCGCGAGATAGAGCATCGCCGCCTCCTATTTCGCCACGGTGAATTGGACGCGGCGGTTCTTCACGCGCGCCTCCGGGTCGCCATGGGCGACCAGCGGCCGCTCCGTCCCGTAACCCTTGATCTCGACCTGGGCCGGCCCGATGCCACGGCGGATCAGCTCCTCGCGGACACGCAAGGCGCGCCGGCTCGACAGATCGAGATTGTTGAAGCCGCTGCGCTCGCCGTCGAGATTGGCGTGGCCCTCGACGGTGACGCGCGAGGTCGGGCACTGCTTGAGGATGGCGGCGGCCTCGGTCATCGCCCGCTCGGTCACCGGATCGAGCGTCACCACCGCAGTTCCCTGGCCGAACATCACGTAATAGCGCTGGGTCAGGGCATCGAGTTCGTTCTGGCAATTGCTCGGTGGGTCGATGACGCAGCCGGTCTGGCGCATGCCGACCTCCGCCTTGCCGGAAAAGCCCTGTGGCAGGCCGCTCGTCAGATTGGTTTCGACCTCGTCGCGGATCAGCGCGCGGCAGGTCAGTCCGCGCACATTGACCTCGCGGTCGACCACGCTGGCCGAGCCGAGATCCAGCCGCAGCAAATCCTGCACGACTTCGCGAGCCGCGACGCCGAAACCGGTCGGCCCCGCCGGCAGGATCTCGGTCTCGTCGCTGATGCGACCGCGCAGTGGCGAAGCCTCGATCAGCGCCGCGATCGCTTCCTTGGCCGCAGCATCCGGAAGATAGCCGTTGAGATAGCCGCCCGACTTGTCGATCGAGGCCGTGAAACCGTAACTGCGCAAGGAGAGTGCCGGCCGGCCGGAAACGGAGAGCCCCGCCGGCAGAGCCCTGCCCTTCAGCGCTTCCTCCAAGGCCTGCCAGCCGGCCTTGTCCGCCGCCGCGCCGGTGAGGCTGAGCGCCGAACCAGCCAGCGAGACACTGCCCTGCGCCATCCTGCCCAGCAGGCCGAGCGCGAAGCGGGTCGCCTCGCCATAGTCGGGACCGCTGCGCGGACCCAGCTCGATCACCGTCTGGTCGACCACGTCTCCCCCGGTCAGCGCCGCACGTGCCGCCTCGAATGCAGCAGCCTTGGCCGCAGCGTCGGGGGCCACACCGGACAGGACGATGCCGTTCTCGGATTTCTCAGCGCGCCATTGCAGCGGCCGCGGCGCGACAGGCGGCGCTGGCTGCGGCACGGGCGGAGGCTCGACGGTCACGACTGGAGCCGGCACGCTGGGAGCCGGGACGACCGGCACCGGCAGTTGGGGCGCAGGTGCGCTTGGCATGGCAGGCGCGGACGAACTCGAATCGGTCGAGGGAGCAGGCGCCGGCTCGCTCTTCGGGGCCGGTGGTGGAGGCGGCGGGCAGGCGATGCTGGCGAGCGCAACCGATTCGGGGCCATCACCCTGCGCAATGTTCAGCTTCAGCGTCTCGCAGGCCTCGTACTGATCTGGTCCTTGTCCGGAGATGCGATAGGCGCTGCCCTCGATCTCCGACTTGCCGCTGCGCAGGCGAGCGAGATCGGCGATTGCGCGTGTCACCCTCGCGGTGAAAGCGGGTGGCTCACCGGCTGCCGGCAGCATGCGGTCGCTCACCGCCCCAGCGGCCGGGAAAACTCGCCCGAGCAGGGCCCCGATCTCGCGACGCACGGCATCGGAGGGGTAATAGCCCGTGACCGTGACGGAACCGGAGGCGCTCTTCTCGGCGCTCCAGCGATAAGGCGCCATGGTCGGTGGGTTGAGCATGCAGTCGACGCGTGTGAAGCCCTTTGGAGGGATCGCGGCGGCGCTCTCGCGCAGAGCCTGGAAGCCCTGCGGCGTTGCGGCGGTTCCTTCGACGCAATAGCGGGAATCGTCGAGAGCGACCTTGCCGGCGGAGAGCTGGCCGAAATCACGTATCAGCGCGGCCACGAGCTCGGCGAAGCCGGCCGGCGCGCCGAAGGCGACCTTCTGTTGATCGTCGACCTTGAGCTGCGAACCGAGTGCCCGCGCCGCCGCCAGGGTCGCCATGGCCGTCGTCTCGTCCGGCACGAATCCGGACAGCGTCAGGACGTCGCCTTGCCGTGTCGCCGCCCAACTATAGGGCTTCTGGGCAATGACCTGTGTCAGCCCGCCGAGCACGCGCCGGACGCCGAATTCCGATTGGAGCTGAGCCAGCGCCTTGCTGGCGCCATCGGCCGTGACGGCCTCGCCATCCAGATAGACGTCGCGGCCGCTGACCCGGACTGAGACGCCCCGCGCGCCCGAAGCGGCTCCGGCCACAGCGCTTGCTGCGAGCGCCCTGGTCTCGATGTCGCGGCGCACCGGTTCGGTGTTCAGCGCATTGGCAGCCGCCCAGATCAAGGACAGCGGAACAAGCCCCCAGAGCCAACCGGCCTGTCGCGCCATGCCGAAATCCCCGCCTCGTCCCAAGGATCACGCGCATCGAATCCCGATGCCCGCGATCCGTTCCAATCACGCCTTATCGTGCCCCCAAGTCAAGCAAGGCACCGCTCGGCCCTTGTGGGCGTCAGGCAGGATTTCCACACTGCAAAAGGAGGCCGAAACGAAAAAAGCCCCGGGTTTCCCCGGGGCTTTCCTTGAACGATCGGAAGATCGATCAGAAGTCGCGCTGGATGCGGAGACGGCCAGCCCAAGCATCGTCGTTCTTGATGCCCTGACCCGCGACGCGAACGCCGAGGTCGTTGGTCGGCGTAACGCGGCTCTTGTACTCGACGCGGGTGTAGAGGACTTCCACACCGATATCGAGACCGGAAACCGGCGACCAGATCAGGTTACCCGCAACGATCATTTCCTTCGGATCGAGCGAGCGAACAACCGCACCCGGAGCGTAGAAGGCTGCGCGCGCAGTGTGGCCCAGCTGCAGCTCGCTGTACGAGCCGTAGAGTTCCGAACGCAGCTGCGGGGTCCAGAAGTGACGCAGACCGGCAACGACCGACCAACCGGTCGAGTTCTTGATGTTGCCCGTCAGCGGATCGAAGCCGATGTCAGCCGCAGAGATCTGCGTCAGACGGCCGACGCCAGCCGTGCCACCGTAGCCGATGTAGCCCAGCGCGCCGTCAGCATAGGCGGCCTGCAAGAACAGGTGATCGCCAGCCGCAAGCATCGGCAGGTTGATCTTCACGCCGCCCTGGATGGCCCAGCCGTAGTCGTCACCGCCACGCGTGCCGGCAACAACGACCGGATCAGCGCCCGGAAGCGTAACAGTCAGAGCAGTAACGCGGTTCTGACGGAAAGCACCCGACAGCTGAGCGCTGCCCCAACCCTGGTCGACGCGGAGCGAGGCGACGATGTCCGGGAAGTCCTGACCGCCGATCGCGACAGCGCGACCGAAGTCGAGAGCCGCGAGGCTGGTCGCATTGGTGGCGGCAGTGGCAACGCGAGCGCCGCCGATCGTGCGGGTCGTGACGGCGAAGCTGTCACGCGAGCCGGTGCCGGTGGTGCGGTCTTCCAACGAGATCGTGGCCGAGAAGCCCGAACCGAAGGTGGCGGTGTAGGCCAACAGGTTCAGACGCGAGTCAGCCGTGCGGAGCGTCGAGAAGCCGAAGTCGTTGGCGTAGAAGTCGAAGAACGACTGAGCGCGACCAGCGGTGATCGGCCCGAACTGGATGAAGGCCAGATCGAGGTTCGAAGCCGTCGAGGTCTGCGAGGTACGAACCGCACCCGGGGCGATGATGCCCT
>DASYHC010000025.1:0-51841 GCA_035998995.1 Allobosea sp.
CATCGAGCCGGCTCGATGGACGGCGCGCTGGCCTTGTCCTGCGTCATCGCCAACCGCGAATTCCTCGGCGCGAGCGTCCGCTATGGCGCCCGTATCGGCTCTGCCGAGGTGGCGGTCGACATGCCGTTCCAGTCCGGGCGCGAGCTGTTCGAGGTCGGTAGCGAAGCCAGCTTGAAGCTCGCCCCGGGGTCGCTTCACTGGCTCTCCGCCTGAGGAGGCCTTTGAGCAGCGGCGCTGCAGCCATGGTCGGTGCAGACGATGTCGATCACCTTGTGCGTCGTCCCGAGGCAATTGGCCCGGTAGGCGGTCAGCGAGCCTTGCTTCAGCACGGTCTCGATCCGAGGATTGACGCAAGCCCGCTCGATCAGGACGCGCTGCAGGTCGCCATCGGAGGCGAAGGCGACGGATGATAGGCCGCCCAGGAGGATCAACGCCGGGGCGCTGCCCCGGCGCAGGAGGATGGACCGGCGCGATCCATCCTCGCAATGGCGGGTCACTTCGCTTTCTGGAGCTTTGTGACGGTGATCTGGCCGTTGACCCTGTCGGCGTCGAACTTGACCTTGGTTCCGGCCTTCAGCCCCTTCAGCATGGCCGGATCGCCGGCGCGGAACACCATGGTCATGGCGTCCATGTCGAGGTTCTTGATCGGGCCGTGATTGATGGTGAGCTTGCCCTGGGGCTCGTCGACCTTGGTGACCGTGCCGCTGACCGACTGCGCCGCGGCCGGCAAGGCGAGGAGGAGAAGGGCGAGAGCGGCTGTCGTCCTGAGCATGGGATGCTCCTTTCGCGAGGCTTACTTGACGATGATCTTGCCGGTCATGCCGGCTTCGCGGTGACCGGGGATCAGGCAGGAGAAGTCGAACTCGCCGACCTTGGTGAAGGCCCAGACGATCTCGCCGGTCTTCTTCGGCGACAAGCGCTTGGCGTTCGGATCGTCATGCTCCATGTCGGGATTCTTCTGCATCTCGATGGCGTGCTTGAGGTTTTCCTCGAGCGTCGCCAGGACGAGCTCATGGTCGAGCTCGCCATTGTTGCGCAGCTGGAAGCGGACCTGCTCGCCGCGGCGCACCTCGATCCGGTCGGGGATGAAGGACATCTTGCCGTCCTTCTCGGCCATCGCGACCTGCACGATGCGCGCGGGCTTCTTGGGATCGCCGGGCTTGCCATAGGCGGTCTCGTCGCCATGGCCGTGACCCGCACCGCCGGGGCCTGCCAGGGCAGTGCCGGCGGAGAACAGGATTGCGATCGCCGCGAGCTTGAATGCTGTCGTCATGAAACTCTCCTGCTGGAAGGATCGGCATCTTCAGTGGTTGGAGTGGGAGTTCTTGGCCGCCGGCCGCGGCTTTCCGTCCGGCCCGAGGCTCGGCTTGCGCGGGTCCTTGACCCGCCATTCGCTCGGCTCGATGCCGCTGTCGGGAGAGGTACCGCGCGGCGCCTCGGCGAGCTTCTGGCCCTTGTATTCGAAGGCGACGGTGCCTTCCGGGTGCTTGAACCAGCCGGGGTCCTTGTAATCGTTCTTGGCGAGGCCCTCCCGGACCTTCACCACCGAGAACATGCCGCCCATCTCGACCGGGCCGAACTGGGCGAAACCCGTCATCATCGGCAGCGTGTTGTCGGGCAGGGGCATCTCCATCGAACCCATCTCGCCCATGCCGTTCGAGCCCATCGGCATGTAGCCCGGCGCTATCCTGGCGATGCGCTTGGCGAGGTCCTTCTTGCTGACGCCGATGTAATTCTTCACCGAATGCCCCATCGCATTCATGGTGTGGTGCGATTTGTGGCAATGGATCGCCCAGTCGCCGAGTTCGTCGGCGACGAAGTCGAAGGCGCGCATCTGGCCGACGGCGACATCGATCGAGACCTCGTCCCAGGCCGCCGCCGGATCGACCCAGCCGCCATCGGTGCACGAGACCTTGAACTCGTAGCCGTGCATGTGGATCGGGTGGTTGGTCATGGTCAGGTTGCCGAAGCGGATCCGGACCTTGTCGTTCTTGCCGACGACGAAGGGATCGATGCCTGGGAACACGCGGCTGTTCCAGCACCACATGTTGAACTCGGTCATCTCGGCGACGCGCGGCACATAGGAGCCGGGCTCGATGTCGAAGGCGTTGAGGAGGAAGACGAAATCACGATCGACGCGGCGGAAGGCCGGGTCCTTGGGATGGACCACGAAAAAGCCCATCATGCCCATCGCCATCTGGACCATCTCGTCCGAATGCGGGTGATACATGTAGGTGCCGGAGCGCCTGAGCTGGAACTCGTAGACGAAGGTCTTGCCCGGCGGGATATGCGGCTGCGTCAGCCCGCCGACGCCGTCCATGCCGTTGGGCAGGCGCTGGCCGTGCCAGTGGATCGTCGTGCTCTCCGGCAGCTTGTTGGTGACGAAGATGCGGACCTTGTCGCCCTCGACCGCCTCGATGGTCGGCCCCGGCGACTGGCCGTTATAGCCCCAGAGATAGCCCTTCATGCCGGGCGCGAGTTCGCGCACCACCGGCTCGGCGACGAGATGGAACTCCTTCCAGTCGCCGTTCATGCGCCAGGGCAGGGTCCAGCCGTTGAGCGTGGCGACCGGCTGGTAGTCGGGGCCCGTCGTCGGCACCAGGGGCGCCTGCGTGGTCGCTTCCGTCATCGTCGGTGCCTCGGGCACGGCGGCGAAGGCCGTGCGTCCGGATACGGCGCCGGCCGCGGCGACGACGAGGCCGGATGAACCGATGAAGCCTCTGCGCGATAGCGTGGTCATTGATCTGCTCCTTCCGCCCGCTCAGTGTCCGCCGCCGCCGGCATCGCCGCCGCCCGCCGCAGCGACGGTGGCCGAGCCGCCGCCTCCGCTGCCGCCGCCGATCAGCGCGTGCTTGAAGTCGGTATGGGCGATCCAGAAATCGCGCCGGGCATTGATCGCCGCGACATTCGAGAGGATGCGATTGCGGGCATCGGTGATGAGATCGGTGACGTCGTTCAGCATGCCGCTGTACTGCAGCAGCGACTGCTCCTGGATGATCTTGCGCAGCGGCAGCACGTTGTTCTGGTACTGCCGGGTGATGTCGTAGTTGGCGCGGTAGGCGGTGTAGGCCTCGCGCGCTTCGGAGCGGGCATTGACCGCCTTCTCCGCCAGCCGATTGGCGGCCTGCATGTAAGTCTGCTCGGCGAGCGCGACCTTGGACTGGCCGAAATCGTAGATCGGGATGTCGATCTCCAGCTCCAGCGTCCGGCTGCGGCTGGATTCGCGCTCGACATGGCCGTCGGCGCCGACGCTGCGGCCGCGGTCATAGGTACGGCGCCCGAGCAAATCGATGTCGTTGACGAAGCGGGTCGCATTGGCGAGGCCGAGCGACTTCGCCAGCGTGTCGAGCTCGGCCCGCGCAATCTGGATGTCGACGCGCTTGCGCAGCGCCTCGGCCTCGATTGCCTTGACCGATTGCAGCCGCGGCAGCGGCGGCAGGCTGCCGAGCCGGAATTTCAGGTCATTACCCCAGAGCCCGAGCTGGCGGACGAGCCGCTCGCGCTCCTGGCTCTGCTGCTGGCGCGCCTGGGCGAGCTGGACAGTCAATTCGGCCTCGAAGGCGAATTCGCGGGCCTGATCGATCTTGTTGACGCCGCCGGATTCGCCGAGACGCTTGAACAGCTCGGAGGCCGCGTCGGCGGAGGCCTTGGCCTCCTGGTAGAAGCCGACCTGCGCGTTGGCGGCGACGGCGCGGTAATATTGGCGGCGGGCATCAGCCGCGAGCCGCAGCACCGCCTCCACTGCTCGCAACTGCGCAGTCTTGAAGCGGTCGCCGGCGATCTCGGCCCTGGCCGGCAAGGTGATGAGCGCCAGCAGGCTGCCGACGACCTGGCGTTCGATCTCGACCTCGAAGCGACCGGAAAGCTTGGAAATGCCGAAGCGCGGATTGGGCGGCAGGCTGGCGGCGACCATCTGCGCCTCGGCGATGCCGAGCTCGTTGAAGGCGGCTTGCAGGCCGCGATTGTTGAGCAGCGCGACCTGGACGGCGCTGTCCGCCGTCAGCGGCTTGCGCAGGAGTTGGTCGACCCGCGACTTCGCCGTCAGCGCGATCTGCTCGTCGCCGATCTTGACGACATCCTTGCCGATCTCGGCATAGGCCGCGGCCTGGATCGGCGCCATGCCGCCATCCGGCGAGAACCCGGCGCAGCCACCGAGCAGGGCCGCGGTCCCGGCGAGCAGGCCCCAGCGCAGCAGGCGGCGGGCATTCGGTACGGTCGGCGTGGTCAAGGTCGGCCTTTCGATCGATGGGACAAGCGACGCGGTCGGTTGGGCGGGCAGCGTCATGATTTCGGCCCGACCCGGCGGTTGAGCTCGCGCCAATCCTTGGGCTCGGCCGGGCGGAAGGTCGCGGCGCCGGCCGTCACGCTGCGATAGGCGACGGCGGGAACGCGGGCGTTCGGATCGGCTGGCCGCGCCAGATGGTCTGGGACCGTGGCGGTGCAGGCGCCCAGCACCAGAACGACCGCCATCAGCAACGGCACCTTCACGAACATCACGACTCGGCATCCCCTGTTTCGATGCGACAGGGGTAGCAGCGGCGTTTTGCGGGCGTCCGTTACAAATTGTTTCAAAGCGGCGCGGGCGGCCGGGGCGCAGGCACGCTATTGTGCCGGCGATGAGATGGCAGGAGCCCGCTCGCGGGAGCACGGACATTCCGACCGAAACACAGGCAGAGACGGGTCCCGTCACGACGACCGCCGACGATCACGGCCATATCCTCGTGGTCGACGACGATCCGCAGATCAGGCTGCTCGTCGCGCGCTTCCTGCAGCGGCACGGCTATCAGGTCACCGGCGCACCGGATGGGCGCGCCATGCTGGAGGCGCTGGCGCACAGCGCCATCGACCTGATCGTGCTCGACCTGATGCTGCCCGGTCGCTCAGGCGTCGAGCTCTGCCGCGATGTGCGCGCGACCTCGCAGGTGCCGATCGTGATGCTGACCGCCCGCACCGAAGAGAGCGACCGCATCACCGGGCTGGAGGGCGGGGCGGACGACTACGTCACCAAGCCGTTCAGCCCGCGCGAATTGCTGGCCCGCATCCGGGCCGTGTTGCGCCGGGCGCGGGCCGGGCAGGGGGCTGCCATTGCGCAGGCGAGCGCGATCGTGACCTTTGACGGCTGGCGCATGGATCTGCGGCGGCGCGAACTGCAATCGCCCTCGGGAACGCTGATCGACCTCTCGACCGGCGAGTTCGATCTGCTCGTCGCCTTCGTCGAGCATGCCAACCGGGTGCTGTCGCGGGAGGCGCTGATGCAGTTTGCCAAGACGCGAACAAGCGACGATCCGTTCGACCGAACCATCGACGTCCAGATCAGCCGCCTGCGCCGCAAACTCGAGGCTGACAGCCGGGGCGGCCAACTGATCAAGACGGTCCGCGGCGCCGGCTACCTGTTCGCCTCGCAAGTCGACCATCAGCAGGGACAGCCGGCTTGACGAACCTCGCCAAGCGCCTCTGGCCCGATACCGTCGCCAGCCGCGCCATCCTGATCCTGGTCGCGGCGCTGCTCGCCTTCCATCTGCTCGGCTACTGGGCCTATCGCGTCGGCGTCGAAAATCTCGCGACGGCGGGCCAGGATCGCGGCCTCGCCGAGCGCATCGTCTCGATCAAGCGGGCGATCGCCAGCCTGCCCCAGGCGCCGGAACGCGACCGCGTCGCGCATGACCTGTCGAGCGCCAGCCTCGAAGTGCATTGGAGCAAGGTCAGCCTCGTCCTCGGCACTGCCCCGATGACCGAGCGCACCCGGGCGATGGAGGCGCGGCTCAAGGAACTCGCGCCGGAGCTGGCGGCGGAATCCTTCCGGGTCGGTTTCGCCGACGATGGCGCGCTCGGTGCAGGCGAGGCCAATGCCTACAAGCACATGATGCTGGTTTCGGTGCAGCTCGAAGACGGCTCCTGGGTCAACTTCTCGTCGTCAGCTCTGGGCGCCTCGCAGCATCTCGACTGGGGCCTGACGGCGATCATGCTCTGCTTCGCCGTCGCCATCGTCGTCGTCGCGCTACTGCTGCTGCGCTGGGCGACGCGGCCTCTGCGCGATCTCGCTTTGGCGGCCGAGCGCTTCAGTCTTGACCAGGTCCCACAACCCCTTCCCGAAACCGGGCCGGTCGAGGTGCGCCGCGCCGCGCGCGCCTTCAACACGATGCGGGAGCGCATCCGCAGCCTCGTCACCGAGCGGATGCAGGCGATGGCCGCGGTCTCGCATGATCTGCGCACGCCGATCACGCGCCTCAGGCTCCGCTCCGAATTCCTCGAGGATGACGCGACCCGCAGCCTGATCGACGCCGATCTCGGCGAGATGGAGGCGATGATCGACTCGACGCTGGATTATCTGCGCGGCGGCACGTCGAGTGAGCCGCTGCGCCCGGTCGATCTCGCCTCGGTGATCGAGACCATCGTCGACGAGCATGTCGACCAGGGCCAGCGCGTCTCGCTGATCGGGCTGAATTCCGCCCCGGTGCAGGGCAGGGTGCTCTCGCTGAAGCGCGCGGCGTCAAACATCATCGGCAATGCGGTGAAGTACGGCCAAACGGCGACGGTCAGCGTCACCGATGCCGGCGACAGCTATGCCGTCCTCGTCGAGGATGACGGGCCGGGCATCGGGGAGGCCGATCGGGAGCGGGTGTTCCACCCCTTCGTGAGGCTGGAAGAATCGCGCGGTCGCCAGACCGGCGGCTCGGGCCTCGGCCTGACAATCGCGCTAGCCATCGCCCGCTCGCATGACGGCTCGATCACGCTGGAGAACCGAACCGAGGGCGGCTTGCGGGTGACGCTTTTGCTGCCGAAGCTCGATCGGACCGCCCAGCACGTCGCCGATATGCGGGGATGATCGACGGCCTCTTCGCCAGGCGCAGGGCGGTTCGCTTGCCTCGCTTCCGAGCGGCCCTAGACTGGCACCATGGCACATTCCCTGAAGCCCGGTGCGACGCCGGCGACCGCTTCCGCCGGCCCCAACCAGCCGAACCTTGATTCCGACGCGGTCTGGGAGGCACGGCGCGATCTTGCCGCCTGCTTCCGCATGGCGGCGCGCTACGGTTTCGAGGAGGGCATCTGCAACCATTTCTCGGCGCTGGTGCCGGGCTATGATGACCTCTTCATCGTCAACCCCTATGGCTGGGCCTTCCGCGAGCTCACCGCCTCCAAGCTGCTGATCTGTGACTTCCACGGCAATGTCGTCGCCGGCGAAGGCCAGCCCGAGGCGACGGCCTTCTACATCCACGCCCGCGTCCACAAGAACCTGCCGCGCGCCCGCGTCGCCTTCCACACCCACATGCCCTATGCGACGGCGCTCTCGATGACCGAGGGCGATCCGCTGATCTTCGCCGGGCAGACGGCGCTAAAGTTCTACGGCCGCACCGCGTTCGACCGCGACTATAACGGCCTCGCCCTCGACGAGCGCGAGGGCGACCGCATCGCCGGCGCGGTCGGCGAGGCCGACATCGTCTTCATGAAGCATCACGGCGTCATGGTGCTCGGCCCGACCATCGCCGAGGCTTGGGACGATCTCTATTATCTCGAACGCGCCTGCGAGGTGCAGACCCTGGCGCTATCGACCGGTCGCCAGGTTCTGCCGGTCAAGCCGGAGATCGCCGAGGCGGCCTATCAGCAGATGCGTGACGGCGATCCGGAATCGGCGCGGCTGCACCTCGCCTCGATCCGCCGCCAGCTCGATGCCGAGGAGCCGGTGTACCGGGATTGAGGCGAGTGGCGTTTTCGATCGATCGGGATCACAGGAGCCGTCATTGCGAGGAGCGTTAGCGACGAAGCAATCCAGGGGCGGCAGGGCGCTGCGGCAAGTCCTTCTGGATTGCTTCGCTGCGCTCGCAATGACGACTTGGCTTGAAACGAGACGTTTTACGCCCCCAGCTCCCGCAGCAACCCGTCCAGCCGCGCGATGCCGGCGGCGATCTGCGTCTCGTCGAGCGCGGCGTAGCCGATGACGAGGCCGGCGCGCCGTGCAGGATCGTCCGGCCGGTCATAGAGCCCGCTGACGCCATAGAGACCGAGCGAGGCCGCCGCAGCCCGCTCCGTCAGCTCGGCCTCGCGCGTTTGCGGCAGCCTGTTGATCCAGGCGAGGACATGCAGGCCGGCATCGGTGCCGGTGATGCTGACGCGCTCGCCGAGCCGCTCGCGCAGCGCCTTCAGCAGGGCCGCACGCCGCTCGCCATTGCGGCGCCGGATACGGCGGACATGCCGCTCATAAGTGCCGCTCGCGATCAGTTCAGCGAGAGCGGCCTGTTCGAGTTCGGGCGTATGGCGGTCGACCATGCGCTTGGCCCGGGCGAAAACCTCGCGCAGCGCCTGCGGCAGGACGAGATAGCCGAGCCGCAAGGTCGGCGAGAGCGTCTTCGAGACAGTGCCGAGATAGATCACGCTGCCGGCCTGATCGAGCGAGCGCAAAGGCGGCACCGGGCCGACGCCATGGCGGTACTCGGCGTCGTAGTCATCCTCGATGATGAAAGCACCATGGTGCGCTGCCCAAGCCAGCAACTCCTGCCGGCGCGGCGCCGACAGGATGCTGCCGAGCGGCAATTGATGCGAGGGCGTGACGAAGGCGAGCCGCGCCGGCGGCAACGCAGCGGTCTGCATGCCCTCGCGATCGACCGGCTGCGGCGAAAGCTCGGCGCCCGCCGTCAGGAAGGCCTGGCGCGCAAGATTGTAGCCGGGATCCTCGATCACGACGCGGTCGCCGGGATCGAGCAATAACCGCGTACAGAGGTCGAAACCCTGCTGCGAGCCGTTGACGACGAGCATGTCGTCGGCCTCGCAGCGCATCCCGCGAGCGCGCCAAAGATAACCCTGTAGCGCCGCGCGTAGCTCCGGCAGGCCGCGGGGATCGCCATAGCGCAGGCGGGTCGGCCGCTTGGTCACCGCATTGGCCAGCGCCCGCCGCCAGGCCAGTGTTGGAAAATCGCCGCCTGCGAGTTCGCCATAGCGGAAATCGAGTGCGAAGGGCTGCGGGGTCCATGGAATGGGCGACGCCGATGCCAAGCGCCGGCCATAGGCGGAGAGTGCGGTCGGACGCAATGAGAGCGCGCTCCCCGCTGCCGGCACCGTTCGCGCCAGACCCGCTGCGACTCGGGCCCGCGCGCCTGGACGGGTCTCGAGATAGCCTTCTGCGGCCAATTGCTCGAAGGCGGCCGTGACGGTGGTGCGCGACAGGCCCCATTCGGCGGCGAGGGCGCGTGTCGACGGCAGGCGTGAGCCAGAGGCATGGACGCCGGCCGTGATCTCGCGCTTGATCGCCGCCACGACGCGCCGTTGAGCGCCGACGTCGTGCTCGACTGGTCCAGTTGGAATGCTCGAAACTGGTCGTTTCACGCAGGCCAGATTAACGGCATGACGTCGGCGACCGCAAGGAGACCCGTTCCATGTACACGCCGCCGGCCTTCCGCGTCGACGATCGCGCCGAGATCCACGCGATGATGCGCGCCTGCCGGCTCGCTACCCTCGTCACGGCGACGGCCGAGGGTTTGCTCGCCACGCCGCTGCCGCTGATCCTGGCGGAGGAGGAGGGCGAGTTCGGTGTGCTCCACGGCCATCTCGCCCGCGCCAATCCGCAATGGAAGGCGGCGGCGGTCGGCGAGGCCATGGTGCTGTTCAACGGGCCCGACGCCTACGTCACGCCGTCCTGGTACGAGACCAAGCGCGAGACCGGCAAGGTCGTGCCGACCTGGAATTATCAGGCGGTGCACGCCTATGGCCCGGCCGAGTTCTTCGAGGATCCAGACCGCTTGCTCGATGCGGTAACGCGCCTGACCAATCTGCATGAGGGCGCGCGGGCGCAGCCTTGGGCGGTGGATGACGCGCCGCCCGAGTTCGTGCGGGCGCAGCTGCGCGGCATCGTCGGCCTGCGCATCCCGATCACCCGGCTCGAAGGCAAGCGCAAGATGAGCCAGAACCGGCCATTGGCCGATCGCCTCGGAGTCGCCGAGGGGCTTGCCACGAGCGAGCGCGCCAGCGACCTCGCTGTCGCCGCGATGGTGCCGACCGAGGGCTGATCGCCGTCTTTCCGGGGCAGGCCGAAGGCCTGAGCCCGGAGCCCATGACCACGACGTAACCCGTCATTGCGAGGAGCGTTAGCGACGAAGCAATCCAGGGGGACGTTGCGCAATCCCCCTTGATTGCTTCGCTACGCTCGCAATGACGGTGTGGTTCGACGCCAAGCTAGCGTCAGTCCTGCGTCTCGCCCTCATAGGGCGTCGCGCGCATCGACGGGCGCTGGTTGAAGCGGTCGTACCAGCCGGTAAGCTTCGGCGCCCGTCCGCGGAAGTCCGGGAGCTTGCGGAAGCTGAGCCAGGCGAGGGCGGTCGCCAGCCCGATCTGGCCGACGGTCACCGGGCCGTCGAGATCGGCTTGCGCTTCCAGATAGTCATAGGCTTCGAGCAGCTTCGTCGTTTGCCCTGTTGCGAGCGGCGGATAGCGCAAAGCTTCCGGCCGGCGCTCGGTTTCCCAGCGCACGGCGATGCCGGCATCGCACAAGCCCTGCGCCAGCGCCTGCAGCCGCAAGGCCGAATAGCGCGCCGGCCCTTCGCGCGGGATCAGCGAGCCCTCGCCGGCGAGCCGGTCGAGATAGTCGCAGATCACCACGGAATCGAAGAGCGCGCCGGCATCGGGCGTCAGCAGCACCGGGACCTTGCCAAGCGGGTTCTGCGCGAAGACGGCGTCGTTGCGGTTGGTCGGGCTGGTCTCGTGATGGACCACGTCGAGGCGGTCGGCCAATCCGAGCTCATGGGCGCAGACCAGCACCTTGCGGGCATAGGGCGAATGGCTCTGGTAGAGCAGGGTGAGCTTGCCGGACATCACGCCGCCTTTCCGGCGACGTCTTCAGGCGTCAGCCCGACCAGCTCGGCATAGCGCTCCGGATCGGTCGCGCCTTCGGTGACGATGGCGAAGACGCGCGAGGAGGCGTCGAGCTTCAATGCTGCCCGCGCCACAGGATCGCGCAGCGCCGCCAGCAGACCGGCGAAGCCGGCCGCGCCGCTCTCGCCGGCGACGATCGCCGGGTCGCTGCCGGCCGGGCGCGCCAGCCGGTTCATCGCCTCGACCGCGACCTCGTCGTCGACCGTCATGAAGGCATCGGCCGTGCGCGACAGCACGCGCCAGGCGAGCGGCGAGGGATCATAGCATTCCAGCATCGCCATCACCGTCGGCGCGCCATGGGCGATCTTGGTCGGCCGCCCGGCGCGGGCGCTCTCGAACAGGCAGGCGGCGCGGGCCGGATCGACCACGGTGAAGACCGGCCGGTTCTCGCCAAGCACCAGCGAGAGCTGCGCCGCGATCGCCGCAGCGATGCCGCCGACGCCGGCCTGGACGAAGACATGGGTCGGCGGCTCCGGCAGCTGGCGCAGGGCCTCGCGGATGATCGCGGTATAGCCCTGCATGACCAGGCCGGGGATGCGCTCATAGCCGTCCCAGGAGGTGTCGGAGACGGTGGTCCAGCCCTTCTCATTGGCGACGCGGGCGGCCTCGACGATGGAATCGTCATAGGTGCCGGCGACGCGCACGATCTGCGCACCGAAGCGGGCGATTGCTGCGGCGCGGGGCTCGCTGACGCCGCCATGCATGAAGATCACCGAGCGCGCCCCGACGAGCTGCGCACCTTGCGCGACCGAGCGACCGTGATTGCCGTCTGTGGCGCAGGCGAAGGTCATTTCGGATGCGATGGCGCGGACCTCGGGCGAGGCCAGGTCTGCCTCGTCGAGCGTCCGGCCGAGCCGTTCGCTCGCCGCCTCCAGCACCAGGCGCGTCACGGCATAGGCACCGCCCAGCGCCTTGAAGCTGCCGAGGCCGAGCCGATGGCCTTCATCCTTGAGATGCAGTGCCCCGATGCCGAGCGTCGAGGCGAGATCGCGCAAAGCTTTCAGCGGCGTCGGCACATGCTCGGAGCGGCCGGCAAGATGCCGCTCGATCGCGTCGGCACCGGCAGGGCCGAGCGTCTCCGCATCGACCGGGTGGAGCGGCTGGCGGAAGTCCGGAAGCTGGTTGAGCAGGAGCATGGCTTGCCTCTTTGCGATATCCAGCGAAGGGATATTGCAAGCGCCGCGAAAAAGGCGCTGCAATCAGCCGTCGACCTTGCAAGTTTGTTTCATGGTCATTGTCCTTGGAGCCGCGCTTGAGTGAACCGACCGCCGCCGCCCTCGACGCCTTCGACCGGGCGATCCTCGCCATCCTGCAGCAGGACAACACCACGCCGCAGCGCGTGATCGGCGAGAAGGTCAACCTGTCGGCGCCGGCAGTGCAGCGCCGCATCCGCCGGATGGAGAAGGACGGCGTCATCACCGCCAATGTCGCGATCGTCGAGCCGGCGGCGCTCGGCCACCCGATAACCATCTTCGTCGAGATCGAGCTGGTCAGCGAGACGGCGAAGGACATCGACGCCGCCAAGCGCGCCTTCCTCGCCGCGCCGGAGGTACAGCAATGCTACTACGTCACCGGCGAGGTCGATTTCATGCTGGTCGTGCTGGTGCCGAGCATGGCGGCCTATGAGGCGCTGACCCGCCGGCTCTTCTTCGCCGACGCCAACATCCGCAAGTTCCGCACCTTTGTCGCGATGGACCGGGTGAAGGCGGGACTGACGGTGCCGGTGGGGTGACGATGGCCTCTACCGTCATTGCGAGGAGCAAAGCGACGAAGCAATCCAGGGCGCCAGAACTCTACGAGACTGGATTGCTTCGCTGCGCTCGCAATGACGGAGACAGTGCCGGCGAGGTGAGCCGCCATCTCACGACGTCAGCGCCCCCGCCGTCATGCCCTGGACCATGAACTTCTGCAGGAAGATGAAGGCCATCACCAGAGGCAGGCTCGCCAGCACCGAGAAGGCCATCATCGTGTTCCAGTCGGTGACGAACTCGGCCATCAGGCTGTAGATCGCCATGGTCAGCACCCGGTTTTCCCAGGATTCGATCAGCACCACCGCGAACAGGAACTCGTTCCAGGCGAGCAGGAAGGTGTAGAGCCCGGCGCCGATGAAGGCGGGATAGGACATCGGCACCAGCGTCCGGAAGATCGCGCCCAGCCGGGAGCAGCCGTCGACCATGGCCGCTTCCTCGATGTCCCGGGGAATGTTGATGAAATAGCTGCGCAGCATCAGGATGCAGAAGGGCAGAGTGAAGGTCAGGTAGACCACGATGAGCGAGGTCCGGGTGTCGTAGAGCCCGAGCGTGATGAAGATCCGGAAATAGGGGATGCAGAGCAGCACCAGCGGAAACATCTGCGTGGTGATCAGGAACATCAGAACGGCGCGCTGCCCGGCGAACTTGAAGCGCGCCAGCGCATAGGCCGCCATCGCCCCGAGGATGAGCGAGAGCGCGGTCACCACCAGCGAGACCACCATCGTGTTGGCGAAGACCACGAGATAGCGAGAGCTCGCGAAGATCTTGCGATAGCCTTCCAGGGTGAACACCTGCGGCAGCCATTCCGGCGGCATCCGCATCACCTCGATGTTCGGACGCACCGAGACCGTCAGCATCCATGCGAGCGGGAAGAAGACGATCGCGATCGCGATCAGCAGCAGGAGATAGGAGGCGGCGTTGATCAGGCGCTCGCGCCCGCGAATGCCGATCTTGCCGAGATAGGGACGTGTATGCGCTGCAGCGCCGAACTGGGCGACGGTCATTGCTGATTGCTCATGGTGCGGCGGACATAGATGGCGCTCACGATGAAGAGCACGATGAACATGACCACGGCCTCGGCCGAGGCGTAGCCGAATTTGAGCTTCTGGAAGCCGTCGAAATAGATCGCGGTCGCCAGCACTTCCGAGGCGTGCGCCGGCCCGCCGCCGGTCATCACATAGACCGGGTCGAAGGCGCGGAAGGTCCAGATCGAGTCGAGCAGGACGATCGTGGTGATGACGCCGCGCAGCTGCGGCAGGGTGATGTGCCAGAACTGCCGGAACAGCGAGGCGCCGTCGATCTCTGCCGCTTCATAGAGCTGCTTCGGGATCGCCTGCAGGCCGGCGAGCAGCATCACCATGAAGAACGGGAAGGCACGCCAGACATTCATCGCCGTGACCGAGCCGAGCGCAGTCGAGGGATCGCCGAGCCAGGAGATCGTAAAGTTGGTGTCGATGATCCCGAGCGAGGCGAGCAGGCCGTTGAGCACGCCGAAGGGCTGCAGCATCAGCACCCAGATCATGCCGGCGACGGTCGGCGCCAGCAGCCAGGGCACGATCAGGAGGCCGCGCGCGACGGTGCGGAAGGCCGGGTCGAGATTCATGTTGAGCAAAAGCGCAAGGCCGAGCCCGATCACCAGGTGCAGCACGACGCTGAAGAAGGTGAAGACGACGGTCTGCCAGAAGGCGCGCCAGAACAGCGGGTCATTGGCGAGCGCGATGTAGTTGCCGAAGCCGACCCAGACCTCGCGCTGGAGATTGCTGTCGTGGAAGCTCAGGCGGACCACGTCGATCAGCGGATAGATCAGCAGCGCGACGAGGATCAGCAGCGACGGCCATAGGAAGGACGCGGCCAGGAATTCCTCGCGGTATTTGCGTTTGAGCGTCAGCAGCATGACTCGCCGATCGTTGCGGGCCAGCGGCATGAGACTGGCCTGACTTGGAACTCGTCGAACACTCTAAGCCCTCATCCTGAGGAGCAGCCTTCAGGCTGCGTCTCGAAGGATGCTCCAGATGGCTCCGGAGTCTCCTGAAGCATCCTTCGAGACGCGATCCTGCGGATCGCTCCTCAGGATGAGGACTGAGAGATGTCTGACGCTTGTCGTCCCGGGTCTCGCTTCGGTCGCCCGGGACGACTAACAGAGTGGGTCCCGAAGGATCACTTGGCCGCCGACAGGACCTTGTTCCACTCGGCCGCAGCGTCATCCAGCGCCTGCTTGGCGGTCTTCTTGCCTTGCACGGCATTCTGGATCTCGGTGCTCATCACCTTGTTCATCTGCACGGCGTTCGGCATCGACAGGAACGGCGACTGCGCGTTCGGCTGCGCCATCTGCGTGACGAAGGCCTGGAACAGCTTGCGCTCCTTGAACCAGTCCTGGTTCGCGACGTCGGTGCGGGCCGGGAAGCCGCCGGTGCCCTTCGCCCACATCTCGATGCCCTTCGGCCCCGAAAGCCACTTCATGAAGGTCCAGGCGGCGTCCTTGTCCTGCGCCTGGCTGCTGATGGTGTTGAGCGAGCCGCGCACCATGGTGCCGGTGCTCTTCCCCTTCGGCAGCGGCGCGATGTCGTAGTTGAGGTTCGGGTTGAGCTGCTTCTGGATGGCGACGCCCCAGGGCCCTTCGAACATCATCGCGACATTGCCGGAGGCGAAGTTGGCGCGCTTCTCCTTCTCGCCATTGCTCAGCACGCCCGGCACCGAGACTTTGTCCTTGTTCACCCGCTCGATGTACCACTCGATCGCGGCGACGCCCTCGGGGCTGTTGAACACGGCCTTGTTGGTTGCCGGGTCCATGATCGTCGCGCCGCCCTGCAGCAGCAGCGGGTAAATGTCATAGGTCATGTTGGTTGGCGGCTCGGCCTGAAGCGTGCCGGTGACCGCGAACTGGCGCTTGTCGGGATTGGTCAGCTTGCGCGCATACTCGGCGAACTCGTCCCAGGTCTTCGGCGGGCCGGAAAGGCCGGCTTCCTTGAACCGGTCGGTGTTCCAGAACAACGCCACCGCGCCGCTTTCGATCGGCAGGTAGTACTGCTTGCCCTTCCACTTGGCGTGGAAGGTCTCGGGGATGTTCGAGAAGAACTCCTTCGGCTCCTTGGCGATGCGCTCGTCGAGCGGCTCGATCATGCCGAGATCGGCGAACTCGGCGACCCAGTCGACCTGGACGAGGAGAACGTCCGGCAGCTTCTTGGCCTGGTGCAGCACGATGGCGCGGTCATGGAAGCCGGTGAACGGCGAGTCGACCGGCGTCAGCTTGATGTCGGGATGGTCCTTCTCGAAGGCGGCCTTGAGCTCGCCCATGAACTTCTCGCCGACCTCGGTGCCCTTCCACTGGCCCCAGCGGACCTCTTTCTGCTGGGCAAGCGCGAGCGTCGGCAGGCTGATCGCCGAGGCGAGCGCCATCGCCGCGAGCGTCAGCAAGGAAGACCTGCGGTGCTGATCCATATGCGTTTCCTCCCGTTGGTTGTCCCTTTGGCAGTCTTCTTGATCAGCGGCGCATCCGTCGTTGCGGGCGCCGGAACTAAGCGCGGCCTTCAGGCCGCGCGAGCTTTCCGCAGGGCTTCCGGCACCGGTGGCGCGACCTTGACCAGCGTGGTGTTGTCGTCGACCAGCTTGCTCGTCCCGCCGACATTCATCCAGGTGAACATGTTGCGGAACATCTCCTGCAGCGAGGCCATGACTGCCGTCTCCGCCTCCTTCGGCATCTCCCAGAACGGCTTCTTCATCACCTTCCAGGACTTCTTCCGGGTATTGTAGAAGAACTGCGCATCGGTCTCGCCAGCGCCCTTCTCGGAGATGTGATTGGCGAAGGTAAATTCGCGGATCTGGTCCTTGATCGCCTGCGGCAGGGCCGGGTGGTCGAAGATCAGGTTGTTGAAGCCGAGGGCGAGATGGACCTCGACGGCTTCCGCCGTCGGAAGCTTGGCGAGCTGCGTGCCCGGCAGGGTCGAGGCGCCGTGCTGGACCGCGCCTGCCATGTTGTACTCTTTGCGGCAGATCGTCGAGATCGTCTTCAAGAGATCGTAGTCGACGTTGACCTCAGCGAGCGTGCCGTCGGGCAGCACCTTGCCGCCGTGATAGGTGCCGGAATTGATCGAGATCTTGCTGACGATCGGCAGCTTGGGGCCGCGCTTGGCCATCTCCGCGAGATAGACCGTCATGAAGGCGTGCAGCTCTTCCGGCGTGGTGTTCTCGTGGCCGACCTCGCCGATCTCGGCACCGAGCGAGATCGAGACGCCCTTGGGCTCGATGCCGCGCACGAATTCGGTGAAATGCGCGGTCAGCTCGGCATTGACGCGCTGCTGGTCCTCGACCGTCGTCAGTGACAGGTCGACCACCGTCGAGGCATCGATATCGATGCTGTACATGCCGGCCGCGACCTGCTCGCGCATGATGTTTTCGAGCTTGCGGACTTCCGCCTTCGGGTCGGCGAGATAGGCCTTGGCGTTGATCTGGTCGTGGTCTGCCTGCAGGAAGACGGGGCCGACATGGCCCTCGCGCAGTGCGGCGGCGAGCACGGCCGCGGCGTATTCCAGCGGCGGCTGCTGGGCGTAGAGCGCTTCGCCGACCGCCTGCTCGAAAATGAAGAGCTTGGAATCGAGCTCCCTGCCGGCGCGGAAGACGGAGCGGCAGGTGTGATAGCTCCAGCCGCGCAGGTTCATCGCCGGCACTGTCTTGCCCGACCATTTGCCGGCGGCGCAGGCGAGATAAAGCTCCTGGATCGAGGAGGGTACGATTCCGGCGGCGTGGGCGGCCTCGCGGATCGCCCAGATCGCCACGCCGCGAGCCTCCGGCTCGGCGAGCGCCGCGGTCTCGGCCCAGCGGTCGATCATCGCATCCGGCGGACGCTTGCTTTTGCTGAAGTCGGGCGAAGAGCCGGCAAGATCGACACCGATCGTCTTGAGGTCGTCGATCAGCTCAGCGAGCGAGGCGCATGCCATGGGTCACACCTTCGAAAACGGCTTCGAAACGGAGAGCGTCGGCGGGCTTCCGCGCTTCCGGCAGGGCGGACCGGTGCCCGCCTCATCACGTTCGCAATCAATGCATGCTGTTTTCGTTATCGCAAGTGATATTATCGTTTTCGCGCATTGCAACATAACCCATGTTGCAATGCGAAATCGATCGCGGGTTCAACTCGGATTTGTTTCACCCGTTGCCAGCAGGGCTTGGACGGCGGCGCGATCGGGCATGCCGTCCCAGCCATTGGCGCGCTCGGCCTTAAGCGCCGCGACGGCCGCCGCGAGGCGCGCCGCCTCGACCGGGCTCTGCCCTTCGCACAGCCCGAGCGCATAGGCGCCGTGGAAGACATCGCCGCAGCCGGTCGTGTCCTTCGCCTCGACTTTGAAGGCCGGAACGCTGACGAACTCGCCATCGATCAGCCAGAGGCTGCCGGCCGAGCCGCGCGTCACGGCGAAGACCTTGCCTGAGCCGTAGGCACAGCGTCGCAGCAGTTCCTCGGTTGGTCCGTCACCGGCGAAATCGCGCAGGCCCTCGGCCGAGAAGACGATATGGTCGGCCTTGGCGATCAGGCGCTGGTTATCCTCCGGCGTGCCGCCATCGACATCGAGCACACTCGGGATGCCGGCGGCATGGGCGCGGTCGAGGACGATCGCCGCGCCGCCCGGCCAGCGCGTATCGGCTAGTACCGCGCCCGCCTGCGCGAGTCCGCTCTGCGGCAGTACGCTCGCATCCTGCGACAGGCTGCGCCGGTTCGATACGATGCTGCGCTCGCCGCGCCGGTCGACGAGGACGATCGCCCGCAGCGTGCGCCCCTCCGGCAGGATGGCGACACCATCGCAGTCGACGCCATGGCCGCGCAACAGCCGCAGCCCGGTTTCGCCTGCAGCATCGGCGCCGACGCGGCCCCAATAGGCCGCTCGGCCGCCGAGGCGGCAGATCGCCACCGCGGCCGTCGCGGCCGGCCCGCCGAAGCGCTCGGTATAGCCGAGGACGCCGGTCTTGATGCCTGCGGAGGGCAGGGCCTCGACCTCGAAGACCTCGTCCTGGACGAGATTGCCGACACAGACGATCTGGCGGCTGCTCATGCCCGGCATCCCGTGCCGGGAAAGGCGATCGATCGAATGTGGCGTGTCCGCCAGCACCCTGGCCGCGTGGTCAGCATGTTTCGTCCCGCCGGATCTCGTTCTCTGTCTTGCCGGCAGGATCCGGTTGCGCGGCGCGGGCGATGATGCCCGACGCTTTCACTTTCGCAACACCATTTTCGCAAACGCGCATTGCATGAAAGGGGTGGGTGGTCGTAGAGACGGTTTCACCGATAGGTTGATGCAACCCATCCGGATTCGGCTGAAGCAGGCCTGCAATGGAACCGCTGAGCAAACGTCACGCCGATATCCTCGATATCCTCGGCAAGCGCGGCTATGTCGCGATCGAGGAGATCGTCTCGGCCTTCAACGTCACGCCGCAGACCGTGCGCCGCGATCTGCAGGATCTCGCCGATCGTGGCCTGCTGCGTCGCCATCATGGCGGAGCCAGCGCCAATCTCTCGACGGCGAACACCGACTATGGCTTGCGGGTGGTCGAGACGGCGGGCGAGAAGGCGGCGATGGCTCGGGCCGCTGCCGAGCTGGTGACGCCCGGTACCTCGCTATTCATGACACCGGGCACGACGATGGACGCGCTCGCCAAGGCGATCGCCGAGCGTCGTCCGCGTGGCCTGCGCGTCGTCACCAACAGCACGGCGGCGGCGGCGATCCTCGACAAATGCCCGGAGATCTCGATCCTGATCACGGGTGGGCATTGGCTCGGGCCGAACCGGGCCTGCGGCGGCATGCACGCCGCTTCATTCATCGAGAACTATCGCTGCGACCTGCACATGACCAGCATCGGCGGCATCGACGCCGCCGGGAACCTGCTCGAATACCGCGACGACGAGGCCGTGGTCGGGCGCACCATGCTGCGCAATGCCCGCCGTTCGGTGCTGCTCGCCGATCACACCAAGTTCAGCCGCGTCGCCATGGCGCGCCTCGCTCATCTCAGCGAGATTTCGACTCTGGTGACCGATCGCCAGCCGCCGGCCGCGACGGCGCAGGTGATCCGCGATGCCCGCTGCGAACTGATCGTAGCCGGCTGATCACGCAACGGTGAGCGCCGGTGCGTTGCGCGCCGCCGGGCCGGGCTCCTATCCTATGTGACGGCCGCCCGCGCCATATGGGCGTTTCCCGCCGCGGCCGCGTCAGTCGAAAACATCCTATCGTCGAAAGAGACACGTCATGCGCTATCAAACGCTTGGCCAGACCGGCCTGCTCGTCTCCGAACTGTGCCTGGGCACCATGACCTTCGGGGGCGGCGATGCCGGCATCTGGGGCAATATCGGCCGGCTCGACCAGCAGGAGGCCGATGGGCTGGTGAAGACCGCGCTCGAAGCCGGCATCAATTTCATCGACACCGCCAATGTCTATGCCGAGGGCAATTCCGAGCTGATCACCGGCCAGGCCTTGCGCAATCTCGGCATCAAGCGCGACGAGGTCGTGGTCGCCACCAAGGTCTATGGCCGGATGGGGCAGGGGCCGAACGGCTCCGGCGCCAGCCGTTACCACATCCTCGAGCAGGCCAAGGCGAGCCTGAAGCGGCTCCAGCTCGACCATGTCGACCTCTACCAGATCCACGCCTTCGACAGCGTCACGCCGATGGAGGAGACGATTGAAGCGCTCGATCAGCTCGTCCGGCAGGGCCTCGTGCGCTATGTCGGCGTCTCCAACTGGGCGGCCTGGCAGGTCGCCAAGGCGCTCGGCATCAGCGAGCGGAAGCATCTCGCCCGCATCGCCTCGCTGCAGGCCTATTACACCATCGCCGGCCGCGACCTCGAACGCGAGATCGCGCCGATGCTGCTCTCCGAGAAGGTCGGGCTGATGGTCTGGAGCCCGCTCGCCGGCGGCTTGCTCTCCGGCAAGTACGACCGCCGCAACGAGCAGGGCGGCGAGGGCAGGCGGGCGAGCTTCGACTTCCCGCCGGTCGATCGCGAACGTGGCTATGACGTCATCGACGCGATGCGGCCGATCGCCGAGGCGCACAAGGCCAGCGTGGCGCAGGTGGCGCTCGCCTGGCTGCTGCACCAGCCGGCTGTGACCAGCGTCATTATCGGCGCCAAGCGGCCCGAGCAGCTCGCCGAGAACATCGCTGCGAGCGAGATCAGCTTCACCGCCGATGAATTGGCCAAGCTCGACGCGGTCAGTGCCCTGCCGAAGGAGTATCCGGGCTGGATGCTGGAGCGCCAGGGCGCCAACCGCAGCAAGCCCGACTCGCGCCGGGTTGGCTGAGCCGTCAGAAGCGGTTGCTGGCTTCGAGATAGAGACTGGCGATCGCTTCGATGCCGGCCTGGTCGTCGGCATCGAAGCGGCCAGGCTCCGGGCTGTCGAGATCGATCACGCCGATGACCTCGCCATCGCGGATCAGCGGCACGACCAACTCGGAACGAGAGGCGGCGTCGCAGGCGATATGGCCGGGGAAGGCGTGGACGTCCTCGACCAGCACCGATGCGCGTCTTGCGACCGCCGTGCCGCAGACGCCGCGCCCGACCGGGATGCGCACGCAAGCCGGCTTGCCCTGGAACGGGCCGAGCACCAGTTCGCCGCCGCGCATCAGGTAGAACCCGGCCCAGTTCAGCTGGGGCATCGCATCGTAAAGCAGGGCCGAGAGATTGGCGGCATTGGCGATAGCGTCGCGCTCACCATGCAGCAGGCCCTCGAGCTGCTGGACGAGCTCCCTGTAGAAGCCCGGCTTGTCGCTGGCCGAGATCGTCGCCGCCTGGAACATCGTCGCCTCCTTGAATCGAGGCTGGATATGCGCTGCCGCGACGGATTTTGCGAGGGCTATTGCCGGCCGGGGGGCGGGGGGCAGCTGCGCGTCCAGAGCAGGAAGGCGGAAAGCCGCCGCAATTGCCGCCGGGCGAAATAGAGCACGTAGACCATCATGCGTCTCCGATCGGGAGCCCACGACAGCATCGTGGCGCTTTTAGCTTTGGTGACGCGGTGCAAGCTGCTCCGGCAAATCCCGCGACCGGCCCGCATCGCTGCGGTTCGATCCTCAAATCATTCGCAATCGCCGCTGGCGGGTCAATGAAACGGCTGTTCAAAGATTTGATGACAATTGGCGAAATCGTCCCCGCGCTTCGCTGCAGGGAGATTTAGTTCCGCGATGGACACCTTGGCCCGTCATGGTCGGGCTTGTCCCGACCATCCACGTCTTCGCTTCCTTGATCGAGTTGGGTGTTCAAGACGTGGATGCTCGCCACAAGGGCGAGCATGACGGCGTTGGGATCTGTCTCCTCAGACCGCTGCCTTCTTGATCGCGTCCAGCACGTCGCTGCCGTACTTGCCGACGAACTCCTTCTCGACTTCGACGGTCACGACTTTGGCGAAGGAGTCGCGATCGGGGTTCTCGACCGCCTGCATGCCGGCCTTCTTCAGCGCATCGAGGCTGGAGCCTTCGGTGTCCTCGTTCATCTTGCGCTGGATGCCGGCGCATTCGATCGCGATCGAGGCGAGCATCTGCTGGATGTCGGCCGGCAGAGCGTCGAACTTGCCCTTGTTCATCACCAGCGGGCCCGTGGTGAAGGCGTGACGCGTCAGCGAGAGATGCTTCTGCACCTCGTTGAACTTGGCGTTGAGGATCAGCGTCACCGGGTTCTCCTGGCCGTCGACCGTGCCGGTTTCCAGCGCGGTGAAGAGCTCGGTAAAGGCCATCGGGGTGGGGATCGCGCCGAGCAGCTGGAAGGCCTTGATATGGGCCGGATTCGGCGTGGTGCGAATCTTCAGGCCCTTGAGATCAGCGGCGGTCGCGACCGGGCGGCGGTTATTGGTCAGGTTGCGCCAGCCGATCTCCCAGGTGGCGAGCGCCTTGAGGTTCGAGCCCTCGAGCTCCTTGCGCAGGCCGTCGCCGATCGGGCCGTCCATCACGGCGGCCGCATGCTTGCGGCTCTGGATCAGGAACGGCAGGTCGAGCACGTTGAGCTTGGGCGCCAGGCCGGTGAAGAACGGGTTGCCGGTCAGGCAGATGTCGAGCGAACCGCCGCGCACCGCGCTGATCGTTTGCGCATCCGAGCCGAGCGCGCCGTTCGGGAAGACCTGGACCTCGTAGCGGCCCTGGCTCTTGGCCTTGACCTGCTCGGCGAAGAGCAGCGCCGCCTTGTGCCAGCTATCGGCTTCCGGATGCGGGTGGGCGAAGCGCAATTTCGTGGCTTGCGCCAAAGCCGGGCGGCCGATGGCGAAGAGGGCGATGCCGGCGCCAGCGCCGGTGAGGGCAGTCCTGCGGGTGATGGTCATGAGCGTCTCCTCCCTGTGTTGTTGTTTGGGGCGGGCGCGTCAGCGCCCGTAGAGCCAGCGCGCCGGGACCGTGACGATCTCGGGCACGAAGATCAGCAGCAGCAGCACGGCGAGCTGCGCCAACAGGAACGGCATCACCCCCCGGATGACACGATCCATGGGGATGCGGCCGACGGCGCAGACGACGTTGAGCACGGTGCCGACCGGCGGGGTCAAAAGGCCGATGGCGTTGTTGATGATGAACATCACGCCGAAATAGACCGGGTCGATCCCGGCCTGCTTGACGATCGGCATCAGCACCGGCGTCAGGATCAGCACGGTCGGGATGAAGTCGAGCGCGGTGCCGACGATGACGACGAGGAACATCATCGCCAGCATCAGCAATGTCTTGTTGTCGATCAGCGGGCCGAGCAGGGCCGAGACCTGGCCGGGGATGTCCGCGATGGTGATCAGCCAGGCCGAGACCATCGCCGCCGCGACCAGGAACATCACTGCCGCCGAGGTCTTCAGCGCCGCGAGCAAGGCAGGGCGCAGATGCTCGAACTTCAGCTCGCGATAGATGAAGCCTCCGACGAAGGCGGCATAAACCGCAGCGACGACTGCGGCTTCCGTCGGCGTGAAGGCGCCGGCCTTCATGCCGCCGATGATCAGGACCGGAAGGCCGAGCGCCCAGAGCCCGTCGAGGACCGCCTGGCCGATCTCGCGCAGGTTGGCGCGCTTGGCACGGGCGGCCGGCTCGTCACGGGCGACGATGTACCAGGTGATCAGTAGCGCGACACCCATCAGGATGCCGGGCACGATGCCGGCGATGAACAGCCGCGTGATCGAGACGCCGGCGGCGACGCCAAAGACGACGAAGCCGATCGAGGGCGGGATGACCGGTGCGATGATGCCGCCGGCTGAGATCAGGCCGGCGGCGCGCGGCAGGTTGTAGCCGGCCTGCTTCATCATCGGCAGCAGGATGGCGGCGAGTGCGGCGGTATCGGCGACGGCCGAGCCGGAAATGCTGGCCATCACCAGCGCCGCCAGCACCGCGACATAGCCGAGCCCGCCGCGGACATGGCCGACCAAAGTCACTGCCAGCGCGATGATCCGGCGCGAGAGGCCGCCGGCATTCATCAGTTCGCCGGCGAGCATGAAGAAGGGCACGGCCATCAGCGGGAAGGAGTCGGCGCCGCCGATCAGGTTCTGCGCCAGGATCTGCGAGTCGAAGGTGCCGAGCTGCAGCATCAGCGCGACGCCGCAGACCAGCAGTGCCATCGCGATCGGCATGCCGAGCGCCATCGCGCCGATCAGCGATCCCAGGAAGATGAAGACGGTCACGAGCGCTTCTCCGCCGCCTGCTGGTTCTCGAAGGCGGTGAGCTCTTCCGATTCCGCCCCGACGACGAGTTCGTCATCCGGCATGCGGCCGGTCAGCAGCCGCGTCAGCGCGATCAGGTTGAGCGCGCCGATGCCGATGCCGCCGACGAGCCCGGCAAGATAGGTCACCGCGACCGGGACGCCGGTGACCGGCTGGTGGTTCTCGATATTGATCGAGGCCTGCTGCCAGCAGCCGACGACCAGCATTCCCATGCACAGCAGCGACAGCGCCTCGACCGCGACCCGGCACCACCACCGGCCATTGCGGCCGAGCATGGTGACGACGGTGGTCATGCCGAGATGCTGGCCGTCCTTCGCCACCAGGAAGGCGCCGCCGAAGGTCAGCCAGACGAAGATCAGCCGCGACAATTCCTCCGAGGAGATGATGCCCGAGCTGAAGCCGTAGCGCAGCACGACATTGCCGAAGACCATGGCGATCATCACGACGAAGCCGGCGATCAGCACATCCTCGGTCAGGCGCAGGAGCAAGGCGCGCAGTTTCATCGGGCGGCTCCGTCGGCGGCGAGCCCGTACCAGCGCGCGGCGTTGTCATGGAACAGAGCGAGGCGTTCGGTCGCCGGCCGCTCGTGGACCGCGGCCTTGAACACGTCGAAGATCGTGCCGAACGAAGCGCAGAGGCTGTCGACCGGGAAGTTGCTGGCGAAGGCGCAGCGCTCGGCGCCGAAGGCCGCGATCACGCCGTCGATCACCGGCGCCTGCAACTCCAGCGTCCAGGCGTGTCCGGGCACGCCGATGCCGGAGATCTTGGCGACGACATTGGGCTCGCGTGCCAGCCGGTCCAGCGCCGCGCGCCAGGCGGCAAGCCCCTCGGCGCTGCGATCAGCCGGCAGGCCGGCATGGTTCAGGATGATGGTGGTCGCAGGGAAGTCGCGGGCGAGCTCGGCGGCTTCATCCAGATGCCACCACGGCGTTTGCAGGTCGAAGCTCAGACCGGCATCTGCGAGCAGGGCATAGCCGTCGCGCCACTTTCGAGCACGCATCGACCCGGACGGGGCGAAATCAGGGCGGTAGTCCGCGCGGGCGACGGCCTTGGGCTTGTGCCGGACGCTGCGCACCAAAGGCAGCTTGCGATAGGCCGCGACGACCGCGCCGACATCGTCGCGGTCGAGCCAGATCTGGCCGATCGCGGCGCTCGGCAGGCCATACTCGCGCGCGACTTCGGAGGCCCAGCGCATCTCGCCGATCGGATCGCGCGGGTCCCATTCGCCTTCCATCAGCACGCTGCCGACGACGAGATGTCCGCTGGTGGCGCGGCGGTAATCGGCCGGCATGAAGTCGCGCTTGATCGCGCTGTAGTCGCCATAGCGGAAGGCGACAGGGTGGTCGCTCAGCCAGGGGTGATAGTTCCGGGCGAGATCGAAGAAGTGGTGGTGGGCGTCGATGATCGGCAGATCGTCATGGACGCCGGAGGCGAGGAAGCGGGCGCGCTGGTCGGAGCTTGCGACCATGGCTCAGCTCCGCCGCGGCGGAAGGCAGGTGTGGTTCGGGCTGTGCCCGGCGGGTCCGGTGCTCGCGCCCGTCATCCCTGCCTCCCGATCGTTTCCTCAGCCCCGCCCCGTCCGATTAGGTCGAGGCGATTATTGTATGCTGCATACAGAATGTTGCCGCAAAGTCAAAGCGCGCCGGGGTTGAACAGCGCGTCCTGTTCGCGGCGCAGGCGAACCAGCGTGGTCTCCTCGTCGAGCGCAACGTCCGCGCAGGTGACGACGGCGCCGCGGGCGACCTTGCGCACCACCGGCCGGCCGGCGGTGAGGTAGTAGGGGACGGGCTCGCTCGGCCCGAGCGGGCGGGCCGGCGTCAGCTGCGGCTCCAGCCCTTCGATGACATGGCGATAGCCCATGGTCAGCGTCTCGCCGGGCTCGAGATCGCGGCTTGCCCGCGCCGTCAGGTCGACGCGCGGCAGCACCTCGGCGCCGCCGGTCGATTGGCCGAGCAGCGCGGCCGACAGCGCTGACATCGGCGCCTCCGCTCCGAGCAGGTGCACCGGATTGTGCAGCAGGACATAGCGCCCATCCGGCGAGCACGGGATGCCTTTCCCGGCAAAGAGCTTGCCGGTGGCGAGATCAGGCGTCTCGGCGATGACGAAGACGCCGCCGGCGAAGGAGAGTTCGTCGGGCCGGCGCAGGCAGTTGAACATGTCGACGCGGCCGGTGCCGGAAAGCAGGCCACCTTCGGCCGCCGGCCGGAACAGGCTCGGCAATTCGGTGGTGCGCGCGATCGGTGCATGCATCGCCGCGATGTCGGGCATCAGCCCGGTATGGTTGGCGACGATGCCCATCTCGCAGAGATCGGGCACGGTGGCGCGCGGGAAGGGCAGCTTGGCGCGGGCATCGAGCAGGCTGAGCGGATCGCTGCCGAGCTTGCCGAAGGCCGCGGCGAAATCGGCGGCCGGCGCGGCCTTCTCCCAGGCGGTGACCGTGCCGGCTTCCTGATCCCAGACGAAATCGGACTCCGACGACTTGCCGGCGGCGACGATCGGCAGGCCGAGCACGCGGGCCCAGCCGATCAGGCCAATCAGCAGGCTCGGCTGGTCGCCATCGACCGGGGTATGCACGACGCCCTTCTGCCGGGCGCGGTGGGCCAGGATGGGGCCGATGATGCACTCGGCCTCCTTGGTCACCATGACGAGATGGCGCCCGGCCTCGATCGCCGCGAGCGCGGTCATCGCCGCCCCTTCCGGATCGCCGGTCGCCTCGACGACGACATCGACGGCAAGTCCCTCGAGATGGGCGGCATCGCCGATCAGCGCGACCAGCCCGCGGTCGAGCGCGGCCTTGGCCTCGGCGGCGCAATGACAGTCGACGATCTCGGCCTCGCCGAGGCCACCGGCGAGCGCCGCCTTGCGGGCGCGGCCGATATCGAGGTCACAGACGACGCGCGGTTCGATGTGCGGCGCGCGGCGCGCCTGGCCGATGAAGCTGGCGCCGAACTCGCCGGCGCCGACCAAAGCGGCGGAGATGACGCGATCGGGCGCGCTGGGCTTCAGCGCGAACAGGTTCTCGATGTTCACTGGAATAGCTTTCGTTTGGGCGGGGCAGGGGGCGGCCGTCAGACCGGCAGACCCTCGATGGCGTAGATGCGGGCAGGAGCGCCGTCGGCATTCGGGATCAGCAGCGGCGCTGCCGAGAACAGGTTGCGCGGCGTCGTCAGCTTGCTGGTGTTGACGACGTACTCGATCAGCGTGACGCCATGGCTGAGCAGGACGTGGTGCGTAACATGCTCGGGCTTGGGCACCTCCTTGCCTTCGAGCAGGAGGCGGATCGGGAAGTCCTGCGGAAAGTCGAAGGCGACGGCGGTCGGCTTGCGCTCCGCCAGCCACTGCGCCGCCTCCAGCGTCAGCCAGGGCGCTTCGGTCCAGAAGCTCTTGTCGTTGTAATCGCGCCGGTCGTTCCACTGGGTCGCCAGCAGCAGGATTTCGCCGTCAGCGCCGCCGGGATCGGCGGCGGCGAGATGCTCGGGGCCGATCGGCTGATTGGCGGGGCGCTGGCTCAGATCGAGCACCCGGCAGGGACCGACCACCTGGTTGAGAGGCGTCTTCTCGATCGTCGGCGCGCCGGCGACGAAATGCGCGGGCGCATCGACATGCGAGAAGCCATGGCAGGGCCCATTGATCTTCGAGACCCGGAACTGGTCGCCCGCCGCGATGTCGCCCTTGATCGAAAGCTCCACCGGCCAGCGGAAATGCGGCGCGATCGGCATGGAGAGGTCGACGATATGCATGGCGCTGCCCGGATTGCGGAAAGGGATGCCGGCTAGCCGGCGGCTCCGTTCTAGGGGGGCGAATTCTTGTATGCAAGAATTTTTCGACAGCGGGCCGGCCGCGCGATATACAGGGAGCCATGGATAGTCCGGCCGACACGACCCCGCTCGCAGCACTTCTCGCTCAGGTTCCGCAACCCGAACCGGGCCGGCGCAAGGGCGCTTTGCATGGCAGCACGGTCGCGAAGCTGCGCAATTTGATCGTCACCGGCGCGCTGGCGCCCGGCGCCAAATTGAACGAGCGCGAGCTCTGCCTGCAGCTCGGTGTCTCGCGCACACCGGTGCGCGAGGCGATCAAGACTTTGACCCAGGATGGCCTGCTACGCGCGCTCCCGAATAAGTCGTCGGTCGTCGCCGAGCTCGATGTCGGCGAGATCGAGGCGCTGATCGACGTGGTCTCGACGATCGAGGGACTGGCCGGCGAGCTTGCCGCGGCGCGCGCCACAGACGAGGCCGTCGCCGAGATCGGCATGCTGCACTACAGGATGATGCTGCATCACACCCGCGACGAGCTGCCGGGCTATTTCGAGGCGAACAAGGCCTTCCATCGCCGCATCGTCGAGCTCGCAGGCAATCCCGTCCTGCTCTGGATCTGGGAATTGCTGGCGCTTCGGGTCGATCGCGCTCGCTATTCCTCCAACCTGTGGCCGAAGCGCTGGAAGATGGCGATCCAGGAGCATGAGCAGATCCTGGCGGCGCTCACCGCCGGCGACGCCACATTGGCGAGCCAGCGCCTGCGTGAGCATGTCCGCAATGGCCTATCCGGGCTCGTTGCAGCCCTGAAGGAGAGGGGTGAGGCTGCGGAAGGGCGTTGAACCGCCCGCGCCCGTCATTCCGGGGCAGGCCGCAGGCCTGAGCCCGGAACCCATGAACACTGTCTTCTCCGTCATGGTCGGGCTTGTCCCGACCATCCACGTCTTCGCCGGTCGAATGCGGTGTTCAAGACGTGGATGCTCGCCACAAGGGCGAGCATGACGAGCTGGAGCAATGTCGTGTTCATGGGTTCCGGGCTCGCTGCTACGCAGCGCCCCGGAATGACGAAGTGGGCTGTCGCGCGACGATCCTCAGCCCGCCTGCCCAACCTCCGGCAGCAGCTTCAGCACCGCGATCGCGTCGAGTTCGCTATCGCCCTGCGCGACCAGCATCCGATAAAGCGTCGTCGCCTGCGCGACCATCGGCATGGCCAGATGCTGCTCGCGCCCGGCCTCCATCAGCATTTCCAAGTCCTTCAGCACCTGCCGGGCATAGCCCTTCGGCGCGAAGTCGCGTGCGACCATGCGCGGCATCATCGCCTGCAGCACCGCCGAATTGCCGAGCCCGGGCGCCAGCGCCGCCGGGATCTTGTCGGCATCGACGCCATAGGCTTCCGCCAGCCGCAGCGATTCCGCCACCACCACATAATTGGTTAGGCACAGCGCCTGGTTGACCAGCTTGGTCGCCTGGCCGGCGCCGACCGCGCCCATATGGGTGAAGAGGCCGAGACTCTCGGCCAGCGGCCGCACCGCCGCGATCGCCTCCGGCGCGCCGCCGGCCATGATCGCGAGCTTGCCCGCTTCGGCTGCCGGCGGGCCGCCCGAGACGGGCGCGTCGATGAAGCCGATGCCGGCCTCCGCCAGCGCTGCCGCCAGCGCCTTGGTCACGCCGATCTCGGTCGTCGAGAAGTCGATGACGATCGCGCCGGATTGCGGCTTGCCCGAGAGGATGCCGCCTTCACCGCTGACCACCGCCTGCACCGCTTTGGTGGTGGTCACCGCGATGCAGACGGGATTGGCGCGCTCGGCCACTTCCGCCGGGGAGGCGGCAAGCGCGACGCCGAGCGCCTCGGCTTCGGCCCGCCGGGTCGGGTCGAGATCGTAGCCGACGACGCTGCGGCCGGTAGCGATCAAGCGCTTGCAGAAGCCTGCGCCCATCAGACCGAGGCCTATGAAGCCGATGGTCTCGCTCATTTGCCCTGCCAGTTCGGCGTGCGCTTGCCGAGGAAGGCTTCCATGCCCTCGCGAAAATCGGCGCTGGTGTAGCAGAGAGTGACGAGGTCATCCCCGTCGACATCGGCGCTCGCCGCCACTGTGAGCCGACGCAACGCTTCCTTGGTGGCGCGCATGGTCAGCGGCGCATGGCCACGGATCGTCTCGGCCAGTTCCTTCACCCGCGCCATCAGCGCGGCATGGTCCGCGACGAGCTCATTGTAGAGGCCGACGCGATGGCCTTCCTCGGCTTCGACCAGCCTTGCGGTGAAGATGATGTCCTTGACGCGGGCCGGGCCGAGCAGGCTGGCGAGCCGGGCGTAGTTCGCCATCGACAGGCAGTTGCCGAGCGTGCGCGCCACCGGGAAGCCGAAGCGGGCCGACTGCGTCGCGATCCTGAGGTCGCAGGCGCAGGCGATCGCCGCGCCGCCGCCGGTGACCGCTCCCGCGATCGCCGCGATTGTCGGCACCGTGCAGCTCTCGATCGTGGTGATCACCCGCTCGATCCGGTTCTCATAGGCGAGGGCGTCCTCGGCCGTCTTGAACTCGCGGAACTGCGAGATGTCGGTGCCGGCGGCAAAGGCCTTTTCGCCGGCGCCCGTTACCACGAAAACCTTCGGCGCGCCGTGCTTCTCGGGATTGCCGAGGATCTCGGCCAGCCCTTCATACATGGCGAAGGTCAGGGCATTGCGCGCCTGCGGCCGGTTGAGCGTGACCGTGCCGACGCCATCGGCGACGTCGTAGAGGATTTCGTCGTTCATCGGATGCCTTTCAGATCGCGCCTTCGGCCTTGAGGCTGGCAATGGCCGCCTCGTCGAAGCCGAGCTCGGTGAGGATTTCGAGGTTGTGGTCGCCGGCGTCCGGCGTCGGCGTCGCGATGCTGGACGGCGTACGCGACAGGCTGACCGGCTCGCCGACGACGCGGATCTCGCCGAGCCTGGGATGCCGGACCGGCTGCGCGATGCCGAGGTGCTGCACCTGCGGATCGTCGAAGACGGCATCGACCGCATAGATCGGCCCGGCAGGCACGGAGGCCTTCTCGCAGGCCTCGAGCCAATAGGCGCTGTCCTGCGTCGACATGATCTCCTCGAGCAGCACGCGCAGTTCCGGGCGCGCCGCGAAGCGCTTCTCCATATTGTCATAGCGCGGATCGCTCGCGAGATCGGGCCGGCCGAGTGCACCGCAGAAGGAGCGCCAATGGCCTTCGGCGCCGACGCCGAGATTGATGTGGCCGTCTCGCGTCGCATAGACGCCCATCGGCGTCGCATAGGGGTGGTCGTTGCCGGCTTGCGGCGGCACCTTGCCCTCGACCAGATAGCGCGCGACCTGGAAGTCCATCATGCCGATCTGGGCTTCGAGCAGCGAGGTCTGCACCCACTGGCCCTTGCCCGAGACGGCACGTTCCTGCAACGCTACCAGCGCCCCGATAGCGCCATAGAGTCCGGCGGCGGAATCGGCGACGGCGATGCCGGCGCGCACCGGCCCCTGACCGGGCAGGCCGGTGACCGACATCATCCCGCCCATCCCTTGGGCGATCTGGTCGAAGCCGGCGCGCAGGCGATAGGGCCCGCTCTGGCCGAAGCCCGAGATCGAGACCAGGATCAGGCGCGGGTTGAGCGCGTGCAGCGTCTCGAAACCGAGGCCGAGCCGCTCCTTCACATCCGGCCGGAAATTCTCGACCAGGAGGTCGGCGTCGGCAATCAGCTTGCGCAGGACTGCCTTGCCGGATTCGGTCTTCAGGTTGAGTGTCAGCGAGCGCTTGTTCCGGTGCAGGTTCTGCATGTCGTAGCCATGCCGCGGCCCGCTCATGTTCTCGTTCGGATCGAGCCCCGGCGGGCTTTCGATCTTGATCACGTCGGCGCCGAAATCGGCGAAGATGCGGGCGCAGGTCGGCCCGGCGCGCACGCGCGTCAGATCGAGCACGCGCAGGGCTTCGAGGGCGGTGGACGGCGTCGGGCGGGGCATGATGATCCGGATGCGTGACAAGGGCGCCGACTATCCCGTCATCATCCCGAGGCGTCAATCTTTGGAGCTATCTTGCATGCAAGATTGGCGGGCGCCCCATGCGCCAGCTGGACAACGGGAGCACGCAAGCAGCGGGACTGCGGCGTTGACGTCCGGCGGAAAGCCCTGCGAGCTTGGCGGACAGCGTCGGCAACGGACGCCGGATGCGGGAGGAAGACGATGACGGTGGTCGCACTGTTCGGTGCCGGCGGCAAGATGGGCATGCGGCTCGGCCGCAATCTCGCGCGCTCGCGCTTCGAAACCCGCCATGTCGAGATCAGCACGGCCGGTCAGGATCGCATTCGGGAAGCCTTCGGCGCCGCTTGCGTCGAGCCGGATGCAGCAATCACCGGGGCAGACGTCGTGATCCTCGCGGTGCCGGATACCGCCGTCGGCGCGGTTGCCGCAGGTCTGGTGCCGAAGCTGGCGGCCGGGACGATTGTCGTCATCCTCGACGCCGCGGCGCCCCATGCTGGCCATTTGCCCGAGCGCGCCGACATCACCTATTTCGTCACCCATCCCTGCCATCCGCCGATCTTCAACGACGAAACTGCCGAGGCCGCGCGTGCCGACCATTTCGGCGGCATCGCCGCAAAGCAGCACATCGTCAACGCGCTGATGCAGGGGCCGGAGGCGCATTACGCTGTTGGCGAGGAGGTGGCCCGCGCCATCTGGGCGCCGGTGATGCGCTCGCATCGCGTCACCGTCGAGCAGATGGCGATCCTCGAGCCTGGCCTGTCCGAGACCGTCTGCGCCACATTGCTCGACGCGATGCGCGAGGCGATGGAGGAGGCGATCGCCCGCGGCGTGCCGCGCGAGGCGGCGCGCGACTTCCTGCTCGGCCATATGAACATCCTGGCGGCGGTGACCTTCGGCGAGGTCCAGGGCGTGTTCTCCGACGCCTGCAACAAGGCGATCATCTTCGGCAAGGAGACGATCCTGCGGCCGGACTGGAAGCGCCTGTTCGAGCCGGACGAGATCGCCGACAGCGTCCGGCGCATCACCTGAAGGTTGTGCCGAGGCTTCGGCCGGCCGTGAAGCCATGTTATGCGTCCTTGGCCGGCTGGGCCGGCAGGCCTTCGGAGACGTCAGATGAATGCGATCAGCCAGAAGCCGGGCACGACGGTCGATGATGCAGCCCAACTGCGCGCGATCGTCGGCGAGGAGTCCCTGGTCGTGCAGAAGAAGGTGCTCGACCGGCTCGACAAGTTCTGCCGCGATTTCATTGCGCTCTCGCCCTTTCTCGTGCTGGCCACCGCCGACCGCGAGGGCGGGGTCGATGCCAGTCCGCGTGGCGACGGGCCGGGCTTCGTCGAGGTCCTCGACGAGCGGACGCTGCTGATCCCCGACCGGCGCGGCAACAACCGGATCGATTCCTTCCGCAATGTGCTGAGTTCGCCGGGCGTTGGCCTGGTCTTCTTCGTGCCGGGAATCACCGAGACGCTGCGCGTCAACGGCAGGGCCCGGATGACCACCGACGCCGCGCTGCTGGAGCCTCTAGCCATGCAGGAGAAGGCGCCGAAGCTCGGCCTGATCGTCGAGGTCGACGAAGCTTATTTCCATTGTGGCAAGGCGCTGCTGCGCTCGAAGCTCTGGGCTCAGGAGGCGCAGGTCGAGCGCTCCAGCTTCCCGACGCTCGGCCGTATCGTCGCCGAGCAGACCAGGGCGGTCGATGCCGCCGAGGCCGAGGCCAATCTCGAAGAAGCGTACCGCTTGCGGCTCTATTGAGCGCGCGCGGCCGCGGAGGGCTGACCTTGTCGAAGGCTGACCAGTCCCTGCCGGCGGCGCGCTTCAGCTTCCGGCTCGACTTCACGCCGGGCGGGCGTCTCGGCCCCGGCAAGGTACAGCTCCTGGAGGCGATCGGCGAGACCGGCTCGATCTCTGCTGCCGGCCGTTCGATGAAGATGTCCTATCGCCGCGCCTGGCTGCTGGTCGATGACCTCAATCGCATCTTCCGCTCACCGCTGGTCGAGGCGCAGCCCGGCGGCGCCAAGGGCGGCGGCGCGCATCTGACGGCGCTCGGCCGCGAGATCGTTGCCAATTACCGTGCCATCGAAGCGAAGACGCTGGCGGCGGCAGCGGAGGAGATCGCATCCCTGCGTGCGGCCGTCTCGCCGACGGCGCCTGCGCGCGAGCCCGGCAAGAAGGCCTGAGCGCTCAGGGCGTATCGATCGAGACGCTCTTGATCACTGCGTAGACGGCACTGCCCGGCTTCAGTTGCAATTGCTCCACTGATTTCACGGTGAGGCGGGCGAGCAGGCCGGCGCCATTGCAGTCGAGCCGGACTTCCAGTGCCCCGCCATGGCCATGCCGGGCGCCGATCGCCGAGACCTGCCCCGGCAGGACATTGAGCGCGCTGATCCCGTCGAGCGGCTTGAGGCTGAGCATCACGTCGTTGGCGAGGATGCGCACGCGCAGCGCCGCCCCTTCTGGCACGCTTCGGCGGGCGATCTGGAGCGGCCCGGCCGCGGTCTCCAGGATGGTCAGGCCGTGCTCCGGTTCGTGCCGCAGCACGCGCGCCTCGATGATGGCGCCGGCTTCCGCCGAGGCGGAGAGGATCGGCACGTCCGGCCGGGACATCAATTCGGCCGTCGGCCCGCTCATCGAGACCTTGCCCTGGTCGAGGATGACGAGATGGGTGGCGAGCCGCGCCACCTCGGCGATCGAATGCGAGACATAGACGATCGGGATGCCGAAGCCGTCGCGCAGGCGCTCGATATAGGGCAGAATCTCGGCCTTGCGCTCTTCGTCGAGCGAGGCGAGCGGCTCGTCCATCAGGAGGAGGCGAGGCTTGGCGAGCAGAGCGCGGCCGATCGCGACACGCTGCTTCTCGCCGCCCGAAAGTGCGCCCGGCTGCCTTTGCAGCAGATGGCCGATGCCGAGCAGGTCGAGCACGTCGTCGAGCTTGCTGCCGCCATCCTCGGCCTTCGGCGCGAACCAGTGGCCATAAAGCAGGTTCTGCCTGACGGAGAGATGCGGGAAGAGCCGCGCTTCCTGGAAGACATAGCCGATCCGGCGCCTGTGCTTCGGCACGAAGAGGCCGGCGGCGCTGTCGACCATCACCCGTCCGTCGATGACGATGCGGCCTGCCTGCGGCCGGATCAGGCCGGAGATCACGTTGACCAGCGAGGTCTTGCCCGAGCCGGAGCGGCCGAACAGAGCGGTCAGGCGCCCATCCGAGGCGAATTCGGCATCGAGCGAGAAGGCGCCCAATCGATGCGCCACGGAAACCTCGATGACCGCACTCATTCGACGGCGATCCGCCGGCCGACCATTCGCGCCAGGAACTCCGAGGCGAACAGCGCCGCGACCGAGATCGCGATCGAGATCAAGGTCAGCCGCATCGCGCCGGCATCGCCATTCGGCACCTGGGTGAAGGTGTAGATCGCCGAGGGCAAAGTCTGCGTCTCGCCGGGGATGTTGGAGACGAAGGTGATGGTCGCGCCGAACTCGCCCATCGCCTTGGCGAAGCACAGGATCATCCCGGCAAGGATCCCGGGCAAAGCGAGCGGCAGTGTCACCGTCAGGAACACCCAGAACGGACTGGCGCCGAGCGTTCCGGCCGCGTCTTCCAGCTTGCGGTCGATCGCCTCGATCGAAAGCCGGATCGCCCGGACCATCAGCGGAAAGCCCATTACGGCACAGGCGAGCGCCGCCCCGGTCCAGCGGAAGGAGAGGACGATACCGAACCAGTCATAGAGGAACTGGCCGATCGGCCCGCGCCGGCCGAAGCCGATCAGCAGGAGATAGCCGGTGACGACCGGCGGCATGATCAGCGGCAGATGGATGACGGCGTCGAGCAGCGACTTGCCCCAGAAGCGCCCGCGCGCCAGCAGCCAGGCAATGGCGAGCCCCAAGGGGAGGCTCGCCAGCATGGCAGTGGTGGCGACGATCAGGCTGAGGCGGACGGCTGTCCATTCCTCCGGCGTCAGCCAGTCGCTCACGATGACGAGGCGGGCTTGTTCAGGACCGTGAAGCCCTGCTTCTCGAAGCTGGCCTTGGCGCCGGCGCCGCGCAGATAGGTCAGGAAGCCCTGCGCGTCAGGGTTGGCCGAATCCTTGGTGACGGCGACGGGGTAGATGATCGGCGGATGCGTATCCTCCGGGAAGGTCGCGATCACCTTGACCTTCGGGTCGGCGGCGGCGTCGGTGGTGTAGACGATGCCGAGTGGCGCTTCGCCGCGCGAGACCAGCAGCAGCGCGGCGCGGACATTGTCGGCCTGAGCCACCTTGTCCTTGACCTTGTCCCAACCGCCGAGCTTCTCCAGCGCCGCCTTGCCGTATTTGCCGGCCGGCACCGAATCGACATTGCCCATGGCGAGCCGGCCTTGGCCGAGCGCGGCGGAAAGGTCGACGCCCGGTGCCAGCGTTGCCGTGGTCTTGTCGTCGGCGGGGGCGATCAGTGCGATCCGGTTGGCGAGCAGGCTGACGCGGCTCTCCCTGACGATCAGGTTCTTCTGCTGGGCGTAGTCCATCCAGTCGAGATCGGCCGAGAGGAAGAGATCGGCCGGTGCGCCCTGCTCAAGCTGCTTCGCCAACGCGTTGCTCGCGGCATAGGAGATTTTCGGCGCCGGCTTGCCGCTCTCCTTGACCCAGTTCGCTGCGGCCTCGTCGAGCGCGTTCTTTAGGCTCGCGGCGGCGAAGACGACCAGCTCCTTGCTTTGGGCGAGGGCCGGGCCGGTGAAGGAGGCGACGCCGATCAGCAGCGCAGCAGTGAAACCGAGAACATGGCGTCGGTTCGATGGCATGAGGGGCCTCGCTGCGGTTGCTGTCGCTATGTGCGGTCGAATATAACGGTAAGCGACCAAAGGTCGAGTCCGCCTGATGCGGACTTAGCGTGAATGTCAGATCGAGGAGAGCAGCATGAAGATTTCCGCCCGCAACCAGCTCAAGGGCACCATCGTCGAGATCGTCAAGGGCGCGACCACCGCCCATGTGAAGCTCGATGTCGGCGGCACCATCGTCACCTCGGCGATCACCAATGCCGCGGTCGAGGAGCTCAAGCTCGCAGTCGGGCAGCAGGCCTATGCCGTGGTGAAGGCTTCCGACGTGATGATCGCGATCGACTGATCGTTGCGCGGCCGCCGCAGGCCGCGCTAGCCTTCTGCGCAAAGAAAAAGGCCCACGCCGGAGCGCAGGCCCAAGTCTAGGGAGGAAACGCCCAAGGAGGGCGCCGCAACATCTCTGCTGCGGTGCACAGGAAATAGGGCGCTCCGGCTCAGGCTGCAAGGGGGAAGGGGCAGCAAGGCTGACCTTAATTTGTGCAAGATGCGATTTTTCGCGCCGATCGCGCGAAAATGGGGAGCGAAAGCAGATGCCTGAGGCGAAACGACGCGGGGCCAACGTTTGCCGAAATGGATTTTTGGCACTGCTCATGGCTGCTGTCCTTAGCGTCGGCGGGGCAGCGAGTGCCCAGGTTCCGCCGTCGCCGGCCGAGGTGTCCGCTTATGACGGGCTGCATCTGGCGGCCTATCGCGGCGACCTGGCAGCTCTCCGGCAAGCGGCTGCGGCTGGCCGTCTCGAAACCCGCGATGGCCAGGGCCGCACTGCGCTGCATGTCGCGGCCCATGCCCGCCAGCGCGAGGCGATGCGCGAGCTCGCCAAGGCGGGCGCTGATCCGCGCGCGCTCGACGGCCGTGCCTATGACGCGATCACCATCGCGGCGGTCGCCGACGATATCGAGACCATGCGCACCGCGCTCGCGATCGGCGGCGATCCGCGCGCCATCACCAGCCCCTATCAGGGCACGGCGCTGATAGCCGCCGCTCATCTCGGCCACGACGGGGTGGTGCGCGACCTGATCGCCGCCGGCGCGCCGCTCGACCATGTCAACAATCTCGGCTGGACCGCCCTGATCGAGGCGGTGATCCTCGGCAATGGCGGGCCGCGCCATGTCGAGACCGTCAGGGCGCTGGTCGTGGCAGGTGCGCGCCGCGACCTCGCTGATCGCGAGGGGACCACGCCGCTCGAACACGCCCGCCGCCGCGGCTATGCGGCGATGGTCACGCTGCTGCAGTAGTCAGCTCTGGAAGTCCGGCGCGGGCAGGCTCGCGACCAGCGCGGTCAGCCCGTCGCTGTAGCGCTGGCGCAGATCGGCCCAATAAGGGTGGTTGCTGTCATATTTCGCCAGATGCCGGGTCGAGAAGCTGTCGGCCTCGTAGCGCAACAGGTCGATCGGCGGCGCGACCGAGAGGTTCGAGCGCACCGTCGCATCGAAGGAGAGCAAGGTGAGCTTGGCCGCCTCGTCGAGCCCGCTCGCCTCCTGCAGCGCCCGGTCGAGGATGGGCTTGCCGTATTTGGTCTCGCCGAGCTGCAGGAACTGGGTCCGGCCGGAGGCCTCGACGAAGTTGCCGGCCGAATAGACCTGGAAGAGCCGATGCGGCTCGCCGGCGATCTGGCCGGCGACGATGAAGGAACCGTTCGGGTCGCCATAAGGCTCGACGAAGGCGCGGTTGGCGCGCAACACCTCGCGCAGCACGCTGCCGACGATCTGCGCCACGTCGAACATGGTGCGCGCCGCCAGGATGTCGCGGTTCTCGCCGCCCGCGGCGCTGTCCTGCTTATGCTTGGTGTATTGCCGGATCATGGTGATCACGGCCTGCGTCGTCGCCAGGTTGCCGGCCGAGAGGATCGCGATTACCCGTTCGTTCGGGACCTCGAACAGAGCCAGCTTCTTCACCACCGCGATCTGGTCGACGCCGGCGCTGGAGCGCGAATCGGAGGCGAGGATCAGGCCCGACGGCAGCAAGATCCCGAGGCAATAGGTCATGGGCGGCTCCCCAGCACCGGCGCAGCATGCGCAGGGTTGCCGCTTCTGCCAAGGGCGATGCGCGCACTCTTCGAGCTGACTTCTCCGTCATTGCGAGCGTAGCGAAGCAATCCAGGAGCGGCAGAGCTCCACATCATCCTGGATTGCTTCGTCGCTTTGCTCCTCGCAATGACGATGGTGGTGACACAGTCTCCGCCTGCCACGATTGCGACACGGTCGGGCGAATGCCAAGGTCGCCTCGACCAGGCCGTGGCGGAGTTCGGACATTGCGCGATCTGTCGGACATCGTCGCGGCCGTTCATGCCGACATGGCGGACCATATCGGCGGCGGCAAGGTGGCAGATTATATCCCGGCGCTGTCGCGGGTCGATCCGCGTCGCTTCGGCCTCGCCGTGGTCACCTGTACCGGCGAGCGCGCGCAGGCCGGCGACGCCGACATCCCGTTCTCGATCCAGAGCATCTCGAAAGTCTTCACCCTGACGCTGGCGCTGGAGCGGGTCGGCGCCCGGCTCTGGCACAGGGTCGGTCGCGAGCCTTCCGGCTCGCCCTTCAACTCGATCGTCCAGCTCGAGCAGGAGCGCGGCGTACCGCGCAACCCATTCATCAATGCCGGGGCGCTGGTCGTCACCGATGCATTGCTGACCGGCCGGACGCCAAAAAAGACATCTGCCGAGATCCTCGCCTTCCTGCGCAAGTGCTCGGGCGACCGCACGATTGCGATCGACAAGGAGGTGGCGGGCTCGGAGGCGCAGACCGGTTTCCGTAATGCCAGCCTCGCCAATTTCATCCGCGCCTTCGGCAATCTGAAGAACCCGGTCGCCGAGGTGCTCGACGTCTATTTCCACCAATGCGCACTCTCGCTGAGCTGCGCCCAGCTTGCCCGCGCCGGCCTCTTCCTCGCCGGCGACGGCGTCGATCCGTTGACCGGCGACATGGTCTGCCGCCCGGCGCGGGCCCGCCGCGTCAAGGCGCTGATGATGACCTGCGGCCACTACGATGCCTCGGGCGAATTCGCCTTCAAGGTCGGACTGCCCGGCAAAAGCGGCGTCGGCGGCGGCATCCTCGCCATCGTGCCGAAGCAGGCGGCGATCGCGGTCTGGTCGCCGGGGCTCAACGCTGCCGGCACCTCACATGTCGGCGCGATCGCGCTCGAACGACTGGTCGAGCGCACCGGCTGGTCGGTGTTCTGAAGCTTTAGGCCTTGGCCGGCCCGGTCGCGACCGGGCGGTCGCTTGCGCCCCATTCGGCCCAGGAGCCGTCATAGACGGCGCGCGCCGGCTTGCCGAGCAGCTCCAACGCCGTCGACAGGATCACCGCCGAGACGCCCGAGCCGCAGCTGGTCAGCAACGGCTTGTCGATGTCGACGCCCGCCTCGCGGAAGGCTGCGGCGAGCGCTTCCGGCTCCTTCAGCTTGCCGTTGGCCACCAGGGCCGAGGAGGGCAGATTGAGCGCGCCCGGCATATGTCCGGAGCGCAGGCCGGGGCGCGGCTCCGGCGCCTCGCCACGGAAGCGATCGGCCGGGCGGGCGTCGACCACCTGGATCGCGCCGCTCTCCAGCGCCCGCGCCACATCGTCGATGTCGGCGACGGCGGAATGGTCGAGCCTGGCGGTGAAGGTGCGCGGGGCGCGCTGCCGTGGCGCGCCTTCCCTGACCGGCCGGCCTTCGGCCAGCCATTGCGGCAGGCCGCCTTCAAGGATGACCACATCCTTGGCGCCGAAGGTCTGGAAGGTCCAGCGCACGCGCGGCGCCGAGAACAGGCCGAGCCCGTCATAGACGACGATGCGCATGCCGTCGCCGATGCCCATGGCGCCGACCGCGGCGGCGAAGGCGTCCGGTCGCGGCAGCATATGCGGCAGACTGGAATTCTCGTCCTTGATCACGTCGACGTCGAAGCGCACCGCGCCCGGAATGCGCTGCTGCAGATATTCGGCAGCCGCATCGCGCTTCTGGGCGGGGAGGTAGAACGAGCCGTCGACGATGACGATATCCGGCGCGTCGAGCCGCTCGGCCAGCCATTGCGTGGAGACGAAGATATCGTTGCGGGCCATGGGCTGCGTCCTCGAAGGAGTCTGTTTTCAGGATGTTATGCAGGAAACTTCAAGCGAGTGCGATGCGCACCCGCCGGTTCTGCTTGCCCTTCTTCTCGACATCGGTGACGGCGACCGCGCCGATCTCGGAGGTGTTGCGCACATGCGTGCCGCCGCAGGGCTGCAGGTCGATGCCCTCGATCGAGACCAGCCGGACCCGGCCCGAGCCGCGCGGCGGCTTGACCGACATGGTCTTGACCAGGCCGGGATTGGCGTCGAGCTCCTCGTCGGTGATCCAGCGTTCCGTGATCGCCGCGTTCTTGGCGACGAGCGCCGTCAGCTTCTCGGTCAGCTCGGCCTTGTCGAGCCCGCCCTCGGGAATGTCGAAGTCGAGCCGCCCATCCCCGTCGCCGATCGCGCCGCCGGTGACGGGATAGGGCAGGACGACACTGAGCAGGTGCAGCGCGGTGTGGATGCGCATGCGCTTCAGCCGGCGCTCCCAGTCCAGCTTCGCCGTCACCGTGTCGCCGACTGCGGGCGCCGCCTGGCCTTCGAGCGGGACATGCAGGATGCGGCTCTTGTCCTCTGGATTGTAGATCGCGGTGCCGATCGCGATTTCCGAGCCATCGCTGCGGACGAGCGCGCCGGCATCGCCCGGCTGGCCGCCGCCGGTGGCGTAGAAGACCGTCCGGTCGAGTTCGATGCCGCCGCGCTCGTTGATCGCGACGACGGTCGCCGGCGTTTGCGTGAGATAGGCGTCGTCTCGGAACAGCAATTCGGTCGGCATCGGGGTCTCCTTCATCCCGTCAGCTTATCGCAGGCAAGGCCGGGCTGGAAAAGCCGGTGGAGGCCAAGTACCCCCTTCGTCGGCAGGGCTTCCGCTGCGGCCCTGTCATCACTAGGGTCCGGCACAGGACTGCCGCGGCATGGAGGCCCGATCGCAACATGACCCCGCCGCGCATCGAGCCGCAGGATGGTGTCGCCTGGGTCACCGGGGCGAGTTCTGGCATCGGCGCGGCTGTGGCGCTCGAATTGGCGCGGCGTGGCTGGACGGTCGCCGCGACGGCGCGCCGGCTCGACAAGCTCGAGACGCTGGCGCTGAGCGCGGATGGTTTGCCGGGGCGGATCGTCGCCCATTGCGGCGATGTCGCCGATCCGATGGCGATGGCGGCGGTTGTCGAGGGCATCGAGAGCGTGCATGGGCCGATCGCGCTCGCCTTCCTCAATGCCGGCATCGCCCCGCGCAACGGACCCGGCCTGATCGATGTCGCCGCTTTCGAGCAGGTCTTCGCGGTCAATCTGATCGGCGTCGTGCGCGGCGCGGCGGCTGTCGCCGAGCGCATGGCGGCGCGAGGCAAGGGCCAGATCGCGGTCAACGCCTCGCTGGCGGGCTATCGCGGGCTGCCGGGCGCGGCCGCCTACGGCGCTTCAAAAGCGGCAGCCATCCATCTTTGCGAGGCATTGCGCTTCGATTGCGAGCGGAAGGGCATCCGCCTGCAACTGGTGAATCCCGGCTTCGTCGACACCGCAATGACCCAGCGCAACAGCTTTCCGATGCCGTTCATGGTGTCGCTTGACGAGGCCGCCGCGCGCATCGTCGACGGCTTCGCCCGCGACAGCTTCGAGATCGTCTTTCCGCGCCGTCTCGCCTGGCTGATGAAGGGCATGCGGCTCTTGCCTTACCCGGCCTATTTCTGGGCGATGCGCAAGCTCGCCGGCGAGCATCGCGGCGGCCGGCGCGACGGGGCGGTGTAGCGGAGAAGACTCTGTGCCCAATGGCTTGGGCGATGCCTCTCAGAATCAGGACGAGCCTGATCCGAACCGGGTTTCGAGCCAGTTCACCCCGAAGGCGGCGATCGCCGCCGCATCGACCAGCACGGATGGCGCGGCGCCGATCAGGCCTTGCCGGCCCTGGCCGCTGGCCAGGAACTCGGTCACGACTTCAGCGAAATAATCCTCCGCCAAGCCGGCGACGATCGGATCGCCGGTGTCGAACTCCTCGATCATGCGCCATTGCGTGCCGTCTGGCGTCGCGAACGGAACCTCGATCCGCCGGATGCGCTTGCCCGGGATATCAGCCAGATGCTCGGCATGGTGCAGCAGGGTCAGCGTGTCGAGCGGAGCGCCGAGCATCAGCACCTTGCCGCCGGCGGCGACGAGCCTCGCCAGCGGCGAGCCTTCGCCATAGCCGTAGTCGAGCGGGTGATCGGCGGTGATCCATTCCGCCTTCGCTCCGAGCGCGACGATGGAGGCGCCGGGATTGCCGCTGCGCCGCGCGCCCTGCGTCGTGCGCAGGAATTCCGGAAGCACGCCATTGTCGCGGATCGCGCGCGAGCGCTGCGGATCGAAGGGCGGGATGTGCTCGCGCCATTCCGGCGGCACGCGGCCGTCCACGTCGACCAGGTCCTCATAGCGCGCTTCCCAATCGGCATAGGCAAGGACGGTGCCCTCGGGGCCAACGACATCGCAGAGCGCGGCGATGATGGTGTCAGGACCATCGAGCAGGCGGCCGACCTTGCTCACGGCCGCGTGGACCATGACCGCGTCACCCGAGGCCAGTCCGAGTTCGGCAAGGTTGGCGGCGAGCACGGCGCGCGTGACGAAGGAGCTGGGCGTCATGGTCGCGAGCTATTCCGAACGAAGGGCGGCAAAGGCGTCGAGCGCACGCCGGCGGCCGAAATCGAGCGCGATGATCGGCTTCGGATAGTCTTGGCCGAGAACGATCCCGGCCTTCTTCAACTCGTTCGCTGGCGCTTCCCAGGGGCAGTGGATGAACTTGTCGTCGAGTTCCGCCAGCTCGGGCACGAAGCGCCGGACATAGGCGCCTTTCGGATCGAACTTCTCGCCTTGGGTCACCGGATTGAAGACGCGGAAATAGGGGGCGGCATCGGCGCCGGAGCCGGCGACCCATTGCCAGCTCGCCGGATTGTTGGCGGGGTCGGCATCGACCAGCGTGTCCCAGAACCAGGCTTCGCCGGCCCGCCAATCGGTCAGCAGATGCTTGATCAGGAAGGAGGCCGTGATCATCCGCACGCGGTTGTGCATCCAGCCGGTCTGCCAGAGCTGGCGCAGGCCGGCATCGACGATCGGATAGCCGGTCAGGCCCTTCCGCCAGGCTCTCAGCCCGGCTTCGTCTGTCTCCCAGGCCATCGCGTCGAAGCGGCGATCGTAGTTGACGCTGGCGAGGCCGGGATTGTGAAAGAGCAGATGATAGGAGAACTCACGCCAGCCGATCTCGCTGAAGAATTTCTCGATATCGGCGGCCGAGCCCGGCGTATCGCCTGACTCGAGTGCCGCCCTCGTCGCATGCCAGATCTGGCGCGGGCTGATCTCGCCGAAGCGCAGATGCGGCGACAGCCGCGAGGTCGAGAGTTTGTCCGGCCGATCTCGCCCTTCGCGATATCCGGCGATCGCCTCGTCGAGAAAGGCGCCGAGCCGAGCATGCGCGCCGGCCTCGCCTGGCGTCCAGGTGTCGCGCAGCCCGTCAGCCCAGTCGGGCGCCGTCGGTTCGAGGGCAAGATCCGAGACCGCTAACGCTTGCTGGCGTAGCGCGGCCGGCAGTCCGGCCTTGCTGAGCTGGCATGGTGTCGGAAGCGGCGCCGATGGTTCGCCGCGTTCGCGCACGGCCCGCCAATAGGGTGTGAACACCTTGAACGGACCGTCCGCCTTGGTTGTCACCTGCCAAGGCTCGTTGAGCAGATTGGCGTTGAAGCTTTCGACCTCAATGCTGCTGTCGGTGAGCTTAGCCTTGAGCGATTTGTCGAGTTCGATTGCGGCCGCGTCGTAGCGGCGATTCCAGGCGACATAGCCGATATCAGCCTCACGAGCGATGCGAGGCAGCAACTCGGCCGGGTCGCCGCGCAGGATGAGCAACTCACCGCCCTTCGCCGCGATGGCATCGGACAGAGCAGCCAGCGAGCGCGACAGCCACCAGCGCGCCGCCCCGCCGAGCGGTCGGCGATCCGCCGAGGTATCGAACGCATAGAGGCAGATCAGCGGCCCACGCTCGATGGCCGCTCTCAGGGCCGGATTGTCGGACAGGCGCAGATCGTCGCGGAACCAGAGCAGGGCAGGGCGTACAGTCACTCGATCAGGCCTTCTCGCTGCGATGCTCTGATACGCCGAAGAGCGCGGGTTGGTTGCGTGGCGCAAAGGGATAGGACCGCCGCGAGCCGATGCGGTTCGTGATAGATTGGGTCGGCTGCGCGCAAAAGAAGGGGGACGAGGTCATGGCGAGCCCGGAAGTCGAGGCTTTGAGCCGGAGGATCGCCGCGCTTGAAGCGCAACTCGCGGCCCTGCTGCAGGCGTTCAATGTCGGGCGTGGCGGTTCGGTCGCGATCACGGCTCCGGCGGGGTTGTCGATCAACGTCGGTGGCACCTGCACCGTCAATGTCGGCGCAGAACTGGCGCTGACGGTCGGGAGCAACTTCCGGACGGCGGTCGGCTCGAATTATGTCGTCAATGTCGGCTCCGGCATGCGCACGACCGCGGGCACAAGCATCGGCATCATCGCGGGCACCGCGCTCAGTATGAACGCCAATCGCCAGATCAGCCTGGCGACGCGTGCCTTCGAGGTCGCCGCCGCCGTCAGCATCGATCTCGACAGCAGCAAGGATTTCGAGATCGCCAGCGGCAAGTCGCTGGCGCTCAAGGCTGCGGATGCCATTCTGCTCGACGCCGGCGCGGCTGACCTCAACCTGAAGAAGGACGGCTCGATCGATCTCAAGGGCAAGGATGTGACGATCCGGGCGAGCGGCAAGATCAATGCGACCGCGAGCTCGGACGTCGTGATCAAGGGCTCGAAGATCAAGCAGAATTGAGCACTGCCGACGCGGTCTGGCTGGCGAGCTTCGGCTCAGCGTGGCGGGCGAAGAAAAAAGGCCCCGCCTGATGGCGGGGCCTTGTCGTTGGTGGATCAGTGATGCGCCTGCGGAGTGGCCTGTTTCGGCTCCGCCGGCTTCTTCTTGCTGCCGAGCGAGGCGAGCCAGCGCACCACGACGTAGAACACCGGGGTGAACAGCAAGCCGAACAAGGTCACGCCGATCATACCCGAGAACACCGCGACGCCGAGCACCTGGCGCATCTCGGCGCCGGCGCCGATCGAGATCGTCAGCGGCAGCACGCCGAGGATGAAGGCGAGCGAGGTCATCAGGATCGGCCGTAGCCGGGTCCTGGCCGCCGCGATCGCCGCATCGCGCCGGCTCATGCCCTCGTCCTCCGCCTGCTTGGCGAATTCGACGATCAGGATCGCGTTCTTCGCTGCGAGGCCGACGAGCACGACCAGGCCGATATCGACCAGCACGTTGCGGTCGAAGTTCTGGTAGTCGACGCCGACCATGGCCGCGAGGATACACATCGGCACGATCAGGATCACCGCCAGCGGCAGGGTCCAGCTTTCGTACAGCGCCGCCAGCAAGAGGAAGACGAAGACGACGGCGAGGCCGAAGGCGATGATCGCGGTGTTGCCGGCGAGCTTCTCTTGCAGCGCGATCTCGGTCCATTCGAAGCCGAACCCGGCCGGCAGGACCTGGCTCGCGATCTTCTCCACCGCCGCGATGCCCTGGCCGGTCGAGTAGCCACGCGCCATCGACAGCTGCACTTCGGCTGCCGGATAGAGGTTGTAGCGCGGCACGCGATAGGCGCCGGTCGTGTCGGAGAAGGTCGCGACCGAGCCGATCGGCACCATCTCGCCGTCGGCATTGCGCGTCTTCAGATCGGCGACGTCGCGGATGTCGAGCCGGTTGGGATTATCGGCCTGGGCCGTGACCCGGAAGGTACGGCCGAGGATGTTGAAGTCGTTGACATAGGCCGAGCCCATATAGACCGAGAGCGTCTCGAAGATGCGGGTCACGGGCACGCCGAGCATCTCCGCCTTGGTGCGGTCGATATCGGCGTAGACCTGCGGCGTCCTGGTCGAGAACAGCGTGAAGGGCTGTTGGATGCCCGGTGTCTGGCCGGCCGTTCCGGCCACCGCCCAGGTCGCGGCTTCCAGTGCGGGCAGACCGCGTCCGCCACGATCCTGGACATAGCCCTTGAGACCGCCGCCGCTGCCGATGCCCGGAACCGCCGGCGGCTCGATGATCAGCGCGAAGGCCTCGCCGATCCCGAAGAGCTGGGTGCGCAGATCGTTCAGGATGGCCTGGGTGGTGAGACCGGCCTTGGCGCGCTCGCGGAAGTCGGAGAGCGTTACGAAGGCGACGCCGGCATTGGGCGCGAGCGTGAAGGTCGCGCCGTCGAGGCCGGCGAAGGCGACGGCATGCGCGACGCCCGGCCGCGACAGCAGGATATCGGTCGCCTTGCGGATGACCGCGTCGGTTCGCGGCAGCGACGAGCCCGGCGGCAGCTGGAACACGGCGATGAAGTAGCCGCGGTCGAGCTGCGGGACGAGGCCGGTCGGAATGGCCGCGAGGCGCTGGCCGGCGACCGCGATCAGCGCGGCATAAACCAGCAGCATGATGACGCCGAAGCGGATCAGGCGCGAGGTCACTGCGCCATAGGCGCGCGAGAGCCAGTCGAAGCCCTTGTTGAAGTACTTGAAGAACCAGCGCAGCGGTGCGCTGAGCACGGCCAGGAAGCCCTTCGGCTCCTCATGGCTGTGCGGCTTCAGCAGGATCGCGGCCAGCGCCGGCGACAGGGTCAGCGAGACGAAGCACGAGATCGCCGTCGAGGCCGCGATCGTCACCGCGAACTGCTGGTAGAACGTGCCTTGCAGGCCGGTGATGAAGGCGGTCGGGATGAACACGGCGCAGAGGACCAGCGCGATCGCGAGCAGGGCGCCGCCGACCTCGTCCATGGTCTTGTGCGCCGCGTCCACGGCGCTCATGCCTTGCGCCAGATAGCGCTCGACGTTCTCGACCACGACGATCGCATCGTCGACGACGATGCCGATCGCCAGCACCAGCGCCAGCAGCGAGATCGTGTTGAAGGAGATGCCGACCGCGCTCATCACCAGGAAGGTGCCGACCAGCGAGACCGGGATCGCGATGATCGGGATGATCGCGGCGCGCCAGGTCTGCAGGAACAGGATCACGACGATCACGACGAGCACCACCGCCTCGAACAGCGTCGTCACCACGGCCGAGACCGATTCCCGGATGAACTCCGTCGGGTTGTAGACGATGGTGTATTCGACGCCGGCCGGGAAGTTCGCCGACAGCGTCTTCATCGTCCGGATGAGGGCGTCGGAGGCCGCGAGCGCGTTGGTGCCGGGGCGCTGGAAGACGCCGATGGCGACGGCCTCCTTGTTGTCGAGATAGGAGTTCGACAGATAGTCCTGCGCGCCGAGCTCGACGCGGGCGATGTCGCGGACGCGGATCGTGCCGCCATCGGCGTCCGAGCGGACGACGATGTTGTAGAACTCGTCGATGCTGGTCAGGCGGCCGAGCGTGTTGACCGAGAGCTGGAAGGCGCCGTCGGACGTCGCCGGCGGCTGATTGATCGCACCCGCCGCGACCTGGATGTTGGCGGCGCGGATCGCGGCGACGACGTCGCCGGCTGTCAGGTTGCGCGCCGCGACCTTGGCCGGGTCGAGCCAGACGCGCATCGAATAGTCGCGCGCGCCGAAGACCTGGACGTCGCCGACGCCCTCGACGCGGGTCAGCACGTCCTTGACGTTGAGCGTGGTGTAGTTCGAGACGTATTGCTGGTCGCGCGAGCCGTCCGGCGACAGCATGTGGATGACCATCAGGAAGTCCGGCGAGGCCTTGCGGACCTGCAGGCCGAGCGCGCGCACCTCCTGCGGCAGCCGCGGCTCGGCGGCCGAGACGCGGTTCTGCACCAGGACCTGCGCCTGGTCGACATCGGTGCCGGCCTTGAAGACGACGTTGATCGTCACGCGCCCGTCGCCGGTCGACTGCGACGAGATGTAGAGCATGTCGTCGACGCCGTTGACCTCCTGCTCGATCGGAGCCGCCACCGTCGAGGCGACGACCTCTGCCGAGGCACCCGGATAGTTCGCGTTGATCGTGACGGTCGGCGGCGCGATCTCGGGATATTCGGCGATCGGCAGCGTGCGCAGCGTGATGGCGCCGGCGATCGTCAGCAGCACCGAGAGCACGGTCGCGAAGATCGGCCGGTCGATGAAGAAATGGGCGAAGCGGAACATGCTTTGGTCCTGGCCAAAGAGAGTAGGGCAGACGGAAGATGCCGTCCGCTCTTGGCGCGGCCTGTTCAGGCCGTCAGTTGGCGGCGGCGGCCTTGATCTCGGTCGGCTGCGGGGTCACAGCCACGCCGGGGCGCACCATTGGGTTGGCGATGCCGGTCACGATCACCTTGTCGGCCGGGGTCAGGCCCTTGGTGATGACGCGCAGCCCGTCGCTGATCGCGCCGAGCTGAACCGGCTTGGGCACCACCTTGTTGTCGGCGCCGACCGTCAGCACGATCTTGTTGGCCTGGTCGGAGACGATGATCGCATCCGGCACCAGCAAGGCGTCGCCTTCGCCAGCGAAGAGGCGCAGGCGCCCGAAGGTTCCCGGCGTCAGCAGCCCGTCGGAATTCGGGAAGACGGCGCGGGTGCGGATCGTCGCCGAACGGGCGTTCAGCGCGTTGTCGACGAAGTCGATCTTGCCTTCACGGTCCCACTTGGTCTCGCTCGAGAGCCGCACGCGCACCGGCGTGCCGGGCTTCCGCAGGTCCTGCGACTGCGTGTAGCGCAGATAATCGGCCTCGGAGGCGTCGAAGACGAACTTGATCGGGTCGACCGCGACGATCGTGGTCAGCAGCGTCGCGCCCGACTGGCCGCCGGCGATCAGGTTGCCCTGGTCGACACGGCGGTTCGAGACGCGGCCGGCAAGCGGGGCCCGGACCTGCGTCCATTCGAGGTTGAGCTCGGCCGTCTTCAGATTGGCTTCTGCCGCCTGCTGGCTGGCGATCGCGCCGTTGAGGTTGGCGCGGCGCTGATCGATGTCGCGGGCGGTGATGGTACGGTTCTGCGTCAGCGCCTCGGCGCGCTCGACCTCGTTCTGGTTGAGGTCGACCTGCGCCTTGGCGCGCGCCACCTCGGCCCGCGCCGCATCGACGGCGAGCTTGTATGGGCGCTGGTCGATGGTGAAGAGCAGGTCGCCCGACTTGACCAGGTCGCCGTCGCGGAAATGGACCGAATCGAGGAAGCCGGAGACGCGGGCGCGGACCTCGACCTGGTCGCTGGCCTCGAAGCGGCCGGTGAACTCGTCCCAGTTTGTGACGCGCTTGGCGAGCGGATTGGCGACGGTCACCGGCGGGGCCGGCGGAGCGCCTTGCGCGAGAGCCTCGGCAGACAGGGCCGGGAGCAGGACCGCCAGGGCTGCAATGGCCCGGCTGGAGCGGCGGATCATGTGAAACTCCGAAAATGCGGGCGCGGCGCAACCTTCACGGTTTCCGGCCGAATGCGCAACAACTCCATCGGACTGACGATTGTCAAGTTTCTTCACTCGACAATTTCGATGATATTTTCATCTCCACCGGCCATTGCCGCCCCAAAGTCGCGCGATACCGGAGCAACAGATGCTTGCTGGCGGCGGGCCGAGGCTCTACCTGAAGGACGCGCGCGCCCGCGTCAGCAGCAACACCTCATGGAAGTCGTCTCATGAATGCGCATGTCCGTTCCGCCGACCCCAAGAAGCTGATCAAGGGTGCGACCGGCGACTGGGAGATCGTGATCGGCCTTGAGATCCATGCGCAGGTCACCTCCAACGCTAAGCTGTTCTCGGGATCTTCGACCGCCTTCGGCGGCGAGCCGAATGCCCATGTCAGCCTGGTCGACGCCGCGATGCCGGGCATGCTGCCGGTGATCAACGAGGAGTGCGTGCGCCAGGCGGTCCGCACCGGCCTCGGCCTCAACGCCAAGATCAACAACCGCTCGGTCTTCGACCGCAAGAACTATTTCTATCCCGACCTGCCGCAGGGCTACCAGATCAGCCAGTACAAGCACCCGGTCGTCGGCGAGGGCGAGATCGCGGTCGATCTGTCGCCGACCGAGCAGATCAGCGTCGGCATCGAGCGGCTGCATCTCGAGCAGGATGCCGGCAAGTCGATGCATGACCAGCATCCGACCATGAGCTTTGTCGATCTAAACCGCTCGGGTGTGGCGCTGATGGAGATCGTCTCCAAGCCGGACTTGCGCTCGGCCGATGAGGCCAAGGCCTATGTCTCCAAGCTGCGCACCATCCTGCGCTATATCGGCTCCTGCGACGGCGACATGGAGAAGGGCAACCTGCGCGCCGACGTCAACGTCTCCGTGCGCAAGCCGGGCGCGCCCTTTGGTACGCGCTGCGAGATCAAGAACGTCAATTCGATCCGCTTCATCGGGCAGGCGATCGAGGTCGAGGCCCGCCGCCAGATCGGCATCCTCGAGGATGGCGGCACAATCGACCAGGAGACCCGGCTCTACGATCCAGGCAAGGGCGAGACGCGCTCGCTGCGCTCCAAGGAAGAGGCGCACGACTACCGCTATTTCCCCGATCCGGACCTGCTGCCGCTCGAATTCGACGATGCCTTCGTCGCCGAGCTGAAGGCGCAGCTGCCGGAGCTGCCCGACACCAAGAAGGGCCGCTTCATCGCGCAGTACGGGCTCTCGCCCTATGACGCCTCGGTGCTCGTCGCCGAGCGCGATCAGGCCGATTATTTCGAGGCGGTCGCCAAGGGCCGCGACGGCAAGGCCGCCGCGAACTGGGTGATCAACGAGCTGTTCGGCCGCCTCAACAAGGAAGGTAAGGACGTCTCGGCATCGCCGGTCTCGGCGGCACAGCTCGGCGGCCTGGTCGACCTGATCGGCGAGGGCGTGATCTCCGGCAAGATCGCCAAGGATCTGTTCGAGATCGTCTGGACCGAAGGCGGCGACCCGCGCGAGATCGTCGAGGCCCGCGGCATGAAGCAGGTCACCGACACCGGCGCGATCGAGAAGGCGGTCGACGAGATCATCGCCGCCAACCCGGACAAGGTCGAGCAGGTCAAGCTGAAGCCGACCATGCTGGGCTGGTTCGTCGGCCAGGCGATGAAGGCTTCGGGCGGCAAGGCCAACCCGCAGGCCCTGAACGAGATCCTGAAGAAGAAGCTGGGTATCTAGAGCTCCTAGC
>DASYHC010000079.1:0-102898 GCA_035998995.1 Allobosea sp.
CGCCACCGGCTCGGCCCGCAGGAATTTTCCGCGTGAGGCCCTGACCGGCGTCACCGGCACGCCCGGATCGACCTCGCGGATGACGCTCGTCGCCATCTCGCCGCCCTGGTTGACCTCGACGACCAGCGCGTCGGCCTCCAGCCGGCGATAGAGTGCGACGGCCGCCGCCGCCCATTCATGCGGCTTGGCCCCGCCGAGCGTCGCATCCGCCAGCACATGGCCAATGCCGTCACGATCGATGCCGGCCGCGACGAGCCCGCAGCTATCGGCCCGTTTCGATGAGGAGGCCGGCGGATCGATCGCCACGACGATCCTCGCCAATGGCGGCGCCTCGCGCTCGCGGCATCCCTCGATCAGCGCCCGGCTCCAGAGCGCGTCAGCGCTCTCCTCGACGATCTCGCCTTCGAGCTCCTGCCGGCCGAGCCGCGTGCCGCCATAGGCCTGATGCACGCTGTCGAGAAAGCTCTGCGCCAGGTTGAAGCGGTTGGCGCGGGTCGCCGCCCGACTGACTGCAACGCGGGGGTCATCGAGCAGCCGCTTGATCAAAGGCAGCGGGCGCGGCGTCGTCGTCACCACCTGACGCGGTCTGTCGCCGAGCCTCAGGCCGAGCTGCAGCATGTCCCAGGTCTCCTGAAGGTTCGGCCATTTCGCCAGTTCGTCGGACCAGGCGGCGCCAAATTGCGGCCCGCGCAAACCCTCCGGGTCCTCGGCAGTGAACACCTGCGCGATCGCGCCATTGCCCCATTCGAGCCGGCGCCGCGACGGCGACCAGACCGGCTTCTCCCAGCGATGATGGATCGCGAGCAGACCGGAGACACCCTCGATCATGACGTCGCGGACCTGAGCCTGCGTCTCGCCGACAAGGGCGATGCGGCCGACGGGTTCACTGGCGATCGGAGCCAGCCCCAGCGCCATCCCTTTGACCCATTCGGCCCCGGTCCGGGTTTTGCCAGCGCCGCGCCCACCAAGGACAAGCCAAGTCCACCAGGGCGGCAGGCGGCGGGATTTCTGGTCAAGCCGCCCGTAATAGGTCCACTCCTGATCGACGAGCCTAACCAGTTCCGGCGTCAGGTCCGGCAGCAGCTTGAGGAACAGCTTCGCCTGTATGATCGGCGATAAGACGTTCCATGCGTCGTGCCAGCTCGCGCCGCAGTTCATCGACCCGGCGCAATCCTTCGGCGGGGCTGGGCTCATCCTCGGGCTTTCCTCCCTCCCCGACCGCAGCAGAATCCAGCGCGACCAGCTCGCGCACGGTGCGAGCCAGGGTCGCCAGCGTCTTGGCATCGGCCTCGCTCGCAGCCGTACCGGCCGGCAGCTCGGCCAGATGCGCCTCATGCGCTTCGAGCTGCGTCTGCGCCGCCTTCCAGAGCTTGCTGATCACGGCCTTGCGGCCGCCGCTCCGTGCAGGCTTGCGCTTCGCCGCCGGCCGAGCCGGGGCGACGTCATCATTCTCATCGGTCATCGGAAACCTCGGCTCCGCCCGGACATGCAAAAGCCGCCGGCTGGGCAGCGCGGCGGCTTCGTTCGTCTCAGGCACACTTCGTGAGCGTTCCTGATCTCTACCCGATCAGCGTCACGATGTCAAGGACAAAATTCCTATCTTGCAGAGAATGGTCAAACCTCCGTCTTCTCCACCCATTTGATCTGGGTCTGCGGCTTGTAGGCCTCCATCTTGTCGAGCAGCGCGGCCGGATCGGTCTCCATCATCGCCATGTCGCGATGGGCCTGCCACATGAAGCCGGCCTTCGTGGTATTGTCGAGGAAGACGCCGAGCGCATCGTAGAAGCCGTCGATGTTGAGAAAGCCGAGCGGCTTGCCGTGGATGCCGAGCTGGCTCCAGGTCCAGATCTCGAAGATCTCCTCGAAGGTGCCGATGCCGCCGGACATGGCGATGAAGCCGTCGGAGAGCTCGGCCATGCGCGCCTTGCGGATATGCATGGTCTCGACCACCTCGAGCCGGGTCAGCTTGTTGTGGCCGACCTCCTTTTCGCGCAGCGCCCGCGGGATCACGCCATGGACCTCGCCGCCGGCTTCGAGCGCCGCATTGGCGACGATGCCCATCAGGCCGACGGCGCCGCCGCCATAGACCAGCGTCAGGCCGCGTTTGGCGATAGCCGTGCCCATCGCGCGGGCGCCCTCGGCATGGACGGGATCATGGCCCGGGCTCGAGCCACAGAAGACACAGACTGATTTCATGAGGCGAGTGCTTGCAAGATGCGGGCCCAGGAGCGCTGGCCCTTGTGGAAGGAGGAGAGGTCGTATTTCTCGTTCGGCGAATGGACGCGGTCGTCGTCGAGGCCGAAGCCGACGAAGAGCGTGTCGAGCCCGAGCGTGCGCTTGAAGTCGCCGCCAACAGGGATCGAGCCGCCGCTGCCGATCGAGACGACACGGCCGCCCCATTCCTCGGCCAGCGCCTTGCGCGCCTTCTGCAGGACGGGAGAATCGACCGGCACGGCCAGTGCCGGCGAGCCGGAATGCCCGATGAACTCGGCCGTGACGTCCTCCGGCAGGCGCTCGCGCACGAACTGGTGGAAGGCGGCGGCGATCTTGGCCGGGTCCTGGTCGCCGACGAGGCGGAAGGAGACCTTGGCCGAGGCCTTGGCGGCGATCACCGTCTTCGAGCCCTCGCCGGTGTAGCCGCCCCAGATGCCGTTGACGTCGCAGGTCGGGCGCGACTGGATCTGCTCGATCAGCATGCGGCCCTTCTCGCCGACCGAGTGCTTCAGCCCGACCTGGCCGAGGAACTCCTTCTCGGTCAGGTTGAGATCGGCCCATTCGGCCTTCTGGGCATTGGTCGGCTCATGCACGCCGTCATAGAAGCCGGGGATGGTGATCCGGCCGGTCTCGTCATGGATCTCGGCGATGATCTTGGTCAGCACATGGATCGGGTTGGCGGCCGCGCCGCCGAACAGCCCGGAATGCAGGTCGCGATCGGCCGCGGTCAGCCTGACCTCTTGATAGACCATGCCGCGCAGGGTCGAGGTGATCAGCGGGGTGACGCGGTCCCACATGCCGGTATCGCAGACCAGCGCGAAATCAGCCTTCAGCTCGGCGGCATTGGCCTTGATGAAGCCCGGCAGGTTGACCGAGCCGGATTCCTCCTCACCCTCGACCAGGATGGTGAGGCCGATCGGCAGGTCGCCGGTCTCGGCAAGCGTCGCGCGCATCGCTTCGATGAAGGTCATGACCTGGCCTTTGTCGTCACAGGCGCCGCGGGCCAGGATCACTTTCCGCCCCGGCTCGATCTCCTTGACCGCCGGCTTGAACGGGTCGTTGTCCCAAAGCTCGAGCGGATCGACCGGCTGGACGTCGTAATGGCCGTAGAACAGCGCATGCGGCGCGCCGGGCTTGGGGCGATGCGCGAGCACGACCGGGTGACCGCCCGTCTCGCGCAATTCGGCCTTGAAGCCGAGGCTCTCAAGATCACGACGGAGCCATTCAGCCGCCTGGCGGGTCTGCGGATCGAAGGCCGGATCGGTCCCGATCGAGGGAATTTCGAGCCAGGACGAGAGGCGGGCCAGCGAAGCGTCGAGATCGGCGTCGAGGCGGGAGAGGACGGCGGGAAGCTGGGACATGGCGCTCACTGGAGGCTGATTCCGGTGGCGCCATCATGCCCAGTCGCGCGCCGGAAGCCAGCCGTCCAGACGCATAGGCGTGCATCTCGAACCGCGTCTGCGGCGGGACCTGAGAGATTCAGGCCTTGGCGATCTCGCTCAGATAATCGTCGGCGAAATCGGTCTTGATGGCGACTCACAGCGGATGGTGGTCCGACATCTGCCAGGTCCGCCATTTCCGGTAGAGCGCCTCCGGGGTCTTGGCCTTGGCCTTCTTCTCGGGGTCCTCGGCCGGCATCGCCGACTTGTAGATGGCGAGGTCCTCGGGCGTTTCGCGGAAGACATCGGCATACATGTCGACCATACCGCCCTTGAGGACCTTGAAGCGCTTGTCCTTCACCCGGACGGCCATCTGGTCGTAATAGTGGTCGCCCTTCTTGCGGACGGTGTCGCCGTCGATCTCGGGCGGAACCGTGAAGCCCTTGTCCTTTAGCGCCTCCATCGTCTCATGCTTGGGGCTGACGACGTTGAAATCGCCGAGCAGGATGTAGTTCTCGACATTGCCGGCGCGGTCCTTCTCCTGTTTGCTGGCCTTGTCCTGCCGCTCGGCGAAGAAGCCGACGAGCTTGCGGATCTCGTCGACGCGCTGTTTCAGCGCCATGCCACTGGCCTCGCCGTAATAAATGTGGACCGTACAGAGACTGAAGCGAAACCAGCCTGACTGGAAGGCGACGAGGAAGGGCGTGCGTGCGAACTGCTGCTTGACCTCGGTGAACTCGGCCTTGGTCGCAGCGGCGAGCTTGGCGGCCTCTGCGCCCTCGTCGAGCTTCGCGGGGGGCTTCACCTTCTTGTGCGCGACGACCAGTTGCCCCTCGGGCAGGACGATCTCGCCGGCAATCTTGCGGAACCAGACTTTCTCGGTGTTGTAGACGAACACCATGCGCTCGTCGTTGCCGCTGGTGTCGGTCGCGATGTAATCCCATTCGCGCCCGAGGATACGCATGATCTTTTCCAGCGCCGACAGGTCGCGGTTGATCTCCTGTAGGGCGACGAGATCGAAGGCCGAGATCATCTCCGCCAGATAATAGAAGCTCTCCGGCAGGCGCGGGCCAAAGCCGAACTTGTTCGAGTCGAAGTCGCGGATGTTCCAGGTCGCGAGCAGGAGCGTGCCGTCGTTCTTGTTGGCACGGACGGGTTCGAGGCTCGCCCTGATCGCGATCAGCCGCTCGGCACAACGCTTCGCCGCAACAGGATCGAGCTTCGCCAGCGCCCGCAGGCCGGTATAATTGTTCGACATCGCCGCCCCCAGCTTGGACGAGGCGCGCCAAGTCCGAGGCAGCGAATGCCGACGGACCACGCCGCAACCTTCGATTGCAGCGAGCCTCGCACAGGCCTGGAGGGCTGTCTATGATCCTACGTCAAGCGGCTATTCGTCAGCCGGCTACCGCCGCCCACCCGTCAGACTCCCGAGCACGCCGCGCAGGATGGCGTTGCCGACCTGACGGCCGATCGAAGTCGCAGCAGAACGAGCCGCCGAGGTGATGATCTTCTCGGTCATGCTCTGCGGCAGCGGGCCGCCGCGCGAACCCGGCCCGGTCTTCGGGCGCTGCTGGGGAGCGCCACCGCCGAGCCAGCCGCCGATGGTGTCGAGGATGCCGCCGCCCCCTTCCGTCGAGGCCTCGACCGGCGAGCCGTCGGCGTTCATCCCCTTGCGCTTCATCAGCGCCTCATAGGCCGACTCGCGGTCGACCATGGTGTCGTATTTACCCGTGAAGCCGGAGGCGCGCATGCACTGCGTCCGCTCCTGCGGCGTGATCGGCCCGACCTGCGCCATCGGCGGGGCGATCAGGCAGCGCTCGACCATGGTCGGCGAGCCCTTGCCTTCAAGCGTCGAGACCAGGGCCTCGCCGACGGCGAGTTGGGTGATCGCCTGCTCGGTGTTGATCTTTGGGTTCTGGCGGAAGGTCTCGGCCGCGGCCCTGACCGCCTTCTGGTCGCGCGGCGTGAAGGCGCGCAGCGCGTGCTGAACCCGGTTGCCGAGCTGGGCCAGCACGGTGTCGGGGATGTCGAGCGGGTTCTGCGTGACGAAATAGACGCCGACGCCCTTGGAGCGGATCAGCCGCACCACCTGCTCGACCGCGGTCAGCAGCGCCTTGGGCGCGCCGTTGAAGAGCAGATGTGCCTCGTCGAAGAAGAAGACCAGCTTGGGCTTGTCGAGGTCGCCGACCTCCGGCAGCTGCTCGAACAGTTCCGAGAGCAGCCAGAGCAGGAAAGTGGCGTAAAGCCTGGGATTGGCCATCAGTTTGTCGGCGGCCATGATGTTGACGATGCCGCGCCCGTCGCGATCGGTCTTCATCAGGTCGTTGATGTCGAGCGCCGGCTCGCCAAAGAACAGGTCGCCCTTCTGGTTCTCCAGCACGAGCAGCGCGCGCTGGATCGTACCGACCGAGGCTGAGGTGACGTTGCCGTATTTGGTCGTCAGCTCCTGCGCATTCTCGGCGATGAAGGCGAGGATCGCGCGCAGGTCTTTGAGGTCGAGCAGCAGCAGCTTCTGCTCGTCGGCGATGCGGAAGGCGATGTTGAGCACGCCTTCCTGCGTGTCGTTGAGGTCGAGCAGACGCGCCAGCAGCAGCGGGCCCATCTCCGAGATCGTCGCGCGGACCGGGTGGCCCTGCTCGCCGAACACGTCCCAGAACACGGTGGTGAACTGGTCGGGCTCGTATTTTACGCCCAGCTCCTCGGCGCGCTTGACGAAAGGCGGCTTGGAATTTCCGGGCGCGGCGATGCCGGAGAGGTCGCCCTTGATGTCGGCGGCGAAGACCGGCACGCCGTGCTTCGCAAAACCTTCCGCCAGCACCTGCAGCGTCACCGTCTTGCCGGTGCCGGTCGCGCCGGTCACCAGCCCGTGGCGGTTGGCGAGCTTGAGCAGCAGCACCTCCGGCTTCTCGCTCTTGCCGATCAGGATCGTGCCGTCATCCGCCATGGTCGCGCCTGTTCCGTTGCCATAAGGTCGTGGAAACGGTTTAGCGAAACGAGAAGTTGGGCGGAAGCATGAAGATCGCTTCCATCCGAGATAGTTTATGTGTAAACTATTTTCAGAACACCAGAAGGCTCAACGTCAGAGGACCGCACGATGGATGAACTGATCTCCCGCATCATGGCCGCTTCCGGCCTCGACCAGTCGCTGGCGCAGAAGGCGATCGGCATCATCCTCGCCTTCCTGCAGAAGGAAGGTCCCGCGGCCGAGATTGGCCAGCTGATGGCGGCGCTGCCGGGCGCGCAGGAGCTCGCCGACGCCGAAGGCGGCGCCAAGGGCGGCCTGCTCGGCACGATCGGCGGCATGATGGGCGGCGGTGGCGGCGTCATGGCGCTCGGCGGCCAGCTGATGGGCGCCGGCCTGTCGATGGGCCAGATCCAGAGCGTCTCGAAGGAGATGTTCGCCGTCGGCCGCGAAAAGGCGGGCGAGGACACGATGGGCGCCATCGTCGGCGCGATCCCGGGCCTTGGCCAGTTCGTCTGAGCGGAACTACCCCTTCGAAATACGGTAGCGCCGCCCCTATCGGGCGGCGTTTTCGTTTGCAGGCATAGGCGTTCCCTGTCGCGGGATTACGCATTTCGGCACGGCTTTCCGACAAAGGGGGCATTTGCGTTCGCGCCGAGCCATGGCAATCAGGACTTCGCGGTTGCACAATGGACCGCCAATTGGCGTGCGTTCCATCGCCTGACGGGAATGGCGGGAGGAACGTGTGCAAGGAGTTCGTTGCTGATGACTTCGACAGTCCTCGCCGACCTGCCCTTCATGGACGCGTTCCCCACGCCGGGCGAAGCGCAGTGGCGCGCGGCGGTCGAGAAGGTGCTGAAGGGCGCCGATTTCGAGAAGAAGCTGGTCGGGCGGACGACGGACGGCATCCGCATCGAGCCGCTCTACGAGGCGGTGGCCGAGCAAGCCGCCCGCCCCCTGCGCGCAGAAGCTGGGCGCTGGCGTGTCGCGGCGCGCGTCGATCATCCGGAAGCCTCCGAGGCGGCACGGCTCGCCCTCGCGGAGCTGGAAGGCGGCGCCGATTCCCTCAGCCTGGCTTTCGCCGGTGCGCCTGCAGCGCGTGGCTTCGGCCTTACCGCAACTTCCGTCGAAGCACTCGATACAGCGCTCGACGGCGTCATGCTCGACCTTGTCCGCCTGCGTCTTGACCCGGCCCCCGGCGGGCGCAAGCAGGCGCTGCTGCTGGCCGATCTGGCCGAGAAGCGCGGCCATGCACCCTCCTCCCTCCAGATCGATTTCGGCATGGAGCCGATCGGCGTGCTCGCAAGCTCCGGCGCGCTCGCGGTGCAATTGCCCGAGCTCGGCAAACGCATCGCCGAGACGATCGCGACTCTGAAGTCGCGTGGCTTTTCAGGTCCCTTCCTCGCCGCCGATGGCCGGGTCTGGCACGAGGCCGGGGCGACCGAGGCGCAGGAGCTCGGCGCCGTGCTGGCAACTGCGGTGACCTATCTGCGCCTGCTGGAAGCTGAGGGGCTCCCGCTCGCTGAGGCGCGCGACGCGATCTCCTTCACCCTCGTCGCCGATGCCGACGAATTCGTCACCGTCGCCAAGCTGCGCGCCGCCCGCCTGCTCTGGGACCGGGTCCAGCGCGCCTGCGGGCTCGATCCCAAGCCTGTCTTCATCCACGCCGAGACCGCCTGGCGCTCGCTGACCCGGCGGGATCCCTGGGTCAATCTGCTGCGCGGCACCATCGCCGCCTTCTCGGCCGGGGTTGGCGGCGCCGATTCGATCGGCGTGCAGCCTTTCACCGCGGCGCTCGGCTTGCCCGACGGCTTCGCTCGCCGCATCGCGCGCAACACACAGCTGATCCTTCTCGAAGAAGCCAATCTCTGGCGCGTCGCGGACCCGGCCGCCGGTGCCGGCGGCTTCGAGGCGCTGACGCAGGCACTGTGCGAGCAGGGCTGGCGCAAGTTCCAGGATCTGGAGGCGGAAAGCTCCGGGGACCTCACCGGCATCGTCGGCGCCCTCGCCAACGGCCATATCCAAAAAGGTTTGGCGCGGGAGCGCGATGCCCGAGCCAAGGCGATCGCGACCCGGCGCGAGCCGATCACCGGCACGAGCGAGTTCCCGAACCTGTCGGAAGCCTCGGTCTCAGTGCTGGCGCCGCCGCCCGCCTCTTCGGCCGAATCTGCTGGCAACGACGCCATCACGGTCGAAGCCCTGCCGAGCATCCGCCTCGCCGAGCCCTTCGAAGCGTTGCGCGCCAGTGCCGACATCGCCGAAGCGGCCGGTGAGCGACCGAAAGCCTTCCTCGGCACGCTGGGCCCGATCGCCGGCTTCACCGCCCGCTCGGGTTTCGCCCGCAACCTGTTCGAAGCCGGCGGCATCGCCGCGCCCTCCGGCGACGGCTTCGCCAAGGCTGGCGCGACCGATCTCGCCGCGCTCGTCGCGGCCTTTCGGTCCTCGGGCGCAAAGCTCGCCTGCCTCTGCGGTTCCGACGAGAGCTATGCCGCTGAGGCGGTCCCCGCAGCGAAGGCGCTGACCGCAGCAGGCGCCACGGTCTGGCTCGCCGGCCGCCCTGGCGAACTGGAAGCGGCGCTGCGCCAGGCCGGAGTGACGAACTTCATCTTCGCCGGCTGCGACGCCGTTGCCGTGCTTCAGGATGCGCTGGCGATCGCCATATCCCCTGTGAGCACGAGCAAGGGATCATGATGCCGATTGCCCTCACCATCGCCGGCTCCGATTCCAGCGGCGGCGCCGGCATCCAGGCCGACCTCAAGACCTTCGCCGCGCATCAGGTCTATGGCGCCAGCGTCATCGTCGCGCTGACCGCGCAGAACACCACCGCCGTCACCGCGATCCATCCGGTGCCAGCCGATTTCGTCGCCGCTCAGATCGACGCCGTCTTCAGCGATCTTGCGGTCGATGCGGTCAAGATCGGCATGCTCGCCACCGCCGAGCTGATCGAGACCGTCGCCGATGGGTTAGAGCGCCACAACGCGAAGAATATCGTGCTCGATCCGGTGATGATCGCTGCCTCGGGCGGGCGGCTCCTGCAGGAGGACGCGATCGAGGCGCTGAAGCGCCGCCTGCTGCCGCTCTGCACGATCGTCACGCCCAATTTGCCCGAGGCGGCTGCCCTGCTCGGCACCGCCATGGCGGAGACTGAAGAGGCGGCCGCCGAGCAGGCCGAGGCGCTGCTCGCGTTCGGCCCGGCCAATGTCCTGGTCAAGGGCGGCCACGGCACGGGCGACGACAGCGTCGACATCCTGATCGGCCGGGATGGCCGCCGCGAGCGCCTGGTCGCGCCGCGCATCGCCACCCAGAACACGCACGGCACCGGCTGCACGCTGTCCTCGGCGATCGCCTCGGGCCTCGCCCACGGCATCGCCCTCAACGAGGCGGTGGCATTGGCCAAGCGCTACATCTCGGCCGCGATCGCGGCCTCGGACATGGTCAAGGTTGGCCGCGGCCACGGACCGGTGCATCATTTCCACCATTGGTGGGACAGGCCAGACGGGAGCAAGCCATGACCGCGATCCCGGATTTCACGAAGCTCGCCTTCGCCGATGCTGCTGCTAGCGCGGCCGCCCCGCAGGCCACCGGCGAGCTCTGGCAAACGCCGGAGGACATCCCAGTCAAGCCGCTCTACACCGCCGCCGACCGCGACGGCCTGCCCTTCGTCGACACGCTACCCGGCATCGCGCCTTATCTACGTGGCCCCTACCCCACCATGTACGTCAACCAGCCCTGGACGATCCGGCAATATGCCGGCTTCTCCACGGCCGAGGACTCCAACGCCTTCTACCGGCGCAACCTCGCCGCCGGCCAGAAAGGCCTGTCGGTCGCCTTCGACCTCGCGACCCATCGCGGCTATGACAGCGACCATCCGCGTGTCGGCGGCGATGTCGGCATGGCCGGCGTCGCGATCGATTCGATCTACGACATGCGCACGCTGTTCTCCGGCATCCCGCTCGACCAGATGAGCGTGTCGATGACCATGAACGGAGCCGTGCTGCCGGTGCTGGCGCTCTACATCGTCGCGGCGGAAGAACAGGGCGTGCCGGCGGCCAAGCTCTCGGGGACCATCCAGAACGACATCCTCAAGGAGTTCATGGTCCGCAACACCTATATCTACCCGCCGTCGCCCTCGATGCGGATCATCGGCGACATCTTCGCCTACACCTCGGCGAACATGCCGAAGTTCAACTCGATCTCGATCTCCGGCTACCACATGCAGGAGGCCGGAGCGACGCAGGACCTCGAGCTCGGCTACACCCTCGCCGACGGCGTCGAGTACATCCGTGCCGGCCAGCAGGCAGGCCTCGGCGTCGACGTCTTCGCGCCGCGGCTCTCCTTCTTCTGGGCCATCGGCATGAACTTCTTCATGGAGGTGGCGAAGCTGCGGGCAGCGCGGTTGATCTGGGCCAAGCTGGTCAAGGATTTCGGGGCGCAGAACGAGAAGTCGCTGCCCCTGCGCACCCACTGCCAGACCTCCGGCTGGTCGCTGACCGCGCAGGACGTCTTCAACAACGTGCCGCGCACCATGATCGAGGCGATGGCGGCGAGGCAGGGGCACACCCAGTCGCTGCACACCAACGCGCTCGACGAGGCGCTGGCGCTGCCGACCGATTTCTCCGCCCGCATCGCCCGCAACACCCAGATCGTGCTCCAGCAGGAGAGCGGCACCAACCGGATCATCGACCCCTGGGGTGGCTCGTATTACGTCGAGCGGCTCACCGCCGAGCTCGCGGCCAAGGCCTGGGGCCACATCCAGGAGGTCGAGAAGTTAGGGGGCATGGCCAAGGCGATCGAGGCCGGCATCCCCAAGCTCAGGATCGAGGAAGCCGCGGCCAAGACCCAGGCGCGTATCGACGGGCGCCAGCAATCGATCATCGGCGTCAACATCTTCAAGCCCGAGAACGAGGCGGCAATCGACGTGCTCAAGGTCGACAACGCCTCGGTGCGCGCCCAGCAGCTCGACAAGCTCCGGCGGCTCAAGGCCGAGCGCAACGAGGCGGAGACGCAGGCCGCCCTCACTGCGCTGACCAATGGTGCGCAGGGCGATGGCAACCTGCTCGACCTCGCAGTCAAGGCGGCGCGCGCCAAGGCGACAGTCGGCGAAATCTCGATGGCGATGGAGCAGGTCTTCGGGCGCCACCGCGCCGAGATCAAGGCGATCTCGGGCGTCTACAAGCGGGAGGTCGGCACGATGAATCCCGCCGTGACGCGCGTACAGGCGATGTGCGAGGCCTTCGAGGAAGCGGATGGGCGCCGCCCGCGCATCCTCGTCGCCAAGATGGGCCAGGACGGCCATGACCGCGGCCAGAAGGTGATCGCCTCGGCCTTCGCCGATCTCGGCTTCGACGTCGACATCGGCCCTCTCTTCGCGACCCCGGACGAGGCCGCGCGCCAGGGCGTCGAGAACGACGTCCACATCGTCGGCGTCTCCTCGCTGGCGGCAGGGCACCTCACGCTCGTGCCGGAACTCAAGGCTGCGCTCGCCAAGGCCGGGCGGCCCGACATCATGATCGTGGTCGGCGGCGTGATCCCGCCGCAGGATTTCGACGCTCTGATCGCGGCCGGCGCATCCGCGATCTTCCCGCCCGGCACTGTGATCGCCGACGCGGCCGAGAAGCTGCTGGAAGAGCTCAACCAGCGCCTGGGCTACGCGCAGAAGAGCGCGGCGGAGTGACCCGCCGCGCTGTGCTGGCTTTCAAGGCTCACCACTCGCGCCAGCGGCGATAATAGCGCGGCGGGGGCGGAGGCGGCGGACCGTAGAAGCGCGGGCGATCATAATGACGGCGCCAACGCGGAACGCCCCAGTAGCCATAGGCCGGCGGCGGGCCGCGCCAGCCATAGCCGGGGCCGTCATAATAGGCCTGCTGGATCAGGACGCCGGCCTCCGCCTTGCTGGGCGATGCTGCGCTGATCCCGAGCGCGGCGGCTGCGATGAGGCCGGCAGAAGCGAGAGTGCGAAACATCGTGATGTCTCCTTTTGCCAAAGCAGGACGATTTCCCGCTCTGGCAAGCACCATCGCGCAACCGGCCTGAACCAGTTTTGAGCGGGGTGTTCATTGGGCGTTTAGGTCAGCGCCCCGCCAGCGCCTCGCGCTTCAGCAGCAACGACGCCCCGATCACCGCGACTGCCACCGCCGCGATCATGATCGTGCAGGCGGCGTTGATCTCGGGTGTCACCCCGAGACGGATCGCCGAATAAAGCCGCATCGGCAGCGTCGTCGCGCCCGGCCCGGTGGTGAAGCTCGCGATGACGAGATCGTCGAGCGAGAGCGTGAAGGCGAGCATCCAGGCGGCGGCGACCGCCGGCCAGATCAGCGGCAGCGTCACCGTCGCGAAAGTCTCGATCGGCGTCGCGCCGAGATCGCGCGCGGCTTCCTCCAGCGAGCGATCGAATCCTGCGAGCCTGGCCTGCACAACGATGCAGGCGAAGCCGAGGCTGAAGGTCGCGTGGGCGATCACCACCGTCCAGTAGCCGCGCTCGACATCGCCGGCGACGAAGAGCAGCAGCAGCGACAGGCCGGTGATCACCTCGGGCATCACTAGCGGCGCCATCACCATGCCTGAGAATAGCGTGCGCCCCGTGAAGACCCGGTAGCGCGCCAGCGCCAGCGCCGCCAACGTCCCCAGCACCGTCGCCAGCGTCGCCGAGACCAGCGCGACGCGGATCGTCAGCCAGGCGGCATCAAGCAGGGGCTCGTTGCGCATGAGCGCGCCATACCAGTGCGTCGAGAAGCCACCCCAGACCGTCACCAGCCGCGAGGCATTGAAGGAATAGGCGACCAGCGCGACGATCGGCAGATAGAGGAAGGCGAAGCCCGCGACGAGCGCGGCGAGATGGAAAGCTCCGAAGCGCCTCATCGGGTCGCTCCCCTCGCCCGCTGCAGCAGCATCAGCGGCAGGACGAGGACGACGAGCAGGACGATCGCCACTGCCGAGGCCAGCGGCCAGTCGCGGTTCGAGAAGAACTCGTTCCAGAGCACCTTGCCGACCATCAGCGTGTCGGAACCGCCGAGCAGATCGGGGATGACGAACTCGCCGATCGCCGGGATGAAGACCAGGGCCGAGCCGGCGAGGATGCCGGGGATCGAGAGCGGCAACGTCACGGTCAGGAAGGTGGTCAGCGGCGTCGCGCCGAGATCGGAGGCCGCTTCCAGCAAGGTGCCGTCGAGCTTCTGCAAGGTCGAGAACAGCGGCAGCACCATGAAGGGCAGGTAGGAATAGACCATGCCGATCAGCACGGCAGCGTCGGTGTTGAGCAGGCGCAGGGGTTCGCTCGTCAGCCCAATCCCCATCAGCGCCATGTCGAGCAGGCCGTCCGGCCGGAGGATGCCGATCCAGGCGTAGACGCGGATCAGGAACGAGGTCCAGAACGGCAGGATGACGAGGACGAGCAGGATGCCCTGCCAGCGCTTCGGAGCCAGTGCCATCGAATAGGCGAGCGGGTAGCCGATCGCGAGCGCGATCAGCGTCGTCAGCGCCGCGATGCGCAGCGAGGAAAGATAGCTCTGCCAGTAGAGCGGGTCGTCGCCGAGCAGGCGGAAATTCTCGAGATCGAGAGCGCTCAGGAACTCGCCGAGCTGGGCGAAGCCGGGGAAGTGCGGCGCATAGGGCGGCTGGTCGGTCGCGGCGTCCGACAGCGCGATCCGGAGCACGATGACGAAGGGCGCGAGGAAGAAGGCGATGAGCCAGAGATAGGGCATGGCCGCGACCAGCAGGCCGCGACCGGTCCCGCCGCTCCGGGGAACCGGCGTGCTCACGACGCCAGCACCATGCCGGCCTCGACATCCCAGGAGAGCCAGACCTTGTCTTCCCAGGCGAAGGGCCGCTCGATCCGCCTTGTGCGATTGGTCAGCGAGACCTTGAAGAGCTTGCCCTCGTCGCCGCCGACCATGACCTGGACCATGGTCATGTCGCCGAGATAGCCGATGTCCCAGATTTCGCCGGCGACCTTGTTGACGCCCTGCTCGGGCTCATCATGGCTGAGCGCGATCTTCTCCGGGCGCAGGCCGATGGTGAGCGCCTCGCCCGGCCGGCAGCTCGGCGCATCCTCGTCGAGCTCGATCACACCGACGGGCCCGCTCTCCAGCGTGACGAGATCGCCCGCGACGCCGGTCACCCTGCCCTCGATCAGATTAATGTCGCCGACGAACTCCGCGACGAAGCGGCTGGACGGCGCCTCGTAGATCAGGTCGGGCGGCGCGATCTGCAGCAACCTTCCATGGTCCATTACCGCCATGCGGTCGGCCATGGTCATGGCCTCGTCCTGGTCGTGGGTGACGACCATGAAGGTCAGGCCGAGATCGGCCTGCAGGTCCATCAGCTCGTATTGCGTCTCTTCGCGCAGCTTCTTGTCGAGCGCGCCCAAGGGCTCGTCGAGCAACAAGAGCTTGGGCTGCTTGACCAGAGCACGGGCGAGCGCGACGCGCTGGCGCTGGCCGCCGGAAAGCTGGTCCGGCCGGCGCTTCTCCATGCCCTTGAGACGCACACGCCCGAGCATGGCGTCGACGCGCGCGGCGATGTCGGCTTTCGGCAGACCCTCGCGTTTCAGCCCATAGGCGATGTTGTCGCCAACGCTGAGATGCGGGAACAGCGCATAGGACTGGAACATCATGTTGACCGGCCGCTGGTGCGGCGGCACGGCGGTGATGTCGATACCGTCGAGCAGGATTTCGCCCTCGTCGGGCTGCTCGAAGCCGGCGAGCATGCGCATCAGCGTGGTCTTGCCGCAGCCGGACGGGCCCAGCAGTGCGAAGAACTCGCGCTGATGGATCGCAAGCGACAGCCGGTCGACCGCTATCACCGCGCCGAAGCGCTTGGTGACATTGCGGAATTCGACCAGCGGCTTCGCCGCCGGGTCGTTCCAGGGCTGGAAGTCGCGCCGGACGCTGCCGGGCGAGGCGCGCCGTCCAGCAGCCTCAGGCCTGCTCACCTGCCGCTCTTGACGCGGGTCCACAGCCGATTGACCACCCGCTGCGTCTTCTGGTCATAGGGCGTGATCGTATAGAGGCGGCTCATCACCGCATCGGTCGGATAGATGCCGGGATTGTCGCGGACCTCGGCCGAGAGCAACGGCTTGGAGGCGATGTTGCCATTGGCGTACTGGATGAAGTCCGAGTTCTTCGCCGCCATCTCCGGCCGGTTGACGAAGTCGATGAACTTCAGCGCTGCATCCTGATTGCCGGCATCCTTCGGGATCACGAAGGAGTCGAACCACATCAGCGCGCCTTCCTTCGGGATGACATAGCTGATCTCGACCTTGTTCTTGGCCTCGACCGCGCGCTTCTTCGCCTGCAGCACGTCGCCGGAATAGCCGACCGCCAGGCAGATATCGCCGTTGGCGAGGGCGTTGATATACTCCGACGAGTGGAATTTCTGGATGTGCGGGCGGATCTTGCGTAGCAATTCGCCGGCTTTTTCGAGGTCTGCTTCCTTCTTCGAATCGGGATCGAGCCCGAGATAGCGCAGCGCCGCTGGGAACATCTCCTCGACCGCGTCGAGCACGTGCACGCCGCAATTGGAGAGCTTCTTCAGCTTCTCCGGATCGAAGACGATGTTCCAGCTGTCGATCACAGCGTCGTTGCCGAGCCGTTCCTTGATCTTGGCGGTGTTGTAGCCGATCCCGGTGGTGCCCCACATGTAGTTCACGGCGAACTTGTTGCCGGGATCGTACTTCGAGAGGCGCTGCTTGATCTCCGGCCAGGCGTGCTTGAGATTCGGGACCTTGGCGGTGTCGATCGGCGTGTAGAGCCCGATCGGGATGTGCCTGGGCAGGAAGGAGGCTGTGACGACGACGAGGTCGTAGCCGGTCTTGCCGGCGAGCAGCTTGGTCTCGACCGTCTCCATCTGGTCGAAGGTGTCGTAGACGACGGTGATGCCGGTCTCTTTCTTGAAGGCGTCGAGCACCTCCGGATTGACGTAGTCCGACCAGTTGAAGATGCGCAGTTCCTTGTTTTCCTGCGCTCCAGCCGGGCCTCCCGTAAGAGTCAACCCGAGAGCCGCCGCAGCGGCCAAGCTATGCATAACCGACGTCAACGTGCGCAATCTGCCCCTCCTTTGATTTCGCGCGGGCAAGCTAGCAGCTTGTGACCAAGCCTCAACCTCGATTTCGTGATCGGCGACGCTCCGTCGCGCCTTGTTGCGGCCCCGCCTCGCCCCCTATTTTCCGCAGAAGCATGATCCGACGGTTCTTCCTGTTCTTCGCGCTCGTTTTCCTCCTGCCCCTCGGCACCCATGCCGCCTGGTGGCAATGGCAATCCCGCGCGCCCGACTGGGCCCGTGCAGACTGGTCGAGCGCCGCGCTTCTGCCTGCTCCCGCCATCGCGCCCGAGGCGAGCGTCCACGTCTTCGCCGCTCGTGTCGGCCGTTGGCGCGGTGTCTTCGCCCATCATTCCTGGGTGGTGGTGAAGGAGAAGGACGCCGCGGCCTATACCCGCTTCGACGTCGTCGGCTGGGGCAATCCGGTGCGGGTCAACGTCCGCGTCGCCGATGGCCGCTGGTACGGCAACGTCCCGGAGCTGGTCGGTGAGATCAAAGGGCAGGCAGCCGAGGCGCTGATCCCGCGCATCCGCGATGCCGTGAAGAGCTATGGCTACAGCGACTACGGCTCCTACGCGGCCTGGCCGGGACCGAACTCGAACAGTTTCGTCCAACACGTCCTCGCCGAGGTGCCGGAACTCGGCCGCGCTTTGCCGCCGACCGCGATCGGCAAGGACTGGCGCGAGGGCGGGCTCTATGCCGGCCTTACGCCGAGCCGCACCGGCTTGCAGGCCTCGCTATACGGGCTTGCCGGCGTGACCTTCGGCTGGGTCGAGGGCGTCGAGATCAACCTGCTCGGCCTCGTCGCCGGCTTCGACCTGCAACGACCGGCGCTGAAGCTGCCGGGCTGGGGGCGGGTGGGGATTTGACGTCATGCTCGGGCTTGACCCGAGCATCTCAGGCCGGAGGAAGCTCCTATGGCGCCTTCTCGTCACGAGATTCTCGGGTCTGCGCTGCGCTTCGCCCGAGAATGACGCCCTATCAATTCCGCAGCACCAGACAGGCCCCACCCGCCTGCCGCAGACGATTGCAGGCCAATGTCGCCTCGCGCAGGCTCTGCGCCGGTAGCCTGACGCGGTAGAAGCGCCCCCTGCCCCGCCCCGGCACGGCCGAGCCGAGGATCATGGTCGGCTTGCCCGCCAGCAGCGAAGCGAAACGCGCCGCGACGCGCTGATAGGAGGCGATGGCGCGCGCCTTCGAGGTGTTGCCGGCGAGCTGCACGCCGAACGGTCCATAGGCGCCCTCGACCAGCACGGCCGGCGTCACGATGCGGATCGAAGCGACCGTAGCGAGGCAGTCAGTCTCCTCCCGCGTCGCCGGCGGCGGAAATTCGCCTGCACCAAGCCGCCATTCCTCGACGGGGCGGCCGGTGATGAAGCGGACATAGGCTTGCGTCTCATAGGGCAGCATGCCGCCGCGCTCGACCCAGCGCGCGACGCGGTTCGGCCCGCCATTATAGGCGGCAGCGGCGAGGCCGAGATTGCCGAACTGGTTCTTCAACGCCGCGAGAAAGGCGGCGGAATGCGGGATCGCCGCCTCTGGATCGAACGGATCGGCAAGGCCGCGCTCATTCGCCGTGCCCGGCATGAACTGGGCGATGCCCTGCGCCCCGGCCGGGCTGACGACGTTCGGCCGGAAGCTGCTCTCGCGCCAGATCAGGCGGGTGAAGAAGGCGACCGGCAGGTCGTGCGTCTTCGCGGCGCCCTCGATCAGGCGGCAGATGGTCTGGGCCACGCTCTCGGTCTGCGGCTCGGCCAAGGCCGGGCCGCCGAGCAGCGTGGCGGCGAGCGCCGCGACGATGAGGCGGCGCCGCCTTGCACTCACGCCGCGTCGAGCGCCTGGGCGAGATCCGAGATCAGGTCCTCGATGTTCTCGATGCCGACCGAGATGCGGATCAGCGCGTCGGTGAGGCCGATCTCCTCGCGCAGTTCCCGGGCGACGCCGGAATGGGTCATCGCAGCGGGATGCGAGACCAGCGTCTCGGTGCCACCGAGGCTGACCGCGAGCTTCATGATCTGGAGGTTGTCGAGCACGGCGAAGGCTTCCTTCTCGCCGCCCTTGACGTCGAAGGCGAAGGTCGAGCCGGGCTCGACGCATTGCCGGTCGAACACGGCCTTGCGCGGATCACCCTCGGCGAGATCGCCGAGATAGTGGACCTTGGCGATCTTCGGGTGCTTGCGCAGATAGTCGGCAACCTTGCGGCCGTTCTCATTGGCGCGGTGCATGCGGATGTCGAGCGTCTCGAGCGAGCGCATCAGCATCCAGCAGGAATTCGGATCGAGCTGCGTGCCGAGCGAGCCGCGCCAGCTCTTCACCTGCCGCACCAGCGCCTTCGAGCCGCTGATCGAGCCGCCGACGAGATCGCTGTGGCCGCCGACATATTTGGTCAGCGACAGCAAGGTGAGATCGGCGCCGTGCTTCAGCGGCTTCTGGAAGATCGGCCCGAGCATGGTGTTGTCGACCACGACCGGCGGGCGATGGCCCTGGCTCTTCTCCAGCTCGTCGGCGATGGCCTTGCAGGCCGAAAGATCGACGAGACCGTTGGTCGGGTTGGCCGGCGTCTCGACCAGGATCATCGCGACGCGACCCTTGGCGGCGGCATCCTGCGCCACCTTGCGCATCTGCGCGACGTCGACGCCATCGGTGAAGCCGAAGGGCGTGACGCCGAAGGCGCCCATCTGGTTCTTCAGCAGCGTCTCGGTGCCGCCATAAAGCGGGCGGCTGTGGATGACGGTGTCACCGGGTCGCAGGAAAGCGAAGCAGGTCGTCGCGATCGCCGCCATGCCGCTGGCGAAGACGGCGCAGGCTTCCGCCTCGTCCCAGATCGCCAGGCGGTCCTCGAGGATCTCCATATTGGGATGGTTGAAGCGCGAATAGACCAGGCCCGACTTCTCGCCCGGCTTGAGCTGGCGGCGGCCGGAGGTCAGGTCGAAGAAGTCCTTGCCCTGCTGGGCGTTCTCGAAGACGAAGGTCGAGGTCAGGAAGACCGGCGGCTTGAGCGCGCCTTCCGACATGGCCGGCGAATAGCCATAGCCCATCATCAGCGTCTCGGGATGGAGCCGGCGATTGGCGATCCGGTCCTTGTGGTAGTTGTCGTCGCTCATGACTGCCTCCTCGCCGACCGGTGCGGTCCCGCGACGCGAGCCTAAGACGATCCTAAGGCCATTGCATGAACGATCATCCGTGCTCTAGAGCAAGATTTTGCAGCTTCCTGCTCGCCTGAGCGCCCGGAGGAGCAGATCATGCTCGATACGATCGACCGCCGCATGCTCACCTTGCTGCAGGAGGATGGCCGCATCACCAATCAGGACCTGTCGGAGAAGATCGGCCTGTCGCCGACGCCGTGCCTGCGCCGGCTGAAGCGGCTGGAGGAGACCGGCGTCATCAAGGGCTATTCGGCGATCGTCGATCCCAAGGCCTATGGCCTGCCCTTCAGCGTCTTCGTCTCGGTCCGGCTCAGCCAGCAGAACACGGAGCAGATCGCCGAATTCGAGAAGGCGGTCGAAAACTGGCCCGAAGTGGCCGAGTGCTATCTGATGACCGGCAGCCAGGATTATCTGCTGCGGGTCCTGACCGACGGCATCGAGGGCTATGAGCGCTTCCTGAAGCAGAAGATGACGCGATTGAAGTGCGTCCAGTCGGTCGAATCCAATTTCGCGCTGGCGACGATCAAGAAGCGGGTCGGCCTGCCGCCGCTCTAAAAGCACTTGCGAGACAAGAAGGTTGCAACGTCGTGGACATCAGAATCGAAACCTCGCGCCTCGCCCTTCGACCGTGGAGCGAGGCCGACATCGACCAGATCACACTGGGCCTGAACGATATCGAGGTCGCGAAATGGTTGGCCTTCGTCCCTCACCCATATACGGCCTCGCACGCTAGGGATTGGGTCAGGCGATGCCAGCAGATTGCGAGCGCTGGCACCGAGCCGACTGCCTATGAATTTGCGATCGAACTCAGATCCGAGCGACGCGTGATCGGCGGTATCAGTCTCAACAAGGTCGACAGGGCGGCCGGGACCGGGGGCGGCGGGATCTGGATCGCCAACGGTTTTCAGGGCCGCGGCTATGGGCGCGAAGCCTTCAGGGCGAAAATCCAATTTGCCTTCCGTGATCTCGGCCTGACGAAGCTGGTCAACGGCTATTTCGACGGGAATGAGAACTCCTGGGCGATGCAACGCAAACTGGGCTATCGCCGCGTCGGTGCAGTTCCCAGCCGCTGCATGGCCGATGGCAGGCAGACCACCGAGCATGTGACGACGTTGCTGCGCAGCGCGTGGGACGAGCGCGAGGGCTGAACCTCCAACCGCGCAAGGATCGATCCAGATCACATGCCGGCGCGGCAAGGCTGCCATGTGGTCAAGAGCGGTGGCTGGCTCCCGCTCTCCCCCTAAGCTCCCCCGGCAAGGCCCGTCGCCAAAGACGGGCTGCACGGAGGAACACCATGAGCAGAGCAGATCGCGCTTACAGCGCAGTGTCGCTGTTTGCCATTGCCACCCTCACGATCGCCGGTAGCCTGCCAGCCAAGGCCCAGATGTCGAGCGCGGTGAAGCGTTCCGAGCAGACGGTCGCCGGGCTGCAGGGGCCGGCAGAGCTGATCCTCGACCAATGGGGCGTCGCCCATATCTACGCCGCTTCGTCTCGGGACGCGCTCTTTCTGCAAGGCTATAATGCGGCGCGCGACCGACTCTGGCAGATCGATCTCTGGCGCAAGCGCGGCCTCGGGCTGTTGGCCAAGGATTTCGGCCCGTCCTATGTCGCGCAGGATCGCGCCGCCCGGCTCTTCCTCTATCGTGGCGAGATGGACAAGGAATGGGCCGCCTATGGCCCCGACGCCAAGGCCTATACCGACGCCTTCGTCGCCGGCATCAATGCCCGCGTCGACGAGGTGCGCGCCGGCAAGCAGCCATTGCCGCTCGATTTCCGTGTCTCCGGCACCTTGCCGGATCGCTGGAGCGCCGAGGACGTGGTGCGCATCCGCAGCCATGGCCTGACCCGCAACGTCATGTCCGAGGTGGTGCGCGCCCGCGTCGCCTGCACCGCCGGCCTCGATGCCGACCGCTTCCGGCGCGTATTGGAGCCGAGCGTGAAGACCAAGGTTCCGGAGGGGCTCGATCCCTGCGCGATCAAGCCTGATATCCTCGACGACTACAACCTCGCGACGCGCGACGTCACCTTCGCCGCTCCCGGCGAAAAGCGCGCCGCGCTCGACCGCGACGCCATCTTCGCCGCCGCCGGCGACAGCATCTCGACCATCGGCTCCAACAACTGGACGATCGCAGCGAACCGCACCGCGACCGGCCGGCCGATCCTCGCCAACGACCCGCACCGCGCCCATGGCGTGCCGTCACTGCGCTATGTCGTGCACCTCAATGCGCCGGGCCTGTCGGTGATCGGCGGCGGCGAGCCTGCCCTGCCCGGCATCTCGATCGGCCATAATGGCGAGATCGCCTTCGGCCTGACGATCTTCGCGATCGATCAGGAGGATCTCTACGTCTACGAGACCAACCCGGCCAATCCGAACCAGTATCGCTATGGCAGCGGCTGGGAGGAGATGAAAACAGTCAGCGAGACGATCGAGGTCAAGGGCGAGGCGCCGCGTCAGGTCGACCTCAAATTCACCCGCCACGGCCCGATCATGAAGGCCGAGCCCGACGAGAAGCGCGCCTTCGCCATCCGCACGGTCTGGTTCGAGCCGGGAACCTCGGCTTATTTCAACTCGGCCGAGTACATGACGGCGAAGGACTGGGCCGGCTTCAAGAAGGCGATGGCCGAATGGGGCGCGCCGTCCGAGAACCAGGTCTATGCGGACAACAAGGGCAATATCGGCTGGATCGTCGGCGGGCGCGCGCCGCAGCGGCCGAACCATGACGGCCTCATGCCGGTGCCGGGCGACGGCCGCTATGAATGGACCGGCTTCCTCAAGGCTGGCGAATTGCCCGAGGTCTACAATCCGACCGAGGGCTTCTTCGCCACTGCCAATGAGATGAATATCCCGAAGGACCATCCGCTGCTGGCCAAGCGCATCGGCTTCGAATGGTCCGATCCTTCGCGGATCAACCGGATCAAGGCCGTGCTCGGCACCAGGAACAAGGTGACGCTTGCCGACGCGATGGCGCTGCAGAACGACGACAGCTCGGATAATGGCCGCAAGCTCGCCGCCCTGTTGGCGCCGCTATCGTCGGACGATCCGGTCACGGCCGAAGGCCTCAAGCTGATCAAGAGCTGGAACCACGAAGCCGCCGTCGACAGCGCCGCCGCCGCACTCTCCGAGGTCTGGATGAGCAAGCATCTCGGCCGCGCTCTGACAGCCAAGGCCGTACCCGAGAAAGCGCGCAGCGTCATCGGCCCGCTCGATGTCGCAGCGGTCGTCGCCTATCTCGAAGCGCCCGACAGCGCCCTCGGCGCTGATCCGAAGGCGGCCCGCAATGCCCTGCTGCTGGAAACGCTGAAAGCTGCGATGGAGGAGCTGCGGCAAACGCTCGGCCCGGACACGGCAAGCTGGAACTGGGGCAAGATCCACCATGCTCAGTTCGACCACGCTCTGTCGCCGCTCGCCGGCGGGCCGGACCGGGCGCAGCTCAATGTCGGCCGGCTCGCCATGGGCGGCTCGGCCTTCAGCCCGCGCGCGGCCTCCTACCGAATCTCCGATTTCAGAGTCACGGCGGGCGCCTCGTTCCGCATGGTGCTTGATGTCGGCAACTGGGATGAAAGCCGCTTCATCAACACGCCGGGCCAGTCGGGCGATGCCTACAGCCCGCATTATCGCGATCTCGCGCCGCTCTGGGCCGCCGGCGACTATGCACCGCTGCTCTATTCGCGCGAGGCGATCGAGAAGGCGGCGCGCTCGGTCATCGCGCTCAAGCCTGCCGGCTGAAGCGGAAAGGACCGGGAACGGAGGCTTCGGCCTCCGTTCTCAGCCCCGCGCCCGGTCGATGGCGCGCCGGACCACCTGCGTGACCTCGCTGTTCGACAGGAAGAGGTCGTGGCGCAGCAGGCTCCAGCCGCGCCCGGCCGTATCGGCGACACGCACGCCGAGCTGCTCCAGGCGCTCGCGGTCGGCAGCGCCGGCGCGGGCGACGCCGCCGGCGATGCGCGAGGAGACGGCCAGCGCCTTGTCGCCGGGATCGATGATCACGGTCATCCGCCCGGCGATAGAGCCGAGCCGCGGCACGGTCTGCTCGAAGGCGTCGATGTCGACATCGGGCGAGGCCAGCACGACGGCGCCGATCCGGTCGGAAAGCCCATCGAAATCGCGCAATTCGCGCAGGCCTTCCAGCGTCAGGAAGCTGCCCATCGAATGCGCGACGATATTGATCCGGCCGATCGTCGGGTTGGCGACCAGCGCCTTCAGGGTCTGGACGAAGCCGTCGCGCGACCAGAGCGCGCTCTCGCGGTCATAGGCATAGGCGAGCAACCCGCCGCCTGACGGCCAGGTGAATAGCGCCGTGCGCCCCTCGAAGGTGAGCGCATGCGAGAGCTGGCCGGCGCTGCGCGCGGCCGATTCGAAGGTCTCGTTGAAGCCGTGGACATAGAGCAGCACGTCGCGGCCGGTCGCAGCGTCCGAGAAGGCGCGAGCAGCGTCGCTGGCGCTGCGCCGGGTCACGCCGAGCACGGCCCAATCGCCGCTGACGACGGAACTCACCTGGGCGGCGACGCCGCGTCCCGGCGCTGACAGCCTGACCTCGGCGAAGGTCAGCCCACTGCCGCGATCGGAGCCGAAATAGGGCGAGCGATCGCCGGTCGGCTTGCGCGTCGTCGCGACGAGGAGCTGCGGCTCCTTGCCGAAGCTGGACGAATCGGCCGGCCCGATGAAGGGCGAAACCGAGGCTTCGCTTTGGGCGCAGCCGGCCAGCCCCAGCCCGAGCAGGCCAACGAAGGAGCGGCGTGAAACGGCGTATCGCGAAGGCGAGGTCACTGGCGAGGTCCGGATATGGGGGTGCGCGGACCTTCTGGCCGCGAACCCTTAAGGCCAGATCAACGCGGCCAGAATTGGGCAGCTATTTGTCGCGCGCGGCGAAGTCCGGCGACTCGGTGCGACCGACGCCGAGCGTACTGCCATCGAGTCCGTCTGCGCTGAGCCGCTTCCCGATCATCTGGACGACGCGTGGAGTCGTCGCGAACTTGCCATGATTATAATCGTCGCCGCTGCGGTCCTTCGACAGGTCGATGATCCTTGCGCCAGCGCGGCTGAGATCGGCGACGACGTCGGTATCCTTTTCCGAGATGGCCCCGAGCCTGGCCTTGTCCCCGGCGAACTGGCGCGAGAAATCGAGCGCGCGATCATCCGAGGAAACGAAGACGGTGACCGGCCGCTTGATCGCGGCAAGCTGGGTCTTGAACACGTCGATGTCGATGTCGGGCGCCGCCAGCATGACATTGCGCAGCTTGCCGCCGAAGCTACCATCGCCACGGATCGCCGCCTGCCGCAAGGTCTCGACCGTCAGCAGAGTCCCCATCGAATGGGCCAGGATGTCGAAGCGGTTGGCGCCGAGATCGCGCGCGATGACGCGCAGGCCGGTCTCCAGCGCATCACGCGAGAAATCGGCGCTGTCACGGTCGTAGGGATAAGCGAAGAGCTGCGCCCGCGACGGCCAGGTGAACAGCACCGGCACGCCCTTGAAGCCGGAATCGGTCACGATCTGGGCGAAGCGGAAGGCAGCGTCGGCGAAATTGGTGTTGTAGCCGTGGACGAAGACGAGCACCTCGCGATCGGCCTGCGGCCGCTGAGCGACCGCCGCCTTCACCTCTTTCAGCATCTCCGGCTCGGAGAGGAGCTTGACGCCACCGACAGTGAAATGGCTGGCGGGATCGCCCGCGCTCCCGACGCTACCGGGGAGCTCGAGCTGGCCGACCTGGTGATTGCGCGGCACATTGATGTCGAGCCGCGCAAAGGCGACTGCCGGACTGCGCTCGCCGCTGAAATATTCCGGCTGTCTGGTCGAGGCGCGCGAGGTCGCGACGAAGATGCTGACGGTTCCGGCGGTGTCTTCTGGCTTGGCCGCGGACACGACCAGCTGGCGCGGCGGGCCGCCGCAGGCGGCGAGCACGAATGACAACAGCGAGACCAGAACCAAGGACCGCAAGCCAGGCACGCGACACGCTCTCCACACCCCGCGCGACTCGTCCCACCGTCCTCGCTTGTTAGCAAGAGCCTTGATGGAGCGCTCGCAGCAAAAAAGCGTTGCTTCCGCTGCGCCCGCTCTCTTGCTACCAGCGAGCATGGTCGACCTCACAGCGCTCGGCGATGCGATTCTCAAAGGCGAGCGCGCGGCGCTGGCGCGGGCGATCACGCTCGCGGAAAGCCGGCGGGCCGACCATCGCGAACAGGCGCAGGCCCTGCTCTCCCGCCTCCTCCCACACACCGGCAAGGCGATCCGCGTCGGTATCACCGGCGTGCCCGGCGTCGGCAAATCGACGACGATCGACGCGCTCGGCAGCTATCTGACGGGCCAGGGCCGCAAGGTCGCGGTTCTCGCGGTCGACCCGTCCTCGACGCGCAGCGGCGGCTCGATCCTCGGCGACAAGACCCGCATGGCGCAGCTCGCGATCGATCCAAAGGCCTATATCCGCCCCTCCCCCTCCTCCGGCACGCTGGGCGGCGTCGCGGCCAAGACGCGCGAGACCATGCTGCTCTGCGAAGCCGCCGGCTTCGACGTCATCCTGGTCGAGACGGTCGGCGTCGGCCAGTCGGAGACGGCGGTCGCCGATCTCACCGATTTCTTCCTGGTACTGATGCTGCCCAATGCCGGCGACGAATTGCAGGGCATCAAGAAGGGCATCATCGAGCTCGCCGACATGCTCGCGGTCAACAAGGCCGACGGCGAGGGCGCAAACGCGGCACGCGCCGCCGCCGCGCAATACAAGGCGGCGCTGCACATCCTGGCTCCAACGTCGGCGCTGTGGTCGACGCCGGTGGTGACGATCTCCGGCCTGACCGGGACCGGCCTCGACGCGCTCTGGGCCAAGATCGAGGACCATCGCGCCCGCTTCGAGGCGAAAGGCCTGATCACCGAGAAGCGCCGGCGGCAGGATGTCAAATGGATCTGGGCGATGGTGCAGGACCGGCTGCAGGCCAAGCTCCGGCACGATCCGGCCCTCAAGGCACGCACGCCCAAGCTGGAAGCGGCCGTCGCCGCCGGCGAAATGGCGCCGACCGCCGCCGCCGACGAGATCGCCCGGGCGCTCGGCTTGTAGGCTCAGGCGCGCCAGGCCTCGGCACGCCTCTTGAACCCAAGCGGCCATGATGGAGGCTCCGATGACGCTTTCGCGCCGCGACTGGCTGCGCACGGCCCTTTTCGGCACGGTCGCGGCCTCCACTGGTCCCGTCCTGGCACAGGCGCCGCGCCCTAGCACGCCCGCTCCGCTCGGCACATTCGGGCTCGAGGGGGCGCAGTTCGGCCTGCGTCCTGGCTCCTCCGAGGACCAGTCACGCGCTCTCCAGTCCGCTCTGGTGGAAGCGGTCAAGCGCGATGCGCCGCTGATCGTCGCGCCCGGCCGCTACCGCATCGGCAATGTCGTGCTGCCGGAGAATGCCCGCCTGATCGGCGTGCCGGGCGCGACGCAGTTCATCGCGGCGCAGGCCGGTCCACTGCTGGTGGCGCGACGGATCAAGCGTGCAGCCATCTCCGGCATCGTGCTTGACGGGCTCGACATCAAGGCAGGCCAGCGGGCCGGCCTGCTCAATACCGAGGAGGTGCTCGACTTCGCGCTGTCGGACTGCGAATTCGCCAATGCCGGCTCGGTCGGGCTGACGCTCAATCGGACCGCGGGGCGCATCGAGCGCAACCGCTTCCGCTCGATGCGGGATTCGGCGCTGTTCTCGCTCGATTCGCGCGGGCTTTCGATCGAGGCCAACACGGTCGAGGATTGCGGCAACAACGGCATCCAGCTCTGGCGCAGCCAGACGGGAGACGAGCAGAGCCTCGTCAGGGGCAACCGGATCAATCGCATCCGCAATGATGGCGGTGGCGACGGGCCGAACGGCAACGGCATCAGCCTGTTCCGCGCCGGCGGCGTCCTGATCGAAGGCAACAGCCTGCGCGACTGCGCGCTGACCTTCATCCGCAACAATTCCGGCTCGGCCGTGCAGATCCTCGGCAATCAGGGCCGGCGCTGCGGCGAGACCGCGCTCTATTCGGAGTTCGCCTTCGAGGGCGCGATCATCGCTGGCAACCTGGTCGAGGATTGCGCGCAGGGCGCCAACATCACCAATCTCGACCATGGCGGACGGCTCGCGGTCTTCGCCAACAACATCATCCGCAACGCGCAAAAGGGGCTGGCTCCGAAGGGCAAGGAGCTCGTCGGCGGCTCGGGCGTGCATGTTGAGGCGGAAGCGGCGGTGACCGGCAACGTCATCGAGAACGCCAGCGAGGTCGGCATCTCGCTCGGCTGGTCCTGGGCGATGCGCAACCTCGTCGCGACCGGCAATGTCGTCAGGCGCTGCGGGATCGGCATCTCGGTCTCACTCGTCGCAAAGGAGCGCAATGCCCTGATCGCCAACAACCTGATCAGCGAGGCGAAGCTCGGCGCCGTGGTCGGCACCGAATTCGGCAAGGCGGTGACCGGCGATCTGACCAAGGGCGACGACAAGCGCGCCGCCGGCATCCGGGTCGAGGGCAATTCCGTCAGCTGACGTTCAGTCCAGAGGCCAGCACCAGCCCGGCAGATGCTCGGCCTCGCGTGATCGTGCCAGATCGAGCGCCTTCCGCAGCGCCTTCGGGAAAAAGCGCCTGACGAGGTCGGACTTGATGCGCCGCCGCAGGAAATCGGCCCAGAGGAACTCGCTGAACGGCGCCTCGGTCTTGGCGTAGCCGCCTGCCAGCCGCAGCGCCCCCGCCAGCGAACGATAGGGGTCATCGGCGAGGCCGGAGACCTTGCGCGGAATCTCGCTTTGGTCGCGCCGCCGACCCTCGGCATCGAAAGGATGCATCCAGCTGCGATTGTCGAGGACGCTCCAGAACTCGTCCCTGCCGAGCCGCGACAGGTTGGCGACCTCGGTGATCAGCACCTCCTGCTCGCCCTCCAGATGCAGAGCGAGCGCCAGGTGATGATGGTCGATCAGATAGGGGCGCCGCTTGGGACCGATGACGACCGGGACGGCATGGCGGGCGAGGAAATCCGCGCCCTTCTCCTCGCGCTCAGCCCGCCAATGGATGCGCTTCATCTCGACCTCGCGCATGCCGACGGTGATCTGTGTCGGCCGGAGATCGACGATGGCGACCGGATGCAGCCGCGGCTCGACCGAATAGCTCATGACGGCTCCTTCGCGGCCGGCTTCAGCGCCCTCACCGCTTCCTCGACGCTGTGGAAGACGTGCTCGGCGCCGATCTCGGCGACCACGCCGAAATCCTCCAACGCTTGCAGCGCCCGCACCGACTCGGCCCGAGCGATGGCGAAGGTGCCGCCCAGCCGCCGGCAGGCCTCCGCCACGGCGAGCAGGGCTTGCGCCGCCGTATAGTCGATGGCGGGGATGCCGCCGGCATCGAGCACGAGCAGGCTCGGCTTGCGCTCCGCCAGCAGCGTGAGCACGCCGAGGCGGAAGCTCTCGGCATTGGCGAAGAGCAATGGCGCCGGAAAGGCGATCACCAGCACACCCGCGACCTGCTCGCCCTGGCGACCGGGCTCGGGCGGCCACCAGATCGTCGTGCCGGGAATGCGCAATTGCTCGATCGGCTCGCTGCGCGTCGTCATCCAGACGCCGTGCAGGAGCGACAGGCCGATGCCGACGGCGACGCCGGTCTCGACCGGCAGCCAGACGATCGCGATGGCGGTGAGCAGCACGAGCCCGAACTCGGTACGCGACTGGCCGGCGATCTTGCGGATGACTTCGACCCGGACGATGCGCTGCGCCACGAAGAGCAGCACGCCGGCCAGCGCCGCCACCGGCACCTGCGCCAGCAGCGAGCCGCCTGCGACCGCGAGCGCCAGCACGATCAGCGCCGCCGTCGCCGCGGCGAGCTGCGAGCGGCCGCCGCTCTCGGCCACCACCGCCGTCCTTGGCGGACTGGCATTGACGGGGAAGGTGCTGGCCAGCCCGGCGAGCACATTCGCCGCACCGATCCCGATGAAATCACGATCGACCTTCGGCTCGGCGCCATCGGGATCTCGGAAGGAGCGGCTCACCGTCGCTGTCTGCATCATCACCACCAAGGCGATGACGAGCGCGAGCGGAACGAGGCTGCGGATATCGGCCCAGTCGAGCACCGGCGGCGCGAAGCTCGGCCAGCCGGACGGCAAGGCGCCGAGCACCGCAACGCCACGCGCTTCCAATCGGAAAAGCATGACCGCCGCCGTCGCAGCCACGAGCGCCAGCAGTGCCCCGGGCACGCGCGGCGCGAAGCGCTCACAGAGGTTCACAGTCAGCAGCGTCCCAACACCGATCGCCAGCGAGATCGGGTTGACGCCGCCGAGACCATGCCAGAGCACCGCGAGCTGGCCGGCGATGTGATGGCCGCCACCGGGAATGCCGAGCAGGCCGGGCAGCTGCGACACGGCGATATGGACTGCGATGCCGGCGAGGAAACCGGTCAGCACCGGCACGGAGAGGAGATCGGCGATCCAGCCGAGCCGCAGCAGGCCGGCGGTGACGAGCGCGAGCCCGACCAGCAGCGCGAGCAACGTCGCCGAACCCGCCGGAATCGCCCCGCCTGCGGCCAGCGCCGCGAGGCCGCTGACGAAGATCGGCGTGATCGTCGAATCGGCGCCGGCCGTCAGCAGGCGGCTCGCGCCGAACAGGGCAAAGCCGAGCGTCGCTGCGACGAAGGCATAGAAGCCGATCTGCGGCTCGAAGCCACCGAGCCGAGCCGTCGCCATCTGCTCGGGGATGGTGATCGCCGCGAGCGTCAGTCCGGCGAGGAGGTCGCGGCCGAAGCTGCCGGCGCGGCCAACGACAATCGGTTTTTCGGGAGACGCAGAAGCGTGCGACATTGGGCGGGACCGGAAGGCGGGCGACGAACCTCGCGCCGCTCCGTGTTCGCCGTCAAGCGCGCGACCGCAGTGCCTCCGCCGCGCGGACGCGGCCGACCTCGATGCCGTTCCAGTTCTTCATGACGGTCTCGCGGAAGGGCGCAAAGGCGGCCTCGTCGCCGCCCTGCGTCGGCAGGAAGCGCTCGACCAGCGCCGCCATAGCGATCTCGGTGGCGCGGCCGGCGCCGTCATCGCATTTCAGCGCGATGCCATAGCCCAGCTCCGGCAGCGCACCGCAATAGACGCCCTCGGCCCCGGTCTTGATGAAGGCGCGGGCGCCGAAGACCTCCATGAAGCGGGTGTCGAAGCGGCCGGTGCCGGCAACCAGGAACGGGTTGGCGGCGACCGCCTCGCGGATACGCCGCGCCGCCTCGGCGCGCTTCGGACCCAGGCCATTGCCTGTGCCAAAGCGGGCGAAACCCAGCGCCAGCGCCTTCAGCGGCACCGCATAAGTCGGAATCGAGCAGCCATCGGTGCCGGAGAGCTCGGCCTGGTGTGCGGCGCCGGTCACCTCTTCCAGCGCGGCCCGCACCGCCTGCTGCACCTTGTGGCCGGCCTTCACATAGCCGGCCGGATCCTCGTCGATGCCACAGGAGAGGCAGACGAAGCCGGCATGCTTGCCGGAGCAGTTATTGTTGAGAGCTGTCGGCTCGCGGCCGGCCTGGGCGAGCGCTCGCGCCGCCGCCTCGCCCATCGGCCAATGCGCGCCGCATTCCAGGCAGCCGGCGTCGCGGCCGGCCTTCCTGAGCATGCCGAGCGAGGTCTGCGCATGCAGCTCCTCGCCGGAATGCGAGGAGACCGCGAGCGCGATCTCGGCCGGCGTCAGGCCATAGCGATCGGCGGCGCCGCTCTCGAGCAGCGGCAAGGCCTGCAGCGCCTTCACCGCAGAGCGCGGGAAGACCGGACGCTCGACGTCCCCCAGCGAGAGCACCACCGCCCCGTCCGCATCGACGACGATCGCCGCGCCGCGATGGCGCGATTCGACCGTGCTGCCACGGGTGACTTCGGCGAGAACGGGATTATCCATCTGGCATCTCCGGCGGAACGGCCAACGCCTTGTCGCGTTTGTCTCTCGACCTGTCAAAGCCCATGGCGCACAGTGCGGCATGGGGCAGGTCAGCGCCTTCGCCCAACCGTAAACGTGAGCAGACGCCTTGCCCCAGCGAGGCGCGGCCCAGGATCAGATGACCGACAGCAGCACGGCCCCCGACTACGAAGTCGAATACAACAACCGCGCCCGCGTTCCCGAGCACCCCGGCATCATCGCCGGCTGGGCCCGCGATGCCGCCGCTTATCGCGAGGTCGCGGTCAGCGAGCTCGGGGTCCGCTATGGCGAGGGCCCACGCCAGAGTTACGACCTTTTCAAGCCGGAAGCGGTGAAGAGCCAGGCTATCGTGCTCTTCATCCATGGCGGCTACTGGCAGGCGCTCGATCCGAGCTTCTTCTCGCATATGGCGCGCGGGCTGAACCTGCGCGGCGTCCCGGTCGCGGTCGCAGGCTATGACCTCTGCCCGCAGGTCGAGGTCGGGCACATCGTCTGGGAGTTGCAGCAGGCCTCGGCGGCGATCTGGCGGCGCTACAACCTGCCGGTGGTCGCAGCCGGGCACTCGGCCGGCGGCCAGCTCTCCGCCTGTCTGCTGGCGACGGACTGGAGCAATGTCGACGCCATGCTGCCGGATCACGTCGTCCCGGCCGCCTATGGCATCTCCGGCCTCTACAATCTGAAGCCGCTGACCGAGACCAGCATCAACAAGGCGCTCGGTTTGACGATGGAGGGCGCCGAGCGCGAAAGCCCGCTGTTCTGGCCGGCGCCGTCCGGGCTGGTGATGGATGCCGTCGTCGGCGGAGCCGAGAGCGCCGAATATCTCAAGCAGAGCCGTAGGCTGACCGATGTCTGGGGCCTGGAGGGCGTACGCACGCGCTATGAGGAGATCGACGGCGCCAACCATTTCACGGTGATCGCCGGCCTCGCCGACCCGCAGAACGCGATGACGCGGCGTATCGCCGAACTCGCAGGCGCTTGACCCGCCCGCAGCAGGCTCTATCCAGAGGCGACAGGATTCCGGAGCGCGCGATGCAGACCTTCTTCGTCGAGATCAAATGCAAGCTCGGCAAGACCTATGAGGTCGCCAGCGAACTCGCCGACCGCGAGATCGCCTCGGAAATCTATTCGACCGCCGGCAATTACGACATCCTGGCCAAGTTCCATGTCGCCGCCGATGTCGACATCGGCCATTTCGTCGCCCAGAAGGTGCAGTCGATCCCCGAGATCGCCGACACCCACACGATCATCACCTTCAAGGCGTTCTGAGCACCAAAGCTGTATCCGATTGGCTCTATCTGATCGGCATGGTGAGGCCGTCCTCCGGCAACATCGCAACGAGCAGATCGGCAAAGCGGCGTGCTGCGGGCGCGACCGAGCCGGCGGACGGAAACAGCAGCATTGTCCGGTAGGCGATGGCCGGCGCAAAGCGGCGCGCCACCAGCCCCTGCATGCCGCCGAATGTCAGCGGAAACGGGTTCAGCAAGGCCAGACCCACGCGCTGCCGGACCATCTCGGCGACGAAGACGGCCGCCGTGCCCTCCCCGACCAGTCGTAGAGCCACGCCGGCGTCGGCGAAGGCCTGCTCCACCTTGATGCGCTCAGGAAAGCGCCGTGCGAGGGCGATGATCGGCTCTTCGGCGAGGTCCTGAGGCCCGAGGACATCGCGGTCCGCAAGCGGGTGATCTTCCGGCATCAGCACATGAGCGACGGCCTCCCGGATAGCCTTGCCGTGGATGCCGATATGAGATGCGGACATGTCCACGAGCCCGAGATCGACGGCGCGGTCGGCGACCTGCGTGATCACGGTCGAGCTGGTGTCGATCTCGACATTCGCGACGACATCGGGCTCCTGCCGGCGGAACTCCGCCAGCACCGACGGCAGGACGAACTGGGCCAGGGTCGGCGGCGTCGCTATGCGCAGCACGCTCGCCTGAACCGATTGTCCGGGCCAACGGTTCAGCCGTTCGAGCGCCGCGAAGATCGGCTGCGCCTCCGCGTCCAGCGCAAAGGCATCCGCAGTGGGCACGAGCCTGCCGCCCTCGCGCGCGAACAGCGGGCGGCCGACATGCGCCTCGAGCGCCGCGAGCGCACGCGATACGGCCGGCTGCGAAATGCCGAGCATCTGGGCTGCTGCCACCGTCTTGCGGGTCGCGATCATAGCTTGCAGCACTTCGAGCTCTCGCAGGCTCGGAGGCCGCCGGTCGGCGTTCGCCGTGGTCACCATGATCGCGTCCGCCCCTATCCGCGCTTCGCATCCGCTTATGCAACGAGATTATATCAAAGCGCCCGCTGTATAATTTACAGGTATATGATTTCGTTCTACAAGCCCGGACGGGCGAGGTCAGGGGCAGACCGGCCAATCCGGCGACTCGCCACGCGCGGCTCAGTTGTGAAAGATGGCGCCATGAAGCCATCGGGAGGTTCGGAATGAAAACGTTCAGCACCAATGGGCTGAAAGCTCTCAAGCTCGCCATTCTGGCAGCTCCGGTCATGACCATCGCCGGGCTGGCATCGGCCCAGGAGCTCAAGATCGGCCTGTCGGCCGAGCTCAGCGCGATGGATCCGCACTATCACAACGTCTCGCCCAACAACATGCTGGCGCGGCACATCTACGAGCCGCTGGTCGGCCAGGACGAGAAGCAGGCGCTGAAGCCGCTGCTAGCCGAGAGCTGGAAGGCGATCGACGACACGACTTGGGAGTTCAAGCTGCGCCAGGGCGTCAAGTTCCATGACGGCACGCCGTTCACGGCGGACGACGTGATCGCCACCATGCAGCGCGCCCCGAACGTGCCGAAGAGCCCGTCGAGCTTCTCGGCCTATGTCCGCGGCAAGGAGTTCACCAAGGTCGACGACTTCACCGTGCGCGTGAAGACCGCGACACCGGCGCCGCTGGTGCCGACCGATCTCTCGACCTTCGGCATCATCCCGGCCAAGTGCAAGGACACCACCACCGAGGACTTCAACCTCGGCAAGTGCACCACCGGTGGCACCGGCGCCTACAAGCAGGCCGAATACGTCGCCGGCGACCGCGTCGTGCTGACCCCGAACGAGAACTACTGGGGTGGCAAGGAGCCGTGGTCGAAGGTCACCTTCCGGATGATCACCTCGGCCCCGACCCGCGTCGCAGCGCTGCTCGCCGGCGATCTCGACGTGATCGAGAACGTGCCGACCTCGGACGTCGCCCGCCTCAAGGGCGATGCCAAGCTCAGCGTCGCCAGCACGGTCTCGAACCGGGTGATCTACTTCCACATGGATCACTTCCGCGAGGTCTCGCCCTTCATCAAGGGCAAGGACGGTTCGGAGATCAAGAACCCGCTGCGCAACCTCAAGGTCCGCCAGGCGCTGTCGATGGCGATCAACCGCCCGGGCATCGTCGATCGTATCATGGAGAAGGAGGCGATCCCCGCCGGCCAGCTCCTGCCCGACGGCTTCTTTGGCACATCCAAGAAGCTGAAGCCGGTCGCCTATGACCTGAACGGCGCCAAGAAGCTCCTCGCCGAGGCCGGCTATCCGAACGGCTTCAAGATGAAGCTCCACGGGCCGACCAACCGCTACCTCAACGATACCAAGATCATCGAGGCGGTCGCGCAGATGTTCTCGCGCCTCGGCATCGAGACCGAGGTCGAGACCCTGCCGTCGGCGAACTTCTTCACCCGCGCCTCGCAGGGCGGCCAAGGCAATGTGCCGGAGTTCTCCTTCATCCTGGTCGGCTGGGGCGCCGGTACCGGCGAATCCTCGGACTCGCTGAAGGCGCTGCTCGCTACCTTCGATCCGCAGAAGGGCATGGGCGCGACCAATCGCGGCCGCTACTCCAACGCGGCGTTCGATACCAAGCTGGTCGAGGCGCTGAGCACCGTCGACGACGCCAAGCGCGACGCCGCTCTGGCCGAGGCGATGGACATCGGCATGAATGATGTCGGCCTGATCCCGACCCACTTCCAGCTCAACACCTGGGCTTCGCGCAAAGGCGTCAAGGTCCAGGCCCGCACCGACGAGTACACGCTCGCGACCGGCATCCGTAAGGACTGACCGGCTCCGTCGATCCCGGTCAGGGCCGGCTTGAAGCCGGGCCCTGACCGCGCGACACTCTTTTCTTGTTGAAATGCGAAAGCGCCATCCCGCCGGCTGAGCCGGGCGGGATGGCGTTCCGCACTCCGATCCGGAAGGCACCGGACCATGCTGGCATTCGTCCTGCGCCGCCTGGCGCAAGCCCTCTTCGTCATCGCGGCGATGCTCGTGATCGTCTTCTTCGGCGTCAATGTCGTCGGCGATCCCATCTACATGCTGATCTCGCCGGAGATGGACCAGCAGCAGATCGCCGAGACGGCGCGCGCGCTCGGGCTCGACCGGCCGATCTGGGAACAATTCCTGGTCTTCCTGAAGAACGCCGCCCAGGGCGACCTCGGCCGCTCCTTCGTCCATGGCGAGTCCGCGATCAAGCTGATCCTGCACCGCATGCCTGCGACGCTGGAGCTCGCCTTCGTCGCACTGGTGCTGGCGATCGTGATCGGCCTGCCGCTCGGCCTCTTTGCCGGCCTCAAGCCGGAAAGCCGGCTGTCGCGCTTCATCATGGCGGTCTCGATCCTCGGCTTCTCGCTGCCGACCTTCTGGGTCGGCCTGATGCTGATCCTGACCTTCGCGGTCAGCCTCGGCTGGCTACCGGCGACGGGGCGCGGACCGACCGTCTCGATCCTCGGCTTCGAGACGTCGCTGCTCTCACTCCAGGGCTGGAAGCACGTCGCCCTGCCCGCCTTCAATCTGGCGCTGCTCAAGATCTCGCTGGTGATCCGCCTGGCGCGGGCCGGCGCGCGCGAAGCGGCGCTGATGGACTACGTCAAGTTCGCGCGAGCCAAGGGCCTGTCGCAGAGCCGGATCATCGGCGTCCACATCCTCAAGAACATCATGATCCCGATCGTGACCGTGCTCGGGCTGGAGTTCGGCTCGCTCGTCGCCTTCTCGGTGGTGACCGAGACGATCTTCGCCTGGCCGGGTATGGGCCGCCTCCTGCTGGAGGCGATCACAAGGCTCGATCGGCCGGTGATCGTGGCTTACGTCATGGTCGTCGTCGTGCTGTTCGTCACCATCAACCTCCTGGTCGACCTGGTCTATTCGGCCCTCGACCCACGCGTGCGCCTGACGGAGGCGACATCATGAGCGAAGCCGCCCTGCCCTCCACCACTGCCGCCCCGCCGGCCGCTCCCGCCAAGGAGGAAACGCCGTTCCGGCGCTTCGTCCGCTCCTTCATCGAGGATCGGCTGGCCCTGTTCGGGCTCGCCCTCTTCATCCTGATCGTGCTGCTCGCCATCGCCGCGCCGCTGATCGCGCCGCAGAATCCTTACGACCTCGCCAGTGTCGACGTGATGGATTCGCGCCAGCCGCCAGGCTCCGCCGCCGGCGAGGGCTTCACCATGTGGCTCGGTTCGGACGGAGTCGGCCGCGACCTGCTTTCGGGCATCCTCTACGGCCTGCGCATCTCGCTGATGGTCGGCGCCTTCTCCGGCATCCTGGCGGCGACGATCGGCGCCGCTGTCGGCCTGATCGCGGCCTATGCCGGCGGGCGCACCGAGAACGCGATCATGCGCCTGGTCGACCTGCAGCTCTCGCTGCCTTCGGTGCTGGTCGCGCTGATCCTGGTGGCGGGCCTCGGCAAGGGCGTCGACAAGATCATCATCGCGCTGGTGATGGTGCAATGGGCCTATTACGCCCGTACCGTGCGCGGCTCTGCGCTGGTTGAGCGACGCAAGGAATATGTCGAGGCGGCGCAGTCGCTGGGCTTGTCCCATGCCCGCACCGTCTTCCGCCACATCCTGCCGAACTGCCTCGCGCCAGTGATCGTCATCGTCACCGTGCAGACCGCGCATGCGATCTCGCTGGAGGCGACTCTCTCCTTCCTCGGCGTCGGCCTGCCGCAGACCGAGCCCTCGCTCGGCGTGCTGATCGCCAACGGCTTCCAGTACATGCTTTCGGGCAGCTACTGGATCTCGGTCTTCCCCGGCTTTGCGCTGCTGATGACGATCGTCTCGATCAACCTGGTCGGCGACCGCCTGCGCGACGTGCTCAATCCGCGGCTGGAGAAGTGACGATGATCGCTGTTCCAGTTCTCGCCGGAACCGCGCCAGTAAGCCCTCTCCCCTTGTGGGGGAGGGTTTGGGAGGGGGGTATGCCACACGCCAAGGTCAGACCAGCCCAGCGCCGTCGCGCAAAGCAACTGCGCAAGGAGATGACCGGGCCTGAAAAGAAGCTTTGGCACGAACTCAAGGCCCATCGCGCCGGTACGCATTTCCGCAAGCAGGTTCCGATTGGGCCCTATATCGCTGACTTTGCCTGTCATAGCGCGAAGCTGATCATCGAAATCGATGGCGACCAGCATAGCCTCGGACGGCGGCAGGTCTCCGACCTCCGTCGGGATGCATGGTTCGCCGAGCAGGGATACCGGACGCTACGCTTCAGCAACTGGCAGGTGATGAACGAGTTCGAAAGCGTCGTACTGACCATTGCAGCTGCCGCCCAGAGTCTGCTCGAAACAGCCGAGCCCTGCATACCCCCCTCCCAACCCTCCCCCACAAGGGGGGAGGGCTCCCGCGCCCTTTCCGACAAAAGCGCAAGCGATGGCGAGGAGAGCAAACCATGAGCCCCGTCCTCGAAGTCACCAACCTCAAGACCCATTTCTTCACCCGCGCCGGCACGGTGAAGTCGGTCGACGGCGTCTCCTTCCATGTCGAGCGCGGCGAAGTGCTCGGCCTCGTCGGCGAGTCCGGCTCGGGCAAGTCGGTCACCGGCTTCTCGGTGATGGGATTGATCGATCCGCCCGGGAAGATCGTCGAGGGCTCGATCAAGCTCAACGGCAAGGATCTGGTCGGGCTCGACGAGGAGGGTTTCCGCAAGGTCCGCGGCCGCGAGGTCGCGATGATCTTCCAGGACCCGATGATGACGCTGAACCCGGTCCTGCGTGTCGACACGCAGATGATCGAGGCCGTCACCGCCCATGACAAGGTCTCGCACAAGGCGGCCCGAGACCGCGCCCGCGACGCCCTCGCCAAGGTCGGCATCCCCTCGCCCGAGGAGCGGCTCAACGCCTATCCGCACCAGTTCTCCGGCGGCATGCGCCAGCGCGTCGCGATCGCGATCGCCCTGCTGCATCGCCCGCCTTTGATCATCTGCGACGAGCCGACCACGGCGCTCGACGTCACCATCCAGAGCCAGATCCTCGCCGAGATGCAGGGCCTTTGCGCCGATACCGGCACCGCGCTGGTCTGGATCACCCATGATCTCGGCGTCGTCGCCGGCCTCGCCGACCGGATCGCGGTGATGTATGCCGGCCGCATCGTCGAGACCGGCGCGGTCGATCCGGTGCTCGACAGCCCGCTCCACCCCTACACTAACGGTTTGCTCGGCTCGCTGCCGGCCGAGGGCGAACCCGGCGCGCCCTTGCGCCAGATCAGGGGCTCGACGCCGTCGCTGGCGCACCTGCCGCAGGGCTGCGCCTTCGCTGCGCGCTGCGATTATGCGCAGGCCGATTGCCTCGCCATAGCGCCCGACGTCACGCCCTTCCCGGGAGCACGCGGCGTGCGCTGCCACCACCCGCTGAATCTCGCCGGAGTTGCGGCATGAGCACGCCGATCCTCACCCTCGAAGGCGTCTCGAAGCGCTTCACCAAGCCGCTCGATGCCGCCTCGAAGTTCGCCAACCTGCTGGGCGCCAAGTACAGCGAGCAAACCGTCCATGCCGTCGACGGCGTCGACCTCTCGATCCGCCAGGGCGAGGTCGTCGGCCTCGTCGGCGAGTCCGGCTGCGGCAAGTCGACGCTCGGCCGCGTCGTCGCCGGCGTCCACCATGCCAGCTCGGGCCGCGTCTCCTGGCGCGGGCGCTATACCGACGAGATGTCGTCGGAGGAGCGCAAGGCGGCGACGCTCGCGATCCAGATGATCTTCCAGGACCCGATGTCCTCGCTTAATCCGCGCCTGCGCGTCACCGACATCGTCGGCGAGGCGCCCGTCGTGCACGGGCTGGTGCCGAAGGCGCAGCAGGATGCCTATGTCGCCGAGATGCTCGACCGCGTCGGCCTCGACTCGACCTATCGCCGCCGCTACCCGCACCAGTTCTCCGGCGGCCAGCGCGCCCGCATCGGCATTGCACGGGCTCTGGCGGTCAAGCCGCAATTCCTGGTCTGCGACGAAAGCGTGGCCGCACTTGATGTATCGATTCAGGCCCAAGTCCTGAATCTTTTCATGAAGCTGCGCGACGAACTTAACCTGACTTATCTTTTCATTAGCCATGACCTCTCGGTGGTCCGCCACCTCTCCGACCGCGTCGTGATCATGTATCTCGGCCGCGTGGTCGAGGCGGCGCCGGCGAGCGAATTGTTCAAGGGCCCGCAGCATCCCTACGCCCAGGCGCTGCTCGCCAACGTCCCGACGATCAGCGCCCGCAAGAAGCGCTTCGCTCCGCTGAAGGGCGAGATCCCCTCGCCGCTGCATCCGCCGTCAGGCTGCCATTTCCATCCGCGCTGCCCGCAGGCCGGCCCGCGCTGCAGGGCCGAGCGCCCGGCGCTGAAGGAGATCGCGACGGGGCATGTCGCCGCCTGCCATCTGCATGATGGCGGCGTTGGAGCGCTGGCGGCCTAGAGCCTCGCTTCAGATCGGCGAGAGCTGCCAAGCGTACTGGTAGCGCCCGTACTGGGTGCTGGTGACGCCGTTGCGCTCGCTGCCAGGGAACTCCTCCGGCGGCGTCACTACCGTCACCCTGAAGACGGCGCTCTTGCCAGGCTTGAGCAGGCCCATATGGACGGCGGCTGCGCCAAGCGTCGAGTCGCCGCTGTAGATGCCGGTGCCCCAGAGCTGGCCTTCCAGCGCGCCCGTGATGCGGAAATAATAGACGGCGCCGACCTTCTCGCAGAGCCCGTGCATATTGGTCGGCGCGTCCGAGGCGATCGAATTCTGTTCGAGCAGCGTCCGGAGCTGCCGGCGCGAGAGCTTCCCGCGCTTGTCGAAATAGGCGACGAGGTCCTGAACCACTTTCACGATGCGCCTCCGGCTTGCATGACGACGACCCGGCCATAGGACGGCTGGAACGAGACCGAGGGCTTGGGCAGCGCCCAGAGCACGGCATAGGACACGGTTTCGTTGGGATAGGTGATGTCGCCGTCGGTAATGACGATCGCGGCGCTGACGCGCGGATCGTCCGATAGGGCTTCGAGTGCCGGCGTCAGATCGCTGCCGCCATAGCCGCTGATCTGGTAGTCGGCCAGCGCTGACGGAGAGAGCACCTCGTCCGAAGTGACTACGCTGTCGCACTGGACGACACGGATCTCGTCGACGCCGGCCGCATCGCAGAAATCGGCGATGGCGCCGAGCGCCTTCGGGATATCGTCGCTCATCGAGGCGCTGGTATCGAGGATGACGTTCAGCATCCAGGAATGGCGCTTGCGACCGGGGATGACGACATCGCTGCGATCGTGGCCGCGACGCGAAGCGCGGGTGTAGGTGCGCTCGCCCGGCGCAGCGCCGTCGAGCCAGGCCTGGAGCGCGACATGCCAGGGCGTGTGGAAGAAGCCGCGTTGCGCCTGCACGCTCTGCTGCTGGCCGCCGGCGCTGTCGCCCCTGCCGCGCAGGGCGCCCATGGCCTTCGCCAGCACCATGCCGCGGCCGGCGAGGTCGCGGACCGCCTGTGCCCGCTCGGCCTGGTCGGCGCTGTCCTCGGGGAAAAGCTCACGTTCGCGCTGGGCGTCGAGCGCATCGCCCATCGCCCCCGCAGGCGCCTGACGCGCCGCGCCGAGCACCTGCTCGACGGTGACGACCTGCCCTTCCCAAACCTGCGTCCGCGACGGCATGTAATTGCCGGTGCGGCGCATCTCCAGCACGATGTCCTCGGCCGAGCGCTCGCGGGCGCCCTGCATATCTAGTCCACCCGCTGGGATCGTCGTGGTGCCGAGCGCATGCCGCAGCATGTCGTTGATGATGTAATCGTGGGCGTAATTGAACTCGAGCGCGGCGCTGCCGCGGGCCCGGTCATGGGTGCGCAGCGCGAGATGCAGCAGCTCATGGGCGAGCACGAAGACGAGGTCGTCGGCTGAGAGTCTCGCCGTGAACGCCGGGTTCGCCAGCAACCTTCCCGAGGCGAAGACGCCCATGGTCGGAACGCGCTCGTCGATCTCGACCCTGACGGCGGCGGCAAGCCCGGCCAGATGCGGGAACGGCGCCGTCACCAAGCGCAGGCCCCGCATGATCCGCGCATGGGTGGCTCGGTCGGCAACCGAGAGATCAGGCGCCGTGCTCATGCCGCGACCTTGCGCAGGATCTCGTACATGGCCCGATCCGCCCCGAGCGCCCCCCAAGTCTCGACCATGTCGTTGAGGACGAGAAGCTGGTGCTCGTGGGAGAGGCTGCGCAGGAAGCGGTTGATCACCGCCGGCTTGATGCTGGTCGCGCGCCCGTCCCTGACGAACTGGCGGACGCAATCGAGGATGAACCAGCGGGCGGAATCGCCCTTCGGCAGCTCCTCCGGCTTACGCAGATAGTCTTCGAGCGGGCGGACCGCCCCAATCGAATCCTCGGCAAGCGCGCAGAACACCACGGCGTCTTCCGGCGAGAGCCGCCCGAAGGCGAGCGCGCGCCTGAGCTCGTTGCTGAGAAAGCCGGCCTTCTGCGCCATGTCGAGCGCCCGCGACAGCAGGGTCCAGGCGCGCGGCGTCGAGAACGGCACCGGCTCGGCCGGCACCGACCGCATCAGCGCATCAGGGATCGTCGCGATGAAGCTGCGGATCTCGGCGCGCACCCCGGCGCGCTGGGCCCAGGCCAGCCAGTCGTCGGTATCGACGCGCAATTGCAGGATGGTGACGCGGTTGACCAGCGCCGAGCTCATCGCCCTAACCAGCGCACGATCCTGCAGCCGGTTGCCGGCGGCGACGACCCAGGTGCCTTTCGGCAGGGCGTGCTCGCCCAGCCGCCGTTCCAGCAGCAGCGAATAGAACGCCTTCTGGACATCGGGCGAGCAGGCCGGCAATTCGTCGAGGAACAGGCAAAACGGCTCGGGCTTCTCCGGCAATAGGACGCGCGGCGGGCAGAAGACCGAACGCTCGCCGACGATGCGCGGGATGCCGCTGACATCTTCCGGAGCGATCTGGGTTCCGAGCAGGGAGCGGCAGGGCAAGCCCGCCTCGCGCGCGGCTTCATAGACCAGCTCGGACTTGCCGAGCCCCGGCGGCGACAGCAGCAGGAAACTCTGCTCATGCGCCATGCAGTGGATCAGCTGCTTGGCCTGTCGCAGCGAGACGACTTCCTCGAAGGCGGAACGCGTCGCTTCCATCAGCCCCTCCCTAGCACGCCCCGCAGGGATCAAATCCGCAGGTACGGCGAGAGGCAGTCTGCAACAGCCGAGGCCTTTGAAATCATTATTTCTTTGTAATGTTTAGTTTTGTTTCACGGCTGTTTCACGGGCCGAGACTTTGATGGATTTTCGCGATCCTGCGGCACATGCCGGCGAAACTCGGCGCCGTTTTCCCGGCGGCACAAGTCTTTCGCCATCCGCCCCGGCTTGACGCCCACCCCCATTCCGCGCGACCTCGTCTGTAATCAACGGCGGCGCAGAGGAAGCGTGGGGATGGCTAAGAGCACATTGTCGGCGGATCTTCGTTCGGGCGCGCTCGTCTACCACCGCCTTCCCAAGCCCGGTAAGCTCGAGATCCAGGCGACCAAGCCGCTCGGCAACCAGCGCGACCTCGCTCTCGCCTACTCGCCTGGTGTCGCCGCCGCCTGCGAGGCGATCGTCGACGATCCCGGCCAGGCGGCCGAGCTGACCTCGCGCCAGAACCTCGTCGCCGTCATCACCAACGGCACCGCCGTGCTCGGTCTCGGCGACATCGGCCCGCTGGCCTCCAAGCCGGTCATGGAAGGCAAGGCCGTCCTCTTCAAGAAATTCGCGGGCATCGACTGCTTCGACATCGAGGTCGAGCAGAAGAACATCGACAAATTCGTCGACGTCGTCGCTGCGCTGGAGCCGACCTTCGGCGGCATCAACCTTGAAGACATCAAGGGTCCCGAGTGCTTCGAGATCGAGGAGAAGCTCAAGGCCCAGATGAACATCCCGGTCTTCCATGACGACCAGCACGGCACGGCGATCATCGTCAGCGCGGCAGTGCTGAACGGGCTCGACCTCGCGGGCAAGAAGATCGGCGACGTCAAGATCGTCGTCTCCGGCGCCGGGGCGGCCGCGCTGGCGTGCCTCAACCTGCTCGTTTCGCTCGGTGCCCGCACGCAGAACATCTGGGTCACCGATCTCGACGGCGTGGTCTACAAGGGCCGCAACACGCTGATGGACCGCTGGAAGGAGGTCTATGCCCAGGAGACCGAGGCACGCACGCTCGCCGAGGTGATCGAAGGCGCCGACGTCTTCCTCGGCCTCTCGGCCGCCGGAGTGCTGAAGCCGGAGATGGCCAAGCAGCTGGCGCCGAAGCCCTTGATCCTGGCGCTCGCCAATCCCAATCCCGAGATCACGCCGGAGGATGCGCTCGCTGTCCGCCCCGACGCGATGATCTGCACCGGCCGCTCGGACTATCCGAACCAGGTCAACAACGTCCTCTGCTTCCCTTACATCTTCCGCGGCGCGCTCGACGTGCAGGCGACGACGATCAACGAGCCGATGAAGCTCGCTGCCGTGCGCGCCATCGCCGCGCTGGCGCGCGAGGCGACCTCCGACATCGCGGCACGCGCCTATGGCGGCGAGGCCTCGACCTTCGGCGCCAACTCGCTGATCCCCAATCCGTTCGATCCGCGCCTGATCCTGCGCATCGCGCCGGCGGTGGCCGAGGCGGCGATGACGACCGGCGTCGCCAAGAAGCCGCTGATCGACCTGGAAGCCTATCGCGAGGACCTGTCGCGTTTCGTCTTCCGCTCCGGCTTCCTGATGAAGCCGCTCTTCGCCAAGGCCAAGGCCGATCCCAAGCGGGTGATCTATGCCGAGGGCGAGGATGAGCGCGTGCTGCGCGCCGCCCAGGTCGCGATCGAGGAAGGCATGGCGATCCCGATCCTGATCGGCCGTCCCTCGGTGATCGAGACCCGCGTCAAGCGCTTCGGCCTGTCGATCCGGCCCGGCATCGATTGCGAGCTGATCAACCCGGAAGACGATCCGCGCTATCGCGACTACGTCCAGACCTATCTCGACATCGCCGGCCGGCGCGGCATCACGCCCGAGGCGGCCCGCTCGCTGGTGCGCACCAACAACACCGTGATCGCGGCGCTCGCCGTGGCGCGCGGCGAGGCGGATGCGATGATCACCGGCTTGGAAGGGCGCTTCCTCTCGCGGCTGCGTCATATCCGCGACATCATCGGGCTCGAGCCCGGCGTCTGTGACATCGCCGCGATGACGCTGGTCATCACCAGCAAGGGCGGCTTCTTCCTCGCCGACACCCATGTCAAATACGACCCCACGGCCGAAGAGATCGCCGACATGACGATCCTCGCCGCCGGCCATGTCGAGCGCTTCGGCATCACCCCGAAGATCGCCTTGGTCTCGCATTCGGATTTCGGCGCGGCCGACACGCCGTCCTCGATCAAGATGCGCAAGGCGGTCAAGCTGATCCAGGAGCGTGCGCCGGAGCTGGAATGCGATGGCGAGATGGAGGCCGACACCGCCCTCGTCGCGGCGATCCGCGACCGGGTGCTGCCCTCCTCGAAGCTGAAGGGCGTCGCCAACGTCCTGATCTTCCCTAATCTCGACGCCGCCAATATCGCCTATCAGTTCGCCAAGGTGCTGGGAGATGCGCTCCCCGTCGGGCCGATCCTGATCGGCGCGGCCAAGCCGGTCCACATCCTCACCGGCAATGTGACGGCGCGCGGCGTCGTCAACATGACCGCGGTCGCGGTCGCCGAAGCGCAGGGACGGTCAGCCGCCGGCTGACCTTGGGAGAGGCTGGCTCACCTGAATTCTGAGCCAGCTTTCGAAAGCGGGACAGGCACTTAAGCTCAGCGGTTGATACCGGCTTTTCGCTCTTGGCGGGCGGCGCGCGATAGGCTCATACTTCGTTTCAGGAGCGGGAAAGGGGCCCGTGCGAAACGTTCGGAGAGCGCTCATGCGTCAGATCCATCGTCAGTCCGGTATCCGGCGCGCCATCCGGCCGCTCGCGCTGGCGAGCGGCCTTTTTCTTGCGCTCGCCTGTGCCGGCGCCGCCATGGCGCAGGTGGTGTTCCATCGCGGCAATGACGGCGACCCGGAGACGCTCGATACGCACAAGACCTCGACCGTCAGCGAGGCGCATCTGCTGCGCGACCTTTCCGAAGGCCTGGTGATCCATCACATCAATGGCGAGGTCGTTCCCGGCGTCGCCGAAAGCTGGACGATGGCGCCGGACGGCAAGAGCTACAGATTCAAGCTGCGCGCCAACGCCAAATGGTCGAATGGCGATCCGGTCACGGCTGGTGATTTCGTCTTCTCGTTCCGGCGCATGGTCAATCCGGAGACGGGCGCGAAATACGCCAACATCCTCTACCCGATCCGCAATGCCGAGAAGATCAACAAGGCCAGCGACAGCGCCAAGCTGGAGGATCTCGGTGTCAACGCGGTCGACGAGCGCACACTCGAGATCACGCTGGAGCGGCCGACGCCCTATTTCCTGGAATTGCTGACGCACCAGACCGGGCTGCCGGTCCATCCGGCTTCCGTCCAGAAATTCGGCAAGGACTTCGTCAAGCCGGAGAACTGGGTCTCGAACGGCGCTTACACGCTGAAGGAATTCGTGCCGAACTCCCATATCCGGCTGGAGAAGAACAAGGCCTTCCACGACGCCGCGAACGTCAAGATCGACACGGTCATCTACTATCCGACGCCCGACTTCTCCGCTGCCGCCCGCCGCTTCCAGGCCGGCGAGCTGCAGATGACCTCGGACATCCCGGCCGACCAGGTCCAGCAATTGCGCGAGAAGCTCGGCAAGGAGCAGGTCAGGATCTCACCCTATCTCGGCACCTATTTCCTGATCATCAACACCGCCAAGAAGCCCTTCGACGACATCCGGGTGCGCCGCGCCCTCTCGCTGGTGATCGACCGTGAGTTCATCGCCGAGGAGATCTGGGGCGGCACCATGCTGCCGGCCTATGGCGTGATCCCGCCGAACATCGGCAACTATGGCGAGCGGGCCGAGGCCGACTTCAAGGGCGCCTCCCCGCTCGACCGCGAGGACGAGGCCAAGAAGCTCCTCGCGGCGGCGGGTTTCGGCCCGGGCATGCCGCTCCGGGTCCAGCTGCGCTACAACACCACCGACAACAACCGGCGCACCGTCATCGCGATCGCCGAGCAGTGGAAGGCGATCGGCGTCGAGACCAGCTTCATCAACACCGACGGCAAGACCCATTTCGCCCTGCTGCGCGACGGCGGCGACTTCGATATCGCCCGCTATGGCTGGATCGGCGACTACTCCGACCCGCAGAACTTCCTGTTCCTGTTCCAGAGCGACAATACCGGCTTCAACTCCGGCAAGTACAACAACCCGCAGTTCGACGCGCTGATGAAGCAGGGCGCCGAGGAGATCGACATCGCCAAGCGCGCCGCGATCCTGCGCGAAGCGGACGCGATCCTCGCCGCAGACGTGCCATGGATCCCGGTGCTGTATTATTCCTCGAAGAACCTGGTCTCGCCGAAGGTGCAGGGCTTCCAACAGAACCTGCGCGGCGCGTTGCCGACGCGGTTCCTGAGCCTGAAGCCGTGACAAAGGTACGTCATGGCCGGGCTTGACCCGGCCATCTCAGGCCAAAGCGGGCGACCGCCAGCGATCATGAGATGCTCGGGCCAAGCCCGAGCATGACGTAGGGACCGCCTCCGTGCTCACCTACATCCTGCGCCGTCTCGCCGCCGCGATCCCGACCCTGTTCGTGATCGTGACGATCTCGTTCTTCCTGATGCGCGTCGCACCCGGCGGGCCGTTCGATCTCGAACAGCCGCTGGAAGCCAAGGTCATGGAGAACCTGCGGCGCATCTACAAGCTCGACCAGCCGCTGTTCCAGCAATACCTGATCTATCTCGCAGCCCTGCTGCGCGGCGATTTCGGCCCGTCCTTCTATTTCCGCGACTTCTCGATCGCCGAATTGTTCGCGCAGGGCCTGCCGGTCTCGATGCGACTCGGGGCCTCGGCCTTGCTGCTCGCGCTCGCGATCGGCGGTCCTCTCGGCATGCTCGCGGCCTTCCGCCAGAACGGCGCGGCCGACCATGCCGTGATCGGCTTCGCCACCGCCGGCATCACCATCCCGAACTTCGTCGTCGCGCCGATCCTGCAAATCGTCTTCGGCCTGAGCCTGGCCTGGCTGCCGGTCGGCGGCTGGAATGGCGGCGCCTTCCGCAACACCGTGCTGCCGATCGTGACGCTCGCCTTGCCGCAGATCGCGGTGGTCGCGCGTATGACGCGTGCAGCGATGATCGAGACACTGCGCGCCAATCATATCCGGACGCTCAGGGCCCAAGGCCTCTCGACCACGACGATCGCGCTGCATGCGGCGCGCGGCGCAGCGCTGCCGGTCGTCTCCTATCTCGGGCCGGCGGCGGCCAGCCTGCTCACCGGCTCGGTCGTGGTCGAGACGATCTTCGCCATCCCCGGGATCGGGCGCTATTTCGTCGAGGGCGCGCTCAACCGCGACTACACGCTGGTGATGGGCACGGTCGTCGTCGTCGCGATCTTCGTGCTGCTCTTCAACCTCGTGGTCGACGTGCTCTACGCGCTGCTCGACCCGCGTGTGCGGCTGGAATGAGCCGATGAGCGACATGACCGCCTGCCCCGCCCCGCCCATCGGCCGCTCGCTCTGGCAGGACGCCCGCATTCGCCTGCTGCGCAATCGCGCCGCGGTGGCGAGCCTGATCGTGCTGGCGCTGATGACGCTCGCCTGCCTCGTCGGCCCACTGCTGACCGGCCATTCTTACGACCGGGTCTATCAGGACTATGTCCGCGTCCCAGCCAGCCTCTCCTCCTATCCCAAGGCCGAAGCACTGCCCGCTGCGGTTCAGCGCATCGCCTCCCGTATCAGGGCTACACCCAGCGATGTGGTGGTCGAGGCAACCCGCGTTCGACTGGTGCTGACCGCGCAGCGGCCGATCGATCAGCGCCTGCTCATCTATTTCGACCGCTCCGACCAGTTCGGCACGCCGGTGATCACCGGCAATGAGCAGGAGGGCCGCCGGCTGGCCCTGGAGGTCCCGATCAAGCGCCAATTCTTCCTGTTCGGCACGGATTCGAACGGCCGCGACCTCCTGACCCGCACCTTGATCGCCGGCCGGGTCTCGCTCGCCATCGGCCTGCTCGCCACCGGCGTCGCCTTGGTGATCGGCGTCGCCTATGGCGCGACCGCCGGCTATCTCGGCGGGCGCATCGACATGGTGATGATGCGCATCGTCGACGTGCTCTACTCCCTGCCTTTCATCTTCTTCGTCATCCTGCTGGTCGTCTTTTTCGGCCGGAACTTCATCCTGATGTTCCTCGCTGTCGGCGCGATCGAATGGCTCGACATGGCCCGCATCGTCCGCGGCCAGGCGCTCTCGATCAGGCGGCAGGACTATGTGCTGGCGGCGGAGGCGCTCGGGGTGTCGACCGGGGGAATCCTCAGGCGCCATATCATACCCAACACGCTCGGCCCGGTCGTCGTCTACGTCACCCTGCTGGTGCCGAAGGTGATCCTGCTCGAAAGCTTCCTCTCCTTCCTCGGGCTCGGCGTGCAGGAGCCGATGACGAGCTGGGGCGTGCTGATTTCGGACGGCGCCCGCGCCATCCAGGCGACGCCATGGATGCTGATCTTCCCGGCCGCCTTCCTGGTGACGACGCTGTTCGCGCTCAACTTCCTCGGCGACGGCCTGCGCGACGCGCTCGATCCCAGGGATCGCTGAGATGGCGAGCGAATCCATCCTCGCTATCCGCGACCTCCAAGTCCGCTTCCGCACCAATGACGGCCCGTGCGAGGCGGTGCGCGGCATCGATCTTGATGTCGGCCCCGGCGAGTTCGTCGCTGTGGTCGGCGAGTCCGGCTCCGGCAAGAGCCAGAGCGTGATGGCGGCGATGGGCCTGCTCGCCAGCAATGGCGAAGCCAACGGCGCGATCCGCTATCGCGAAGTCGACCTGCTCAAGTTGCCGCCGGCGGTCCTGAACAGCTATCGCGGCAAGAAGCTCGCGATGATCTTCCAGGAGCCGATGACCTCGCTCGATCCGCTGTTCCGGATCGGCACGCAGATGGCGGCGCCCCTCCGCAAGCATCAAGGCCTGTCGCGCAAGGCGGCGCGGGCGCGGGCGCTGGAACTGCTGAAGTTGGTGCGCATCCCGCATCCGGAGCGCCGGCTCGATTCCTATCCGCACGAGCTCTCCGGCGGGCAGCGCCAGCGCGTGATGATCGCGATGGCGCTTGCCAACGATCCCGACATCCTGATCGCCGACGAGCCGACGACGGCGCTCGACGTCACCATCGAGGCCGAGATTCTGGCGCTGATCGCCGAGCTCCGGCAGCGGCTCGGCATGGCGGTGATCCTGATCAGCCACGATCTCGGCCTCGTCCGGAAATATGCCGAGCGCGTCTATGTGATGAAGGCCGGCGAAGTCGTCGAGAACGGCCCGGCGCGAGCGATTTTCGAGGCGCCGCAGCACCCCTATACCAAGGCCCTGCTCGCGGCCGAGCCGCATGGCCACAAGGCCCCGCCACCGGCCGATGCGCCGGTCCTGCTCGAAGCCCGCGACCTGCGCGTCTCCTTCGACCTGTCGCGCGGCTTCCTCAAGCGCGAGAAGGTGACGTTGCACGCAGTCGACGGCGTCGACTTGACCATCAGGCGCGGCCAGACCATCGGCATCGTCGGCGAATCCGGCTCGGGCAAATCGACGCTCGGGCGCGCTCTGCTCAAGCTCCTGCCGTCTTCCGGGATCGTGCGCTTCGAGGACCGGGCGCTGGCCTCGCTCGACCGGGCTGCGATGCGGCCCCTGCGTCGGAGCCTGCAGATCGTGTTCCAAGACCCGTTCGGCTCGCTCTCGCCGCGCCTCACCGTCGGCGAGATCATCACCGAGGGGCTGCTGGTGCATGAGCCGGCCTTATCGCGAGTTGAACGCGAGCGGCGGGCTGCGGCAGCGCTCACCGAGGTCTGCCTCGATCCGGCGCTGCGCAACCGCTACCCGCACGAGTTCTCGGGCGGCCAGCGCCAGCGCATCGCCATCGCCCGCGCCATGATCCTGCATCCGGCGCTGGTCGTGCTGGACGAGCCGACCTCGGCGCTCGATCGCACCGTGCAGCAGAGCATCGTCGCCCTGCTCAAGGAGTTGCAGGCAGCGCACGACCTCTCCTATCTCTTCATCAGCCACGACCTCGCCGTCGTCCGCGCCATGGCCGACGAGATCATGGTGATGAAGGACGGCAGGGTGGTCGAGCGCGGGCCGACCGAGGCGATATTCGAGGCGCCGCAGCAGGACTATACCCAGCGCCTGATCGCGGCAGCGTTGAAGTGCTGACGGAAACGCCGATTCAGGGCAGTTCGATCTTCCCGAAGAGCGTGTTCATGGTCAGCGTCCCTTTCGACGTCAGCGGCAGACTGGCGTTTATCCCGGCGAGATGATGGTCCTTCCCTCCCCCGGGGAGCCTGAACAGCACGCCGGTATCCCGGCCGCCGGTGGTGCGCCCGTCGACCAGGAGCGCCGTGTTCTTCGAGCGCAGGCAGGTGATGAACACTTCCAGATTCGGGAAGTTGTCGCCTTTGACTCCCCCTGAAATCTTCATGAATCCGTCGCTGCCGAAATCGATGCGGACCGAAACGGTCGTATCGATATTCGGGGACAAGGGCACGACCGGGTTCGAGCCCTCCGTGTGCGCCTTGAAGCCGAATAGTTTCGGGCCACTGAGGGTAGAGCGGACAGCCGTGGACTTGACGGTGGCGGCGTCGACCACATCGGGCGCAGCCACTGCAAAAAGCGTGGTGGGACTTGCACCGGCAGACCGGTTGAGAATGCCGAATTGATTGAACACGACGCAGCCATAGGTCCGGCAGCTTGCGCCGATATCGGTCGACGGCCCGGTCCTGACGTCGCCTTCGAAGCTCCCGCCGAGCGGATTGACCCGCCCGAAAGTCTTGAAAGGTGCATAGCGGCGGAAGTGCAGCGCAAATGCTGGAAAGCGTGTGTCTTGCATCGGTGCGATGTCCAGTTTCAGACCTGAAAGTTAGTGGGAACGCTCCACACGGATGCGGGCATCGCGATATTCGAAGCCTGCCTCGGCTCGAGTCGACGTCACGCCAGCCGTGGACAAAAGGAGAGCTGCGCACGGAATGGCCTGAAGGCCTTCACGGCAGGTCCCCAAGGCCGCGCTTCATCTCGCGTCTTTCTTCTGATCCTTGGGAATTCGTGAAGCTGCTGCGCCAAGCTGAGGCAGAACCGATGGCGGCCTTGCCAGATCTTTCAGATTCGATTTCCCAATCTGCTGCGCCAGCTTAAATTCCTCGGGTGTAAAATTGTGGCCGACGACTTTGACCTTCAGGTTGTTCCCATTTCCAGGAACGAGGCGATACCAGGTGGCGTCCCCGACCTTGATGGTTTCGACCGCTGTTCCCCTTGGAACTTCGATATCGATGTATCTCCAGTTCGTTGGCCCGTCAGGGCCCCACGCATAGACGCCTTCGCCATAGTGAGCGTCAGGCCCGTGCGACAAGCGCACTGATCCGTTAGCCTGTATGTTGCCCAGGGGTATTTCAGGCGCGTGCCCTTTGATCGTGTGCCGAAATCGACCAGGCGCTTCCAGGACCCTCATCGACCGCTGAACGAGCTTATTGTGCCTGTTTGTTCGCGTTCTGATCGCCCTGTTGTAGGAAGCATATCGGTTCGGCTCGAATATTCTCGCTGCGGAACTGGACGGCAACGCCCCAGTGACGCTTGTCGTTGCGCCGATCCACCATTCGGGATCCTGAAGCGCGGCCAGCCAGGCATCGCCCAGCTTGCGGAAAGCCGCCCTGTACTCGCCTGACGCAAACAGCGTGGTGAAGGCGATGCTCTTGGCTTCATAAGCCGACATGGACGGAGCGAGGCCAAAAAAATTCCCCGCGGCGATCGCGAACTTGTCCATCTTCTCGTTGAAGATGTCGAGGTGATTGGGGCCGACAATGTACTCGTTTCTTTTATGAAGTAGGTTGTACGCCACATAGTACAGGCATTTCGTTCCGCCCTGGTCTTGGCGGCAATGGGCGAAGAGTTTGTATTGAATTTTGACACCGAATAGTCCTGTCCCGCCGATCAACGGGTCCGGAATAACGGAATTCGATTTCGGAAGATCCTCCTCCACTGCAATCGGGTAGAGTCTGATCGTCTTGAATGCGCGCGGATGCGCTGGGACACGTTCACCAATGATAGGCATCAGCGATCCTTTCGGCGGAGGTTCCCGGTTTGCGCGAAACGGGCGGGCGTAGCGCCACCGCCCTGACGTCGATCGCGCCTTCACAGTGCGCCCCACGGGGGAGCGTGGCAGACCTGCCTAGTCGGGCTGCCCCGCGAGTCTCGTGCCGATCTCGGCATAGATGGCGGCCGCCTCGGCCTCGCGCCCTTCGTTACATGCGCGCCGCGCGGATATGAGATCCATGAAAGCGCTGGCCACGAGATCGGCGGGCCGGGTCTGATCTTCGCCGTGCTTCTCGATCAGGGTGAAGACGCGCAGATCCTGTGCCGCGCAGTGCAGCGGCAGAACCCCTCCGGCCAGAGTCTGTGTAATGGCCGAAATGATGCCCAGCATGACAGCCAAAGCCGCAGCGAGACTGGCCTGCGTGCCCAAGGGCCGCGGCAAATCAGGCTTCGCAGCCTGTTCCGGTACGAAGGGGCCATGTACTTCGTAGACATACTCGTCGCGCAAGATCTGCCCGATCGCCAAGCGAGCGAAGAAGCGCCTCAAATATTGCGTGCCGCTCGGATGGCCTGCGCTTGTCCGGCTGGCTTGGATGCCTTCACGGCTTCGACTCGTCATGCGGATATCTCCCACCTGTCACTGGGCCATCGCGATCGCGTCGCCCTGGATGATGAAGTTGCGACTGTCGTCATGGGACACCGGCAGTCCGGGTCGCGAGCCGTCATTGCCGGGAGCTCGCGATACGTCGCACGGAGCAGCGAGGGAGACGCCTACTCCTTGTTTTCCTTGAGATTCCAGGTCCCGGTGATAGCCGAGCCGAGCGAGCCGTCGGTTTTCTGCGGCTTGTACTCGAACTTGATCTTGGCGAAGTTCAGCGAGAACTGGTCGGTCGGAACCGGGTTGCCACCGGTCGCGTCGCCGGACTGGTAGCTCGACACCAGCAGGTCTTCGAGCGTGATCGTGTAGAATTCCTGCTGCTCCTTGCCTTGCTTGCGGACGAAGAGCACGGCCTTCTTGATGTGGTCACCGGTGGCGCATTTCAGCATCAGCACGGCCGACGCCTTGTTGACATTGGCCGTGCAGTGGAGGTCCTGGAAGCTCGCCTTGCCGGCACCGCCGCCGGAGCCGGCCGCATGACTCCCGGAGTTGCTGACTCCCCAGGAGAAGGACTCGATCTCGATCGTCTCCTTGTGCTTGGCGTCATTGCTTTCACCCTTGATGCCGTCGATCTCGAGCAAGAAGTCGCTAGCCATGGCTTTCCCTGTCCTGTGAGCAGATAAATTGGTTCAGACACCTGGTGGCGGCTCTGGCAGGAGCGCCGAGCCGGCTGGCCCAAGGTGGTTGGCCAAAGCATTGGCCGCAAAGACGTATTGGCTACTGTTTCGCGAGCCTCACAGCTCGCGCTGCTGAGCGGTCGCGGCCGCCTCGCCAGTGTCGATCCTTAATCGACCCACTTCTCCGGGACCGCGCCCTTCTCCGCGATTGCCTTTCGCCTGCCGCATGAAGCGGATCAGGCGGGCAACTGGCCCTTGCACAACCGTCACCGAAACATTCCCTTGCTTGCCTCGACATATCACGTTTTAATGAGTAACAACTCAGTGAGTCAATAGTCAATGAAAACGAACACACCGGCGACCCTGGGAGTACGCGAGCGCCAGCGGGTGGAGACTCGCCGTGACCTAGTCCAGGCGGGCCTCCGGATCGTGGCGAAGAACGGCTTTGCAAACACGACCACAGCCGCCATCGCCCGCGAGATCGGCAGAGCGCACGGCACCGTTTTCGTGCATTTTCCGACCCGAGAAAGCCTCGTCATCGAACTGGTCAACGAAATCGGCCGTATCGTCACGGCTCGGCTTGCGGGCATACCTTCGGACAATATGGGGCTCGCGCAGGCGCTCGATGCCCATCTGGCCGCATTGGGAGACCAGGAAGTCCTTCTCTGCCAGGTCCTGAGGGAAACGACAGCGCTTCCGCCGTCAGCCCGCGCACTGCTGTTCGCGCTTCAATCCGGCATTGCAGTGCGGATCCGTGCGGGGCTGGACCACGATATCGCTGCTGGAAAGGCGCGCGCTTTCGACCCGGTGGCGCTCGCGAACATCTGGATCGCGCTCACCAATCACTATCTGATCAATCGCGATCTCTTCGCGCCGGAAGGCAGCGTCATCGCGGCTCATGGCGATATGCTCAAGCAGCATCTGCTGAGCATCGTCGCAACCTGAGAGGCACGGGACGATGGAAATATACTGCCCATCCTGCGGCTCCTGCGGCTTCCCGATGGCTAAGCCGGAGGAATTTGCAGGTGGCCGGCCTGGCGCGCCGTTCTGCAGCCTCTGTGCGGACGAGACCGGAACCCTTAAACCTTATTCGGAGGTGCTGGCACTAAATGCCGGCTATCTGATCCGGGCTCAGGGCCTCGACCCGTCGGCGGCGGAGGCGATGGCGCATGCACTGCTGAGGTCGATGCCCGCCTGGCGGGAGAGGCGCTGACCACACCGCGCCGCTGCCCTATTTTCTCGACCAGGCGGCAACGAGCTGATCGGCCTAGGCGAGGCGAGAAACCGCCCGGATTCCGCAGCCTATGGCATCGTCCGCAACGCGCTGATGCAGCTTTGACTTGCCCGGCCTCCCTTCCGTTCCTAGGGGTGACCGGTGGCGAGCCGCACGCAGCGTCTCTCCGCTTCCGCCGTGCACCCGACGCCGGTCGGCAAGCCGGCATGCCATCTCGCCTCGCGCGTCCGGCTCGGCTAGGAAGGTCCGTCCTTCCCGCATGAGACCCTCCCCATGAGCCGCATCGTCTACGTCAATGGCGCCTATCTCCCCGAGGAGGAGGCGACGATCTCGATCTTCGACCGCGGCTTCATCTTCGGCGACGGCATCTACGAGGTTTCGGCAGTGCTTGGCGGCAAGCTGGTCGATTGCGAGGCGCATCTGGCCCGGCTGGAGCGCTCGGCCGGCGAGATCGGTCTCGAGCTGCCCTGCTCGCGCGCCGAGCTCGTCGCGATCCATCAGGAGCTCATCGCCCGCAACAGCCTGGATGAAGGCAGCATTTATCTGCAGGTCTCGCGCGGCGCCGCCGATCGCGACTTCCCCTTCCCCAAGGGCGTGAAAGCGTCCCTCGTCCTGTTCACGCAGGCGCGGCAGTTCGCCAACACGCCGTTGGCCAAGACCGGCATCAAGGTCGTCAGCACGCCGGACCTGCGCTGGGCTCGCCGCGACATCAAGAGCGTCAACCTGCTCGCGCCGGTGCTGGCCAAGCAGTTCGCCGCCGAGAACGGCGCGCAGGAAGCCTGGATGATCGAGGACGGCATCGTCACCGAGGGCGCCTCGTCGACCGCCTGGATCGTCAAGGGCAAGACGCTGATCTCGCGCCCGCTCTCTCACAAGGTGCTGCCGGGCATCACCCGCACGGCGGTGCTCGCCTTCCTGGCCGAGAGCGGCTTCACCTTCGAGGAGCGCGAATTCACGCTGGAAGAGGCGCTCGACGCCGAGGAAGCCTTCATCACCTCTGCCACCAGCTTGGTGATGCCTGTGACGACGATCGACGGCCACAGCATCCACAACGGCGCGCCGGGCCCGGCGACGATCCGGCTGCGCGAGATCTATCTCGACCACGCCCGCAAGGGCGGCGTGCTGGGCTGAACGCACATTCTGGCGGCGCTCACAGCGCCGCCAATTGCTTATCCAAACCATCGATGCGCGCGATGGCAGCGGCAAGACGCTCGCGCCAACGTGGGCCGCGCGCCAATGCGTCTGCATAAGCCTCCCGCAATTCGTCAGGCCGGTCGCGAGCGAGGATGTCGATCAGCATGGCGGCCTGGCGGCGATCCTTCACCGCCTTGAGGCTGTCCGGGCCGCCTTGTCGGCGATCCGAAACAATCAGCTTGTGGATCGCGAAACGCTCGGGACGCGGAATCTGGACCAGCACACCACCGCGATAGGTCACGGCAGCCTTGATCGGCTCGGCGATCAGGTAATTGAGGTAATGCAGGGACTGTGCGTGGATGCCGAGAGCCGGCAGTTGCCGCGGCTCCTCACGCTCGCTGAAGGCAGGCGTGAGAAATTCGACCAGCGTCTCGCTGCGGCTCTGTTTCCAGCGCCAGGTACGGCGCTCGTCAAGCACCGGTGCAGGCGCGAACGAAAACCCTGCCAGCAGACGCGGAAGCGTCTCTTCGACCACATCATCGAGCGCGAGCGACAAGCGCTCAAAGCTGGCTATGTCGATGTCATTGGTCTGCGCGGCCTGGTCGAGGCCGAAACGGATGCCGAGCTCACCTTCATAGAGGCGAAAGGCGACTGTCCCGACGAGCGTACCGCCCAGGCGAAAGACGCCCGCCTTCGCCATTGCCGCCAGCAGGCTACCTGTCCCGGCATCGACGCCGAGAAAGCCTTCGGCACGCAGAATCCTGATCAACCGGGTCCGGTTGGAGCCCGTGGCAGAAATTTGCTCGCGGAGTACCGGGATCTGTTCGAGGCGCTGCCGGAGCGCTTCGCTGTCCTCTCCGATATAGGACTTCTTGACGTCCGAGCCGACGCGATAGCTGTCATACCAATAGACCCGCCCGTTCCGCTCGACGCGCGTCGGTGTCCCGCGAACCTCTGACACCGCCTCGTCGAGCAGCGAGCGCAGCAGGTCATGATAAGCCGCGTGGGCAAGCGGAGAATGATAGGCTGCGGTTGTCATCCGTGTTCAACGAAATAGATTTTCGTTGAACATAGCTCGTGTTCAACGAAAATTCAATTCGTTGAACATCAGGGCGCCGCTAGCTTCCCCATCACATAAGTCGCGACGACATTGCGCTCGTCACCGAGCGTGACCAGAACGAACAGCTCCTCCGCGAGGTCGCGCACCGTCTCCAGCCGATGCGCCATCGCGCGCGTCACGGCGGGATCGAGTACGACGACATCGGCCTCGCGTCCCGGCTCGAACGAGCCGATCAGGTGATCGAGGCCGAGCGCTGCCGCATTGCCCAGCGTGATCGCGTGCAGCGCCTCGAAAGCCGAAAGCGACTGGCCCTGCAGCTGGAGGATCTTGTAGGCCTCGGCCATGGTGCGCAGCATCGAATAGGAGGTGCCGCCGCCGATATCGGTCGCGACCGCGACCTTGACACCCTCGTGCCGGGCTCTTTGCCAATCGAACAGGCCGGAGCCGAGGAAGAGATTCGAGGTCGGGCAGAAAACCGCGACAGCACCGTGTTCCGCGAAGGCGCGCCATTCGCGCTTGGTCATGTGGATGCAGTGGCCGAGCAGGCTCTTCTTTCCCAGCAGCCCGTAATCCTCGTAGATGCCGGCATAGTCGGCGGCATCGGGATAGAGCTCCCTGGCGAAGGCGATCTCGGTCCGGTTCTCGTTGATATGGGTCTGGACGAAGCAGTCGGGATGTTCCTCGACCAGACGCTGCGAGGCCGCCATCTGCTCCGGCGTCGAGGTCACGGCGAAGCGCGGCGTGATCGCGTAAAGTTGGCGGCCCTTGCCATGCCAGCGACCGATCAGATCCTTGCTGTCGGCATAACCGCTCTCGGCGGTATCGGTCAGCGCCGGCGGCGCATTGCGGTCCATCATCACCTTGCCGGCGATCATGCGGGTGTTGCGCCGGTGCGATTCGGCGAAGAAGGCCTCAGCCGATTGCTTGTGCATCGAGCAGTAGACCGCCGCCGTGGTGGTGCCACTCGCCAGCAATTCGTCGAGCAGGAAAGCAGAGAGCTTCTCGGCATGACCCTGCTGGGCGAGCTTCTGCTCCTCGACGAAGGTGTATTTGTTCAGCCACTCCATCAATTGCGCGCCGTAGGAAGCGATGACTTGTGTCTGCGGCATATGGATATGGGCGTCGATGAAGCCCGGCATGATCAGATGCCGCCGATGATCGGTGATTATGGCGCTAGCCGGCAGGGTCGGCAGTAGCTCCCGCGCCTCGCCGGCAGCCTTGATCAGGCCGCCTTCGATGACGAGCAGACCGTCCTCGACATAGCGATGCGCGGCCTCGCCGATCGCGTGCGGATCACCGACGAACCAGAGAAGCCGGCCGCGCAGGGCCGAGATCGCACCGTCTTTGCTCAAGGCTCGCCGCTCCGGCTCAAATCGCGATCATATCTGCACCAAATCAAAGCTTCCGGCCAAGCCGCGAACGTGCCTAATCTTGGGGCATGAATCCGATTTGCGAGCGGCTGTGCCGCCATGCGTGAGAGCGTGCGTTTCCTGCTCGGCGACGAGCTGGTCGAGATCGCGTCCTGCGATCCGACCCGCACCGTGCTCGATTGGCTGAGACTCGACCGGCGCCGCACCGGCACCAAGGAAGGCTGCGCCGAGGGCGATTGCGGCGCCTGCACCATCGTGGTCGGGCGGCTCGACGGCGACCGCCTGCGCTACGAGGCGATCAATGCCTGCATCCGCTTCCTGCCGACGCTGGACGGCTGCCATGTCCTGACCGTCGAACATCTGAAGAGCCCTGACGGGGCACTCCATCCGGTGCAGCAGGCCATGGTCGACTGCCATGGCTCGCAATGCGGCTTCTGCACGCCCGGCTTTGTCATGTCTCTCTTCGCGCTCTGGCTGAACGAGCGGGCGCCATCCGTGCAGCGCATCGAGGACGCGCTCGCCGGAAACCTGTGCCGCTGCACCGGCTACGAGCCGATCATCGCCGCCGCACAGCGCATGGATGCCGCCGAGCGCGAACAGGATCGGTTCGTCGCGGCGATGCCCGCGGTCATTGCCCGACTGAAGGCGCTTGCGGATAGCGAGACGATCGCTATCGGCGATGGCGAGCGTCGTTTCTACGCCCCCGCCACGGTCGCGGCGCTGGCCGGGCTCGTCAGCGCCCATCCGCAGGCGACGCTCGTGGCCGGCGCGACCGATGTCGGGCTTTGGGTCACCAAGGGCATGCGCCGGCTCGATCCGGTGATCTCTCTTGGCCGCATCGACGAATTGCGCGGGATCTCCGACGAAGGCGACCATCTTCGCTTCGGTGCGATGGCGAACCAGATCGCGGTACGCGAGGCGCTGGCGACCATCTCGCCGCAGCTCGACGAGATGATGCGCCGCTTCGGCGGCGAGCAGGTCCGTAATGCCGGCACGATCGGCGGCAATATCGCCAATGGCTCGCCGATCGGCGACCTGCCGCCGGCCCTGATCGCGCTGGGGGCGAGGCTGGTGCTCGCGCGCCGAGCCCCTCTCAGCCCTCATCCTGAGGAGCCGCGCAGCGGCGTCTCGAAGGATGGTCCAGAGCGCGCTGGAACATCCTTCGAGACGCGGCCTCCGGCCGCTCCTCAGGATGAGGGCTCTGGCGGGATTGAACGGCGAACCATTCCATTGGAAACCTTCTTCCTCGACTACCGCAAGCAGGACCGGCAGCCGGGCGAGTTCGTCGAGGCGGTACTAGTGCCGAAGCTACCGGCGGGGGCGCTCTTCCACATCTCGAAGATTTCGAAGCGTTTCGACGAGGATATTTCGGCCGTTTGCGGCGCCTTCTATCTGGAACTGGACGAGGCCGGCCGCATCAGAGAGGCGCGGCTCGCCTATGGCGGCATGGCCGGAATCCCGAAGCGGGCGAAAGCCGCCGAAGCCGCTTTGCTCGGCCACTCCTGGAACGAGGCGACCATCGCCACCGCGATCGCCGCCCTCGCCCAGGATTTCACGCCGCTGACCGATATGCGGGCATCGGCCACCTACCGGCTCAAGGTCGCCGGCAACCTGCTGCGGCGCTTCCTGATCGAGACGACGACTCCGGATACCGCAACCCGCGTCGCCGGCGTGCTGGCGGAGGCCGCCCATGGCTGACGCGCGCAAACGGCTCGACGCCATGGCGACGCGGCCGATCGTCGGCGCGCCGCTGAAGCATGATTCCGCCGAGAAGCACGTCGCCGGCGAAGCCCTCTATATCGACGACATCGCCGAGCCGGCGGGCCTAGCGCATGCCTATCTCGGCCTCGCCACCATCGCACATGGCCGGCTGCTGTCGCTCGACCTGTCGGCGGTCGAGGCGGCGCCGGGTGTGCTTTCGGTCCTCACCGCCGTCGACATCCCCGGCGAGAACGACATCTCCTCGACGCACAAGCATGACGAGCCGGTCTTCGCGACCAGCGCGATCCTGCATCACGGCCAACCGCTCTTCGCGGTCATCGCCGAGACGCGCGAGCAAGCCCGCCATGCCGCGCTGCTGGCCAAGGCGAGCTATGACGAAGCGCCTCCCCTACTCGATGTCGCCGCCGCCCGCGCCGCCGGCTCCGAGCTCGTCACCGAGCCCCTGAAACTCGAGCGCGGCAACGTCGCAGCCGCGCTCGCTGCCAGCCCGCGCCGGCTGAAGGGCTCGATGGCGATCGGCGGGCAGGATCACTTCTACCTCGAAAGCCAGATCTCGCTCGCCATCCCCGGCGAGGACCAGGACGTGCTGGTGCTGTGCTCGACCCAGCATCCGAGCGAGGTCCAGCATATGGTCGCCCAGGTGCTCGGCGTCGGCGCGCATGCGGTGACGATCGAGGTACGGCGCATGGGCGGCGGCTTCGGCGGCAAGGAGACGCAGGCCAATCTCTTCGCCTGCGTCGCGGCGCTCGCCGCCCGCAAGCTGAAGCGGCCAGTGAAGCTCAGGCCCGACCGCGACGATGACATGGTCATCACCGGCAAGCGCCATGATTTCGTCGTCGACTACGAGATCGGCTTCGACGATGACGGCCGCATCCATGCGGTCGATGCGGTCTACGCCGCGCGCTGCGGCTGGAATGCCGACCTCTCCGGCCCGGTCACCGACCGCGCGCTCTTCCACATGGACAATTGCTATTTCTACCCGGCGGTGCGGGCCCGCTCCGAGCCTTTGCGCACGCATACGGTCTCCAACACCGCCTTTCGTGGCTTCGGCGGGCCGCAGGGCATGGTCGGGGCCGAGCGCTTCATCGAGGAGGTCGCATACGCCACCGGGCTCGACCCGCTGGAGGTGAGAAAGCGCAATCTCTATGGCAGCGAAGGCCGCGAGATCACGCCCTATCACCAGCCGGTCGAGGACATGATCGCCGCCGAGGTGATCGACGACCTCGAACATTCCTGCGACTACCGAGCTCGCCAGGACGCGATCCGCGCCTTCAACCGGGAAAGCCCCATCATCAAGCGCGGCCTCGCGCTGACACCGGTCAAGTTCGGGATCTCCTTCACCGCGACCTGGTACAATCAGGCCGGCGCGCTGGTGCATGTCTATACCGACGGCACCGTCTCGCTGAACCATGGCGGCACCGAAATGGGCCAGGGTCTGTACCAGAAGGTGGCGCAGGTGGTGGCGCAGGCCTTCGGCATCGGGCTGGAGCAGATCAAGATCACCGCGACGACGACCGGCAAGGTGCCGAACACCTCGGCGACGGCCGCCTCCTCCGGCTCCGACCTCAACGGCATGGCAGCACTGGACGCCTGCGAGACGATCAAGGCTCGGCTCGCCGCCTTCGCAGCAAAGCATTGGCAGGAAAAGCCGGAGGCAATCGCCTTCCTGCCCGGTAGGGTGCAGGTCGGCGCGCGCGAGATCGGCTTCGTCGAGCTGGTCAAGGCGGCTTATATGGCCCGTGTCCAGCTCTCGGCGACCGGCTTCTACGCGACGCCAAAAATCCATTGGGACCGCAAGGCAGGCAGAGGCCACCCGTTCTACTATTTCGCCTATGGCGCAGCCGCGGCCGAGGTCGCGATCGACACGCTGACCGGCGAGTACAAGGTCGAGCGCGTCGACATCCTGCACGACTGCGGCAACTCGCTGAACCCGGCGATCGACAAGGGCCAGATCGAGGGCGGCTTCATCCAGGGCATGGGCTGGCTGACAACCGAGGAACTGGTCTGGGACGAGAAGGGGCGGCTCAAGACCCACGCGCCCTCGACCTACAAGATCCCGGTCGCCTCCGACCGGCCGCGCATCTTCAACGTCGCGCTCTTAGAGAAGGCGCCCAATCGCGAGCATACCATCCATCGCTCCAAGGCGGTTGGCGAGCCGCCGCTGATGCTGGCGATCAGCGTGCTGCACGCGCTCTCCGATGCGGTCGCCAGCGTCGGCGACCATCGCTTCTGCCCGCAGCTCGACGCCCCCGCGACGCCGGAGCGGGTGCTGGATGCGGTCGAGCGGGTGCGGGCGATGGCGGAGGCGGCGCGATGATCACGCATCGCACCCCAAACGTCATTGCGAGCGAAGCGAAGCAATCCAGGAGCGGCAGAGCTCCACGTCCCCCTGGATTGCTTCGTCGCTACGCTTCTCGCAATGACGGGAAGCCCCCGGCCACATGTTTGAGGCCACCGTCATGACTCCCGCCGACTTCCTCGCCGCCAGCCTCACCGAAGGCGCCGTTATAGTTCGCATCGCGGAGGCGCAGGGCTCGACCCCGCGCGAGGCCGGCGCGACGATGATCGTCAGCGCCCGTGGCAGCGCCGGCACCATCGGCGGCGGCCAGCTCGAATTCCATTGCATCGACCTCGCCCGCGCCCTGCTCGTCAGCGGCGGTCCGCAGCAGCTCATCGACATCCCGCTCGGCCCGCAAATGGGCCAGTGTTGCGGCGGGCGCGTCCGGGTTGCGATGGAGCCGGCGACCACAAGCTATCTGGAGGCGCTGAGGCAGGACGAGGCGAAAGCCGCAGCCGAGCGGCCGCAGGTGCTGATCTTTGGCGCCGGGCATACCGGCAAGGCGCTGGCGCGCAGCCTCGCCTTGCTGCCGGTCGCCGTGACGCTGATCGACGATCGTCCCGGCCAGTTCGACGAAGTACCGGCGACCGTCGCCTGCCTGCAGCTCGACGATCCCGAAACCGCGCTAGCCGCAGCGCGGCTCGGCTCAGCCTTCGTCGTCCTGACCCATAGCCATGCACTCGACTATCGCCTGGCCGAGGCGGCGCTGCTGCGCGGCGATGCCGCTTATGTCGGCATGATCGGCTCAAGCACGAAGCGCGCCCGCTTCGAGGCTAGCTTCCGCCGCCGCCATCCCGGCAGCGAGGCGCTGGCCGGGCTCACCTGCCCGATCGGCGGATCGGATGTGCATGACAAGCGTCCGGAGGTCATCGCCGCCTTGACGAGTGCCGAGCTGGTGCGTTGCTTGCTTGGCGAGAAGGCAGGCCTCGCGGGGAGGTCTGCCACGGGACGAGCGAGGCCACGGAACCGCCATGACGCAGCCGCCTGACCAGACGGCACCTTCGCGCCTGGCGCTCGCCCATGTCTCGAAGAGCTTTCCGGGCGTGAAGGCCAATCAGGATATCAGCCTCAGCGTCCGTCCTGGCGAGATCCATGCCCTGCTCGGCGAGAACGGCGCCGGCAAGTCGACCCTGGTAAAGATCATCTATGGCGTGCAGCGCGCCGACGAGGGGCAGATCAGCTTCGACGACCGCCCGGTCGAGATCGCCTCGCCCAAGGCGGCGCGCAAGCTCGGCATCGGCATGGTCTTCCAGCATTTCTCGCTGTTCGACGGCATGACCGTGCTGGAGAACATCGCGCTCGGCCTCGACGAGACGGTGCCGGCGGAGGAGCTGAAGGCGCGGATCAAGGCGATCCTCGACAGCTATTCGCTGCCGCTCGATCCGGATCGCGCCGTGCACACTCTCTCGGTCGGCGAGCGCCAGCGCATCGAGATCGTGCGCTGTCTTTTGCAGAAGCCGAAGCTGCTGATCATGGACGAGCCGACCTCCGTGCTGACCCCGCAGGAGGTCGAGCGCCTGTTCCAGACTTTGCGCCAGATCGCGCGGGAAGGCTGCTCGATCCTCTACATCAGCCACAAGCTGCACGAAATCAAAGCGCTGTGCGAGGCCGCGACCATCCTGCGCGGCGGCAAGGTGGTCGCGACCTGCGATCCGCGCGTCGAGACGACGCGGCGCATGGCCGAGCTGATGATCGGCGCCGAGTTGAAGAGCATTGAGCGGCCAGCAGGCGACGGCAAGGCCGGCGCGGCGCGGCTCAGCGTCGAGAGGCTCGACATGCCGGGCGAGCCGCCCTTCGGCACCAGCCTGAAGGGCATCTCCTTCTCGGCGAAGGCCGGCGAGATCCTCGGCATCGCCGGCGTCGCCGGCAATGGCCAGGCCGAATTGCTGCTGGCACTCTCGGGCGAACACCCCGCGAGCCGGGCCGACGCGATCAAGCTCGACGGCCGGCCGATCGGCTTTTCGGATGCCGGCGCCCGCCGTGCCGCCGGTCTCGCCTGCGTGCCCGAAGAGCGCAACGGCCACGCCGCCGTGCCCGATTTCTCGCTCGCCGAGAACGTCGTGCTGACCGCGCGGCATCGCCTGCCGCTCGCGCCGTCCGGGCTGATCCGGCAGGGGCCGGTCGAGCGCTATGCCGGCGAGGTCATCGCCCGCTTCGATGTCCGCACAACGGGGCCGGCAGCGCTCGCCGGCTCGCTCTCGGGCGGCAACCTGCAGAAATTCATCATGGGCCGCGAGATCGGGCAGCGCCCCGACGTGCTGGTGGTGGCGCAGCCGACCTGGGGCGTCGATGCCGGCGCCGCCGCCGCAATCCGGCAGGCCTTGGTCGATCTCGCTGCGCAGGGCTCGGCCATCGTGGTGATATCGCAGGATCTCGACGAACTACTCGAACTCTCCGACCGGCTCTGCGTCATCAATGAAGGTCGGCTGTCGCAGGCGCGGCCGGTTGCCGGCTTAAAGCTCGAAGAGATCGGCCTGCTGATGGGCGGGGTCCACGGCGAGAGCCATGCCGCGGAGCCCACGCATGCTTGAGTGGCGGCGCCGGCGCGAGCCCAGCAAGGCGATGCTGTATCTCAGCCCACTGATCGCGATCGGGCTCACCATGCTGACCGGCATGCTGGTCTTCGGCGCGATCGGCTATGACGGCCTGCGCGCAGTCACGGCGATCTTCATCACGCCGCTGATCGAGCCGCAGCGCTGGGCCGACCTCGGCGTCAAGGCGGCGCCGCTCATCATGATCGCGCTCGGTCTCGCCATCGGCTTTCGCGCCAATGTCTGGAATATCGGCGCCGAGGGGCAATACGTCATGGGCGCGATCGCCGGCACCGGCGTCGCGCTCCTCACCCATGACATGACCGGATGGTGGATCCTGCCGGCGATGGCGCTGGCCGGCATTGTCGGCGGCGCAGCTTGGGCAGCTCTTCCTGCCCTGCTCAAGGTCCGCCTGCAGGTCAGCGAGATCCTGACCAGCCTGATGCTGACCTATGTCGCGGTGCAGTTCCTGTATTATCTCGTGCGCGGCCCGTGGAAGGATCCGGACGGCTTCAATTTCCCACAGACCAAGATGTTCAGCGCCAGCCAGACGCTGCCGGCGATTGCGGAAGGCTCGCTCGTCCATCTCGGCGTGCCGCTGGCCATCCTGCTTGCGCTGATCGCCTGGTTCGTGATGAGCAAGACCGTCGCCGGCTATGCCGTCCGTGTCGTCGGGCGCGCGCCAGCCGCCGCCCGCCATGGCGGATTCGATGCGAACCGCGTGACCTGGGCAGCGCTGCTCGCTGGGGGCGGTCTTGCTGGCCTCGCCGGCCTGTTCGAGGCGGCCGGCCCCTTCGGCCAGCTCACGCCGCAATTCCCGGTCGGCTATGGCTTCACTGCGATCATCGTCGCCTTCCTCGGCCGCCTCTCGCCGCCTGGCATCGTCTTTGGCGCGCTGGTGCTGGCGGTGACCTATGTCGGCGGCGAGATCGCCCAGAGCACGGTGCGCCTGCCCTCGGCCGCGACGGGCATGTTCCAGGCGTTGCTGCTCTTCTTCCTGCTCGCGACCGACGTGCTGGTGCGCTACCGGCTCGCCTGGAAGGCGCGGCCGGCGAGGAGCGCGCCATGACCGCCGCCATCCTCGTCTCGATCTTCATGACGCTCGCCGCGGCAGCGACGCCGATCCTGCTCGCGGCCTTGGGCGAGCTCGTCACCGAGAAGGCCGGCGTGCTCAATCTCGGCGTCGAGGGCATGATGCTGTGCGGCGCCGTCGCTGGCTTCGCTGTCGCCTATTCCACCGGCAGCGTCCCGCTTGGGCTCCTGGCCGCGACATTGGCCGGCGTCGCCGCGGCGATGATCTTCGCGCTGCTGACCCTCGGACTCGGCTCGAACCAGGTCGCGACGGGCCTTGCGCTGACGATCTTCGGCATCGGCGCCTCCTCGCTGATCGGCGCCGGTTTCGTCGGGCGCACGATTACACGGCTCGGCCCGCTCTTTCCGGCCGACTATGCCGCCCATCCCTGGCTGCGCCTCGTCTTCGGCCATGACGCCATCGTCTATCTCTCGCTCGCGCTCGTCCTCGCGGTCAGCCTGTTCCTGCGCAAGACGAAGGCCGGGCTGATCCTGCGCGCCGTCGGCGAGAACGCCGACTCGGCCCACGCCATCGGCTATCGCGTCCTGGCGATCCGCACCGCCGCGACCGCCTTCGGCGGGGCACTAGCCGGGCTCGGCGGCGCCTATTTCTCGCTGGCACTGACGCCAATGTGGGCCGACAGGCTGACCGCCGGCCGCGGCTGGATCGCGCTCGCCCTCGTCGTCTTCGCGGCGTGGAAGCCGGGCCGGCTGCTCGCCGGCGCCTATCTCTTCGGCGCGGTCGCGACCTTCGAACTGCAGGCCAAGGCCGCCGGCTGGAGCTTCATCGCGCCGGAGGTTCTGGCGATGACCCCCTACCTTGCGACGATTGTGGTTCTGACCATGATGTCGCTAGGAGGACGGACCGGCGGACGCGATGCGCCCGCCTGCCTCGGCAAGCCTTTCCCGGCGTCGTGACGACGCCGCAACCGACAACGGGGAACATGACCATGTCGACCATCATCACCCGCCGCACGCTTCTTGCTGGCGCCGCTGCCAGCTCGGTCCTGCCGCTGGTCGGCGCGCAAGCCCAGGCGCCGTTCGGCGTCGGCTTCATCTATGTCGGGCCCGTCGGCGACCATGGCTGGAGCTGGACCCACGACCAGGGCCGCAAGGCGCTGGAGAAGGAATACGGCAACAAGATCAAGACCAGCTTCATCGAGAACGTCGCTGAGGGCCCGGATGCGGTGCGCGCCATCCGCCAGCTCGCTCAGGCCGGCGACCAGCTGATCTTCACGACTTCCTTCGGCTTCATGAACCCGACCATTCAGGTCGCCAAGCAGTTCCCGAAGATCAAGTTCGAGCATGCCACCGGCTATCAGCGCGCCGAGAACGTCGCGACCTACAATGCCCGCTTCTATGAGGGTCGCGCCGTGATCGGCACCCTCGCCGGCCATATGTCGAAGGCTGGCCAGGCCGGCTACATCGCCTCCTTCCCGATCCCGGAGGTGGTGATGGGCATCAACGCCTTCCATCTCGCCGCGAAGAAGGTGAACCCGAACTTCAAGACCAAGGTGATCTGGGCCTCGACCTGGTACGACCCGGCCAAGGAAGCCGACGCCGCCAAGGCGTTGATCGACCAGGGCTGCGACGTGATCAGCCAGCACACCGACAGCCCGGCGGCCCTGCAGGCGGCGGAGCAGCGCGGCGTCTTCGCCTTCGGCCAGGCCTCCGACATGAAGGCCTTCGCGCCCAAGGCGCAGCTCTCGGCGATCGTCGACGACTGGTCGGGCTACTACATCAAGCGCGTCAAGGAGGCGATGGACGGCAGCTGGAAGAGCGGCGACGTCTGGGGCGGCATCAAGGACGGCATGGTCAAGCTCGCGCCCTATAACGATGCCGTCACCCCGGCCGCCCGCGCCGCTGCGGACGAGCTCCAGAAGGGCATCGTCGCCGGCACGATCCACCCCTTCACCGGCGAGCTCAAGGACCAGAAGGGCACGCTGCGCCTCAAGGCCGGCGAGACCGCCAGCGACGAGATCCTCTCGAAGATGGACTGGTACGTCGACGGCGTGCAGGCGTAAGCGAAGGACGCGTCATGCTCGGGCTCGACCCGAGCATCTCTTGCCGGAGGAGGCTCCTCTCAGCGCCTCCTCATCCTGAGATTCTCGGGTCTGCGCTTCGCTCCGCCCGAGAATGACGCTCTCCAGCCGCGAACAAAAATTACCCGCAGGAACCCCCTTGCAGATATTTTAAGCTTGAAACAATATGGCTGCCGACACCACCGGACAGGGATGGGGAACCCCGCCGGCGGTCGCATCTGGCACGTCCCGGGAGGACATCGGATATGACGCTCAAATTCACTCTGTCGCTTGGCGCCGGCGTGCTCGCGCTCGGGCTCTCTGCCGCCCAGGCGCAGGAGCCCCTGAAGATCGGCGTGGTCAGCGTGCTGACCGGCCCGGCGGCGGCACTGGGCCAGCAGGTCCGTGACGGCTTCCAGCTCGCGGTCGACCAGAACGGCGGCAAGCTCGGCGGTGTGCCGGTGCAGATCACCGTGATCGACGACGAGCTCAAGCCCGACGTCGCGGTCGGCAAGGTCCGCAGCTATGTCGAGGGCGGCAAGGTCGACTTCGTCGTCGGCCCGGTGTTCTCGAACATCCTCGGCGCGATCGCCAAGCCGGTGCTGGACTCGGGCGCGATCCTGATCAGCCCCAACGCCGGTCCCTCGACCATGGCCGGCAAGGCCTGCCACCAGAACTTCTTCGTGACCTCGTACCAGAACGACCAGGTCCACGAGGTGCTCGGCAAGTACGCCCAGGACCAGAACTACAAGAAGGCCTATATCATCGCGCCGAACTATCAGGCGGGTAAGGATTCGCTCGCCGGCTTCAAGCGCTACTTCAAGGGCGAGGTCCTCGACGAGGTCTATGTCCCGCTGAACGCACTCGACTTCTCGGCCGAGCTCGCCAAGATCGCCTCGGCCAAGCCCGACGTGGTCTTCGCCTTTCTGCCCGGCGGCCTCGGCGTCAACTTCGTCAAGCAATGGTCGCAGGCCGGCCTGACCGGCAAGGTTCCGTTCCTCTCCGCCTTCACCGTCGACGAGTCGACGCTGCCGGCTCAGCAGGACGCCGCCGTCGGCATGTTCGGCGGCATGACCTGGGCGCCGAACATGGACAACCCGCAGACGAAGAAGTTCGTCTCGGCCTATGAAGCCGCCTACAAGATCGTGCCCGGCTCCTATGCCCAGCAGGCCTTCGACGCAGCTCAGCTGATCGATTCGGCGGTCAAGGCCGCCGGCGGCACCGCCGACAAGGACAAGCTGCGCGCCGCGATCAGGAAGGCCGACTTCACCTCGCTGCGCGGCAAGTTCAAGTTCAACACCAATGGCTACCCCATCCAGGACTTCTATCTGGTCAAGGTCGCCAAGCGGGCGGACGGCAAATTCCAGACCGAGATCGCCCAGAAGGTGTTCACGGACTACGCCGACCCGCATGCGAAGGATTGCGCGCTGAAGTGACGCGAAGCGTCATCCTCGGGCGAAGCACAGCTTCGACCCGAGGATCTCCTTCCACGAGATGCTCGGGTAAAGCCCGAGCATGACGGGATAGCTTTGCCATGACCACCGGCCTCCTCATCGTCCAGATCCTGAACGGGCTGCAGTTCGGCATCCTGCTGTTCCTGGTGGCGGCAGGGCTGACGCTGGTCTTCGGCGTGATGGACTTCATCAACCTGGCGCATGGCGTGCAGTACATGCTCGGCGCCTATCTCGCCGTGACCTTCGTCGCGCTGACCGGCTCCTTCGTGCTCGGGCTGGTGCTGGCATTGGCGGCGGCGCTGGTCTTCGGCCTCGCGCTCGAATTCCTGGTCTTCCGCCATCTCTATGAGCGCGACCATCTCGACCAGGTGCTGGCGACTTTCGGCCTGATCCTCCTGCTCAACCAGGGCGTCAAGATGGTCTGGGGCGCCGCTCCCCTCTCCGTGCCGCTGCCGGCGTTCCTGACCGGCAATGTCGCGCTGATGGATGGCATCCTCTACCCGACCTATCGTTTCGCGCTGATCGGCGCTGGCCTGGCGGTCGGTGCCCTGCTCTGGTTCATCGTCGAGAAGACCCGCACCGGCATGCTGCTGCGCGCCGGCGCCTCGAACGCACCGATGGTCTCGGCGCTCGGCGTCGACATCCGCAAGCTGTTCATGATCGTCTTCGCCTTCGGCACCATGCTGGCGGGCTTCGCCGGCGCGATGGCGGCGCCGATCCTCTCGGTCGAACCTGGCATGGGCGACACCGTGCTGATCCTCGCCTTCGTCGTCATCGTTATCGGCGGCATCGGCTCGATCCGCGGCGCCTTCGTGGCGGCCCTGATCGTCGGCCTGGTCGACACGCTCGGCCGCTCCTTCATGAATGACCTGCTCCGCCTGTTCATGAGCGCCCCATCGGCGCGGGCGACCGGCGCGGCGCTGTCCTCGATGCTGATCTACCTCCTGATGGCGATGGTGCTGTTCGTGCGGCCGGAAGGCCTGCTGCCGGCGCGAGGCCGGACATGAGCTCGGCGACGACGACAGCCGAGGTCACCAGCGTCGCGCCGCCGCGCGAGCGCGCCAAGGTGCTGCTGCCGGCCATATTGTTCCTGCTGCTGGCGCTGGCGCCGCTCGCCGTCTCGCTCGGCATGCCGGCCGGCTGGCTCGCTCTGCTGACGCGGGCGCTGATCTTCGCCATCGCGGCGCTCTCGCTCGACCTGATCCTCGGTGTCGGCGGCCTCGTCTCCTTCGGCCATGCCGCCTTCCTCGGCATCGGCGCCTATGTCACCGGCATCATGATCACCGAGGGCAGGAGCGAAGCCTTTGTTATCCTGCCGGTGATCCTCGGCGTCTGCGCCCTGTTCGGCGCGATCACTGGCGCGATCTGCCTGCGCACACGCGGCGTCGCCTTCATCATGATCACCCTCGCCTTCGGCCAGATGGTCTATTTCCTGGCGCAGGCGCTTTCGGCCTATGGCGGCGATGACGGGCTGACGCTCTACGAGAAGAGCACCCTCCTCGGCTTCAACCCGTTCGGCAGCCGGACCTCGTTCTATTACAGCGTTCTGGTCGCACTGGCCGGCGCCTATCTGCTGGTGCGCGGCCTCGTCGCCTCGCGTTTCGGCCGGGTGCTGCGGGCAGCGCGCGAGAACCCAGTCCGGGTCAGCGTCACCGGCTTCGACGTCAACAAGGTGCGCCTCGTCGCCTATGTGATCAGCGGCATGCTGGCGGGCTTGTCCGGCTTCTTCCTCGCCAATCACACCGAATTCGTCAGCCCGGCCTTCATGTCCTGGCAGCGCTCGGGCGAACTGATCTTCATGGCGGTGCTCGGCGGCGTCGGCTCGCTGCACGGCGCGATCATCGGCGCCATCGCCTATCTGATCGCCGAGGATGCGCTCTCGCATCTGACCGAGCATTGGCGCGTCATCTTCGGACCGATGATCGTGCTCTTCGTGCTGTTCACCCGCGGCGGCATCGTCGGGATGCTGCGCAAGCTGGGCCCGCGTCATGGCTGAGCCGGTCCTTGTCCTCGAGGCGTTGAGCAAGTCTTTCGGCGCGCTGAAGGTCACCGACGGCGTCAGCCTCGCCGTCGCGCCGGGCGAGCTGCACGCGTTGATCGGCCCGAACGGCGCCGGCAAGACCACTTTGGTCCACCAGATCTCCGGCATGCTAACGCCGGACGACGGCACCATCCGTTTCCGCGGGCAGGACGTCACGGCCTTCAACGCCGAGAAGCGCGCCCGGCACGGCCTGGCGCGGACCTTCCAGATCACCTCGACCATCGCCTCGCTCTCGGCGCTGGAGAACGTCGCGCTCGGCGTGCAGGCCAAGGCGAGCCATCCGCTCTCCTTCTTCCGCAACGCCGCCGGCGACGAGCGCCTGAACCGCCCTGCCCGCGCCGCGCTCGACGCGGTCGGCCTGTCGGAGCGCGCCCATGTCCCGGCCGGTAGCCTGTCGCATGGCGAGAAGCGGGCGCTGGAGATCGCCATGGCGCTGGCGCTGGAGCCGGCGGCGATCCTGCTCGACGAGCCGCTCGCCGGCGTCGGCAAGGAGGAAGGCGAGCGCCTGATCGCCCTGCTCAAGAGCCTGAAGGGGCGCTATGCCATGCTGCTGGTCGAGCACGATATGGAGGCGGTGTTCGCGCTCGCCGATACTGTCACTGTCCTGGTCTATGGCCGCGTCATCGCCTCGGGCGATCCCTCTGTCGTCAGAGCCGACCCGGCCGTGCGCGAAGCCTATCTCGGCGAGGAGGGCTGATGACCGACGACGTCACCCCTTGTCATTCCGGGGCTTCGCGCAGCGAAGAACCCGGAACCCACGACCGGGTGAGACCATGACGACCATGAACGATCGCGCTCGCCCGGTCATGGGTTCCGGGTTCGCTGCGCGCCCCGGAATGACAGAGGACGAGCCCGCACCATGCTGACGGTCGAAAATCTCGATGCCGGCTATGGCGAGGCGCAGATCCTGTTCGGTGTCGATCTTGCGGTCGGGGCTGGCGAGGTCGTGACTCTGCTCGGCCGCAACGGCATGGGCAAGACCACGACGGTGCGCGCCATCATGGGGCTGATCCGGCCGCGCGCCGGCCGCGTCAGCTTCGGCGGCGTCGACCTCACCGGCAGCGCCCCTTTCCGGCTGGCGCAGGCCGGCATCGGCCTCGTGCCGGAAGGACGGCAGGTCTTCCCGACGCTCTCGGTCGAGGAGAACCTGATCGCCACCGCCGCCAGCCGCTTCGGCCCGGCGCGCTGGACACTGGAACGCGTCTACGCCTTCCTGCCGCGGCTGAAGGAACGCAAGGCCAATCGCGGCAACCAGCTCTCCGGCGGCGAGCAGCAGATGCTGGCGATCGGCCGAGCGTTGATGACCAATCCCAAGCTCGTCATCCTCGACGAGGCGACCGAGGGGCTGGCGCCGATCATCCGGCAGGAGATCTGGTCCTGCCTGTCGGCGCTGAAGGCCGAGGGCGAGTCGATCCTGGTGATCGACAAGAATGTCGACGCGCTGGCCAGGATCGCCGACCGGCATGTCGTGCTGGAGAAGGGCCGCGTCGCCTGGCGCGGCAGCAGCGACGACCTGCGCAGCGACAGCGCGGTCAAGGACCGCTTCCTGCATCTTTGAGAAGGAGACGACGATGAAACCGCTCACAGCTGGCGTGACCAAGGCCAATGAGGGGATCGACGCGATCTCCTGGAATATCCTCGGCCAGACCTATGTGCCGAAGATGCTGAGCGAGGACAGCTTCGCCTGGCACGCCACCTTCCCGCCCGGCACCTTCGTGCCGCCACATATCCATCCGACCCAGGACGAATTCATCTACATGCTCGAGGGGCGCCTCGACCTCGTGCTCGACGGCCAGGAATCGCATGCCCTGCCCGGCGACCTGATCAAGCTGCCACGCAACATCCCGCACGGACTGTTCAACAAGAGCGAAGCTCCGGTGAAGTGCCTGTTCTGGGTCGCACCGACCGGCCGGCTCTACGACCTGTTCTGGGCGATTCATTCGATGAAGGAGCAGAACCCGGCCGAGGTGGTCGCGCTGTCGGCGCGCTATGAGATCGACTTCCTGCCCCCTCCGCCGGAAGGCGCCTGAGCGAGGCGCGGCGCAGTTAAGGTTAAGCAAAGCTTACTGCTGCAACCAGAAGCGTTAGCGGGCATTATCTCAACCTGAGCTAGAACAAGAGCCAGGCCATGCCCGCTGCGACCACCATCACCGAACGCCGCCAGGCGGTCCGCATCAGGACCTTCATTGGCGCCAAGGCCATCTTCAACCAGCGTCAGTCGACGCTGGACTGCATGGTCAGGAACCAGTCGGATGACGGGGCGCTGCTGATCTTCCCGGGCAGCGTCGCCCTGCCGGAGCTGTTCGAGCTCTATTTTCCGCTGAAGCGCGAGAGCCGGATGGTGCGCAGCCGCTGGCGTGATGGCGAGCGCATCGGCGTTTCCTTCGCCGCGGCCAAGCGCGACGATGCGCCGATCCCGCTCGATCTGGTGCGGCGCCTGCGCCAGCTCGAACAGGAGAATGCGGCGCTGAAGGCCCGCATCGCCCAGCTGACGGAAGGCGCCTGAGTTCCGGCTGAATTTTGCCGGCTTTCACGGCCGACATCGCGCCCGCTTCGAGGGGATAGCGATGAAACGATTCTGGCTCGCCGCCGGTACTGTAGCCGCGGCTTTGGGCGTTACCGCCTTCGTGCAAAACAGCTCGCTGCTGGCGTCGGCCTCAACCGAGCGACCGGTCCTCCTGGCGCATCGCGGGCTGGCGCAGACCTATCCGTCCAGCGGGGTCACCGACAAGACCTGCACGGCGAACCGAATCAATCCGCCGGAACACCCCTATCTCGAGAACACCCTCCCCTCGATCGAGGCAGCCTTCGCGGCGGGGGCGGACATCGTCGAGTTCGATATCCACCCGACCACCGACGGCCAGTTCGCCGTGATCCATGACTGGACGCTGGACTGCCGCACGAACGGCACGGGCGTCACCCGCGAGAAGACCCTCGCCGAACTCAAGGCGCTCGACATCGGCTTTGGCTACACAGCCGATGGCGGCAAGACCTACCCGTTCCGCGGCAAGGGCATCGGCCAGATGCCGTCGCTAGACGAGGTGCTGGCGCGTTTCCCGGACAAGCGACTGCTGATCAACGTCAAGAGCAACGATCCCCGCGAGGGCGAGGCGCTCGCAGAGCACCTGCGGAAGCTGCCGCCGGCGCAGCTTTCCCTCCTGATGGCCTATGGCGGCGACCGACCGATCACGGTGCTGCGCGAGCGCATCCCGACCTTGCGGACCATGTCGAAGGAGGCGGAGAAGCGCTGCCTGATCCACCATCTCGCGCTCGGCTGGGCCGGGCTGACGCCGCAAGCCTGCGAGCGGCAGCTGCTCTTGATCCCGTCCAATTACACCAGCTGGATCTGGGGTTGGCCGGCGCGGTTCACGGACCGCATGCGCGCTGCCGGCAGCGAGGTCATCGTCGCCGGCCCGCTGGTCGGCGGCGACGGCTCGGCCGGGATCGACCGCGCCGAGGACTTCAGCGCTCTCAAGCGGCCGATCCCCGGCATCTGGACGAACCGGATCGACCGGATCGCGCCGCTGGTAAAGGCTGAGCAGCGCTGAGGCTGTCTCAGCGCTTCGCCAGTTGTGCCGCCGAGAAGCCGGCTTTGCCGGCATAGGCGTTCACGATCTGCTCGCGCTTGCCATAGGGCAGGACGCGCTCGACATCGTCGAAGCCGTTGGGCGCCAGCGCCTCGACCGCATCGATGACACGCTCCGGCCCGCCGGCCCGGTTCATCGCCACGATCTCGGCCGTCGCCGGCAGGCGCTGCGCCTCATAGGCGGCGAGCGCATGGCGCGGATGCTCGGCCTTGATCAGGAGGTCGGCGAGGCAGCGTGCATCGAGGATCGCCTGCGAGGCGCCATTGGAGCCGACCGGGTACATTGGATGGGCGGCGTCGCCGAGCAGCGTCACCCGGCCATGGGTCCAGCGCGGCAGCGGGTCGCGGTCGCACATCGGATATTCCCAGAAGGTGCCGCTCGCCTGGATCAAGGCGAGGATGTCGACGCCGGGCACGGTGAAGCGCCTGGCGAAAGGCAGCACGTCCTCGAGCCGCCCGGCCTTCGACCAGGCCTCTTTCGGTGGCGGCTTTGCCGGATCGCCGGTGCGGATATTCACGACCCAGTTGGTCAGGCGCGTACCCGGCTTCTTGCCCGCAGCGATCGGGTAGAGCACCAGCTTGCCGGCCATGCCGCCGGCGATGATCATGCTCTCGCCATCGAGGAAGGCCGGCCAGTCGCAGGCGCCACGCCACATCTGGACGCCGTTCCAGCGCGGACCGCCCTGGTTCTGAAAATAATGCGCCCGCACGGTCGAATGGATGCCGTCGGCGCCGATCAGGATGTCGGCGCGGGCTGTCTCCCCGCCCTCGCCGAGCCTGGCGTCGGCGAAGTGCGCGGTGACGCCGCCTTCGTCCTGCAGGAAGCCCTGCAGGCGCCGGCCGGTGCGGATCGCGTCTGCGCCGAGCCGCTCGATCACCGCGTCGCGAATCACACCCTGAAGCCGGCCGCGATGGATCGAGAACTGCGGCACCGCCGCCCCCGCGTGCAGGCCACGCAGCTCGCGCCAGACGGTCTGGCCGAAGCGGTTCATGTAGATCAGTTCGCGGGTGCGGATCGCCACCGCATCGAGCGCCGGCAGGAGCCCCAGCTCCGCCAGCTCGCGGATCGCATGCGGCAGCGTGTTGATGCCGACGCCGACCTCGCGGATCTCGCTGGCCTGCTCGTAGACGGTCGCGGCGATGCCGCGCGCGTGCAGCATCAGGGCCAGTGACAGCCCCCCGATGCCGCCGCCGATGATGATGGCCTTCATGCCGCGTTCCGCTCCCCTAAATTATTTCAAGCTTCAAATAATCAGAGGTGTTTTGTCAATCGCTCCACAAAGCTGGTGAAAACCGCCCCAATTTCGCGGCTTTTGACAGGAACGAAGCCGATTGCTGTGCGTATGTACGGCCGATGCCGTCGTGTTTCGGCGGCAGGCATGTCAAACGGCGAATTCGTGCGCGAGAGCGCGTCGATTCGCCGCGACGCGCCGGACCCGTTGGGGTTCGGCGCGGCGTCAATTTAAGCATCATTGGTCTCAGGAGGTTTTCATGACCAAGAACGAACTGATCGCCGCGATCGCGGACGAGACGGGCAAGACCAAGGCCGATGTCTCGGCCATTCTCGGCTCGCTCGCCGGCGTCGTCGCCAAGACGCTGAAGTCCGGTGGCGATGTCACCCTCGGCGGCATCGGCAAGCTCGCCGCCGCCAAGCGCGAAGCCCGCGAGGCTCGTAACCCGTCGACCGGCGCGACCATCAAGGTCCCGGCCAAGACGGTCGTGAAGTTCAAGGTCACCAAGGATCTGGCCGACGCCGTCGCCTGAGCCTTGTCGGACAGCGGCGGCTCCCACGCCATGTGGAGGCCGCTTGACCGATCAGCCTGCGCCGCAAGCTGATCGGTTAAACGGCCTGCGAGCCGCCGCAGCTTGACCTCCAGGCGCTGCTGGCCACAGTAGCGCGATGTTCCTCCGCCTCTTCACCGATCTGCGCGCCGCCAAGGTCCCAGTGACCTTGCGCGAATATCTTGCGCTGCTGGAGGGCGTCGAGGCCGACCTCGCCGAATACCGGGTCGATGAGTTCTACTATCTCGCCCGCGCCTGCCTGGTGAAGGACGAGCGTCATCTCGACCGCTTCGACCGCGTCTTCGCCGAGGTCTTCAAGGGCATCGAGACCTTGGGTGAGGCCTTCGAGCAGGTCGGCATTCCCGAGGAATGGCTGCGCAAGCTCGCCGAGAAATTCCTCACCGACGAGGAGAAGGCCCAGATCGAGGCGCTGGGCTGGGAGAAGCTGCTGGAGACGCTGAAAGAGCGTCTCGCCGAGCAGAAGGGCCGCCATCAGGGCGGCTCGAAATGGATCGGCACCGCCGGCACCTCGCCCTATGGCGCCTATGGCTACAATCCCGAAGGCGTGCGCATCGGCCAGGACAAGAACCGCAACTTCCGGGCGGTGAAAGTCTGGGACAAGCGCGAGTTCAAGGATTTCGACGACACGCGCGAGCTCGGCGTGCGCAATTTGCGGATCGCGCTGCGCCGCCTGCGCAAATTCGCCCGTACCGGCGCGGCCGAGGAGCTCGACCTCGACCAGACCATCACCGAGACCGCCAAGCACGGCTATCTCGACGTCAAGCTCCGGCCCGAGCGGCACAACGCCGTCAAGGTCCTGCTCTTCCTCGACGTCGGCGGCTCGATGGACTGGCATATCGAACTGGCCGAGGAGCTGTTCTCGGCGGCACGAGCCGAGTTCAAGCATTTCGAGCATTTCTACTTCCACAACTGCCCCTATGAGCGGGTCTGGAAGGAGAACCGGCGCCGCCACGACCAGATCATCCCGACCTTCGACGTGCTGCGAACCTATCCGGCCGATTACCGCCTCGTCTTCGTCGGCGATGCCTCGATGAGCCCCTATGAGATCGCCATGCCGGGCGGCTCGGTCGAGCACTGGAACGAGGAGGCCGGCGAGGTCTGGATGCGGCGGCTGACCGAGCGCTTCAGCAAATCGGTCTGGCTCAATCCTATCCAGCAGAACCTGTGGGGCTATACCCAGTCGATCCGCCAGATCGCCGGGCTGATGGGCGGGCGGATGTTCCCGCTGACGCTCGACGGCCTCGACGGCGCGATGAAAGCGCTGACGCGGTAGGCGCCCCGCTCGTCATGCCCGGGCTCGACCCGAGTATCTCTTGCAGGAGATTCTCGGGTCGCACTTTGCTCCGCCCGAGAATGACGGCTAGAGCATGCCGCCATGAACCCCGCCGACGACGACATTACCCTGCCCTACTGGCGCCAGCGCCCGAAGCCGATCGGCTTCGAGATCGCCTACCGGCTCAAGGGCGATGTGCTGGAGATCGATTCGACCCGCAAGGTCGACCAGGTCAGGCTCTCGGCCGTCGAGCAGGTGCGCTTCATCTATGCGCCGAGCAATGTCTCGTCGAAGGGCTTCCGGACCCAGCTGCGGCTAAGCGACGGCAAGAGCATCACCTTCGGCAATCTGTCCTGGCGCTCGCTCACCGACATCGATCGCGACGATGCGCGTTATCACGCCTTCGTCTCGGCGCTCTCCGCCGCGATCACGCGCGCCAATCCAAAGGCGCGCTTCCTCGCCGGCAAGCCCTATCTGCTCTGGCTGGCGCTGACGCTGGCCGGCGGCGGCGCGATGGTGATGCTGACCTTCTTCAGCCTGCGCGCCCTCCAGCAGGGCGCAACCGCCGCCGCGGGGCTCGGGCTCGTGCTCGCGGCAGCCTCCTTCTGGCAGGTCTGGCCGATGATCAGGCTCAACCGGCCGCGTGACCTTGCAACCGGCGAGGTCCCCGACGACCTCGTCCCGGGCCGGCAGACGGTCTGAAGCCTTCTACCTGACCACCAGCACCGAGCACTTCGCCCGCCGCACGATGGTCGAGGCGTTCGAGCCGATCACATAGGCGAGCATGCCGGGCTCGTGCGAGCCGATGACGATCAGGTCGGCGCCGCTGGCGTCAGCCTCGGCCAGCACCTCGCCATGGACTGACCCGACCAGGACCTTGGCCGAGACGCGCTCGGCCGGAAGGTTCACCTTGGCCGCGATCTCGGCGAGCTTGGCCTCGGATTCGGACTGCTGGCCGGCGTCGAAGTCGGCCGGCACGAATTCCATATAGGTGATCGGCACCAGCGAGCGGACATAGACCAGCCGGATCGAGCCCTCCGACTGGTTGGCGAAGCCCTCCGCCGCGGTGATGGCCGGGCCTGCCAGCTCGGCCTCGGCAAGATCGACCGGTACCAGAATCGATTTGTACATCGCAGCCTCCTCCGGCGTGGGCCGCCCGGCCAGGCATGGTCGAACAATCGGGACCGACGCCTACACACTATGTCGGAGCCGATCGCCCCAAGGGAAGAGCGTCGCGTCGTCGCGATGAATTCCGGCTTCCGACAATGCGATCTTCGCAGGCGCTGGCATCACCGTCTTTGCGATCGATCAATCAGGCCGATGCATGCCCGCCAGAAAGCGGCGGAATTTGACGGCGACCATCAAGACCCCGACAGTCCGCCACCGCCTTTTGCGCTGCGCCTTTGTCCGGTGGATCGATGACCGAAGCTGCCCATCCCGCCCCGCGCCAAGGCCTGCTCGCCTCGCCGGCGGTATTCCTGATGGTGCTCGCCTTCCTCAACTGGCTCGGCTACGCCAGCTGGAGCGCGCTGCTCAACAATTTCGCCAAGGAAGCGGCCGGCTTCACCGGGCAGGACATCGGCATCCTGCAATCGGTCCGCGAGATTCCCGGCTTCCTGGCCTTCACCGCGATCATCCTGTTCTGGATCATGCGCGAGCAGGTTCTGGCCTATCTCAGCCTGCTGACGCTCGGGCTCGGCGTGGCGCTGACCGGCTATTTCCCAAGCCTCGGCGGCCTCCTACTGACCACGACGATCATGTCGCTCGGCTTCCACTATTACGAGACGGCGCAGCAATCGCTGCAATTGCAGCTGTTGCCGAAATCGGAAGCGCCGCGGCTGCTCGGCAGAATCGCCGGCGCCTCGGCGGTGGCGCAGCTCATCGCCTTCGGCTCGATCGCGCTGATCTGGCGGCTCTGGCAGCCGAGCTACACGCACGTCTTTCTCGGCGCCGGCCTCGTCACCATGGCGCTGACGACGGCGGCGATGCTGCTCTTCCCGCGCTTCCAGGGCACGGTCACGCAGAACAAGGGCTTCGTGCTGCGCAAGCGCTACTGGCTCTACTACGCCCTGACCTTCATGTCGGGCGCACGCCGGCAGATCTTCATGGCCTTTGGCGGCTTCCTGCTGGTCGAGCGCTTCGGCTACGACGTCGCCGCGACCGCGACGCTGCTGCTGGTGACCTATGGCATCAACATGTTCGCCGGTCCCATGCTCGGCCATCTCGTCGGCAAGGTCGGCGAGCGGGCGACGATCCAGCTCGAGAACGTCTCGCTGATCGCCGTCTTCGTCGGCTATGCGCTGGCGAGCCATGGCCAGTTCGGCGCGGCGGGCGGCCTTGTCGCCGGCGCGCTCTTCGTCATAGACGGCGTCTTCTTCACGCTCGTCCTGGCGCAGCGCACCTATTTTCAGAAGATCGCCGACCCCGCCGACATCGCCCCGACCTCGGCGGTCGCCTTCACCATCAACCACATCGCGGCGGTCTTCCTGCCGATCACCTTCGGCCTGATCTGGCTGCGCGATCCGGCGATCGTCTTCTATATCGGGGCGGCGGTCGCGACGGTGTCGCTCAGCCTGTCATTGCTGGTGCCACGCCATCCGGTGCCCGGCCGCGAGACGACGCTGGTTGCGCCGGCGGCTGCCGCGGCGGAATAGCGACGATCCGTCAGCCCTGACGGGCCGGTGTGCGCACGACGAGGCCGTCGAGTTCGTCACGCACCCTGATCTGGCAGGACAGGCGCGAAGTCGGGCGGACGTCGAAGGCGAAGTCGAGCATGTCCTCCTCCATCGGCTCGGCATGGCCAGCTTTCTCGGCCCAGGCGTCGTCGACATAGACATGGCAGGTGGCGCAGGCGCAGGCGCCGCCGCATTCGGCCTCGATGCCCGGCACGCCGTTGCGCACGGCGACTTCCATCACGGTCGAGCCCGTCTCGCCCTCGACCGTGCGGCTGGTACCCTGGGCGTCGATGTAGGTGATCTTCGGCATCGTGAACTCCGGCCGCCTGGCGACGGCTGCGCGGTTGGCGCAGTCTGGAGGAACCGGCCGGGCTTCCTGGCGGCGCCGCAGGCAGGTTCGCAAGAGGAACATTGCCCGCGAGCGAGGCTTGCGGACAATTCGTCTCTAGAGGATTTCGAAAGCGGACGAAACGGCGATATCCGCCGTGTCGTCCCTTCGCGGCTGCGGCGTCAGGCCGCGTGGTCGAGCCGCGAGATCACGGCGCGCGCTTCGGCCGCTGCGAGCGTCAGTGCGTCCAGCGCATCTTCGCGCGGCGCTGCGCCAGCCTGGCCGAGCTGCTGCTCGATCCGGTCGGCGGCCTCGGCCACCTGCCAGGCGCCGATGGCCCGGGCGGCGCCTTTGAGAGTGTGGGCGGCATCGCGGCGGACAGTGGCGTCGCCGCCATGGATGGCGCGCAAATGGCGGGCGCATTGCTGCGCGAACAGCGTCAGCAGCTCGCGCTCCAGCTCGGCATCGCCGCCGGTCTGGCGGGCGAGATGCACGAGGTCGATGGCAGTCTGGGGCATGGGGGTACTCAGTTTTCTCACAAGCTGCGGAACACGTGCAGCCTTCTGACCCTCGATGAAGCGCCGTTATGGTGAATGAGGCGTTAACGACGTTTGTGAATCAGACGCTCAAACGGGTTTCAATCACTGCTTGCCTCAACTACCCTTCGAGACAGTAAACGATGGGCGTCGTGTCGCTTGTAGGATCCGGCTGGAGGCTGCCGGCTCCCGCTCTGCGGCGGACATCACCGCCCATCGCGAGTAGCGTAGCGAGGCGGCATTCATGACCCGGCAGAACAAGCTCCAGGATCCGACCGAAGCGGCAATGTCGGCGATCGAGGAGGCGCTGAGGCTCGATCCGTCGAAGACCGAAGGTGACACGCCCTCCGAGCCGCGGTTGCCCTCGACGGGGGATAACGAGCTCAAGATCGAGCTGCCGCGCGTCGAAAGCGCTCCGCTGGCTCCCAGCACCGAGGTCGCGACCGAGGCGCTTCCCGGCCCTGCCCGCCCCACCATCGCGCCGGATACCAGCCGCGTCGCCAATGACGACCGCCGGGATTCGTCCTCCCTCGTCCAGGCCTTCGCCGCGCGTCCCTCTGGCCGCCCGTATTGGCTCGCTGTCCTCGCCACCCTCGTCTGGGCGGGCGGGGTCGGCTTCACGCTCGTCAGCCGCTATGGCTCGTTCGCCGAAGGCCTGCCGGCCGGCATGGCAGCCTGGGGCCCGGGCCAATGGGCGCTGCTGGCGCTCGGTGCCGGCACGCCGGTGGTGTTCTTCTTCGTGCTCGCGGCGCTCTATCGCCGGACCCAGGAGATGCGGCTGGTCTCGCGCGCCATGACCGAGGTCGCGCTGCGCCTGGCCGAGCCGGAGGTTGTCGCAACCGATTCCGTGCTGTCGCTGAGCCAGACTATCCGCCGCGAGGTCGCCGCCATGGGCGACGGCATCGAGCGCGCCGTGGCGCGCGCCGGCGAGCTCGAGACCATCGTGCGCGGCGAGATCGCGACGCTCGAGCGCGCCTATGCCGACAACGAGATCCGCTTGCGCTCGCTCATCGACGAGCTGGTGACCCAGCGCGAATCCGTGGTCGGCAATGCCGAGCGCGTGAAGTTCGCGATCTCAGGCGCGCATGAGAGCATTACCAAGGACCTGGAGACCGCCAGCCGCTCGATCTCCGAGGCGGTGGCCGAGGCCGGCGAGCGCGTCACCTCGCGCCTGACCGACAAGGGCGACCAGATCACGCTGGCGCTCGGCCACGCCGGTGAGCGCATGGTCGAAGAGATCAGCGGCCGCGGCAACGATCTGGTCGAGCGTCTGCAATCGACCTCGCACGATGTCAGCGAGCGCATGACGAATGCGAGCCAGTCCGTCACGGCCGTGCTCGACAACCGCGCCCAGGAGATCGCCGGCTCGCTGGAGCGCACCGGTGCCGTGCTCACCGAGGGCCTGACCGCCGGCGCCCGCGACGTCACCCGCGCCATCAGCGAAACCGGCGCGCAAGTCGTCGAGTCGCTGGCGAGCCGCGCCGAGGCCGTCAACGAGACGCTGCGCAGCACCGGCGACAACCTCGCCCAGGAGATCACCCAGCGTGGCGCCACCGTGGCCGAGCGCTTCGAGCAGAGCGGGCGCACGCTGGTCGACCTGTTCGACACGCAGAGCAACAGCCTGACCCAGCGCCTGACCGAGACCGGCGAGACGCTGCGCACCTCGATCAGCAGCGAGGGCGAGAGCGTCACCACCCGCCTGGCCGAGGTCGGCCGCGGCGTGCACATGCTGCTCGGCAAGCAGAACGAGCTCGTCGTCAACCGCATCCAGGAAGCCGGCAACACCGTCCATGGCCTGATCGCCAGCCAGGGCGAGACCCTGGTCGAGAAGCTCTCGGGCACGGTCCAGACCGTCGACGAGCTGCTGCGCGAGAAGACCGACTCGATCGTGGTGCGCTTCGACGAGGCCGGCCGTGGCCTGCATACGCTGATCGGCGAGCGCGGCGAGGAGCTGACCGCGCGCATCTCCGCCGTCGGCGCGACCGTGCACAGCCTGTTCTCGGAAGAGGCGAGCAGCCTCGTCACCCGCCTCTCCGACCTCGGCCACGAGGTGCGCAGCACGATCGGCGAGCAGGGCGACCACCTGGTCGGCCGCCTGTCCGAAACCGGCCAGCGCCTGCAGGAGGCGATCAGCGAGCGCGGCGACGGGCTGGTGCTGCGCATGGCCGAGATCGGCCAGGGCGTCGAGCATGCGATCGGCGAACGCGCCGACAGCATCGTCACGCGCGTGGCCGATGCCGGCCGCAGTGTAGAGACCATCATCGGCGAGCGTGGTGACGGCCTCGTCACCCGCTTGGCCGAGACCACCTATCAGATCGAGCAGACCCTGGGCGGCCGCGCCGACGGCATCGTCGCCCGTATCGCCGACGCCAGCCGCGGCATCGAGAGCGTGATCGGCGAGCGCGGCGACGGTCTTGTCGCCAAGCTGTCCGAGACCACCGAGGAGATTCACCGGACGCTCGGCGATCGCGCCGAGGGCATCGTCGCCCGCGTCGCCCATGCCGGCCGCGACGTCGAATCGGCGATCGGCGAACGCGGCGATGGGCTGATCGCCCGCCTGTCCGAGGTCGCTCGGGAGGTCCATGCCACCATTGGCGAGCGTGGCGACAGCCTCGTCGCCCGCCTGTCGGATGTCGGCACCGAGGTCCACACCGCCATCGGCGAACGCGGCGACAGCCTCGTCGCCCGCCTGTCGGATGTCGGCAGCGAGGTCCAGGGAGCGATCGGCAGCCAGCGCGAGACGCTGGTGGCGCAGCTCACCGACGCCGGCGCAAGCGTGCGCAACCTGCTCATCGCCGAGGGCGAGGCGCTCAGCGGCCGCGTCATCGCGACCGGCCAGGACATGCAGGAGCTGCTCTCGGGCCAGAGCCAAGCGCTTGTCACCCGCGTCGCCGATGTCGGCCGCTCGGTCCACGGCCTGCTGGCGGAGCGCGGCAATGCGCTGATCGACCGGCTGGCGGATGCAAGCGGGACCGCGCATCAGCGGCTCGACGAAACCGGCGAGGCCCTCGCCGCCAAGATCCTGGCTGCGAGCGAGACGGCCAAATCGGTCATCGACGACCAGCACACCGGCTTCATCGCCCGCCTCGGCCAGGCCGGCGACGAGGTCGGCGCCCTGCTCGGCACCCAGCGCGATGCGATCATCGCCGGTCTCACCGCCACCGGCCGCGAGGTCCATGGCCTCATCGGCGAGCAGAGCCAGGCTCTGGCCACGCGCCTCGATGATGCGACCAAGGCCCTCTCCGACGCCATCAATGTCGATGGCCGTGAGATCGCCGACCGCGTCTCGGAGGCTGCCAACGCCTTGCGCGGCACCTTCACCACCGAGGCCGAACGCGCCAGCAGCCTGCTCGCCGCGACCGGCAAGGACGTGGTGGTCGCCCTCACCCAGCAGGGTGGCCGCGTCAACCAGGCGCTCGCCGCCAATGCCGAGTCGCTGCTGCGCTCGGTCGATGCCCGCTCGCAGGCGCTCAACGAGTCGCTCGCCAGCAAGCACGATGCGCTGAACCGCCTGTTCGACGTCCAGGGCCGCGAGATCGAGACCTCGATCGGCGCCCGCCTCGGCGCCTTCGAGGAGATCATCGTCACCCGCGGCGGCACGCTCGCCGCCAAGCTCGGCAACGACGCCCGCTCCTTCACCGACCAGGTGACGCTGCGCCTCGGCCAGGTCGAGAAGCTGCTCGGCGAGGAAGGCCAGGCGCTGGCCGAGCGCATCGGCGAGCGCTCGCAGCACGCCGCCGAGACCATGATGGCGCGCACGCAGGAAGCGGCCGCCGCCATGGAAACGCAGATCAAGATCTTCGAGGACCGTTCCAGCGCCAAGAGCGCCGAGATCGCGACCTCGCTCGACGGCCTCATCGCCCGCATCGACGGCAATCTCGGAGCGCGCGCCAACGCGCTCAACGAGGCATTGGTCGAGCGCACCGTCGACATCGCCCGCGTCATGGCCGAGGGCGGGCGCGAGGTCACCCGCGCCCTCACGGCCAAGGCCGACGAGATCGGCGAGATCGTTACCAGCAAGAGCGAGGCTCTGACGCAGACGCTCGCCGAGAAGGCCGACAGCATCAATGCGACGCTCGGCGGGCGCGCTTTGCAGATCGCCGACACGCTCGACCAGAGCGTGGCGCGGTTCGAGGAGCGCGTCGTCAACCGGCTCGACACGGTCTCCGGCACGCTCGACTCGCGCGGCACGCAGATCGCGCAGACCCTGCAGGGCACCTCCGATGCGATCGCGAACGCGCTCGACGCCCGCACCGCCGAGCTGCGCACCCTGTTCGAGGACAAGGGCACCGGCCTGATCGGCCTGCTCGACCAGAGCGGCAACCAGATCGTGCTGACGCTGCAGGAGAAGTCGGACGGGATCGCCGCCGCCCTCACCGAGCGGACCGAAGAGCTGCGGACCCTGTTCGACGAACGCGGTGGCGGCGTCCTCAATGCGCTCGACCAGCGCGGCAGCCAGATCGCCCAGACGCTGCAGCAGCGTTCGGACAGCATCGCCTCGGCCCTGTCCGAGCGGGCCGAGGAACTGCGCGTGCTCTTCGACGAGCGCGGCGGCGGGCTCCTAAACGCGCTCGGCAGCCGCGGCAGCCAGATCGCCCAGATCCTGCAGGAGCGCTCGGACGGAATCGCCGGCGCGCTCTCGCAGAGGGCGGAGGAACTGCGCGCTCTGTTCGACGAGCGCGGCGGCGACATGCTCAACACGCTCGACCAGCAGAGCCGGCAGCTCGGCCGGACGCTGGCGGAACAGTCCGAAGGCATGAGCTCGGCGCTGACGACCCGCACTGAGGAACTCCGGGTGCTGTTCGACGAGCGCGGCAATGGCGTCGTCGACGCGATCGGCCGCAAGGGCGTGACCCTCGCCAACCAGTTCGCCAACCTCGGCGAAGCCCTGATCAGCAACATCGAGAGCCGCGGCAACAACATGGTCGCCGGGCTGCACGAGCGCAGCACCGAGATCAGCCAGGCTCTGGACCTCGCATCGGGCGCATTGCGCGAGACGATCGAGAGCGGCACCAACCAGTCGGTCGAGGCGCTGCTCAAGACCAACGAGCAGCTGCGCAGCGAGCTCGGCAGCATGCTGGGCCGCCTCGGCGAGGCCAACAAGCTGATGCAGCAGATCGTCACCGGCGCGAACAAGAACCTCGCGGCGGTCGAAGGCAGCCTGTCGGGCCGCGTCGAAGAGCTGCAGAATGTGCTCTCGACCGTGGTGCAGGAGACCAACCGGACCTCGGAGCAGGTCGCGAACCAGATCGCGACGCTGAAGGGCTATTCGGAGGGCACGCTGCGCGACACCGCCGCATTGATCTCGCGGATCGACGCTCAGGGCTCGACGATGACCGAGACCTCGCAGTCCAATGCCGCGGCGCTCAACGCCGTCGCGCAGCGGCTGGAGCAGGTCGGGGCCCGCGTCGGCAACGTGCTGGCCGATCGCAAGGAGGCGCTGGAGCATTTGCATGGGCTGATCGCCACGCGCACCGACGACATCGAGCAGATCACCCGCTCCTTCTCGTCGCTGCTCGACGAATCGCTCAGCAATGCCGAGACACGCACCCGCCAGCTCAATACCGTGCTCAGCGACGCCGCTGAATCGACGAGCAGCGCCATCGCCCAGCAGTTCGACTCGATCCGCGCCGCCAGCGGCCGCGAGCGCGAGGTGACGGCACAGGCGCTGCGGGCCGCCTATGAGGAGGTGGTGAACGAGGTTTCCGGCGAGCTCGGCAAGGTCACGGCGCGCTTCCAGAGCGCCGCAGAGGACATGCGCGCCATGTCGGCGGAGATCCATCGCGAGCTCGAGACGACCCGCACCGAGCTCAAGAAGGGCGTGCTCGAGCTGCCGCGCGAGACGCAGGAATCGACCGCCGCCATGCGCCGCGTCGTCGCCGACCAGATCAAGGCACTCAACGAGCTGACCGAGATCGTCTCACGCTCCGGCCGCAGCAGCGATGTCGCGCGTCCGAACGGCGAGCGCCGGGCGACGACGAGCTATCAGCAGCCGGCGCCGGTCGTCAGCGCATCGTCCCCGGTCGCCGTGCAAAGCGCACCGGTACTGACCGAGCCGCTGCGCGCTTCGATCGATCCGACACCGGAGCCGGTGCAGGTGCGCCCTGCCCCCGAGCCGGTGCGGGCCGAACCTCCGCGCACCGAGCCGGCACGCCGCCCTGCTGCCGCCGAGCAGCCCGCCCCGGCTAAATCGGGCTGGCTCTCCGACCTGCTCAGCCGCGCCTCGCGCGACGACCGGGCGCCGGAAGCGGCCAAGCCGACGGCGCACAGCATCGAGAAGCTCGATTCGCTCTCGGTCGACATCGCCCGGATGATCGACCATGACGCCGCCGTCGAGCTCTGGGAGCGCTACAAGCGCGGCGAGCGCAACGTCTTCACTCGCCGGCTCTACACGCTGCAGGGCCAGCAGACCTTCGACGAGATCCGGCGCAAATACCGCCGCGACACCGAGTTCAAGCAGACGGTCGACCGCTATATTGAGGAGTTCGAGCGCCTGCTCGGCGAAGCGGCCAAGGACGACCGCGACTCGATGGTGGCGAAGACCTACCTGACCTCGGAGACCGGCAAGGTCTACACCATGCTGGCCCATGCCAGCGGCCGGTTCGAGTAGAACCGCCCACAAGCCCGATACGAAAAGGCCGCCCTACAGGCGGCCTTTTTCTTTTGGAATGGACTTCGAGCGCTGGCCTTCGACGCGGCAGCGCCCTGGCTTGCCCGCTCAGCGCGCCCAGCGGGCGATCTGGATCAGCACCTGCGACAGGGCCTGGTCGAGAGCCTGCGCCGCCCCTGCCCCTTCGGCGCCAGCAGGCACCCGCGCCGAGAACAGCTTGGCGCGCTGGACCTTGCCGGTGCGGTCGCCGATCAGCTTGGCGGTGATCTCGACCACGGCCTGGCCGCTGGCGGCGTCGATGTTGAAGGCGCGGATATCGGTGTTGAGCTGGAAATCGGGAACGATGCGCTCGCCCGGCCGGCCGACGGCAGCGATGCGGCTGCCGTTCTCGAAGGTCTGGATCAGGCGGGTCTGCACCAGATTGGGCACGCGATCGGCCCATTGCGCCCCGCCGAGGAAGGACAGTGCGCCGCTCGAATCCTTGACGATCAGCCGGTCGGAATCGAGCGCCTGCACCGCCGTCGGCTGGGCGACGATCAGCACGCCACCGCCGCCGCCGATGCGGCCGAAATCGCGCGGCGCGGAAAGGTCGTAGGTGGTTGGCGCCGGCCCGCCGCCGCAACCGGCCAGCACCAACGAGCCCGCGATAGCAATGGACAGGGCACGCAGGCGACCGCGAAGCAGCGAAGGCGAAGTCAGCATGGTCATATCGAGCTAGCGCGATCCATTATATTGGGGAAGCGGCGGGCGGGAGCCCGTGATAAACTGCTGGGGATTGCGCTCGACACTGCGCAAGACGCGGTTGATGTCCCCAAGCGTGCGCTTGCCGTCGGAGGCGAGCGTTTCAAGATCGCGCAGGCCCGGGCCGGTGAAACGGTTGATGCCCGTCGTGATCTCGGCGGTGCGCTTGTCGAGATTGTCGGCAAGCACCCGGATCGACTTGGCCGCATTGGCGACCTCGGCGAAGGCGCCCTGCCCGTCCTGCGTGTTCAGGAAGGCCTGCGCCGCCTTGAGCACGCCCTCGACCTGGTCGGCTGCGCGGTTGAGCTTGTCGGTGATCGAGGCGACATCGCTGACCGCCTTGGAGACATCGGCGCTCGAACCGCCCAGCGCCGCGGTGAACTTGTCGACATTGTCGATGATGCCGGTGATCTTGGCACGATCGACCGAGCGAACCACCCCCGTCAATTCCTCGCTGAGCGTGCCGAGCTTCTGCGAGAGCGGCGCGATCGTGTCGGCGATCTGGCCGAAGCTGCTCATCAGCTTGTCGATGCTGTCGGAATTGTCTCCCAACGCCTTGGAGAACTTCTCGATATTGCTGACGGTGTTGGTGATCGCGCCCGAATTGGTCTTGATCAGCCCGTCGAGATTACCGAGCACCTCGTCGGCCTTCTTGGCGACGTTGCGGACCGTCTCGATGATGTCCTGCAACTCGGAGCGCTCGGCGACGATGGTCGGCAGCGGCTCGCCGGGCTTGGCCTGCAGCAAGGCGGCGTCGGGCTCGCCACCGATCAGCTGTAGCGCGACCACGCCGGCGAGGCCCTGCGCCTCGATGCGGGCGCGGGTATCGACCCGCAGCGGCGTGGTGTTCTCGACCTCGATCACGCCGAAGATGCGGCGCGGATCGTCCGGCTGCAGGCCGATCTGTTTGACCTCGCCGACACGCAGGCCGTTGAAGAGCACGCTGGAGCCGCGTCCGAGGCCGGTGACGGTGCCGGTGAAGATCACGCGGACGTCCTGCTTGCGGCCGCCGCCGCCGCTGCCGAACCAGTAGACGAAGCCGAACATCGCCGCGATCACGGCGAGGGTGAAGAGACCGACAAGAGCGTAGTTCGCGCGGGATTCCATCGCGGGCGTCCGTCACGTCCTCGTTTGCTCGGGCATGCGGGCGCGTGCGCGCTCACCGCCGAAATACGCTTTGAGCCAGGGATGATCGGAAGCCAGCATGGTGGCGAGCGGACCGACCGCGATGACACGCTTGTCCGCCAAGGCGGCAATCCTGTCGCAAGCTACATACAGACTATCGAGATCATGGGTTACCATGAACACCGTCAGGCCCAAAGTCTGCTTGAGCGTCATGATCAGTTCGTCGAACTCGGCGGCGCCGATCGGGTCGAGGCCCGAGGTCGGCTCATCCAAGAAGACGATCTCGGGATCGAGCGCCAGCGCCCGGGCGAGCGCGGCGCGCTTGATCATGCCGCCGGAGAGCTCAGAGGGCACCTTGTCGGCGGCATCGGGCTTTAAGCCCACCATCTCGACCTTGAGCATGGCGAGTTCTTCGAGCAGCTTTGGCGAGAGCTTGAGATATTCCCGCATCGGCACCTGGATGTTCTGCTTGACGGTCAGCGCCGAGAACAGCGCCCCCTGCTGGAACATCACGCCGAAGCGGCGCTCGAGCCGACGTCGGCCATTTGGATCGAGCTTGTCGACATTTTCGCCGAGGACCTCGATCGTGCCGCGCTGCTTGCGCACGAGGCCGAGGATGGTGCGGGTCAGCACCGATTTGCCCTGGCCGGATCCTCCGACGAAGCCGAGAATTTCACCACGCATCACATCGAGATCGAGCCCGTCCATGATCACCTTGTCGCCAAAGGCGACCTTGAGATCACGAACGCGAATCACCGCCTCAAGTTCCGGCGCGCCCTGAGCGTGAGGGCCGCGCGGGCCTGTCTGTGAGGGTTTGTCGAGCATCTCCGCTCCCCTCACATCCGGATCGAGGCGAAGAACATGGCGAAGAGCCCGTCGACCACGATCACCATGAAGATCGCCTTCACCACCGAGGCCGTCACCTGATGGCCGAGCGATTCGGCCGAGCCCTTGACCGCCAGCCCCTCGATCGAGGCGATCAGGCCGATGACGAACGCCATGAACGGGGCCTTGATGAGGCCGACCGCGAAATGCTGCCAGGTGATCACCGATTTCAGGCGGTCGAGATAAGTGTCGAGGCCGATGCCGCCATAGAGCCAGCTCACCAGGCCGGCGCCGACCAAACCTGACATGGAAGAGATGAAGGAGAGGATCGGCAGCGCGATGATCAGCGCCAGGATGCGCGGCACCACCAGCACCTCGATCGGATCGAGCCCCATCACGCGGAGCGCATCGATCTCCTCGCGCATCTTCATCGAGCCGATCTCGGCGGTGAAGGCCGAACCCGAGCGACCGGCCACCATGATCGAGGTCAGCAGCACCCCGAGTTCGCGCAGGATCAGAATGCCGGTGAGGTTGACGACGAAGGCGGTGGCGCCGAAACGCTGCAGCTGGAAGATGCCCTGCTGCGCCACGATGCAGCCGACCAAGAACGAGATCAGGATGATGATCGGCGCGCCGTTGAAGGCGATCAACTCGATCTGATTGATAAGGGACGGGCCGCGGAAGCGCCGGGGACCGAACAGCGCGCCGACGCAGCCAGCCATCACCTCGCCAAGGAAGATCGCGCCACCGGCCAGATCGCGGCCGAAGCGAATGATCGCCTGCCCGATGTCGACGAGAATCGTGACCAACCCAATCGGGCGGACCGGCGGCTGGTAATCGGTGACGTTGCGCTCGACCTCCCGCAGGAGCACCTCATGCTCCGGGCGGCGGCTCGTCAGCTCGACCGAGGCGCCCTTGGCCTCGCCCGCCTGCTTCACCTGGTCGAGCAGATAGGCGCCGAGCGTGTCGAGGCGTTCGATCGCAGACAAATCGAGCCGCGCCTGCCGAACGCTGCCGATGCGTTCCGTCAGCTCACTGGTCAGGGCTTCGAGGCGCGGCGACCGCCCGACGCTCCAGCGACCGGCCAGCGACACGACGAGGACGCCGCCATCGTCGCGATAGACCGCCTGCGGCTCAACGTCATCGACGACAGCCATGACGGCTCGCCCACTCCCCACATCAGATTCGGCCCCCATAGCCTGTATCGCCGCGTGACCGGAGGATGGCAAGCACCGCCAGCAGAAGACCAATCACCCCGACCGGCACCATGGCAAGGAACACACCCGGCCCGAACAGGCGATAGAGATAGCCGGAGAGGATCGTCGTCAGGCCCATCACCAGCGCGCTCACCGCGACGAGGCGCCCCTGCGCCGCCGAGCGGCGCGCCTCCGGGGCGAGCGCCGATACGGCCGCGAGCGTGCCGAGATGCATGCAGCCGAAGGTGACGCCGTGCAGGAGCTGCAGCAGGAAGGTGACGCCAAGGCCGGGATCGGCGCTCATCGCTCCGAAGCGCACCACCGCGAAGACGGCTGCGATCGCGATCCAGCGCAGGCCGACCAGACCACGCGCGGCAATGCCGCCGGCGAACAGGAAAACGGCGATCTCGGCGAGGACGGCGACGGCCCAGAGCCAGCCGACCGCCTCGCCGCTGAAGCCGATGCTGCGCCAATGCAGGGAGCTGAAGGCATAGACGGCCGCATGGGTGGCGTTGACGCAGGCCGCGGCCCCGACCGCCAGCCAGAACGGCAGTCCGAAGCCCGCCGCAGATGCGCCTCGCGGAACGGCCTGCGAAAGCCCGAGCGGCGGTGATGGCGCCTGCAGCGCGGCGAATGCTGCGAGCGCGCTGCTGCCGGCGAGGACGAAAGGGATCAGCCAAGCGCCATGCTGCGCGATCAGATAGCCGCCGACGAGATTGGAGAGCACGAAGGTCACCGAGCCCCAGAGTCTGACGCGGCCGTAATCTTTCAGCGCCCCCGCCTTGACCTGCGCCGTGGTCAGCACGTCGGCGAGCGGCACGACGCCCGACAGCGCGATGGCGCTGAGCGCCGTCAGCACCGCGATCGGGACGAGCTGAACCTGTGGTGCGAGCGTGAAGTAGATCGCAGCCGCCAACACATTCAGCAGGGCCAGCAGGATATTCGGTCGCAGCCGGTCACCGAGGCCTGTCACCGAGGAGGCCACGAAGACACGCACCAGGATCGGGATCGCCAGCACATAGCCGATCTCGACATCGCTCAGCCCTTTCGAGCCGAGCCAGACCGGAAAGAAGGGCAGATAAAAGCCGACACCGAGGAAATTCAGCGCGTGCATCACCGAGAGGCGCACGGCTAGCAGGCGTGGAGGCGGGGTCCGGAGTGGCGGCGACATGCCCATGGCAGCGATTTCTTAAAGAATCAGCAGCAATTTTGCCGATGGGCATCTTCGGCCGGCGAAACGCTTCTCGGCCAGCCCACGGAGTGCAGCCTGGCCATGAGCGACGCGCGTTCGCTATCCCCGCTGAGCGCGGCCGACTATGACACGATTGCCGCCGCCGTGATGGAAACGGCGCGCGGTCGCTGGTTCCTGGCCGAATATGCCAGACGCAACCGGCAGTCCGACACCGAGATGGTGCTGTCCGCAATCGTACGCCTCGAACGGCTCTGCACGGTGCCGGTTGCGCTGCCGGAGCTGGGGCCGGAACTCTCGGAGACCGCCCGCACCATCGCCGAACTGCGCGACGACCTCGACCGCGGCGGCGCCTCGGCCCGCTTGTCGGCCCGCATCCAGGAGACCACCGCCGGCATCATCGAGGCAGCCGAATCCATCCAGGAGATCGCCTGGACGCTGCGCGAGGCCGGTGCAGAACCCAGCCTCTGCGATCGGCTCGACCGCCGGGCGACCGAGATCTACGGCGCGACCACGGTGATCGAAGCCGGCGCCAACCAGATCGAGAAGGTCGCCGATACCGTCGCCATGCTCGATGCCAGCCTGCGCGCGGCCGCCGATGGAAGCGTCATGGTCGATGCACCGCTGCCGGCCTCCGCCGCAACAGCCGAACCGCCTGTGTCGAGCACCGTGATACCGGTGACCGATCCCGGCGACATCGACGTGGTCGACGCCGGTACTCAGCAACGTGCTCCCCTGAACGAGACCGGCCTGCACCAGCAAACGCAGCCCTATCGCCGGCGCAGCAGCACCCAGGTCGCCGAAGACGATATCGCCTTCGCCGATGTCGGCGCACAGGCCGAGGCGATCATGCTGCCGGACACGGTCAGCTCGGCACGGGTCGAGCTCAGCTATTCCGAGGCCGATTTGCGGGCGATCGCCTCGCTGCCGGTCGAGGACCGGCTGCACTTCTTCGGCTGAAGTCCTCGATCGGATTTCTCGTCATTGCGAGCGTAAGCGAAGCAATCCAGGGGGACATAGAGCGCTGCCGCTCCTGGATTGCTTCGTCGCTGACGCTTCTCGCAATGACGGCTCCGGCCCTCAGTTCTCGCGCTTCAGCGCGCTCTCGTGCCAGCGGCGCAGCAGGAGATGCGAGACCAGGCTGGTCGCCAGGAAAATCGCGATGCCCGACAGCGAGATCATCAGCAGCGCCGCGAAGACGCGCGGAATCTTGAGCTGGTAGCCGGCTTCGAGGATGCGGTAGGCCAACCCCGATTCCGAGCCGCCCGTGCCGGCGACGAATTCGGCGACGACGGCGCCGATCAGCGCGAGCCCCCCCGAGATCTTCAAACCGGCGAGGAAATAGGGCAGCGCCGCCGGCAGCTTGAGGTAGCGCAGCGTCTGCCAGCGTGTCGCGCCATGCAGCTGGAAGAAGTTGATCAGGTTGTGGTCGGCCGAATTCAGCCCGAGGATCGTGTTCGACAGGATCGGGAAGAAGGCGACGATCCAGGCGCAGATCAGGAGCGACAGGTTGATGTCGCCGGCCCAGATGATGATCAGCGGCGCGATCGCGACGATCGGCGTCACCTGCAGGATCACAGCATAGGGCAAGAGCGCCATCTCCAGCCATTTCGACTGGGTGAACAGCACGGCGAGCGCGACGCCGACGATCACTGCCGCTGCCAGCGCCATGAAGGTGATGCGCAAGGTGATCCAGAGCGAGGAAGAAAGCGTGCCCCAGTCGGCGATCAGCGTCTGGCCGACCAGGAGCGGCCCGGGCAGGACATAGGACGGCACCTCGTTCCAGCGCACGGCGAATTCCCAGAGCCCGAGCACCAGGACGCCGACGGCGATCGGCGCCAGGATGCGCGGCCAGAAGCTGACCGGCAGGCCGAGGATGGTCGGCTCTGCGAGCGCGAGCGGGCGGGCCTCGGCGTCGGTGCCGTCATGCGGCACCGCAGTTGCGGGGGACGAGGAGCTCATGCGCCGATCGCCTCCTTGAGCTTGCCGGAGGCGAGCCGGCAGAGATGGGCGTATTCGGCCGAGGTCCGGAACAATTCGTCGCGCGGATAGGGCGCGGAGACGTCGAGATCGGCCATGACGCGGCCCGGCCGCGCCGCCATCACCACGATGCGCTGCGAGAGGTAGACCGACTCGAAGACCGAATGGGTGACGAAGACGGCGGTGAAACGCTCGCGCCACCACAGGTTCAGGAGGTCGTCATTGAGGCGGTGGCGGGTGATCTCGTCGAGCGCGGCGAAAGGCTCGTCCATCAGCAGGATCTTCGGCCGCATCACCAGAGCGCGCGCGATCGAGACGCGCATCTTCATGCCGCCGGAGAGCTCGCGCGGATAGGATGTCTCGAAGCCCTTGAGGCCGACCAGCGCCAGCATCTCCGCCGCGCGCTCCTGCGCCTCCCGCTTGGGCACATGCTTCAGCGTGAGCGGCAGCATCACATTGGACAGCGCATTGGCCCAGGGCATCAGCGTCGGGTCCTGGAAGACGAAGCCGAGATCGCGCTCCGCCTTGTCTTCACCGGCGCCGGGCCAGTCGATCGTGCCGGTGGACGGGCTGCCCAGCCCGGCGATCATGCGCAGCAAGGTCGACTTGCCGCAGCCGGAGGGGCCGAGCAGGCTGACGAATTCGCCGGCGCCGAGGTCGAGATCGACGTCGCGCACGGCGATGGTGCCGTTGGCGAACTGCTTGGAGACCCGGCGGATCGAGACGAGCGGAGTTCCGCTTTTGTCGTCAGCTGCCGGTGTGCTCAGATAGGCTGTGTCCAAAGGCCTGATGATCCGTTGTGTGAAAGGCCGTCATTCTCGGGCGGAGCGCAGCGCAGACCTGAGAATCTTCGGCAAGAGATGCTCGGGACAAGCCCGAGCATGACGTTCCTCAAGGCTTGCCGACGCCCTTGTTGATGAACTCCAGGCTGTAGGCCTTCTTGACGTCGACACCAGCAGGTATGACGCCGGCTTCGGTCATGGTCTTGGCGAAGCTCGCCCAGCGCGCATCGGTCATGGCGCCGATGCCGAGCGTCTTCGCATCCCCCGAGGCGACGATGCCGTTCTCGTTCATCACCTTGAGGGCGTAGTCGATCTTCTCCTGATCCATGTCGGGATTGTCTTTCAGGATCCGGGCATTGGCGGCAGCGATGTTCGGGCCGCCCTTCATGTATTCGGCCCAGCCTTCGGCGGTCGCGTCGACGAAGCGCTGCACGATCTCCTTCTTCTCCTGCACCATCTTGCGGGAGATCGTGATCGTCGTGTTGTAGTTCTCGAAGCCGGCATCGGCGAGGAGATGGACGACCGGCTCGACGCCGGCCTTCCGGATCACGAACGGCTCGGAGGACAAAAAGCCCTGCTGGGTCAGCTTCTTGTCGGCCAGGAACGGCGCCATGTTGAAGGTGTAGGGCCGGATCTGCTCGTCGCGAAAGCCGAATTTCAGCTTCAGGAACGGCCAGAAGCCGACGCGGGCCTGCGCCGCGATCAGGATCGGCTTGTCCTTGAGCGCTGCGAGCGTGTCGTTGCCTTGGCCGGGATGCGAGATCAGGACCTGCGGGTCCTTCTGGAAGATCGAGGCGATGACGAGGAAGGGCAGGTTCTCCTGCGCGAAGCTCAGCGCCTCCAGCGCGTTGCCCATGATCATGTCGACGCGGCCGCCGAGCAGCAGCTGGGTCGGGTTCTGCTGCGGGCCGCCGGGCCGGATGTCGACGTCGAGGCCGTACTTCTTGTAGATGCCGTTGGCGGCGGCGAGGTAGAAGCCGCCATGCTCGGTCTGGGCGCGCCAGTTGGTCTGGTAGCTGACCTTGTCGAGGGTCTGTGCATTGACGCGCGCGCCCGGCACCGGGATCAGCACCGAAGCGGCCGAGCCGCCGAGCAGGCCGAGCGCAGCGCGCCGGTCGAGGCGATATTTCATCGTCATGGCAGAACCCCCTCCATCATGTCGCAAACCTGTCGCCGGGCCGCGCGATACCCGCGTCCGGCAAGCTGCTTGTATGCCACGGCCGATAGGCCGCTGGAAATGCGTCGTCGCCGGCTTTCGCACAGGCGGACCGCACAGACGAGGCTCCAGTCTGCATGGCATGCGCGTGCCATCGGCCCTTCCCTCGTCATCCCCCGCCACTATGCTGGGCAGTCCTGTCGCCAGGAGGCAGCAGGCGCGAATCGCGGGCCCGGCCCGCAGCTTCACCGATGAGATTTGAAGAACATGACCGCACGCTTCTGGGGCGACCTGAAGACCACCGACTTCGCCGGCCTCTCACCCGAAGCGACCATCGCGGTGCTGCCGCTCGCCGCGATCGAGCAGCACGGCCCGCACCTGCCTGTGTCGGTCGACACCACCGTGATGAACGCGATGCTGGCGCTCGCCATGCCGCAGGTTCCGGCCGGGATCGACGCGCTGGTGCTGCCGACCCAGGCGATCTGCAAATCGAACGAGCACCTGCATTCGCCGGGAACGCTGACGATCTCCTGGGAGAGCGCGATCCGCAGCTGGATCGAGATCGGCGAGAGTGTGAAGCGCGCCGGCCTGCGCAAGCTCGTGCTCGTCACCTCCCATGGCGGCAATGTCGACCCGATGAAGGTGGTGGCGCGCGAATTGCGCGTCAGCCAGGGGATGTTCGCGGTCTCGACCTCCTGGAGCAATTTCGGGCTGCCGCCGGAGCTCTATGGCGAGATGGACGCCAGGCACGGCATCCATGCCGGCGACATCGAGACCTCGCTGATGCTGCATTTCCGGCCTGATCTCGTCGACATGAGCAAGGCCGAGCGCTTCGTGCCGCGCACGGTCGAGATGGCGGACGAGGGCTATAAATGGCTCAGGCCGACCGGCGCGCATCCCTTCGCCTGGATGGCGCAGGATGTTCATCCGTCCGGCGCGGCAGGCGACGCCAGCCTCGCCACGGCCAAAAAGGGCAAGGCGACGGCCGAATTTCAGGCGGCGGGTTTCGTCGAGTTGCTGGCGGATGTGGCGCGGTTTCCGTTGGCCAAGCTGCATAAGGCCAATTGACACACGTCATGCTCGGGCCTGACCCGAGCATCTCAGGCCGGAGGAGGCTCCCAATAGCGCCTTCTGGTCATGAGATTCTCGGGTCTGCGCTACGCTCCGCCCGAGAATGACGCTCTCGGCGTCAATCCGGATCGAGCAATCTCGGCCCTGCCCCCTGCTTGCCGAGCTCGTCCCAGGGATTGTGCAGCGGGCAGCTCTTCACCGAGAGGCAGCCGCAGCCGATGCAGTCGGTGAGATGGTCGCGCAGGCGGGTCAACCGGTCGATGCGGTGCTCCAATTCCTCCTTCCAGGCGGCGGAGAGCCGGCTCCAGTCCTCGGCCGTCGGCGTGCGCTCCTGCGGCAGCGCCTTGAAGGCCTCGCGGATGGTCTTCAGCGGGATGCCGGTGCGCTGCGCCACCTTGATGATCGCGACGCGGCGCAGCACCTCGCGCGGATAACGGCGCTGGTTGCCGGCATTGCGGCGGCTGCGGATCAGCCCTTCCGCCTCGTAGAAGTGCAGCGCGGAGACCGCTATGCCGCTGCGGCTCGCGACCTGGCCGACGCTGAGATCGTCGGCGAAGGGATTGCGGGCTGGGTGCTTCATGGCTTGACCTTAACCTTACTTGAGGTCTTATAGAGATCGCTCCGCTGCACCGCCAGCCCCTCGGAGCCTCCCCATGCACCGCCCCCTCATCCCCCAGATCAAGGTCGCCGTGATCTATGGCAGCACGCGCCAGGGCCGCCTCTGCACCAAGGTCGCCGGCTGGACGATCGCGCAGATCGAAGGCGACGGCCCGTTCTCGGTCGAAAGCGTCGATCCCAGCGCGCACGACCTCGCCGAGCAGACGGAACGGCTCGGCCGGGCGGATGCCTTCATCGTGGTCACGCCCGAATACAATCGCAGCTTCCCGGCCCCATTGAAGGCGCTGATCGACGGGACCGGCGCGGAATGGCGCGGCAAGCCGGTCGCCTTCGTCTCCTATGGTGGGGTCTCGGGAGGTCTGCGCGCTGTCGAGCAACTCCGCCTCGTCTTCGCCGAGCTGCACGCGGCGACAATCCGCGACGGCGTCTGCTTCGCCAATGCCTGGGACCAGTTCGACGAGACTGGCCGTCTGCGGGATGCCGACCGCGCCGAGCGGGCAATGGCGACGATGCTCGGACAATTGCACTGGTGGGCGAGCGCGCTTAGGACCGCCCGGAATACCGTGCCTTATGGGCAGTTCGCGGCGTGAATGAGAGGACAGCCTAACGCCGCGATGCAGTTTGCTTCACAAATTCGAACTGGTCGCGGTGGCGCTGGGAGGGAAGGATCAGGCGAACCGATCCCTCCCACCGCGGAGCCGCCATGCAGCTCAAACTCCTTCGCAACGCCCTGCTCAAGCTGAGCTATGCCGGCAAGACCCTGCTGATCGATCCCGATTTCGGCGAGAAGCTCAGCCGCCGCTCGATCGCCGGCAAGTCGCAGAACCCGATGGTCGACCTGCCCGAGCCGATCGAGGAGATTCTCGCCGGCGTCGACCATGTCCTCGTCTCGCATCTGCATGCCGACCATTTCGACGAGGTCGCCAAGACCAGGATTCCGAAGGACATCCCGCTGATCTGCCAGCCCGGCAATGAGGAGGCGATCCGGGCGGCCGGCTTCAGCAATGTCGAGCCGCTCGATCATTTCGTCCGCATCGGCCAGATCGTGGTGAAGCCACAGCCGGCGCAGCATGGCACCGGGCCCGTCGTCGAGGTGATGGGGCCGGTGATGGGCTTCACTTTGGAAGCGCCGGGCGAGCCTTCAGTCTATTGGTGCGGCGACAGCGTGCTCTATCCGCCGCTGCAGGAGGCCGTCGCCAAGGCCGAGCCCGACGTGATCGTCACCCATTCCTGCGGCGCGCTCTGGGACGGCACGCTGATCGTGATGGATGCTCAGCAGACGCTCGACCTCGCCGAGCAGGCGCCGCAGGCAACCATCGTCGCCGTCCATATGGAAGCGCTCGACCATGCCAGCGTCAGCCGTCAGGCGCTGCGCGAGGCGGCCGAGGCCCGCGGCATCGGCCGCGACCGGCTGCTGATCCCGGCCGATGGCGAGACGATCGAGCTGAAGGCGTCGGTGCACGCTTGAGGCGCACACTTCGTCATTGCGAGCGCAGCGAAGCAATCCAGCGGACTTAGCGCTCTGCCGTTCCTGGATCGCTTCGTCGCTAAAAAATTCCTCGCAATGACGAAGGAGGCCCCTACTCCCCCGCCTTGAGCTGCTTGGCGTAGATGTCCTTGTACTGCTCGCGCAGCAGGTTCTTCTGGACCTTGCCCATGGTGTTGCGCGGCAGGTCGGCGACGATGAAGACCTGCTTGGGCAGCTTGAACTTGGCGAGGCGCTGCTCCAGCGCCTTGGCGATGCCGGCGGCGGAGATGTCCGCACCGGCCTTGGCCACCACCACGGCAGTGACGCCCTCGCCGAAATCCGGATGCGGGCAGCCGATCACGGCGCTTTCGATCACGCCCGGCATCTCGTCGATCTCGGCTTCGACCTCTTTCGGATAGACGTTGTAGCCGCCGGTGATGATCAGGTCCTTGCCGCGCCCGACGATGTGGACGTAGCCGGCCGGGTCGATCTTGCCGAGGTCGCCGGTGATGAAGAAGCCATCGGCGCGGAACTCGGCCGCGGTCTTCTCAGGATTGCGCCAATAGCCCTTGAAGACGTTCGGGCCCTTGACCTCGATCATGCCGATCTCGTCTCGGGCGAGCTCCTTGCCGCTCTCCGGGTCGGTAACGCGGGCCGAGACGCCCGGCAGCGGGAAGCCGACCGTGCCCGCCACCCGGTCCCCGTCATAGGGGTTCGAGGTGTTCATGTTGGTCTCGGTCATGCCGTAGCGCTCGAGGATGGCGTGGCCGGTGCGCTCGCGCCATTCGCGATGCGTCTCGGCCAGCAGCGGCGCCGAGCCGGAGACGAAGAGGCGCATGTGCTTCACCGCCTCCTTCGACAGGCGCTGGTCCTGCAGGAGCCGGACATAGAAGGTCGGCACGCCCATCATGCTGGTCGCCTTGGGCAGGTATTTGAAGACCTGCTCGGGGTCGAATTTCGGCAGCAGGATCATCGCCGCGCCGGCGAAGAGAATGACGTTGGTCGCGACGAAGAGACCGTGGGTGTGGAAGATCGGCAGAGCGTGCAGCAGCACGTCGCCTTTGCTGAAGCGCCAATAATCGACCAACGCAAGCGCATTCGAGGCGAGGTTGTCATGGCTGAGCATGGCGCCCTTCGAGCGCCCGGTCGTGCCGGAGGTGTAGAGGATGGCGGCAAGATCATCCGCGCCACGCGAGACATCGGCGAACTCGCCGGAAGCAGCGTTGGCTTTGTCGAGCAGGCTGCCGGCTCCGACGCCGAGCGTTTCCAGCTTGGCGCCAGCCTTATCGGCATAGGGCTTCAGTGCCTCTGCCTTGGCGGGATCGCAGACGAAGACCGCCGGCTCGGCATCGCCGAGGAAATACTCGATCTCGGCCGGGGTATAGGCGGTGTTGAGCGGCAGGAAGATCGCGCCGGCGCGGACCGTGCCGAGATAGAGCATCAGCGCCTCGATGCTCTTCTCGACCTGGACGGCGACGCGGTCGCCCGGCTTGACGCCAAGCGCCACCAGCGCATTGGCGAAGCGGGCGGAGACCGCGACCATATCGGCGTAGGAATAGGTCCGGCCGTCATCGAGGAACGCGAAGGGCGCGGTCGGCGCCGGCATGCGGGCCTTGATGAGGTCGAACAGATGATTGCCCATGATTTCGGGTCCTTTCAGGCGTTTCCGCGACGTTTCCTCGGCCCTCATCCTGAGGAGCCGCGTCAGCGGCGTCTCGAAGGATGCTCCAGATATCTCCGGAACCTCCTGGAGCATCCTTCGAGACG
>DASYHC010000084.1:0-41287 GCA_035998995.1 Allobosea sp.
AGGGAGAGGAACGCCCATAGCGGATCACGCGCGGCGGCGCGCATCATGTTCTTGAACGCAGCCCATGCAAACCTCGCCTGACTCATGCGGCCGTCCCTCCGGCGCTGCCTGTCGTGTCCCCGCTCGGCGCGTTGCCGATCAGATCGGCAAAGAGTTCCTTGTCACCGGGGCGCGTCAGGAAGTCGGGCAGCTCACGCTTGAGCCATTCGCGCAGGCGTCGAGAAAATTCCTCATCCTTGCCGTTTTCGAGGCGATGCAGGACGAGCGCGCCGAGCAGCACCTTGCGGCGCGTGTCGTTGGCGCGTTCCTGCTTCGACAGCCGGGCCTTGAGCGTGGCGCGCTGCGCATCCAGTTCGGCCAAGCGTTGTTCGATCGTTTTGCGCGCCATCCTCAAATCTCCCTTTCCGGTTGTTCGCCTAGACTATCATTCCCGGCTGTCTTTTCCAGCGTTTGCCCGTTGCGCTTGAATTTTCGGCGGCTTTGCAGCACAATCCGGGCCTCAGTTCATCGCAACGACCTTGCCGCAAGCGCCACACCGAGCGACGAAAGAGCGTAGCGATTGAGTTTAGAAGGGCGCACTTACGAGTTACTGCGTAACTCAGCGCGCCGCCAGCTTGTAGGCTGGCGGGAAACCTTGAAACGGGATCGAGGAAACAAGTTGGCAATCTACCATTTGAGCATGAAGCCAGTTTCGAGAGCGAGCGGCCGTAGCGCCGTCGCCTCGATGGCTTATCGTGCCGGGGAGAAGCTGACCAACGAGCGCGACGGAATCACGCATGACTACACGGCCAAGCAGGGCGTGGAACATGCGGAGATCGTCTTGCCGCAAGGTGTTTCGGCCGATTGGGCGCGGGATCGGTCGGACTTGTGGAACGCCGCCGAGTTTGCCGAGAAGCGGAAGGACGCCCGCGTTGCCCGCGAATTCGAGATTGCCTTGCCGCACGAGCTTTCGGCCGAGGAACGGCTAGAGGCCAGCCGAGAGTTCGCGCAGGAGCTGGCCGACCGCTACGGCGCTGCCGTGGACTTCGCCATTCACGCACCGCACGATGCGAGCGACGTTCGCAATCATCATGCGCATGTGATGATGACGACGCGGCAGGTGACGGGGGACGGCTTAGGCGAGAAGACCTATCTTGAGCGCGAAAACAAATGGCTCTTGGCGCACGACCTGCCGACGACCGATATGCAGCTCCGCGACCTTCGCCAGAGGTGGGAGGGGATCGCCAACGAGCGGCTGGCGATGGCCGGGCTTGATATCCGGATCGACCATCGTTCGCACATGGAGCGCGGGCTTGAGATCGCGCCGACCGAGCATATGGGCGTCCATGCCACGCAGATGGAGCGGCGCGGCCTCGACGTGTCGCGGGCGAGGCTGGACGAGGAAGCGGCCCGGCGCAATGCCGAGCTGATCCGGGAGAAGCCCGAGCAGGTTCTAACCCTCATCACCGGGGAAAAGAGCGTGTTCGACCGGCACGACGTTGCGCGGGCGCTGCATCGCTACATCAACGACGACCCGCAGGAGTTCCAGAGCGCGTTTGCGAAGGTGATGGCCTCGCCGGCGCTGGTGGAATTGCAGGCCGAGCGCGCGGACCCCGCAACGGGCGAGATCGAGCTTGCGCGCTATTCGACCCGCGAAATGGTCGAGATCGAATCCGGCATGATCGAGAGCGCGCAGCGGATGCACGGCGCGCATGGTCATGGCGTCGATCGCCGGCATGTCGAGCGCGCCATAGAGCGGCAGGACGCCGCCATTCAGCGCAGCGCCGGCGATGCTTCCGCCCGGTTGTCCGACGAGCAGCGCCGGGCGATCGAGCATATCACCGGGCCGGAGCGGATCGCGGCCGTTGTCGGCTATGCCGGCGCTGGCAAGTCCACCATGCTCGCGGCGGCGCGCGAGGCATGGGAGGCCGAGGGCTATCAGGTCCACGGTGCGGCCTTGTCGGGGAAGGCGGCCGAGGGCTTGGAGGAAAGTTCCGGCATCCAGAGCCGCACCCTCGCGTCATGGTCCCGCGGTTGGGAGAACGACCGCGGCACGATCGGCCGCGGCGACGTGTTCGTGATCGACGAGGCCGGCATGGTCGGGAGCCGCCAGCTCGCCCGCTTCGTTGGCGAGGCCGAGGCGCGCGGGGCGAAGATCGTCCTTGTAGGCGACCATGAGCAGCTACAGGCGATCGGGGCCGGCGCACCGTTCCGGGCGATCACGGAGGAAATCGGCCATGCCGAGCTGTCCGAGATACGCCGGCAGCGCGTGGACTGGCAGCGGGAGGCTTCCGTTGACTTCGCCACGCACCGGACGGCCGAGGGGCTGGCGGCTTATCGGGATCACGGCAATATCAGCTTTGCCGAAAGCGGCGAGGACGCGCGCGGCCAGATCGTGCGCGATTATCTTGCCGATCGCGACGAGCGGCCGGAGGGAACCCGCGTAGCGATGGCGCATCGCCGGGCCGATGTTCGCGCCATCAATGACGCGATCAGGACCGAGCTACAGGACCGGGGCGAGCTGGCGCAGGGCGAGGACGCCGGCGCGTTGACCTTCCAGACCAATGACGGCAAGCGGGAGTTCGCCCCCGGCGACCGCATCGTGTTCTTGGAGAACAACCGCGACCTTGGCGTGAAAAACGGGATGCTAGGCACGGTCGAGCATGTCGAGCCGGGCCGCATCATCGCCACGCTGGACGGCCGCGAGCGAAGCGTTTTCGTGCCGATGGGCGATTATCAGGCGATCGACCACGGCTATGCGACGACGATTCACAAAAATCAGGGGGCGACGGTAGACCGCGCCTATGTGATGGCGTCGGGGACGATGGACCGGCATCTAACCTATGTCGCCATGACCCGGCATCGTGACGGGGTGCAGCTCTACGCGGCACAGGACGAGTTCACCAATGCCGGCCGGCTGGTCGAGCATGGGGCCGCGCCCTTCGAGCATGACCCGCAGAAGTCCGGCAGCTATTTCGTGACGCTGGAAAACGACAAGGGCGAGCAGCGCACCCTATGGGGCGTCGATTTAGAGCGCGCCATGAAGGAGGCCGCGCCGGAGATCGGGGAGAAGATCGGCCTACAGCATGAGGGTTCCACCCCCGTCACCTTGCCCGATGGCACGCAGACGCACCGGAACACATGGAAGGTTCAGGACGCCGGCGAGCTGGCCTATAGCCAGCTAGAACGCCGCCTGTCCCGGTCGGGCGTGAAGGAAACGACGCTCGATTATACCCGCGACTTTGCCGAGCGGCGCGGGATCGCGGAGCAAATGGGCGTCCGCAGCGAGATCGAGATTCCGGCCGAGCGCGCCGGGCTACGTGCGGAGCGGGAGTCGACGGCCGAGGATCATGCCCTTGATCGGAGATCCTCGCAAAAAATCCGCGCGGATCTCGCGCAGGATCTTCGTGCAGATCCGCGCGAGGATCTCGCCGGCGATCGGCAGCAGCGTCAACGGCCGTTCGAGGGCCTGAAACTCGGGCGCGGCGCGGCGGCCGAGGGGCCGCAGCAGGACCGCGCCGACGAGAACGGCCCGCAGATCGACCAGAAACGGCCACAGCAGGCCGAGAAGCAGCGGCGCGGTATGTTCGCCGGCCTCAAGCTCAATGCGCATCCTGCCCCCTCACAGGAGCGCGGCGAGCGGCCGGAAAGGGAAGGGAGCTTGCGGCCGGCGCCGGCGCCCGACCGGCTGGCCGAGCGGGCGCGGGGGCAGTCGCCGCTTGAGCAGGCCGTTGACCGCTATTCGCGGGCTTATGAATCGGTCGCGCAGCATCGGCGCGAGGGTCTGCCGGTTCTCGACATGCAGCGGCAGGAAATGCGCGATGCCGGCCAGCAGCTCGACCAGGTGCGCGACGGCATGAAAGATTTGATGCGCTCGACGCTGCAAAACGACCCGGCGACGGCGCGCGCCATGACCGAGCTTTCCGGCCGGGAGCGTGTCGCGCATGTTATCGACGGGATGAAGCGCGAAAACGCCGCGCTGCAAGACCCGAATGTCAGGGCCGAGCGGTTCGTTGAACGCTGGCAGGAACTACAGGGCCAGCGCCGGGAGCTTCGCGGCTGGCAACATGACGACGCCCGCGCCAAGGTCGAAAGCCAGATGAGCGGCCTTGCCAAGAGCCTTGAACGCGACCCGCAGGCGGAATCCATCGTGCGGAATCGCAGCCGGGAGCTTGGAATCGGGCAGGAGCTTCGCCGGGACCAGAGCATCGCCCGCGAGCTGCAAGACGAAATGACACGCGGCCACCGGCTTAGTCGGGGCATCGGCATGGAAAGGTAGGCACGGAGAATATGGCGGAGCTGGACGACGACAGGGAAGGAATCGAGCCGGAAGCACTGGACGAGGACGCCGGCGACCCGGCCGCCGCGTTCGATGCGCTACGGCGCACGATCGAGACGCAGGGCGCGCAGATCGGCGCGGAAATGACCGTGATGCGGCGCGGGCTGGAAGCTGCTTTCGACCAGCTCGAAAGGATCGAGCCGGCGCAGGACTACAAGCCCCAGCTCGCCCAGCTCGTGCAGGCGCTCGACAATGTTGCGGAGCGGATGCACGGCGTAGAGCAATCGCCCATTCTCAAGCAGGGCGCGCAGCACTATGCGGCGGTCCTCGAGCGCAGCGGCGAGGCCCTTATACGCACCGCCGCGCAGCAGCTCGAGCGGCAGGCGTCCGACCTCGAGCGCGCCGGCCGGAACCTCGCCGCCCACACGAAAAGCGCCTACGACCGGAAAAGTCAGGATTTCCGCATGTGGATGGCCGGCCTTGTCGGGCTGTTCGTCGGCATATTCCTGATTTTGCTGTTGCCGCGCTTCCTGCCCTTTTCGGTCGACAGTCATGTTGCGGCGATCGTCATAGGTCAGGACCGCTGGAACGCCGGAATCTCGCTGATGAGATCGGGAAGTCTCAGAGACTGGAATAATCTGGTTTCAGCCAGCGACCTTGTGCGGGCCAATCGGGCGGCGCTGAAGGCGTGTGCTGAGGCGGCGGCCACGGCGAAGCATGATCAACGTTGCACGATCACAGTGTTAGCGAAGACGCCGTAGAAAAAGCTACAAGGAGGAACGAAAGATATAGTCAACTTGGTCCTGAACGAGGAACTCCACCAATTCCTGGGCAAAGGCTGGCAATTCCTGCAGATTGCGCAGGCATATTTTCAGCTCGCGCTCGGCCCACTCGTCGCTAAGGCGCAGTGCCTTGATTTTGTGGCTCGCCTGAAGGCGAAGCGCGACTGATGCCGGGAGCAGACCAACACCCACATTCGCCTCTATCATCCGGCACATGGCCTCGAACCCGGAAACACGGATGCGCACATTCAGACTCACGCCCATGTCAGACGCCACCTGATCGGCGAAGCTATGAATGGCGCTTCCTGCATGGAGCGAGACGAAATTGAGGCCTGTGGCCTGCGCGAAGGCGATTTCATTTTCCTCTGAAAGAGCGTGCCCGAATGGGACCGCCAGCACGAGCCTGTCGTGCTGATAGGGGATCATCTCCAATCCATCGGCTTGCACGGTTCCAGCCAGTATGCCGATATCCACGCTGCCATCCGCGACCGCGCGCGCGATATCGGGACTGAGCTTCTCCTCCAGGTCGATATCGACCTGCGGATGTGTGGCGAGCCACGCACCGAGTGCTGCCGGCAGGAGCTCGGTGATGGCCGTCGTGTTGGCGAAAATCCGCACCTTGCCCTTGAGCCCGTGCGAAAATGCCTGAAGGTCGCCATGCAAGCATTCAAGTTGCTGATACACCCGCAGGGCATGGCCAAGCAGCACTTTGCCGGCGCTGGTCAGGTCGACGCCGGCGCTATGGCGGCGTAGAAGCTGCGTGCCAAGCGCCTCCTCGAGGTTCTTGATCCGCAGGCTGACTGAGCCGGGGTCTGAGTAGCAACGGAACAGAAAACCTACATAAGGATTTCACGGCTCGTCATCGGGGTCGGCGGTTTTCGGATCGCGTAGAGGCCTGAGTTCGCCTCGGGCCACGAAATCGGGGAGCGTGAAGGCGTATCGACCAAGCATGTTGACGTGACGGAAGCCGAGCGGCGAGAGACGCGTGACATCCTCCGGCTTGACGTCGTAGCCTTCAGTCAAGAGCTGGTTGACGGCTGCATCCGTGTAGATCGTGTTCCAGAGCACGACGAGATTGACGACCAGGCCGAGTGCTCCGAGCTGATCTTCCTGTCCCTCATGATAGCGCTGCCGCAGTTCACCACGTTTTCCATGAAAAATGACGCGGGCGAGCTGGTGGCGACCCTCACCTCGATTGAGCTGGACGAGAATACGGCGCCTGTAGCTTTCATCATCAATGAAGCGCAGGAGGTAGAGCGTCTTGATAAGGCGGCCGAGTTCCTGCAGGGCGCGAGCGAGACGGGTTGGCCGGTCATTGGTCTGGAGGGTTCGGGTGAGGCCAGCGGCCTGGACGACGCCGAGTTTGAGGGAGCCGGCAAGCCGCAACAGATCGTCCCAATGCTCGATGATCAGCTTCATGTTGATCCTGTTCGCCGCGAGATCGTCGAGGATGCCGTAGTTGGCTTTTGCATCGGCGCGCCAGAATCTTGCCCCGCCGACATCTGCGATGCGAGGGCTGAACTGGTATCCGAGCAGATAAAAGATGCCGAAGACGGTGTCGGTATATCCGGCCGTGTCGGTCATGATCTCGGTGGGCTGAAGCTCGGTCTCCTGTTCCAGCACGACGGCGAGGAGGTTGAGGCTGTCGCGCAGGGTGCCTGGAACGGTCATGGCGTTGAGGCCGGTAAACTGATCTGAAGCGAGATTGTACCAGGTGATACCGCGCTCCTGCCCAAAATATCGCGGATTGGGGCCGGAATGAATGGTGCGGACCGGCACGACGAACCGCAATCCATCGGCGGACGCCACTTCACCGCCGCCCCATTTTCTCGCCAGGGGGATGGCGTTTTGCGCCGCGACCAGAGCGGCGTTTGCGGCGGTCAGCGTCTCGGCGCGCAGGAAGTTCTGCTTGACCCAGCTGAGCCGGGAGCGTCGAAGTGCCGGGGTATCGATGCGAACCAGCGGCTCGAATCCGGTATTGGTCGCTTCGGCGACAAGAACGGCGCAGATGCTGGTTGCGATGTTTTCCGCGCGTGAGCCGCCCTCGCTGGCGTGGGTGAAGAGATCGGCAAAGCCGGTTTTCGCATGCATTTCCATGATCAGTTCGGGCAGATCGAGCCGAGGCAGACGCGCATCGATCGCGGCGCGCAGCGCGATGAGGCTAGGCGGTTCCTCGATCTTTTCCAGGCGATCGAGGGACAGGTCCGAGCCTTCCGAGGTATTGATGATGGTGACGGCCGGGTTCAGCGGGACACGATCGGCGGTTTCCCTATAGGCTCGGTCTAGCCGGCTCGACAAACGCCCGAGTTCTTCGTCAGCAACGGTGGACACTCCGACGGTGCGGCAGACCGTCGGACGTGCAGCTTCCCATGCTGGACCTGATAGCAGCCCCTTGCGCGGATCGGCATACCGCAGTGAGTGAACCGGAAAGATGTCGCGCCGGCGAATGGCGCGGCGCAGTTCGTCCAGGATGCAGAGCCGATATCCTGTCAGATCGACAGCGCCATCGGCAGTCTTGAGTTGGGTCTGCCATGCCTTTGGCGCAAAGGCTGTTGGTGGTGGGCCGGCGCGCTTGCGGCCGGAATGAACCACACGGAGATAATCAATGGCCTCCAGCAAGGGCCGGCCGGCGGGAGCCGCGCCGAGATCGAGGCCGGCGAGCAGTCCCGGCGTATAGGCAATCTTGCGATTGTGCTTCCTGAGTTCGGTAAAGTAGGTGTCGTCGTGAGGTTCCGCGAGGGTGCCGACACGCTCGACGGCCGCGTCAAGCGCCTGCCTGTCGATCAGGTCGAAGATTGCGGTGCGGACTGCATCGTCGGGCGTTTCGGGATCGAGAATGACGATCGCCGCGTCGCGTAACTTCAGTGCCGCTGCATCCAGGTCTCGCAGCGACCGCAATCTTGCCAGCTTGGCGGCCGACGACGCCTCCGACACCATCGATGTCGTAACCGCGTCGAACAGATCGATGACATCATCCCCGGCCGATGCTTCGAGTGTTCGAATAAAGGCCAGCAGGGTTGCAGCGCGCCGGTCGGCCGGCAGACGCGAAACGGCCTGAGCCTTTGCAGCGCTGGCAAACCGCGCCAGCGCCGTGACTTTACCCGGTGGCAGCCGATCGAGCGACGGCAGGCCGCTTGCGAGGGTGCGAATCTCTTCCAGACGGCCGAGTGCACGGCTGATCTCCCGCCCGCTCTGAATGTACGGTCCATCGCGCAGCCGGTCGAGCGGGCTTTGCCGACTGCCTTCGGAAACAGCGACCAGGCTATCCAGTCGCGCACGCTGCTCGGGCGTCATCGACTCGATCAGCAATCTATGCAGCCGGCTGTTCGCCCGTGTGCGAACCCTTGCCACGGCCCTTTCCAGCACAGACAGGCCCGGCAGCAGGACCTTGGCTTCCAGCAACCATGCGACGGCCCGGTCGAAGAGAGCCGACGGTCGGTCCGATCCCGTCCAGCACAGGGCGTAAAGAAAGCGGTTGAGACGGAACGCGACACCGAAATCGGTATAGGTTCGGTAGCCGTAGTGCTGACGAATGCGAGGCGCATGGCGCCAGCGCCCTTCGCTGCGGGCATATTCGGCAATCAACTCTTCGGGCTCGGTGAGCGAAAGCTGGCGGGCGGTGAAGCGCAGGGCCGGAACAGGTGCCTCTGTGGGGTCTTCCGGAAAGGTGCCGAGTATGCGCAACGATCCGAGCTGGACGGCGACGCCCAGACGATTGTGATCGCCGCGATGCAAGGCGACGAACGCACGATCGGCGTCATCGAGGTGGAAATAGCGAGCCAGTTGATCCGGGGTAAGCTCGTCGGGAAAACAGCCATATTCCCGCGCCTGGCTCTCGCTCAGATATCCTACCGGCACGGTCTTTTACGCCTGCATGCTATTGTCGCGTTTCGCTCGACGCTTGCTTGCCAGCAGATCACTTGCCCGCTCGCGAGGCTTTCCCTTGGCATCGACGTAGGCATAGAGCGTCGACAACGACACACCGAGTTCAGCCGCGACATCACGCGCAGCGTTGTCGCGATCTGCCATCATGGCCATGGCCGCCTTCAGCTTCTTCAGTGTCATGACGCGCGGGCGCCCACCAGCCCGGCCTCGGGCACGCGCCGCTGCCAGCCCCGCCATGGTGCGTTCGTGGATGAGATCGCGCTCGAACTCCGCCAGGGTGGCAAAGATGCCGAAGACGAGGCGCCCGGTTGTCGTCGTGGTGTCTACGTCGCCGGTCAGGACCTTCAGGCCGATCCCTTGCTTCTGAAGGTCGCTGACCAGGCCGACCACATGGGCAAGCGAGCGGCCGATGCGATCGAGCTTCCACACTACCAGAGCGTCACCAGCCCGCGCGATCTCAAGCGCTTTAGCCAAACCCGGCCGTTCTGTTGCACGGCCCGAGCATACGTCGTCGAAAATCTTCTCACATCCGGCGCGTTCAAGACCGTCGCGTTGGAGATCGAGATTCTGCTCGATGGTCGAAACCCGCATATAACCAATCAGCATCGGCGCTCCCCGTTTCACATTAACTTAGACGGCAGAGAGTTTATCGGCTATAGGTTTCTGCACGGGTATTTATAGAATTTGACCGCTCTGCGGAAATTGTTGCGATCTGCTTTGCGGCGTCACATCAAACCGGGGTTTGTTGCGACGTTCGGGCAGGGCTTTTGTGGATGCCACCGGCGGGGCAAAATCTCTTGCGAGCGAAACGTGATGACTGACAACGACGACCACCAGGATGTCGCGGACCTGCAGCCAGAAGATAAGATGGGCTTTGCTGTTCCGAAGACACCGACCCACTCGCTCATGCTTTTGAACAGCTACATGCGCACCGACATGCTGCAACACATCCATTTGCGCCTTCATAAGATGAGGGCTGAGGACGGACCTGGTTCGCCGTTGCATCATATGGCGAAAAGCCTCGAACAGGTTATCGACACCTGGGGCGACATCAATCTGTTCGAGTGTTTTACCCGCAACCAATTCCACATCGATCCGGATTACGAGTTTCGGCCGGAGCAGGATTACCCCCACGACATCAGGCTGATGAAGCATCACCTCAAATGCCACAGGAAAACGATCAAGGAGCTGGGCCGCTGGCGCTGACCGCTGAGCTGTGAAATCCCTTATGTAGGTTTTCTGTTCCGTTGCTACTCAGACCCCGTTCTCGACATGAAGGCGCGCCGTGCGTTCGTCATCAGCGCGACGACGCTCGGCTGCGAGCATCGCTTCCTGCGCGCTGAAGAGCGCTCGCAAATCGGCGGGCAGCGCTGCAAGACGGGCGGGATCAATGGCGGACGGTGGCACATCCGCAAGCTATCATCCCGAGGCGCCGTGCGAAACAAATCGTCAGCCCCCGAGTCAGTTCGCCGCAGCTGGTGTTGCGACGATCCGTTCGCCCACACGCTTCCAGTTCAGCCCGTCAAACAGCGCTTCGAACTGCACCCGCGTCAGATGCATGACGCCGCCGCTGATCTGCGGCCACTCAAAACGGCCAGCGCGACCAAGGCGCTTGTAGATTAGAACGAGGCCCGTGCCGTCCCATAGCAAAATCTTCAGCCGGTCGGCGCGCTTCGAACGAAAAACCACAATCAGGCCCGAATGCGGATCGAGCCCGAGCGTGTTCTGCACGAGGCCGGCCAGCGCGTCGTGCCCGCACCGGAAATCGACAGGACGTACAGCAAGCACAATCCGCAGTCCCTGCGCCGGAATGATCATGCGCCGCGCTCGATCGCGGTCACGATCTCCGCGATCCGCACCGCTGACACGTCCGCGTCCAGGCGAACCGAAACCTTGCCAATCGTAATCTCGACAGGCCCCTCGTTCTTGCCTGACGCCGCTGGATCACTCAACTCGATCGACACGAAATCCGCCGCTTCGTCCGTGACCAATGCGATCCGGCCGGCACGCGCCAATCTGCGCCACGTCGTCAATTGCTGGGCCTTGACACCATAACGCCGTGCGACATCACATACGCGGGCGCCAGGCTTCATGGTCTCGAAAACAGCGCGCCCCTTGGTCTCCGCAGACCACAACCGGCCTCCAGAACGGGTACGGCGCGCAAGCTTCCCTACAAAACCGTCGGCTTCGGCTTCCTCGCCCGATAGCTCCATCGCCCTCAGTCTCCTCCTGGCTGCCTGAACAACCAAGAATCGCAGACCACAAACCGAGGGGAAACCCATCAATCAAATGGGGACAAAGCTTCGCTTACGACTGATCGTCCCGTCCGCGCATGCAAATCACCCCGTGCGTTCGCTTCTACCGAATCACAGGTCTTTGTTGTCGTCGAGAATAGTTTTTCAGCAGCCTGCTAAACCGATGCGACCTGCAATGAGCCACCCAACTCACCTCGGCGTCGACCAAAGGGGGGACACCCAATTCAAACCACAAGTTAACGGGGATTGCGGGCCGGGTCTAATCCCCGGCCCGCATCCTCATCGTCGGGCGCTAACGCGCGGCGGCGTCTGATGCATGAACCATAGCTTCAGGCCGGCCAGCACGGCGACGACCAGTCCGACGATGACGTAGGCCCATCTTGCTGTTGTCTGAGGCGCGAAACTGAGCACCCAAGGCGACACCAGAACCCACAGGCCGAGCACGAGATTGATCCATTCCTCCCACTCGGCGAATTTTGTGAGCGCTGCGATCGCCACAATGCCAATGAGGATGCCGCTCACCCACGCGTTAGGCGCCGCAGCATGGTCGGATGCAAATCCAAATATCCACGGTGTCAGAAACAAGAAAGCCGCGAGGATGAGATTGACGACGTCAACACCGGATTCTTTCCATTTCAACTCCATCATTTCGACCTCCTACGTTGAAGATCAGTTACATACCCATGCCCAGCTAAGGGCGTTGCCGGTCCAACGTGTACGGCCGCTGCACCGGAACTGGTACTACAAGGCGCGCCGACGGCCCGACCCCAAGCGGCACACGTTTCGATCCTGCGCCCCTCATGCCGCGCGCGCTCCGCCGCTCGGTGTCTGCTTGCGCCCGATCACCAAACCCGCGGGTTCTTCCAGGTCGATCAAAGCGTCGATCACCTTGTCTAGCCGTGAGAAATCCGTCCGCGCAGTTTCCCGCTTCTTGGCATCGTCGCTGCGGTACGCTTCGAGCGCCCAGCGGCGCAGGATTTCGCGTTTCTGCTCAAGCGAGAGTTGGGGATGCCGGACGACCCGTTCGGGTTCGCCGAACGCCACAGCGGGGTTGATCAACGCGCGATCGAGATCGATTCCGTCGTTCGTAGCCCGAACCCCGAGCGCGCGTTCGACCCATTCGAGCCTGCGGGTGCAGGGGCGGCGGTCGATGATTCGGGGCGCCAGGTGATCCGGATTGCCAGGTTTCGACTTCTCAGCCATCGGGCTTTGGGCCTGCGGCGCCTCGGCAAGACCTTGCACGACGAAATTGAGGTCCTGTCGTTTGGCATAGGCGACCGCGGCCTCGGCGGATGGGAAGTCCAATTCGACCTGGGACAGGGTGTCGGTCGCCCCGGTCCATCCCATCAGGGGTTCGATGAAAGGGGCCGCGCGCTGCGCGAAACGGAGCTTCCAGCGCCGTGTGTTGGCTTTCCCGGAAGTCATTGCCGATCGCGCCGGCCGGTAGATTATCGCCGTCGTATCCGGCGGGAAGGCGCGTTGAGCAAACGGCCCGCTATTGCGGGGCGGGCAATTGTCCTCGCCCTCATGCTGTAGCGTGCCATCGATGAGGTCGAAGGGGTGATCAGACCCCACACTCGACCGCCGTAGCGGATTCAGGTCGTAGCTCCTCATAGCCACATCCTCTGTTGAGCAACATGGATACAAGGGATGCCGGATGCAGCCGGCGCACACCATTTTTCCATTACCGGCCCACGAAAGGCGCCTATAAAAAAATTAGGAGGCGAGCTTCGCATGTCAAGTGGAGGAAGCGCTCCCGACGATCACCTTGCGGCGGCGCTGCTGGGAAAGGGCTTGGGGTTACCTACCTCTGGTTGAGGTCGGCCGGAGGGCCGCGCCGTCGTGCCGGCGCGGCAAAGGAAATGGACCCGCCTCGGTGTGTCGCGATCCGGCACCCCCGGACCAATGGCGTGTCGCGCACAACGCCATTTTTTCGGGGACCCCTTGAAGCGCAAAAATGACCCACCTAGGTCGAAATACTGCAGCCGTGGGATTAGCCAATCGATGGCTGCGATTCCTTTATCCGTTCACGAATTCGCAGCTCTGGGAGAAGAACAATGAAATTCCGTCCGCTTCATGATCGGGTGGTCGTCAAGCGCATTGAAGCAGAGGAGAAGACCGCCGGCGGCATCATCATTCCTGACACCGCCAAGGAGAAGCCGCAACAGGGCGAAGTCGTCGCGGTCGGACCAGGAGGACGCGACGAGACCGGCAAGCTCATTCCGATCGACGTTCAGACTGGCGACCGCGTGTTGTTCGGCAAGTGGTCAGGCACCGAAGTCAAGATCAATGGCATCGAGTACCTGATCATGAAGGAAAGCGACATCATGGGCGTGCTGGTCGAGTGCCAAGGTAGTCAAATTCTCGGTCGATGCCCGCGAGAAGATGCTGCGTGGCGTCGACACCCTCGCCAATGCCGTGAAGGTTACGCTTGGTCCGAAAGGACGAAACGTTGTCATCGAGAAGTCGTTCGGCGCGCCGCGCATCACCAAGGATGGTGCTCGACGACAAGTTCGAGAACATGGGCGCCCAGATGGTGCGTGAAGTAGCGTCGAAGACGTCCGATCAGGTTGGCGACGGCACCACCAGCGCGACCGTCCTCGCCCAGGCGATTGTGAAAGAGGGGGCGAAGGTGGTCGCCGCAGGCATGAACCCGATGGATCTCAAGCGCGGTATCGATCGTGCGATCGAGGTTCCGGTCGAAGATATCGAGAAGAGTTCCAAGAAAAAAATAACGTCCAACGACGAAGTCGCGCAGGTCGCGACCATTTCGGCCAACGGTGACACCAAGATCGGCCGCTTTCTGGCCGACGCCATGAGAAAGGTGGGCAACGAGGGTGTGATCACGGCCGAGGAGGCCAAGTCGCTGCAGACCGAGCTCGAAGTGGTGGAGGGGATGATGTAGTTCGACCGGGGTTACATTTCGCCTTACTTCGTCACGAATGCCGACAAAATGCGGGTAGAGCTCGAAGACCCGTACATCCTCATTTGCCGCCTCACGCGCCGCTTGACCAGTGCCAAGCTCCGTCAAGCCGCCACCATCGAGAACGTCGACTATCGCACCGCCCGTGGTCTCGATCGTTCGCTCTTCCAGACCCTCGTCACCTGTCAATGGATCCGCGATGCCAACCACCTGGTCATTGTCGGCCCAACCGGCACCGGCAAGTCCTGGCTTGCCTGCGCGCTCGGCAATAAGGCCTGCCGCGACGGCTTTTCCGTCCTCTACAAGCGAACATCCCGCCTGTTCGCCGATCTCGCCCAGGCGCGCGGCGAAGGCCGTCTGGCGCGCCTGATCGCCGCGCTCGAGCGCGTCAATCTCCTCATCCTCGACGACTGGGGACCCGAACCGCTCACCGCCGACCAGCGCCGCGATCTGCTTGAGATCGTCGATGATCGCTACGACAAGGGATCCTTGTTGATCACAAGTCAGGTCCCCGTGCCGCAATGGCATGACGTCATTGCCGATCCCACCCTCGGCGATGCGATATTGGATCGCATCATTCACAATGCACACCGCATCGAGCTCAAAGGCGACAGCCTGCGCCGTCAGGCCGGCGAAAAGAAAAAACCATGATCGCCTCACGCCCGATCGCCCCGCCGGCCCACAGGCCCCTCCCATGGACCGCCGGGACGATCTCCAAACCAACCCGCCAGCCTTGACCAGGAGGCCATTTCCAGCACACATACACTCGTCAGTCGTGTTCGTCTCCGGACGTGATCGCGATCACTGGAATCCGTGATCACCATCACCTGGAACACCTGATCACCATCCCTGGAATGCGCAGGCATTGCTCGAAGGCCAGGCCGGCAAGGCTCTCCTCGCCGACAAAGCCTATGACAGCAATGCCTTTCGTGCCCTCATCGCCGACATGAATGCCGAGGCGGTGATCCCCTCAAACCGCAGCCGCAAGATCCTGATCCCGCACGATGCCGCGGCTTACAAGCATCGCAACCGCATCGAGCGCTGCTTCAACCACCTCAAGCACTTCCGCCGCTTCGCGACACGGTGCGCTGCTGCGTATCGTTAGACCTAAAATTGTACTCGCTCCAAGTGAGGAATTCTAGTATGTAACAACGTATCTCCAGCGTTGTTACTCGCCGATTGACGATGCCTCCCGTGATCAACCATCCTCCCTCTTTTCCGTTGCTGAACGTCTTGGTTGGCGACGATGAAGCCGGCCGGCTTTTCTGCAACGCTGCGGAAATAGAGGCGATGCTTCGGGTCGAGGCGGCGCTCGCTGGGGCTGAGGCCGACCTGGGCTTGATTGAGAACGAAGCGGCACAACGGATTGCTGACGTTTGCCGGGATTTGAGCGTCGACTGGGACAGCTTGGCAGCGGGTCTCGCGCGGGATGGCGTCGTAGTGCCGGACCTCGTACGACAGTTGCGCGCTGCCGTTGGTGAGAGGTACGCACAAGCGGTCCATCTTGGCGCGACCAGCCAGGACATCGTGGACACCGGCCTCGCATTGCGCCTAAAGGATCTCGCAGCACTCCTGCTCGACCGGCTCGACGCGGTAATCGGTGCGCTTGCCGAGCTAAGGCGGCGCGACGGTGCTGTTCCACTGATCGCCAGAACCCGAATGCAACGGGCTCGACCATTCACTGCGGGTGCTAAGCTTGCTACCTGGATCGCTCCGCTCGAGCATTACCATGCGGCTCTTCGCGACCTCATGCCCCGGCTGCTCGTTATTCAATTCGGTGGGCCGATCGGGACTCGCGAAGACTTGCGGGGACAAGGCGATGCCGTCGCCGACGCCATGGCCTCGCGGCTCATGCTAGGCTCCACCCCACCATGGCACGCGCAGCGTGATCGTATCGGGACATTCGCAAGCTGGCTATCGCTGGTATCTGGAACTCTAGGCAAGATCGGTCAAGACATTGTTCTCATGACGCAGAACGAGGTGGATGAAATTCGTCTCGGTTCATCGGGAGGCGGCTCTTCATCCATTCCGCATAAGTCGAACCCCGTTCAGGCCGAGATGCTAGTGACACTGGCGCGCTTCAATGCAGGCTTGCTCGGCCTTCTTCATCAAGCCCTCGTGCACGAGAACGAGAGATCCGGCTCGGCATGGACGCTTGAATGGCTTGTTCTTCCTCAGATGGCAATCTCGACCGCCGCCTCACTGCGAAAGGCTTGTGCTCTACTGGGAGGGTCTGTCCGTTTCGTCGCATCCTCACCCGACTTCCAACGACCGTCGGAACAAAGACTGAAGGACTGAACCTCGACTCGAATGTACAGGCTGCCGCGCCTAATTGATGTACCTTCAAATGCCGGTCTGGACAAAGGCCTGCCTGCGACAGGCCCTCAACAGCTGTGGGGCAAACCGACATAATTCTCGGCCAGCGAAGCCGCGGCGGCTTGCGAGCCCGTCGCGTGATCAAGTTCGGCGATCTGCATATGAGCTGTGAACGTGTCCTGATCCGGGAAGCGATGGAACATAGAGGTCATCCACCAGCTAAACCGCTGAACCCGCCAGATGCGCGCAAGACAAATTGTGGAATATGCGTTCAGTTTGTCTCGCCGGCCGGCACGATAGTGCTCGATGAAACCGGCTGCCAGGCATTTGATATCGGCGACGGCCAGATTCATACCCTTTGCTCCAGTCGGGGGCACAATATGGGCAGCATCTCCGGCGAGGAACAATGACCCGTACTGCATGGGCTCCACAACGAAGCTGCGCATCCGCGTGATCACACGATCGAGGATCGGGCCGCGGGGAAGCCGCTCGCTGTTATCGGCATTCAACCGGACTTCGAGTTCGTCCCATATCTTATCCGCGGGCCAGCTTTTCGCCGCTCCGTCCGGATCACACTGAAGATTGTGCCGACTCAGTCGCTTGTTTCGCATCGAGTAGATAGCGCCACCGCGCTGGTGATGCGCATAGATCAATTCGTGCGATGCCGATGGCGCCTCGGCCAGTATGCTCAGCCAGGCAAAGGGATATTCACGAGATAGCACCGACAGGACGCCGTCGGGAATGGAGGGCCTCGACACTCCGTAGAAGCCATCGCAGCCGGCAATAAAATCGCAACTAATCTCGATCGGTCCTTCGGCGCCGCGGCCGCGTATGCATGGCGCTCCCTCGTCTATGCCTTCAAGGTGAACATCGTCGATCTCGAAGTGCAGCGGATAGTTCTCCTGTTCGAGCGCGGCAAGAAGATCCTTGACGACTTCCTGCTGTCCGTAGACCGTAATAACCTTTCCGCCCGTCAGTTCTGAAAGGTCGATGCGTCGCCGTTCGTTGGCGAAGCGAATCTCGAATCCCTTGTGCAGCAGACCGTCGCGACAAAGCCGATCACCAAGTCCCAGCTCGATCAGAAGATCGCGCGTCGCCTGCTCCATAACGCCGGCGCGAACGCGACCCAGAATGTAGGAACGGCTCCGCTTTTCGAGAATGACCGAATCGATCCCCGCCCTTCTCAACATATATGCCAGCAAGAGCCCGGCAGGCCCCGCGCCAATTATTCCAACTTGTGTTCGTATTTTCACGGGCATGAGCCGTTCCTCAGGTCTTGGAGTCGAGCCATCATTGCGAAGGCGATAAGTGGGGTGGGGATTTTGAAACCGGTCACAGATCAAAAAACACGGTTTCTGCTACTCCCTGCAGATGGATGTCGAAGGGGTAGATTACCTTGTCGTCTCGCGCCTGACGCGGCGCGATGAGCGTCTGCCGGCGGACCTCCCATTCGATGCTTTGAAGCACGGGATCGGCAGCGTTGGCCGGCGCTTCATCCGCGAAATACATGCGGGTGTGCAGACCAATATTGATGCCGCGCGCCACGATCCAGAGATTGACGTGGGGAGCCATATGATCTCCAAGTCGCCCGCGCACGGCCCCCGGTTTGATGGTATCGAAGGCATAGATACCTGCCTCGGCATCGAAACAGGCCCGACCATATCCAACAAAGCCTTCATCGAGCGCCTTGTCCTGACAATCGCCCGGATGTCGATAGCGTCCGCCGGCATTCGCCTGCCAGAGTTCGATCAACCCATCCAGCACTGGGGTGTTCAAACCATCGAATATCCGCGCCTCGATGCGAATGCGCTCGCCGCGGGTATTGGCGTCCGTAAGGACCGAACCGAACAGCGTCTTGAATGTGGTGATACCGGCATACTGCGGGGCGAGACCGATATGTAGATAAGGTCCGGCCGTTTGCGAGGCGGTTTCGGTCAGAAGCTTGACTGGGTCGATCACGTGTCATCTCCTCGTGCATTTTCGAACCAGGTCGCCCGTCGCCCTCTGAGCACGATATCGAATCGATAGGCACGGCTATCCATCGTCACAAATCGCGCCTCGTCCTGTACGGCGATGAGACGGTCGATCTGCGCCGAGGTCGGAATCGTTCCCACGATGGGACACGATCGGATCAGAGGGTCGCCCTCGAAATACATTTGAGTGATCAGACGTTGGGCCCATCCCGATCCGGAGATCGAGAAGTGGATATGTGCGGGACGCCAGTCCAGGCCGACCGGATAGGCTCCCGGACGGATCGTGCGGAAGCGATAGTGACCTTCGGCATCGGTAAGGGTGCGACCGTTACCCCCGAAGTTGGGATCGAGCGGCGCGAGATACTGATCCTTTTTGTGCCGGTAGCGACCGCTCGCATTGGCCTGCCAAATCTCAATAAGGGCGCCCGGCACGGCTCGCCCCCATTGATCCAGCACATAACCATGAATGATTATCCGCTCCCCAAGCGGAAGCCCGTCCTGGGCTCCATTGAGGATCAGATCATTGTCGGCGCGCTCGAAAGCGACCTGGTCGAAGGTTGGACCCGTTATTTCCGAAAGGGTGCTCGCCAGGGGAATCAGAGATCTCCGGGGTGAGCGCAACTCAGAGAAACGATACTTCGGCGTGTAGGTTGCAGGATGAACATTGAGATCGCGCGGAATAAACTCGCCGAAGCTATCGTGTTTTTTCATTCTATCGTCTCCTCGCAGGCGGCGCGCCCGCCGTCAATTAATGCCGAGCGCTACCGCCGGTTCTTCTCAAGCAATTCACGGGCATCTTGAAGCAGGCGTTTTCCGTCGCCACCCTTTTTTGCAATCTCGGCGAACCAAGCGTCGTAAACCTTCTCGCTTGCCGCCTGCCAGCGCTTTAATTCATCCTGCGACAGGGAGGTCACCTTATCGCCGTTCTCGATGGCCTGCTTTCTGAAAGGCTCGACGACGTCGTCGAAGGCTCGCCGCCCGGCCTGCCCGGACATCTCGATCCCTCCATTTTCATCGATGACCTTCTGCAGGTCGGCTGGGAGGGACTTGTATTTGTTCTCGTTCATGACGAAGGCAAAAATGGAGTTCGAGAACTTTCCCGCGTCCGCCGGCGTCTCCAAAGAGAATTTGGCAATTTCCTGAAATTTCACCGCCGGCACGCCCTCCCAAGGCACCATAGCGCCATCGACGACGCCCTTGGTCATCGATTCAGGTACCTGCGGCAGCGGCATCTGCACGGGAGTTGCGCCAAGCGCTGTCAACATCACCGCATTGACGCGATTGGCGGCACGGATCTTGAGTCCCTTAAGATCCTCCAGCGTCGCTACCGACTTGGAAGTGGAGTGGAGCACCGCGCCATCGTGTACATGCATGAAGATCGGGTGAACGCCTCTCAATTCATCCTTCGAATTCTTCTCCATGTAGGCCCACAAAGCGCGGCTGCCTTCCTCGGCGGAGCGGATGAGGAACGGAAGTTCAAATACCTCCGACTTCGTGAAACGTCCCGCCTGATAGCTGAGGACGGTCCACACGATGTCGACGGCGCCATCGCGCGCCTGATCAAACAACTGGGCAGGCGTCCCGCCAAGTTGCATGGCTGGATAGATCTGGCACTGCAACCGCCCGTTCGAGTCCTTGTTGATCTTATCGCACCATGGCTTGATCAAGTTCGTATGGGCGTTCGAGGTTGCCGGCAGGAAATGATGAACCTTGAGCGTCGTCGTCTGGGCGCTCGCGGACTGAACGGCAACGACAGCAAAGATGCTTGCAAATCCGAGAGCTCGTAGTCTTGTCTTGATCATGATCGCTTCTCCTCCTCGGTGACTTGTTCAGTAGAGATCACTAATGAAATGCACGCACCAGAAACAACGATATGCCCGGTATAAATACCAGCAGGATGAGGCGTATGGCGTCCGACAGCAGGAAAGGCATTACGCCCTTGAAGGTCTGGGTGAGGGGAACGTCCTTGGCGAGACGGTTGATGATGTAGACGTTCATGCCGATAGGCGGATGAACCAGACCGATCTCGACCACCATAAGGGCCAGGATGCCGAACCAGATCGACTTCTCGTCGGGCGACAGGCTAAAGAAGTCGAGACCCATAACCATCGGATAAAAGATCGGAATGGTCAGCAGGATCATCGCGAGCGAGTCCATCACCGATCCAAGAAAGATATAGATCAACAGAATTATGAGCATGATAGTGAGTGGCGGCATGCCGCTGCCTTTCGCCCATTCCGCCAGCGTAACCGGCAATTGGGAAAGAGCGAGAGTATGGTTCATCATGTCGGCGCCGAGCAGCACCAGATAGATCATCGCGGTGGTTTGCGCAGTGCCGAGTACGCTTGCCTTCAGGCCCGGTAGTCGCATTCCGCCCGTCGTGACCGCCAAGAAGCCGCATGCCGCCGCGCCCAGCGCGGCCGCTTCCGTTGGCGTCGCCCAGCCGCCATAGATGCCCACAACCACCACCAGGAAGACAAAAAGAACGGGAGAGACTTGCAGAAGGGCTTGAATGCGCTCGGAATTGGAGGCACGTGGGCCCGCAGGCCCCGCGGCAGGATCGAAAGCTACGATGATGCGGATGACCAGCATGTAGCCGAACATCGCAAGCAATCCTGGGACGGCCGCCGCCATGAAGAGCTTGCCGATCGATTCCTGCGTCAAGACCGCGTAGATGATCAACGGAACGGAGGGCGGGATCATGATGCCGAGCGTGCCTCCGGCCGCCAGCGCTCCGGTCGCCAAGCTTCCCGAATAGCCGTATCGGCGCAGTTCGGGTAGAGCCACTTGCCCCATCGTTGCCGCCGTGGCGAGCGAAGAACCGCAGATCGCACCGAAGCCCGCACAGGCGCCCACGGCCGCCATCGCCATGCCGCCGCGCCGGTGGCCGAGAAATGCCCTGACGAATCCGAATAAAAGCCGGCTCAGTCCGCCATGAGTCGCGAATTGCCCCATGAGAAGAAACAACGGGATAACCGCAAGGTCATAGTTCGAGAGCCGTGCGAACGGCAGGTAGTTCAGATTGACGAGGAAGGTTGCGATGCTGCCGTCGGTGAGCAGAAGATATCCCGCCGCACCGGCGACGAACATTGCTACTCCGATCGGCACGCGGAGCGCGAGGAGAAGCATCAATCCGCCGAAAACGAGAAAGGCGGTTTGCGTCCCGCTCATCGTACGCTCCTGTCCAAAGAGCCGTACGCGTTGCGGAGTGATAATGCGGCCATATAAAATCCGGAGGCGGCGAGCAAAACGAAGCCCGGTACCATCAGGATCTGGGGAATCCAGACCGGCCAGGCAAGAATGGTCGAAGTCTCGCCATAGAGCCGCACCGACAAAGCCCCGACAGTGGCGCGCCATCCAAGTAACAGCGCCATTCCCGCCAGCAATAACGATCCGACGCCGTCAAGCATATCAATGGCCCAGCGAGGCAGCGAATTGGTAAAGAAGTCGACCTTGACGTCGCCGCGAGTAAGATGGCACCAAGCAAAAAAGGTCGACACAGAGGAGGCCGCACTGAGCTGCAAAACTTCGACGTCGCCGGGCACCGGAGCTGACCAGAGCTTGCGACCAACGATCGAGACCACCGACATCACGACAAGCGCGACGAGTACGATCCCGCCCGCGATCGCGAGCCATTTGCTGGCAACCATTAACATCTTGCCGATAGGTCCGAACTCTTCACTCGGGCAGGTCCCGATATCGATGCCGGGGTCGTGCATGGCGCCCTCCATAATGCAACTAGTCGAGGCAGAGAGGCGGGATCGTAGCCTCTCCGAGCAGTCTCAGAGGGTTGTCAACGAGGATCGCCGTCCTTACCCGCTCTTCCGGGACGAAAGCCGCGAACGCGTCGAGAAGCTTTCCCGCGTCGGGGAACCGGCCGGCGTCGAAGTACCCCGTGTGGGGCCAATCGCTTCCCCAAAGAAGGCGCTCCGGCGCCACCGCCACGAGCCGGTGCGCGAACGGCACGACATCGGTATAGGGCTGGCCTTGATGGGAAATTCGGTCCGCGCCGCTGATCTTGACCCAGATGTTGTCACGCCCGGCGAGCGAAACCAACACTTCAAAGGAAGGATCATAGAGTCCATGCCGCGGGTCGATGCGGCCGAAATGATCGATGACAACGGGAATGGGGATCGACGCAATCCATGATTCCAGTTCAGGCAACGCGGATCCGGCGAAATGCAGTTCAACGAACCATCCTAGATCGCCAATGCAATGAAGAACATGATCGAACACTGCGCGGTCTAGCGTCCCTCCATGTTGAGGATTGAAGGCAAAGCGCACCCCACGCGCTCCTGCGCGATGCAGAGCGCGACAGCTTTCCGGGGTCGCCGTACCGTCAAGCCGGACCACGGCGAGATATTGGCCCTCCGAACGCGCGGTCGCGTCGAGATCGACGGTGTTGTCGAACCCGTGCGTATTGGCGTGCACGACGAAGCCACGCTCGATGCCCAAGGCCTGATGAAAACTGCGGCAGGCCTCGAACGAGGCGTCAGGTGGGGTGTATTTACGGTTCGCGGCAAAGGGAAACCTATTCTGCGGCCCGAGAACGTGGAAATGAGTATCCCAGCTGCCTGCGGGCAACGACCACGTCGGGCGAGATACCCTCGCCGGAGGTCCGAGACAGTCCCTTATTACAACTTCGGTGTCCATCAGATCAGCATCTCTCTCCCAAGCGTTGTTTGTAAGTATGCATACTATGATATAAGATGGCAAGCCATGAGCAAAGCCCCTGTCAAACTCCGCCACTCTCCGCCCGATCTTCATGAACGACCGGGCTTTCTGGTACGACGCGCGAACCAGATCCTGATGAGTCTCGCCGAGCAAGAAACCGCGAAGATTGGCCTCACGCCGCCTCAGCATGTCCACCTGCTGGCGCTCGGACGATGGGGCGCACTCGATCAGATCACCCTCGGCAAAGCGCTCGGCATCGACCGTGCGACTGTCGGGCAAGTCGTCGGCCGTCTCGAAGCGCGCGGCTTACTGCAGAGAAAGCTCGACCCGAAAGACGGCCGGCGACGAATCGTCGCGCTAACCTCGCGCGGCCGGGATTTGCTCAAGCCTGCAAACGCGGCGGCTCTCAACGTCTCCGAGCGCCTTCTTGCCGCTCTCGACCAGAGGGAGCGAAAAGAGATTGTACGGCTTCTCACCAAACTCGTGACGGCGTTGGCCGATGAAGCTCCGACGATCGCCGAGCCCGTGGCGGCCACCTCTCGGACTGGGACTGGTACGCGCGCATCGACCGGCGCGCTAAGGGCGCGGAGGCCGCGAAAATTTGCGGGTTTAACCCGAGACTGAAACGGATATCCAAATGCTCCAGTCATTTACATTCGATAGCGCCATCCCACGGGTGGTTTTTGGCGTCGTCGGCCTCGACGTGCTGGCGGCCGAGACTGCTTCGCTCGGCGTGTGCGCCCCACTTCTGGTGACGACACGCCGAGGTGCCGCGAAATGGACCTCGTTTCCGGATTCTTCGCCCTTCGCCATCGCCGGCCTGTACGATGGGGCGGAGGTCCACACTCCTGTCAATGTGACTGAAGATGCACTTCGTTATGCACGATCCGTTAGAGCGGATGGTTTCGTCTCATTCGGAGGCGGCTCATCGATCGGTCTCGGCAAGGCATTGAGCCTACGCACGGGCCTGCCACATCTTGCGATCCCCACCACCTATTCGGGCTCGGAGATGACCTCCATCCTCGGCGAAACCAGCCAGGGCAAGAAACAGACGCACCGCAACCGGGCCATTCTACCAGCGACCGTCCTGTATGATGTATCGAATACCCGAGATTTGCCCACTCCAGTCTCGGTAATGTCGGGCTTGAACGCGATCGCCCATGCAGTCGAGGCGATGTATGCCCAGAATGGAAGCCCGCTGATTTCCGACATCGCCGAACGCGCGATCAGTGCAATGGCGAGAGCCATCCCGAACATCGTTGAAACACCGTCCGATCTCGTTGCCCGCCAGGACGCGCTCTATGGAGCCTGGCTCGCCGGCATATGCCTCAATGCGGCAGGAATGGGGCTTCACCACAAGCTTTGTCACGAATTGGGCGGCGCCTTCGATTTACCTCATGCCGAACTTCACGCGATTCTTCTTCCTCACACGCTTGCGTACAACCAGATCGCAATGGCAGAAGCGTACGGGCGCCTTCAAGCCGCGCTCGGTGATCCCTCGCCGCAGCACCGCTTGTTCGAATTTGCTAGAGTGGACGGAATTCCCCGCTCCCTGGCCACCCTCAAAATGCCGCGAGAGGGCATCGATTCGACAGTCGCACGGGTATTATCGAATCCATATTGGAATCCGCGTCCGCTGGAGGCAGCTCCTCTCCGCGACCTTATCGAACGCGCCTGGAATGGCGCGGTTCCCGACTCGCCAATGTAGAGACAACCGAACTTTTGCAAGAAGCATCGCCGCCAGTGGCGCCATGCGGCGATATCGATCCAACCTCGGCGATCAAGCCGAAAGGCGCAATCATCCGGCTCGTCGCGCGATACCCTACAATCGCTATCGTCCGAAATGCGATTTAACCGCAAAAGCCGCAATCATGGCAACGAGTTGCACCTCGCAACGCCTGTAATGGCAATCGCTGACTGGATGGTTGCGTCGTCGAGCTGTATCGCCAAGCTCGTCCAAATATCAGGCAGGGCGAATATAGGACCCAGCCGCTACCGCGAAGCCGCCTGCCTCGCCGCCGCAGTTGCGCGATTCGTTGAATCAGAAGTATAGGATTTGTATGGGTTAGAAATCTCGCGCCGGTAAGGATTGTCTGGTTATGATCTGAGATCGTTGAATGTGATTGCAAGCGCATCAGGCGCTCGACCCGGTGCTGACCGCAATCGATACACAAGCAAGCTCATCGCAGACCAGCAGGCCCGTACCATCGCCGATGTGTTGAATAACGACGCATCCGCGCGCGTTGGATGGTCGCTGGCTGCGGGATCCGGCTATCTCGAATTTTCGATGCGCAGATTTCTCGTGAATAGTTCGGATTTGACTTTCAATGGACTTGCGGGTGTGACGCCGATCGCCGGTTTTCCCCCTGAAAGCCTCGAACGAATCGAAGCCCTCAAAGGTCCAAGCGCCATGCTTAATGGCGCCAGCCTTCATGGAAGCCTGGGAGGGGCGATCAACGCCGTGCCCAAGCGCGCGCTCGACACGCCGGTGACACAACTGACGGCGACATACGACTCGAGAAGCCAGCTCGGCACCCATATCGATTTCGGACGGCGGTTTGGTGACGCGAAAGAGTTCGGCATGCGGTTCAACGGCGTCTATCGAAACGGAGGCACTCCGCTCGACAGACAGTGCGCTCTCGCTCTGGACTATCGCGGCGAGCGATTCCGAATGTCAGTGGACCTCGGCTATCATGATCAAACGCGAGATCAGCCTCTAAACAAGATGAGCGTACGGCCCGGATTCTCCATCCCTGCGCCACCCGCTCCGGGGTCCAATTTCCAGCAGCCTTGGGGATACATGGGAATTACGGACCGCTATGGCATCGTCCGAGCCGAATACGGCCTTGCGCCAAGCTGGACAGTTTTCGCTGCCATTGGGCGAAGAACCTCCCAGAGCGAAACGCTCGACTCGATTAGCTCTCTTATCAACGCGAGGGGCGATATCGCGCAGACCTTTGCTTAAGGGAAGCTAGTAGAAGAGGATAGAAGCTGGATCTGGATCGATAATTTCAAAGATTCGCGTGTCGCCCGCAGTTTCATTAGCCATAAGTATGACGCAGCGCTCAAATCTGAGATCGCGCTCCTCGTTGGCGAGAATGCGTGATGGCCAAGAAAACCACACGCCGCGATCGCGTTGTCGCCGCCGGTCAGTTGTTGTTCGGCGAGACGCGTTGGCAAAGCCCGCTGGCGCGTCTTTCCGGCTTGTCGCCGGCGCTGATGCAAAAGATCGCCGACGGCACCCGCGAGGTGACGGATGACGTCTACAGCAAGGTTGCGCAGGCCCTGCTCGGGGAGATCGAGCGCATGAATAAGGCGACCAACCGCGTCGGTGAAATCGCCGGCGCGATGCTGGCAGATCTGGATGGCGAGAAATGACCAAAATTCTTGACATGATGGCCCGCGAACACGCTGCAGCAGAGTCTGCGCGGCGGCTATTCTCCGCGTCCAGATAGGTCCGCGCAGCCGCGTCGAGGCCAAGGCGTTGGCGCAGCAACTCGCCACGCTGTGCCAAACGATCTGTGCCGCAGCTGCCGATATCAGGAACGCAATGCCCATGAGCTCGCCGCCGCCCAGTGAAACCGCTCTCGTCCGGCACGTCATCGATGCCTGTCAAAATGCCATCAAGCAGGCGGTGACCCAGCCGTCGCGCGTCAACGGTCTCGCCAATGGGCTTGGTGCGGCGCTGAGGTCGCTGCAACTTATCCAAAGCGAGGTTGCCAAGGGCAGCGCCGGCGCTTCGGTCATCATCGACAACGCCGATGCGCTGACTCGTAACGCCCTTAGCGATGTTCTGCGTATTGCGTCGCAGCCAGATGACGCACTGGCTGCGCTGGCGGCAGTGAGCGACGTGGCACCGCCTGCGCCGTCCCCGGCTTTCGATCCGACAAGTCGGCCGCGGGGCAGACCCGCTCCAGCCACTCATTGCTGCCGCTTTTCAGTGAAATCTCGCAGGCCTACATCGACATGCGCATCGAGCGCGACGGTGAAAATCATGCGGACATTTCCATCCTAAAGCTTCGCCGACAAGCGTTTCTGGATGTGGTTGGTGACCGCACGCCCGACAAATACTTCCCGTCCCATCTTCAGGCCTTCGTCAGCAGGATGCAGTACTGGCCGGCGAACGTCACCAAACGTGCGGATATGGAAGGCAAGTCAACTCGCGATGTCTTGGAGGAAAACAAGACCTTCGCGTTGAAGACCATGAAAGATAGCTACGTCGCCAATGTGCGCACGATGATGCGGTATAGCATGCAGGATAATCACTATCGCGATCCATTCGCCGGAGTGAAGATAGCGTATCCGCAGACACTGATACCATCCAAGCCACGCGAAGGGGTGGCCATGGATGTTACCAATCGGGTTTTCCGCAACGGTGTCGCGTCCGGCTTTCTCGACGAGGCCATGCTGCCGCTGCTCGCCAAGCTCACGTCGCGTGAGGGGGTTCCCTCCGAATGGGGCCGGACTTTACGGGATGGCAGGCAATGTGTGGGAGTGGACCGCGGATGCTTTCCGGGTTCGCTCGCTCAGCCGCCAGGCTAAGGCCCGAAACGAGAATGCCTCACGTACACAGGAGAAGGTGCTCAAGGGCGGCTCTTTTCTCTGCCACATCAGCTATTGCTACCGGTACCGCATAGCTGCGCGCATGGCCCTGACCGCCGAGTCGAGCGCCAGCAATGCAGGTTTCCGGGTGGCATATGACGGCTAGCAGAGCGCTGGGAAGACGGGGCTCATTTTAGCGCCTCTCAGACGGGAACTGGCACATACCTGTATCTCGTGCGCTAAAGCGCCTCGCGGAGAGCGCATCGCTCACCGTCCTCTCGCCGGACGGGTCTACGACAACATGAAGACCGCGGTCGATACCATCCTGGTGGGCAAGGAGCGGACCTACAACCGCCGGTTCCTTCAGATGTGCGGGCATTACCTGATCGACCCCGTCGCCTGCACACCAGCCTCGGGTTGGGAGAAGGGGCAGGTCGAGAACCAGGTCGGGCTGGTACGGGAGCGCTTCTTCACGCCCCGCCTGCGGGTGACCAGCTATGAGGAGCTCAATGCCCTGCTGCTGTACAATGCGGTTGCCTAAGGTAAACAACGGCCCGCAGGCAAAATCCTGGTCGCGTCATGGATCTGTCTCGCGCCAAATGGGAAGCGCGCTATGCTGAAGAGGTTGATTGGCTTGGTGGCATTGAAATTGGCGCCGGAAAGAGCCGGTATGACCTTCTTCAAAAACGGGCTGAGGGTGGCGGGAATACCGCTAGAGCGGGTACCGCATGCAGCTCTTGAGGAGATGGTGAAAGCTGATCTAGAGAGAGCTCGCACAATAGCAACTTTCGCCGCTCATCTACCGGGAATGGCTGACAAGTCGGACTGGGGAAGCAATTATCTGTCCAATATGGAAGCCAGTGTATCGGTCCTTGCTTTGGTCCTGAAGGGAGACAAAAGATCTCTGACCGACAATCCTTCGATGCGAGCCATAGTCAAGAAGTACGCCATACAGTAGTCGAGCTCAAATGCGTCGGGGCAGCACCACCGCTCCGGATTGTCCCAGACCATCGGCACCAGTATCTCGTCTGCTGGCCCGGACATCGGCACGATCAAGCGGAAAGGTCCTCTATTGCCGTTGGGCATTTCGATAACCCGTCCGCCCATCTTCCCAGCCCCGCATAATCTTTAGTCCAATGACCAGAGTGTCGCCGACCTTTGGACCTGCTTTGGTTTTCCGCGGTGGCAGGTGCATTCCTATCACAGCAAGTCCCCCACTAAAAATGCCCCGGCAATGTTTGCCGGGGCAGTAACAAGGTTGGGGGCATAGTATCACAACGTTCAGCCGCTGTTGATGTTCCAGCACTGTTTGAAAGAGCCGAGGCCTTGGGTCCTCGGCTCGCTAACTGACTTGGAGCATCCCTTTCGTCCCACAGAGGGGAAGGATTCGCAAGGTTTGGTGAGTGTGTAACGCGATCCTGGAAAACGCCCGGGCGCAGCCTGCGTCAACTCTTGCACCCGGGCGCACTGACGCTCGGAGGTCATCCACAGCATCGAGTCAGGGGGACCCCCAGCAGGTGGCCGGGCCTGACGAAGGGCAAACGGCGAGGGGGTGACTTGGTTCCCACTAGGGAGCCCACTTCAATCGCAAAGCCTTAGAGAGCTGGGACCTATGACGGTCTGTTTGCCGACCCATTGGCGTCACGACACGAAAGTGTTGGATCTGTCCGACTTTTGAGAACGTATGGTGATCACGCTGCGAGGATAGATGTTTCGCGCCGCAATGGCCTGAGATCAACGCCGTCTGTTGGGGTCCAGATGTAATCGCCGGTGAGACTGATGTGCTGCCAGCCGAGTGGGGTAATGTGTTTGATGATGTCAAGCGGCGTGGGAATGCCCTCGCGGTTGAGCTCGGCGAACGCCGGTTCGAGATAGAGTGTGTTCCAGTAGACGATGGCGTTGATTAGCAGGTTCAGTCCAGATGCTCGGTAGAACTGGCTCTCGAAAGTCCGGTCGCGCAATTCTCCGAGGCGATTGAAGAACAGTGCGCGGGCCAAGGTGTTCTGGGATTCGCTCTTGTTGAGGCCGGCCGTCGCGTTCCTGCGCATTTCGGGGTTCTGCCACCACTGGGGCAGAAAGATGGACCGATTGATGCGACCGAGATCGCGTAGCGCCAACGCCAGTCCGTTCTGGCGTGGGAATGCGGACAGCTTTGCCAACAGGGTCGAAGGCCGAACCTGCCCGGAACGGATCGTCGTGACCAGCCGCAGGATGTCGTTCCAGTTTGCCTTGATCCGCTCGACGTTGATGTGCTCGCCAACGAGCGGCGCCAGGTTTTCGGGAGGCGCGTCGCCCGGGAAGAGATAGAGCTTGCGATCCTTGAGACCGCGCAGCCGAGGCACAATCTGGAAACCAACGAGATGGCAAAGGGCGAAGCTCATATCGCTTACCCCGCCGGTATCGACATAGTGGGTTTCGATGGCGAGATCGCTGCCATGATAGAGCAGTCCATCGAGGACATAGATGGCTTCGCTCGCATTGGCATTCATGGCGATGATGTAGAAAGCGCCGTACTGGTCAGAGGTGAACCGGTAGAATTTGGCGCCGGGGTTGGGACCATAGCGGCCGTTGAGGTCGCCGATCGCCTCGGCGTGTCCGCCCGCCGGAAAATACTGGCCATCGGAGGATGACGTTGTTCCATCGCCCCACAAGCTTGCCAGAGGCAATTGCCTCTGGGCGTTGACGAGAATGGCGTGCGCGGCCGTGTAACCTTCCTCGCGAATATGCCAGTCGTGCGCCCAGGCGAGTTGGCGCATCGTAATGCCGGGGGAAACGTCCGCCATTCTCGTGAGACCGAGATTGATGCCGTCCGCCAGGATGGCGGTGAGGAGCGCAAGCTTGTTGTCGGCCGTCCGACCGCTGCGCAAATGGGTAAAGGCGTTCGAAAATTCCGTTCGGGCGTCAACCTCGAGCAAAAGGTCAGTGATGCGGATCGCAGGCAGACGGCTTTCCACCTTTAGCTTCAGCGACTTGGCGATATCCGGAAACATAGCCTTGTGCGGCGTGACGCTAAACCCCGCCCCGGTCAGTTCTACATCGTCGAGCTCGCCGGCTGCGGCCAGACGCGAGAGGTCAGCCAGTCCATCGTTCAGCAGCTGGCGCTGTTGGCGAAGATAAGTCTCGACATCGGTATCAACGGCGATTGGAAGCGCTCCTTCCTCACGCATCAGCTCGAATGTCGGCGTGGGAATGAGAAAGCTTTCGAAAGACTGGAAGCGTTTGGCTCCTTCCACCCAGATATCGCCCGCATCGAGCCGGCGCTTCAATTCGCTGAAAAGGCAAAGCTCATAAGCCCTGCGATCAATCTTTCCATCTTTGAGTATGAGAGGCATCCAGCCCTTCGGCGCAAAGGAGATCGGTGCCTTGTCGGGTATGGTCCTTTTGCCCGTACGATATAGACCCGCGACCACGGATAGCGCCCGCAAGAGGTTCGCCGCCACTGCGTGACCGCGGAACACGAGAGTGGAGAGAAACTGTGGCGCCAGTTTCCTGATCGTCGGATAGCGCTGGAGCATTTCGATTTTACCGTCGATAACATCCGGCGCGATCAGCGTATCAACCGCCTGGACACTGGTTGCAAAAGCTGGCCATTGGATGACCAGATCAAGCGCTTTGGCCATGTCCTCACCCTTCTCTCTGGCCTTGATGATCGCATGGCAGACTTTTGAAACGTCCTTCAACGGCGTCTGCACTTCCCGAACGGATCGGGTGACGCGAGCAGCCGCCTGGTTATTGGCTCGCCGCGTCAGGATGCCCATGAGTTTCTTGAACATGTCGATCGCGCAATCGGTGAGATGGCGGGAAAGGTGGAGCACTGTTGCAGCCAGGACAGCATGTCGGCGTTCGGTGTTAAGGTCGCGCAGATGCTGCGCGCTCATTCGCGTCCCCTCTGCAGCAAATTCGTCAAAGACCTTGGCCGGAATTCGATCCATCAACGTCGTCGGCAGGTTCAGAGACCGGAGAAAACGAATGCGCTCGGCAATTCTGTCGAGGTTGACGGCGGCTGGCGACAATGCCGGCGTTCTCGCCCAGGCAAGAATGGTCACGCTTGTCCCCTCACGCGGATCGAGAAGCTTGTCCAGATCGAGCTTTTGGCCTTCTGAGATCCCGCCGGCCAAGGCCCGATGAGCAATACGAATGCCGCGCCTGATTGCCACATGAATGATGGCTTCGAGCGCTGGCCGCGCTGGCAAAAGAATTCTCCTGCGTCGCAGTTCTTCCACGACCATATCCGCCAATACATCGGCCTGGCGCAGGGTTTGCGCGGCAGGTGTCAGCCAGCCTGTGAGTGCCCGCACGTCCGAAGGCACAAACGGACGCATCTGCATTCTGTAGAAAAGCAGGGCCAGATGCTCGCGCCGCGTCTGTGGGCGCTCGAAATAACGATCGATCTCATGGTGATCGACGCCGATCTGCCGCGCCAGAAATCGTAAGACGCCAGCCGGCAGGACCTCGCCATCCGCAAGCGGTCGGCCAGGGTATCGTAGCGTGGCCAGAACACAGGCGAGGCCCAGTCTGTTCGAGGCCTTGTTCTGTCGCATGATCAGGTCGAGATCCGATCGATCCAGCGTGTAATGTTTGGCGATCTCCCTTTCGTTATCCGGGATGATCGTCGCCTGTTGCCACCATGCCTCGCTCAGTAATGCTCTTCGCGCCATTCTCTGATCTTCCCGTTTCGCCGCGGAGAGTGCAGCGAAACGGAAAATGCGTGTCCGACAAACGAACGTTTCGCGGCATCCACAGTTCTTGTCCGCAAACCTTGTCATGAAACGGCAAATCGGACAATGTCCGTATTCAACGGAAAAACGGACAAACCACGTCTCATGACCGCTATCGGCTATGCAAGGGTCTCCACCGGCGACCAGGACACCGCCCTGCAACTCGACGCTTTGCGCAAAGCAGGTTGTGAAAGGCTGTTCGAGGATAAGGCATCCGGCATGAAGACTGACCGACTCGGATTGGCGGAGGCGATCCGCTACGTTCGCGACGGCGACACGCTCACAGTCTGGAAGCTCGACCGCCTCGGCCGGTCGATGAAGCACCTCATCGAGATCATCACCGAACTGGAGGCCAAAGGCGTCGGCTTCCGATCCATCACCGAAAACATCGACACCACGACATCCGGCGGTCGCCTGGTCTTCCACCTGTTCGGCGCGCTGGCACAGTTCGAGCGCGATCTGATCCGGGAACGAACACGTGCCGGTCTGCAAGCCGCAGAGGAACGCGGCCGACGCGGTGGCCGACAAGTCGTCGTAACCCCGGACAAACTTGCCAAAGCCCGCCAGCATCTGGCGGCCGGTTTGAACGTCCGGGAAGCCGCGGCCCGCGTGAAAATCGGGAAAACCGCCCTCTACGAAGCTCTCAAGGCCGAAAAAGCAACGACATCCACGGTCAAACCAACCTGAGTTCCGGATACGTTCTTAAAAGTCGGACAGATTCGCCACCTTCGTGTCGTGACGCCATGTTGACGGTTCCAGCGATCAGCGCGTCGAGCGGTTCGTAAGCCGGATCGCGATCAATGACAAAGAGCCTGCGATTGCCGAGATTGCGGATACGGGGAATGAGCCTGTAGCCAAAGGCGTGGAACATGGAGAACGTCGTTTCGGTGGCGCCCGCGGTATCGGTTGCGTGCTCATAGATTTCGACGGAGCTTTCGTTGTGAAGGAGGCCGTCGAGAACGTAGGGGGCTTCGCCCTCGGATGCCTGGATCATGCGGGAGAAGAAGGAAGCAAAACGGTTGGACAGGAAGCCATAGATCGACGCCCCCGGTCGCTTGCCGTATTTTGCATTGTAGTCGAGGCTGGCTTCGCCACGCCCGCCAGCCGGAAAGAACTGTCCGTCCGAGGAGGAGATATGGCCGTCACCCCAGATCGCGGCAAAGGGATGGGCCTGCTGCGCATCGACCAGCACGGCGGTCGCCGTGGCGTAGGTTTCCGATCGCATATGCCTGTCCACCATCAGCATCATCTGGTGGATCGTGACGCCGCGTGAGCTTTCCGCCATACGTTCGGCTCCGGCATTGGTGGCGTCGGCAAGGATCGCTGCCATCAGCGCTGCCTCGTCGTTTGCCGTCTCACCGGTACGATAATGCGTGAAGCTGTCGAGGAATTTGGTCCAGCTTTGCACCTCGGCAAGCAGGCTGGTGATCCTGATCCGTGGCACCAGAACATATAGTCGGCGGCTGAGCGCGACGATGCTGTCGCGCTCCTCCTCGCGGATCGGCGAGATCGACAGGCCCTTGTCGGAAATCGCTGCATCCGGAATAGCATTGGCAGCCGCCGCCTTTGCCAGCTCTTTCAGCTTCGCATCGAGCGTGGCGGTCCGTTCTGCTCGCCATTCGGCAAAGCTGTCGGGGAGTGCGAGCCCGAGCCGCCCCTCGGCGCGCATCAGCTCGAAGATCGGCCGAGGCAGAAGATAATCCTCGAAACTGCGCCATGCCCGGCTGCCTTCGACCCAGATGTCACCGGCCCTCAGACGCTCTCGCAGGTGAACGAGGACCGCCACTTCCCAGGCGCGCAGGTCGATATCGGCACTGTTCGGGCGCACGCAGCGTCGCCATTTGCGGGTCAGAAAGGCGAGCGGCACCTGCGCCGGCAATTTCCGGCCGCCATAGAGCGCGCGCAGATGGTCCACTGCTACAAGGATCGGATCATCAGCACGAAACGACCGGAACGAGAACGTGCGGAACATCAGTCTGCCCAGCTTGCGCAACGATTTGTGCCGCTTGATGAGCTCGTCGAATTCGTTACTGCGATCAGGGTGGACGACAGATCTGGCTGCCGCCATGCTGGCGACCAATCCGTCCCAGCCGAGGGAGGCTGCGATCGCCGATGCAAGATCGGTTTTGCTCGCACGAGCGGCCAGAAGCGCCTCGCCGAGCTTGAGATGCTCAAGCGCCACCCCATCAAGAACCTCGGCCTCTTTTAGCCGGCGTTCCGTGCGGCTGATCTCGGCCTTGCGGCGGTTGCTCCCAATCATTTTGCAGAACATGTCGATCGTCAGGTCGGTGATCGACGCCTGTCTCTCGATGACGAAGGCGGCCAGCGTGGCGTAGCGACGTTCGGATGTCAGGCGTCGTATCTCCCGGGCATGCAGAATGCGTGCATCCCTGGCGATGATGCCGTAGCGATTGGCATGGATCGTCTTGCGACGGTCGTCGGGAATGGCGGCTGAGCGCAATACCTCGAGGCGGGCGATCAAGCCTTTGAGGTTCTTCAGCTTCGCCCCTTCAGGTGCTTCCGCAATCCAGCCAAGGTGGCTCCGATCGCCGGCCCGCTCAGCGAGGAGCTGATCAAGCGCCTCGATCGAAGGCTGCTCCAGATCCCGGATCAATTCGCGATAGGCTTGTCGACGCGCCGCCGCCCGGCCGGCCAGTGCCAGACGGATCAGCAGCTCCGGCATAGGAACGAGCAACTTTCGTTCCTTCAAGGCTTCGATCACGGCCTTGGCGATCGGCGCACCTTGTTCAGTGGCCGCCGCCTCGCGTGCCGCCGCCGTTATCAACTCGCGATAGTCACTCGTCCGGACAGGCTGAAGCTCCAGTGCAGAGACGATCTCGCGCGCGTGTTCCCGGCGCGTTTCGTCGCGCTGGGCGTAGAACTCGAACACTGCAGGGTCGATGCCCAGCTGGTCGGCGACAACAGAGACAACCGCCTGAGGTGGAACTTCGCCTATTCGCAGCAGACGGCCCAGATCACGCACCAGTGCGAGTTGGATCGCAAAGCCAAGCCGATTATGCGACCGGCGATGCTCCTTGACGAAGACAATATCCTCGGAAGTCAGTGCATAGCGCGCTTGCGCATCTTCATAAGCTTCGGGTGGTTCGAATAAAACGGCACGCGATTGCTCATCGAGAAACGCCATCAGCCACGGTCACTCGTCAAACTACGGTTTCGGGCGTGCCGGTCTTGCCGGGGCCTGTCCATCCAGTCCGCTTCAACGTGTCGATCAAGGTCGAGCGCGCCACCTTGAACGTCCGGCACACGGACGCCTTGCTGGCGCCAGCTTCCAAAGCAGCTAGAACCTGCTCGACCTTTTCCGCATCGATCGTTGGAGGTCTCCCGCCCTTACGGCCACGTCGGCGAGCCGCCGCCAGGCCGGCATTGACCCGCTCGGTGATCAGCACTCTCTCGTATTCTGCAAGCGAGCCGAACAGGTTGAACAGAAACGCGCCGTGCGAATTCGTGGTGTCGATCGCCTCCGTGAGAGATCGGAAGGCGACACCACGTTCCTTCAAATCCTCGACGATGCGGATCAAGTGGGAGAGTGACCGGCCTAACCGATCTATCTTCCAGACGACCAGGACATCGCCTTCGCGCAATTCGCCGAGGCATGCCTTCAGACCCGGCCGGTCATCACGCGCTCCGGAAGCGCGATCCTGATGGAGATGGCGCTCATCGACCCCGGCCGCGAGCAGGGCATCGCGCTGCAAGGCAACCGACTGGCGCTCGTCACTACTCGATACCCGCATGTAACCGATCAACATGTGCGACAAACCTCAAATCAGGTGTTGCCGCACAGCCTAACATTCCGACAGGGTTTGTCGCGCAAAAAATGGCCCTATTGCGTGGCCAGTTTGCCCCGCGATCACGGTGAGCGGAAATCATGTGTTTCCCGTCACCTGCAAAATGCCCTTAGCGTGTATTAATGTAGAAATGACCACAGAGCCCCTAGAACGCAATAACGTGAATACGCATTGACGTTACTACGTTTAGCTGCCGATCCTAGAAGTAGTGCCTTTCCCGGTTCCTTCCGCAAGGGATTGCAGAATCGGGCGGCTTGCTCTTAGTTGTAAACATGAAGGAACGCGCGGAAGAGATTCGCAGGGGCGTTGCCGCCCACAGGGCGCGGCAGATCGCGGCCGGCCGCGTGGCGTTGAATACCTATGTTCCGGGCGAGCTTGTCGAGGCAATCGACAGGATCAAGGAGCAACGGGGCGCGTCAGCTCGCGCGCCGATCATCGAAGAAGCGTTGAGGTTCTATATCGAAGCGAAGCAAGGGACATAACGGCAAAACGCCCGACCGCGCCAACGGTCGAGCGTTTTTGTAGGCCGTCAGACACACCGTAGAGCCGGGGCCGATAAGTCTCCCCCTATCTACGCTAGAGCACTCCAATTCGCAAGATTGATTCTTGCGGAAACGGGAGCGCCGTGCCTGCCGTCCGCGCCGTCATGTCCTTCAAATGGAAGGACGAGGGCATATGTTGAGGACGCACTACGCGGCCGCGATCGGCTGCGCGCGCGGGAACGCGCTTGATGAGATCATGCGGGAGGTTTGGAGCCGATACGGCGCGGGCCAGCTCACCGACGACGAGGCCGGGGAGCTTACGACGCTCGCCCATGAGCGCCGGGCCGCCTTGCAGGGATCAGGACAGGGAACCTTTAGCCTGGTCCTGCCCCCCCCGGCCGAGCGATGCCCGACGCCAGTTCGCCGGCATAGTCATATCCGGGGGCGATCGGAGGGTCGTATATGGCGGCCGACGACACGCAAGGACGTGCAGGCGATCTTGAAGGCGGCCGAAATCTACAACGAGGCCGGATTGCACGAGAAGGGCGAGCGCAGCGGCCCGCTAGGATCGGTGGCGCTCGACGTGCTGCGGCTGTTCGTCAATCTCATCGACTTCCGCACCGGCCGGCTTGAGCCATCAATCACCACGATCATGGATCGGCTCGGCCGGTCGCGGGATTCGATCGTGCGGGCGCTGAAGAACCTGCGGGCGCATGGTTTCATCGACTGGCTGCGGCGCTACGAGCCGACCGGCAACGAGGGGCGCGGCCCACAGGTCCAGCAGACGAGCAACGCCTATCGCCTGTCCCTGCCGGAAAAGGCCCGTCAGTTTCTCGGCCGGTTCGGCAAGGCCTCGCCCCCGCCTGCCGATCATGGACAGGATCAGCGGGCTTGGAGCGAGGCAATTAACGCCTACAAGACCACCCTGCCCCTCGATGAGCGAACGCAGCTCGACGCCGGCGATGGCCCGCTCGGAAAGGCCCTCGTGATGCTGGCAAAGAGTGTGATGAAACGTGAGTCCGATAACCAGACTGAATCCCCATCTCATCTATATCTAAAAGGGGAAACATAAGCGGTCGCCGCTGTTCGGGCCGCTTTCGCGGCCCTGCGGCGGTTCCGGCCCGCGTATAAGCGGGCCGGGAAGCGGCACCCTCACCACCTAATCCGCACCGTTCGCGCCTGCGGCCAGCGTCCTATGGGCTTTCGAGAGGGAGCGAGGGGCAAGGGCGGTGCTTAATTATTTACGTTAATACGTATTGACGTGTAAACGTATTACCTTGATAGAAGGCGATAGCGGCGGCTGGGAAACCGTGCTAGGATGTACACAATTCAACACACGGAGGCGATTCCATGACCGCCAGCACCACCATGACGATTCGGGTTAGGGCCGATGTGAAAGAAAAGCTCGACCGGATCGCGAACGACACGCAGCGAAGCAAATCCTTCCTCGCCGGCGAGGCCGTCGCCGCCTATGTCGATCGCGAGCTTGAAATCATCGACGGTATCAAGCGCGGCATGGCTGATGCGGCGGCCGGCCGAGTGATCCCTCATGCGCAGGCCGTCGCGGAAATGCGTGAGGTTATCGAGGAAGCGAAGCGCCGGAAAGCCGCGCGCGGATGAGGCCGGTTGTCTGGTCGATTGAGGCGCAGCGGGATAACCTCGAAATCCTGCGCTATATCGCAGAGGACAACCCATTCGCCGCCGAACGGGTCGTGGACGCGATCGAGGACGCCGGGAACAAGCTCGGCGAATTTGCGACCGGCCGGCCGGGGCGGGTGAGCGGGACCTATGAAAAGTCCCTCGCCCGTCATCCCTACATCATCGCCTATGAGCTGCGGGACGTAGCGGGCCGGGAAAGCGTCGTGATCGTGCGCGTCATTCACACGTCGCGGGACTGGCCGGCCGAGGAATGGCCGCACTAACTTAAAGACGTATTAACGTCCTTAGCTATATGCTTTAATACGTATTCACGCAAAGAAGGATTGACGCATGAACGTCATTGCGTTTTTGAGCCAGAAGGGCGGGAGCGGAAAAACCACGCTTTCGGTTCATACCGCCGTGGCGGCCGAGGCGACCGGCGAACGGGTTTGCGTCATCGACGCGGACCCACAGGAAAGCGCGACCGCATGGGCGAGCGCGCGGGAAGCCGGAACGCCGATCGTCGCCACGGCGCAGGCCGGGGAGTTGGACGCCGCGCTTAGGGCGGCCGAGGGCGAGGGTATGACCTTGGCAGTAGTGGACGCCCCGCCCCATGCCGCCCCGGCGGCCGGCCAGATAGCCCGAAGGTCGGAGCTGGTCTTGATTCCGGTCCGACCTTCCGCGTTTGACCTCGCTGCGGTCCCGGCCGCCGTCGAGATCGTGACGGCCGCGAAGGTGCGCGGTGCGTTCGTCCTGTCCGCCTGCCCGTTCCGCGCGCCCGAGATCGGGGAGACGCGCGCGGCGCTGGAAGCCTACGGCCTGCCGATCGTCCCCGGCGAGATTACCGACCGGCGCGCGTTCGCCCGCGCCGTCACGACCGGCAGCGCCGTGACGGAGTTTGAGGCCGAGGGCAGGGCAGCCGAGGAAATCCGGGCTTTGTGGGCGTGGATCAAGGACGCCTTAGAACGTAAATAGCTAAATACGTAAGAGCGTATTGAAGGAGCGAAACCTATGGCAAAGAAAGCAACCGGCCTCGCGGCCTTCACCCGCCCGAGGGCCGGCGCGGAAGCCACCAGCCTTGCAGCGATCGAGGACGACCGCCCGGCCGTGGAAATCCCGACGCCGAGGCGAAAGAGGGGAGGGGGCGAGACTGTCGCGCTTACGGTCAAGGTCCGGCGATCGGACTGGCAGCGCCTTCGCCAGCTCGCAGATGCAGAGGGCACGACAATTCAGGCGATGGCCGAGGCCGGGCTTTCGGCCGTTCTGGCACAGCACGGATTGCCGCCGATCGAGCCTTATGCACGTTGATACGTAAATAGCTAAATACGCTAATGCTTGCGCGTGTGGCCCGCCCCCCGGCCGTCCCTACGGCCCTAGATGATGAGAGCGGGCCGGCCGGAGGGCCGTTCGTAACAAAGTCCCGGCGCAAAGCGCCGGGTCCGCTTCTTGTTACGTCAGGGAGCGTCATACAGCCCCCGGAACTCGGAATCGGCATAATAGGCGAGCTTGCCGGCGACGATCGGCCGTTGCCCGGCGAGGAACAGCAATTCGACATGCTGCGGCAGGTTGCGGACTTCATCGGGGGTCAGCAGCGGGCGGGCCGTGTGTTGCTCGCCGTAGGAAATGCCGGATTTGTCGGAATCGAGCGCCCGGCTCATAGTCTGGAACACAACGGTTTCCTGCCCGAGCAGATCGGAGACAAGCCGGGCGCTGTCGTGATCGTTGACGCCGAACACTTGTAGGACGCCGGCATTTGACAGGAAGGTGCCGGCGCGTTGCCCATAGGTGGCGCGGAGCTGGTGAACGTCTTGCAGGATCGGCCAGAGCTGGACGCCGTAGCCGGCCATGAGGCCCATGGCGCGCTCGACGGGGGCCAGATGGCCGAGGGCGGCGAACTCATCCAGTAGATAGAGGACCGGGGCGGCCGGCTTGGCGGGATCGCGGGCCATGTCGATCAGGCTTTGCGAGACGAGCAGGCGCAGCCAGCGGGAATAGGTGGCGAGCCGATCGGGCGGCAGGACGAGGAACACCGAGACGTTGCGGCGCTTGAGATCGGCAAAGCCGAAATCGGATCGGCCGAGAACGGCGACCATGCGCGGGCTGTCGAGAAAATGGGTATGGCGCTGCGCGGCCGAGAGGACGCCGGCGGCCTCTCGGTCGGATTTACCGAGGTGGCGGTTTGCGGCGCGGGCGATCAGGCCGGAGGCGGCCGTTGACGCCTGCATGTCCTTCAGGAGCGCGGCGAAGGCTTCAGGGGCGAGGGTGAGGGCTTCGCGCAGGGCGGCGAGGTTTCGCCTGTCGCGCGGCTCGCTGGCGGCAATGTGGAGGATCAGGCCGGCAACGAGCGCCTTGGCTTCCTCGTTCCAATGCGCTTCGCCGGCCATGCCCGGTTCATCGAACACGAGGGCGTCGGCCAAGGTGCTTGCATCTTCCGCGACATCGAGGCCGGCCGGGTCGAGCTGGTCGAGAGGATTGAAGGCGGCCGAGGGCTGGCCGGTGACACCGAAGGGGTCGAGGACATGGACCGGGCCGAATTGCTGGCGGGCGCGGCCGGCGATTTTGGCATTTTCGCCTTTTGGGTCGATGCAGATCACGGAGCGGTCGGCGGTGAGCAGGTTGGGGATGATGGTTCCCACGCCCTTGCCGGTGCGCGTCGGTGCCATGGTCAGCAGATGGGCCGGGCCGTCATAGCGCAGCGGCCGCTTTGATTTTGGATCGCGGCCGATCAGCAGGCCGGTATCGGCGCGGGTGAGGGGAGCCACTTCCTTGTTGGTGGCGAAGCGGGCCGAGCCGTGGGTTTCGCCGTCCATATCCCCGAAATGGATAATCAGCGGATTGGTGACGAGCCGGAAGGTGATCGCGGCCAGCACCAGCATCGTGACGAGATCGAGCGCGATAAAGGGAATCGAGCCGGGGCCGAAGCCCATTTGTTCGAGGAAGAACCGGCCGCCGAAGCCGACGACGAAAAGCGCGACGATGAGGATGAACAGAACGCGGAGCAGCGTTTGCCAAATGCGAAAGGGTGCGGCGAGCAG
>DASYHC010000086.1:0-2172 GCA_035998995.1 Allobosea sp.
CCGTTCCGCCTCGACAACGTCCAGGATCTCGGCGAATACGCCCGCCATTCCAAGGCCTGGGTCTGCGCCTCCGAGACGCTGGCCTACACCCACTCCTTCCGCGACTATCTCGAGACCAAGGCGGCCGGCGTGGTCATGCTCGACCTGTCGTGGTGCGGCGGCCTCTCGGAAGCGCGCAAGATCGCCGGCATGGCCGAGGCCTGGCACACGCCGGTCGCGCCGCATGACTGCACCGGCCCCGTGGTCTACGCCGCGTCCTGCCACTTCTCGCTGCACGCCCGCAACGCGCTGATCCAGGAATCGGTGCGCGCCTTCTACACCGGCTGGTACACCGAGCTGGTCACCGAGTTGCCGGCGATGAAGGACGGCATGATCACCGTCTCGGAAGCGCCGGGCCTCGGCCTCGAATTGCTGCCCGGCCTGGAGAAGCGCGCCGACGCGATCGTGCGGGTGAGCAAGGGCTGAGCTCGCTGCCAGCGACAACACACAGCCCTCATCCTGAGGAGGCCGCGTGAGCGGCCGTCTCGAAGGATGCTCCAGCTCGTTCCGGAGCCTCCTGGACCATCCTTCGAGACGCCATCTCTGACGAGATGGCTCCTCAGGATGAGGGCTCGATGAATTCGAGGCTGGCCTAGGCCCCTTCACAAACCCGCCAGCCGGCTTTTCGCGGCCCGGCTTTTGCGGGAAGCTCCCGGTGCACCAACTGCTCCGGGAGCCGACGATGACGGTTGCGACGATGCTGGCGCGGCTCGCCTTGGCCGCCATCCTCGCGACCGGGCTCGCCCGGCCTGCCCTCGCCCAGGCGAACGAGCCGGGCTGCAGGCCGGAAATGGCGAGCTATCGCCTGCCGATCCAGCGCGCGAACCTTGGCAAGGACGAGGTGCGGCTGACCTTCGTCGGCCACGCCACCTTCCTGATCGAGACGGCGGGCGGGGTGAAGGCGGCGACGGACTACAACGACTATGTCCGCCCGTCGGTGACGCCCGACATCGCGACGATGAACAAGGCGCATTCGACGCATTATTCGCGTGCGCCCGACCCGGCCATCAAGCAGGTGCTGCCGGGCTGGGATCCGTCCGGCCGGGGCGCCGCCCGTCACGACGTCACCATGGGCGACATGCGCGTGCGCAATGTCCCGACCAATATCCGCACCTACGGCGGCGACACCGACTATGACGGCAACTCGATGTTCGTCTTCGAGATCGGCGAGCTCTGCATCGCCCATCTCGGCCATCTCCATCATCCGCTCGAGCCCGGCCACTTACGCGCGCTCGGGCGGGTCGACATCGTGCTCTTCCCGGTCGACGGCAGTTACACGCTCGACCAGGAGGGCATGCTGGAGGTGCTGAAAGCCGTGCAGGCCCGGGTGATGATCCCCATGCACTTCTTCGGCGGCGGCACGCTCAACCGCTTCCTGACGCGCTCGCAGGATCTCTGGCCGGTCGAGCGCCGCGACCGGCCGCAGATTGTGCTGTCGAAGGCGAGCCTGCCGGCCAAGCCGACGATCATCGTCCTGCCGGGGCACTGAGATCCACCGCCCCCTCCTGAGCCCTCATCCTGAGGAGCAGCCGCAGGTTGCGTCTCGAACGATGCTTCAGGAAGCTCAGGAGACAGCTGAACCATCGTTCGAGACGGCCCTTTCGGGCCTCCTCTGGATGAGGGCTGTGGGGTCGAAGGCGACCGCTTACGTGTTCGCACCGCCATCGATGGCGATCCCCGTGCCGGTGATGAAGCGCCCCTCCTCGCTGGCGAGATAGGCGATCAGCCCGGCGATGTCCTCGGCCTTGCCGAAGCGCGGGATCGCCATGCGCAGGCGCTGCGCCTCGGCATGATCGCCATCGGCAGGGTTCATGTCGGTGTCGGTCGAGCCGGGATGGACGACATTGACGGTGATGCCGCGCGGCCCGAGATCGCGGGCGAGAGCCTTGGTAAAGCCGATCAGCGCCGCCTTGCTCATCGCATAGAGCGCGATCCCGGGCTCCATCACGCGCTCGGCCAGGCACGAGCCGGTGGTGATGATCCGCCCTCCATCGGACAGGTGCTTGGCCGCTGCCTGCGAGGCGACGATCACGGCGCGGACATTGACCGCAATGACCTTGTCGATCTCGTCGATGCCCCAGCTGCCGACCTCGCCATAATGCCAGATCCCGGCATTGTTCACGAGGATGTCGA
>DASYHC010000029.1:0-81357 GCA_035998995.1 Allobosea sp.
CAAGCGGGCCGGTCGCGACCAGATCGAGGAAGCGGTTCTGCGGCGCATCGAGCCGGCCGTCGACCCCAAGGCAATGGGCGGCTGCGACACGCATGTCCGGCACCGCCAGGCCGGCGCTGACCGAGCCGTCGCGGAAGGTGACGAGCCCGTGCACGATCTGCTGCGGGTGGACCAACACCTCGAGCTGGACGGCGCCGAGCCCGAACAGGAACGAGGCCTCGATCAGCTCCAGTCCCTTGTTCATCATGCTGGCGGAGTCGATCGTGATCTTGGCGCCCATCGCATAATTGGGATGGGCCAGCGCCTGCGCCGGCGTGGCGGCGGCGATCGCCTCGGCCGACCAGGTGCGGAACGGGCCGCCCGATGCGGTCAACGTCATCGTGTGAACTGCCGAGATCGGTTCGCTTCCCAGCACCTGGAACAGGGCATTGTGCTCGGAATCGAGCGGCAGGATGCGGGCGCCGACCGCGCTCGCCCGCGCCATCACCGCGGCTCCGGCGCAGACCAGGCTTTCCTTGTTGGCGAGCGCGACGACCCGTCCCGGCGTCAGCGCCGCGAAGGTCGCCTCCAGCCCGGCCGCTCCCGAAATCGCGCTGACCACGATGTCGCTGTCACGCGAAACCGCTTCGAGCACCGCCTCCCGGCCGGCACCGTGGCGGATGCCGCTGCCGGCCAGTGCCGCAGCCAGTTCCTCGCCCTGCCCTTCATCCGCGATCGCCGCGAAGCTTGCGCCAGTCTCGCGGGCGATCTGCGCCAACCTCGCCGCATCGCGCCCGGCAACAACCGCAGCGACCGCGAGCCGCTCCGGGTTCTCGGCGATCACGGCGCGCGTCGAGCGGCCGATGGAGCCGGTGGCTCCCAATATGGTGACGGTGCGGCGCATCTGACGATCAGTGTCCCAAGCGCGCCAGATAAAGCAGCGGGCCGGCAAAGACCAGCACAGCCCAATAGCCGTCGAGCCGATCGAGGAAGCCGCCGTGGCCAGGAATCAGATGGCTCGAATCCTTGGCGCCGAAGCGCCGCTTGATCGACGATTCGAAGAGATCGCCGGCCTGGCTCGCCGCCGAAGCGACGAGCGAGACCACGAGCACCGGCCACAGCCCCGATAGCAGCCCCGGGAAGAAATAGGCCCAGACGGCAGTGCCGCATAGGGTTCCTGCGGCCGCGCCGCCAAGCGCGCCCGACCAGGTCTTCTTCGGGCTGACCTTCGGCAGCAGCTTCGGCCCGCCCAGCGCCCGCCCGGTGAAATAGGCGGCGATGTCGGTGAGCCAGACCACGGCGAAGGTCCAGATGATCAAAGCCAGCCCGAGCTGAGGCGTCTCGCGCAGCGCCGGCGTCACCAACGCAAAGCAGAGCGCATAGGCGACGCCGCAGGCTTCGAGCACACGCTGATTGCTGGTCTGTGTCGTGACGATCGCGCCGATCAGCCCGGCGAGGGCCGCGACGCCCGCGAGCGCCGCGCCGCTCAGTGGCAGGAAACCGAGCGCGAGCCCGGCCAGTCCGACGCCGATCCCGCCTGCGACGGCGTTGCGGCGGCTGACCATGGCGAGCCATTCATAGGCGACGACGCCAGCGACGGCAGTCCAGATCAGGCGGAAGGGCCAACCGCCAAGCAGGGTGATGCCCAGAACGACCGCGGCGAGCACCAGCGCCGAGATGACGCGGAGGCGAAGCTCGGAAGCGCCCGCTTTGGCGCCCCCCTCATTCACGCGACCCCCATCTTGGCTGTGGCCGGCTGGCCGACACCGCCATAGCGACGCTCGCGGCGATCGAACTCGGCCAGCGCGTCTTCCAGTGCCTTGCGGTCGAAATCCGGCCAGAGCACGGGCGCAAAGATGAACTCGGCATAGGCCGCCTGCCAGAGCAGGAAATTCGAGATCCGGGTCTCGCCGGAGGTGCGGATCACCAAGTCCGGATCCGGCAATGCGCCGGTGTCGAGATGCGAGGACAGCACCGTCTCGTCGATCGCCTCGGGTTGGAGCCGGCCGGCGGCGACCTCTTGCGCGAGGCGCTTGGCTACGCGCGTGATCTCGTCGCGGGAGCCATAGTTGAAGGCGACGACGAGGGTGAGACCGGTATTGCCTTCCGTCATCGCCTCGGCCCGCTCGACGAGCGCGCGCAGGTCGGGCGCGAGATCGTCGCGACTGCCGATGATGCGCACGCGCACGCCGGATTCGTTGAGCTCGGCGAGATCGTTCTCGACGAAACGGCGCAGCAGCCCCATCAGGAACGAGACCTCGGCCATCGGCCGGCGCCAGTTCTCGGTCGAGAACGAATAGAGCGTCAGGACGCGGATGCCGAGCTCGGCGGCGTTGCGCACCGTGCGGCGCAGCGCCTCCAGTCCGCGTCGATGGCCCTCCTGCCGCGGCAGGCCGCGCATCTGAGCCCAGCGGCCATTGCCGTCCATGATGATGGCGACATGGGCGGGAACTGCCGGGCGCGCGCCGTCTGACATCAAATGCCTCTTCTAGGCCGAACGTTCATTGCGTCGATGATACAGGACGGCGGCGCGTCATGCACTTTAGACGTGCAGGATTTCCTTTTCCTTGGCAGCGAGTGCCTGATCGATCTCGCCGATATGCTTGTCGGTCGCCTTCTGGACGAGGTCGGTCTGCTTGGTGACGTCGTCCTTGGGCATATGCCCGTCCTTCTCCAGCTTCTTGATCAGGTCCATACCGTCGCGACGCACATGCCGGACGGCCACCTTGGCGTCTTCGGCGTATTTGTGCGCGACCTTGACCATCTCCTTGCGGCGCTGCTCGTTGAGCTCCGGGATGCGGATGCGCAGCACCTGCCCCTCGGTCTGCGGATTGAGGCCGAGATCGGATTCGCGGATCGCCTTCTCCACGGCCTGGACCATGCTGCGGTCCCAGACCTGGACCGAGAGCAGGCGCGGCTCGGGGACGCTGACGGTGGCGAGCTGGCTCAGCGGCGTGCGGGCGCCATAGGCCTCGACCGTGATCGGATCGAGCACATTGGCGGAAGCGCGGCCGGTGCGAAGCGAAGCCAGGTCGCTCTTGAACTTCTGCACGCCGCCATCCATGCGGCGATTCAGATCGGCGAGATCGAAAGTAGTCTGGGCCATCGTCTTCAAAACCTTGTCGAAACCGGCTGGAGGAAGCCGGAAATGCGCGCGACCATGGCGAGCAGCCGCCACAGGGTCAAGGATTTATGCGTCAACAGCATTCTCCTTGATAGGTCCGCAAGGGGAATCGGCTCTCGGACGCGCCAAAATGACCGAGAGGCCGGCTGCGTGCTGGCCAAGGCGAGGAGCGCATCCTAGGTCAGTTCATGCGGCAGCGTGAACCGCCCACCGTATAGACGAGGAGATGTTTCATGCCCAGGCTGAACCGCATCGTCGAAACCGCGCTCTATGTCGACGATCTCGATCGCGCCGCGGCCTTCTATGAGGGACAGCTCGGTCTCTCGTCGATGCTCAGGACCAGGACGCTCTACGCCTATGATATCGGCGGCCAGAACGTCCTGCTGCTGTTCCTGCGCGGCGCCTCTGTCCAGACGCAAGTCTCAGAGCGCGGCAGCATCCCGCCGCATGACGGCCACGGCCCGCTGCACCTCTGCTTTGCCGTCGATGCCGACGAGCTGCCCGGCTGGGAAGCGCAGTTGGAGCGTCACGGCGTGCCGATCGAAGGCCGTATGCACTGGAATCGCGGCGGAACAAGCGTCTATTTCCGCGATCCGGACGGCCACCTGCTGGAAATCATGACGCCCGGCAACTGGCCGAACTACTAAAGCAATTCCAGCAAAAGTGCGCAGCGGTTTTGCGTCCGGGATTGCGTAAAAACAAAGAGATAAGGCATCAAAGGCGAACCAGCGTTCGCCCTTGATGCGAGCCAGTCACGGCGTGACGTAGGTCGCCCTGCCCTCGCCGCGCAGCACGGCCGCGAGCATGCCCGGCTCGGCGATCGAGAAGACGACGATGGTGAGCGCCGCGTCGCGCGCCAGTGCGAAGGCGGCCGTGTCCATCACCTTGAGGTCGCGCTTGATCGCATCCTCATGGGTCAGCGTGTCATAGCGGGTCGCGCTCGGGTCCTTCTTCGGATCGGCAGAATAGACGCCGTCGACCTGCGTCGCCTTGAGCAGATGGCTGCAATCGAGCTCGGCCGCACGCAGCGCCGCGCCGGTGTCGGTGGTAAAATAGGGATTGCCGGTGCCGCCACCGAGGATCACGACCTTGCCGTTGCTGAGATGGTCGAGCGCGCGTTTGCGCGCATAGCTCTCGCAGAGCGAGGGCATCGGCACCGCCGACATGGCGCGAGCCGGGGCGCCGGCGCTCTCGATCGCATGCTCGAGCGCGAGCGCGTTCATCACTGTGCCCAGCATGCCGATCGAGTCGGCGCTGGTGCGGTCGAGCCCCTTGGTGAGTCCCTGGACGCCGCGGAAGAAATTGCCGCCGCCGACAACGATGCCGATCTCGACGCCCTCGCGCGAAGCATGGGAAATGTCGGCGGCGAGCGCTGTCAGCGTCGCGCCATCCAGGCCATTTCCCTGAGGTCCTGCAAGGGCTTCGCCGGAGAGCTTCACGAGAACGCGTTTAGGTCTCATCGGGGCTCTCCACTGCTTGCGCCATATACCGGCCCAACAGAATCGGCGGACCGGCCTTCCTTACTTACAAAAAAGGCCGCGCGAGGCGCGGCCTTTCTGCGTTCTATCAACGGGCTTGTCAGCCCGTGGTGCCGCCCGCCGCCGCGACTTCGGCAGCGAAGTCGGTCTCTTCCTTCTCGATGCCCTCGCCGAGCGCGAAGCGGGCGAAGCCGGTGAGCTTGACCGGACCGCCGACCTTGCCTTCGGCTTCCTTCAGCACCTGGGCGACCGACTTCGAGCCATCATGGATATAGGCCTGATCGAGCAGGCAGTACTCCTTGGCATAGCTCTTCAGCCCGCTCTCGACGATCTTGGCGAGCACATGCTCGGGCTTGCCAGCGTTCTTCTCGGCCAGGATCGCCTTTTCGCGCTCCAGCACCGCCGGGTCGACCGAAGCGAGGTCGAGCGCCACCGGATTGGTCGCGGCGACATGCATGGCGAGCTGACGGCCGAGCGCGGCGAGCTCGTCGCCCTTGCCGCTGGTTTCCAGGCCGACGATGACGCCGATCTTGCCGAGGCCATCGGCGATCGCGCCATGGACATAGGAGCCGATCACGCCGGACGAAACCGAGACCTGGGCCACGCGGCGCAGCGTCATGTTCTCGCCGATGGTGGCGATGGCGTTGGCGATCGCGTCGGCGACGGTGCCGCCGCCCGGATAGTGATGGGCGGCCAGCGCCTCCACGTCGCCCCCGCGCTCGAGCGCGACATCGGCGATGGTGCGGGCCAGCGCCTGGAATTCGAGGTTGCGGGCGACGAAGTCGGTTTCGGAGTTGACCTCGACCACGACGCCGCTATGGCCACGCACGGCGACGGCGACGAGGCCCTCGGCGGCGACGCGGCCGGCCTTCTTGGCGGCCTTCGACAGGCCCTTGGCACGCAGCCAGTCGATGGCGGCTTCCATATTGCCGTCGGTGGCCGAGAGCGCGGCCTTGCAGTCCATCATGCCCGCGCCGGTCTTGTCGCGGAGTTCCTTCACCATGCCGGCGGTGATCGCAGCCATTTGCGTCGTCCTTGCTATCTGGCGGCGCCGCCCGGTGGCGTGCCGCAACTCTAAATCCGTCCCCATTGGCAAACGCCGACGGCCCGTTTCCGGCGTCGGCGCTGCTTGGGCTTAATCAGGTATCGAAGTGCGACGCGCCGATGACGCGTCGCAATCCGTAAGATCAGGCGTCGGCGAGATCGCGGGCCTGGGCAACCCAGCCCTGGCTCTCGATGCGGCCGGCCAGCTTCAGGTCGTGATCGACCTTGCTGACATCGGCCGGGCTCATGGCAGCGAGCTGCCAGAAGTGGAAGATGCCGCCGTCATTGAGCTTCTGCACGATCTCCGGGCCCATGCCCGAGAGGCGCATGAAATCGTCAGGAGCACCGCGCGGCGCGGTCAACAGCTCGAAGGACTGGCCTTCGGCAGCGGCCGGCTCGGCGATCGCCATCTCGACGATCGGGGCCTCGGCGGCGCCGAGATCGATGCCGCTGTCGCCCGAAGCGCGCGAGATGCCGTCGATGGCCGAGCGGGCGATCAGGTCGCAATAGAGCTGGATGGCGCGGCCGGCGTCGTCATTGGCCGGGACCGGGAAGGTGATGCCGTCCGGATCCGAGTTCGAGTCGACGATGGCGGCGACCGGGATGCCGAGGCGCTGAGCCTCCTTGATCGCCAGCTGCTCCTTGTTGGTGTCGATCACGAAGATCATGTCGGGCGTGCCGCCCATGTCCTTGATGCCGCCGAGCGCCTTCTCGAGCTTGTCGCGCTCGCGCGCCAGCATCAGGCGCTCCTTCTTGGTCAGGCCGGTGCCGCCGCCGGAGAGCAGCTCGTCGACCTTGCGCAGGCGCTGGATCGAGGCCGAGATGGTCTTCCAGTTGGTCAGCATGCCGCCGAGCCAGCGGGAGTTGACATAGTACTGGGCCGAGCGCTTGGCGGCGTCGGCGATGGCGTCCTGCGCCTGGCGCTTGGTGCCGACGAAGAGGACGCGGCCGCCGCGGGCGACGGTGTCGCTGACCGCCTGCAGGGCGCGCGACAGCATCGGCACCGACTGCGACAGGTCGAGGATGTGGATGTTGTTGCGCGTCCCGTAGATGAACGGCGACATCTTCGGGTTCCAGCGGTGAGCCTGGTGGCCGAAGTGGGCGCCGGCCTCGAGCAGCTGACGCATGGAGAAATCAGGCAGAGCCATGGTATTCTTGTCCTTCCGGTTGAGCCTCTGGGGAGCGAATGAGCCGGCCATAGGCTGACCAGTCACCGGAACGCCTCGGTGTCGAGGTGATGCTCCCCATGTGGGATAGGCCGCGCCATACACGCGATGGCGCGGGAATGCAAGGCTCGAGGTCGGCCCTTCAGAGCGAACCGACCTCGTAGGCGACCTCATAGGCACCCGGCACCGCGCGCTCCAGCAAGGGGCGTACGCGCGCCAGATGGCTGGTGAAACGCTCGTCGCGGGCAAAGCGCAGCGCCGCCTCCTCGCTTTCGAACATCGTCACCAGGACGACGTCGCGATCCTCGCGCGAACGGAACAGCCGCCCGCCGATCAGCCCATCGACCTTGCCGCGCACGGCGTGGTGCTGGGCGAGCTGCAATTCCATGAACTCCGCGAAGCACTCGGGCTTCGGCGTGATGACGCTGATATTGACGACTGGCTTCTGGGACATGCCCGGCTCCTTCCTCGTTTGAATGGAGCCGGGTCGATACGACCTCGATCATGGTTGAGGTCAAGGCGCAGCCTGCCAGATCCCGGCAGGAGCTGCCCTCGTCGATCTCACTTCGGCAGGGAGGCCGCGGCCGTTTTCACGGCGTCGCCGAGCTGCTTGCAGAAAGCCGCCGCCGTGCTGCCCTGCGCCTTGGAGACCGCCTCGATATCCTGGGTCACGCCCATCATCGAGAGCGTGCCCTTCTTGCCGAGCGCCTCGGCGGCATCGCCGGCGCTCTTGTCGGCCGGCGGCGGAATCAGGGCCAGCACCTTGGTCTGGATCTCGACGATGTCGGCACCGACATGCCCCTTCTCGGCGCAGTAGCTGATGACGCCGAGCTGGTTGCGGCCAGCCTGATAGGCGACGGCGAGCTGATCGGCTTGGCTCTGCGCAAAAGACGGGCTGCAGGATAGGGCCGCAAAGGCGGCAATAGCGCTGAAACGCTTTAAGGAAAGCAGCATGACAATCTCTCTCAAGTTGAACGCATCCAAACCCCGCTTCCCCAGCGCCAGAATAGCCTTGCCGCGGGACGCGACAAGGCTGCGACAAGCACACTCTGGCGCTGCGAAAGCGAGCCGTCCTTGTGAATATCTGAGACCGTTTCGCCGAAAGCGCCGCCTGCCCGCCGACCACGATCGTGGCCCGGATGCTGCGCGCGTTTGGCTTGTGGAGATCGATGTGATCGCGGCAGCCTGGCATAGATCGGCTCACGCCGTATCGCGCCGTATGCTGGCATCTCGTTGGCAAAACGTTCACGCCGATCTGCTAGCAGGCTTCGAAAGTCGGCTTGGATGAACATGGCGTGTTGCTCGATCTGAGGACAATCTACCTGGCGGGCGCGATCACCGCCTTGATTCTCGGCTTCGTCCAGCTTGCCGCCTACGCAACCGGCCGCTTCGAGCGCTGGCCCCTCTGGTGGGGGCTGAGCAACCTGCTGCTCGGGCTGGGCTTCATCGGCGTCGGGCTGCGGGACATCATACCCGACATCGTCTCGATCCCACTCGCCAACACCCTCAGCTGGATCGGCTATCTGCTCGTCCTGTTCGGGGTTCGAAGCTTTGCCGGGCAGCCGGCACGCCTGCCGCTCTATGTCCTGGCGGTCGCAGCCGCCGCCATTCCGTTGTTCCTGTGGAATGAACCCGACGGCTTCGTTCGACGGGTCGTGCTCGTCTCAGTCCTGGTCATGGCTTGCGATGCGCTCCTCGTCCGGGAGGGCCTGCTTCTGTGGCGGCGCGAACGGCTGGTCTCCGGCGCGATCCTGGCGGCGCTGTTCGCACCCACCGTGGCGCTGTTCGCGCTGCGCGGCTGGCTCGCCGTGACCGGCGAGCTCGGCGCCGAATTGTTTCCTGCCGAAAACACCAATCAGTGGTTCACCGTCACCGGCACGGCCTTCGTGCTCCTGCGCAGCGGCGCGCTGCTCTTGCTCGCCGCCGAGCGCAGCCGCAACACGCTGGTCACGATCGCCCAGCACGATCCCCTCACCGGCGCGATGAACCGCAGCGGCCTGGAACGCGCCATGGCTCAGATCGCGGCAGATGCCGGCAAGCGCCCCGGCCGCCTAACCTTGCTGCTGATCGACATCGACCACTTCAAGAGCCTCAATGACACGCATGGCCATGCCGCCGGCGACCGCATCCTGCAGCTTTTCGCCGAGGCGGCCCGCAGCGAATTGCGGGCCAGCGATATCCTGGCGCGACATGGCGGCGACGAATTCGTCGCCGTCCTCCCGCACATGACCACGAAGGACGCGGTGCGCGTCGCCAATCGGATCCGGGCCGCCTTCGGACGGGCTCTCGCCAACTGGGATAGCGTCGCGCTCCAGCCGACGCTCAGCATCGGCGTCGCCGAGGGGGATGCTGCCGGCGATGAGCTGGAGGCGTTGCTGGAGTATGCCGACGAGGCGCTCTACCGCTCGAAGCGGCTCGGCCGCGACCGGGTCCAGGTGCAGATTCGCGCTCTGGCCCGGTGAAACGATCTCAGCCGCTCAGATCGGAAAGCCCTGCCCGCCTGACATCGAGAGCCGCCATCTCGGCCCAAGCCCGTTCGAGCGAACCGTCGAGATCGATGGCGCGGCAGGCTTCTTCGATGACAATCGTCTCGAAGCCGTGGCGGGCCGCGTCCTGCGCCGTCCAGTTGACGCAGAAATCGGTGGCGAGGCCGACCACTGCGACACGGGCGATGCCGCGCTCCTTGAGATAACCGCCCAGCCCGGTCGGCGTGGTGCGGTCAGCCTCGACGAAGCCGGAATAGCTGTCGACCTCGGGACGGCAGCCCTTGCGGATGATCGCCTGCGCCATGGAAAGGTCGAGAGCGGGGTGATAGGCCGCGCCGTCGCTGCCCTGGACGCAATGATCCGGCCAAAGCACCTGCGTCCCATAGGGCATGTCGACCGTCTCGAACGCCGCTCTGCCGGGATGGCTCGACGCGAAGGACGAATGCCCGGCCGGATGCCAGTCCTGTGTCAGCACGACGGTGGCGAAGCGCTTGCCGAGCGCGTTGACGAGCGGGACGATCTCGTCGCCGCCTGCGACCGCCAAATTGCCGCCGGGGCAGAAATCGTTCTGGAAGTCGACGACGATCAGCGCGGTCCGGGCGTCGATCACGGGCTTGGCCTCATGCAGTGGCGGTGCGCGTCATCCGGGTGATGCCCTTGCGGGCGGCGAACATGCGGCCATAGACGTCGCCGGCAAGATCGGGCCGGTAGCAACGCTGTTCGAGCAGCGGGTCCCAGATGTGCTCGACCGTGTCGATCAATTCGAAATCCGCTTGAAGGCGCGCCTCCAATTGCAGGCGATTCCTGCGATTCTGATATTCGAGCAGGACCAGCGAGGTCTTCGACAGATCGAGATGGTCGAGCACGTCGCCCTCGCCGCCCTCAATGTCGATCTTGACGATATCGGCCGAGGGCAGGCTCGCCGGATCGACCACCGCGACCTCGTAGCGCTCGACCATCGCATCCGCGACGAAGGTGTCGCCGGCGTAGGAGGCGAGACCCGATTCGCCGTCGCCGGCAAAGCGGCTGAGGAAGGTCGCGGTTGTCTGGCCGCCGGGAAACAGCGCGGCGTTGACCGTGACGATGTCGCGGCGGCGATCGGTGTTTCGCTTCAAGATCTCATAGGTGCCGGGGTGCGGCTCATAGGAGGTCACGGTGCTGCCCGGCCAGCGCGCGCTCGCCCAGAGCGCGAAGGAGCCGACATTGGCGCCGATGTCGAGGATTTCGAGGCCAACACCGTCGAAGCCGCATTCGTATTCGCCTTCGAGCACGTCCTTGATCGCCCAATGCATCGCCTCGGGCACTGTGAGGCTCATCGGAATGCGCGCGACATATTGCTTCATTCTCTCCCCCCGGAGGCATCGTTGTCCGTGCGCACTCTGAGGCCGAGGTTGCCGGCTACGCAAGAGCGAGACGAGCCCTGCCTCGACCTCAGCGTAATTCGACGTTCACCACGCCCGGCGCGGCGCGCACGGCGTTGGCGAGCTGCTGGTTGACCGGATAGCGCCCCGGCAATTCGATCTCGATCTCCTGTGCGCCGTCGTCGAGGATCATCACCAGCGAGATCTTGCCATCGGAGCGCACCCCGTCGCGCGGCTTCACCCGCTCCGCGATCGAGGACAGCGCCTTGTCGTCGCGCAGGAAAATGCAGAGGTCCTGCTTCTGCCGGCTGGCGAGCTCGTCGAGCCGCTCGACGTCCTCGATCCGTGGCCGGACCTCTTCGCCGTCGAGCACGGCCGAGAGCCTGATCACCAGCGCAGCGCCCGGCTCGAGCAGGTCGCGATAGCGCTGCAGCCCCTCCGAGAACAGGATCGCCTCGAACTGGCCAGTCGGGTCGGAGAGCTGGACGATGCCCATCTTGTTGCCGGACTTGGTCCGCCGCTCCGACCTGTCGATGACGGAGGCGGCGACCTTGGCGATCGAGGTGCCGCTGGCGCGGACAGCACGGGCGAAGTCGGCATAGCTCTGCACCCGCAGGCGCTTCAGCACATGCTCGTATTCGTCGAGGGGGTGGCCGGAAAGGAAGAAACCGACAGCCTCATGCTCGCGCTTCAACCGCTCGGCCGGGGCCCAGGGCTCGAAAGGCGGGATGCGGAAGGCTTCCACGCTCCCGCCGTTGCCGAGCATGTCGAGCTGCCCAGCCGCGGCCTCGTCGCGAATGCGGTTCGACAGCGCCAGCATGCCGTCGACCGCCGCCATCGCCTTGGCGCGCTCCGGCTCGATCTCGTCGAGCGTGCCGGCCGAGATCAGCGCCTCGATCGTGCGCCGGTTGACCAGGCGGGTATCGATCCGGCGGGCGAAATCGGCGAGGTCGCGGAACGGGCCTTCCTTGGTACGCGCTGCGACGATCGACTCGACCGCGGCGCGGCCGACGCCCTTGATCGCGCCGAGCGCATAGCGGATCGCCCCCTCGGCGACGTCGAAATCGACGCCGGAGCGGTTGATCGAGGGCCGCTCGACCTTGATGCCGAGCCGCTCCGCATCACGCCGGAACTCCGAGAGCTTGTCGGTATTGCCGATATCGAGCGTCATCGACGCCGCCAGGAATTCGACCGGGTAATTCGCCTTGAGATAGGCGGTCTGGAAGGCGACCACGGCATAGGCGGCCGCATGGCTCTTGTTGAAGCCGTAGTCGGCGAACTTCGCCAGCAGGTCGAAGATCTCGGACGCCAGGTCCTTCTTCAGGCCCGCCTCGATCGCGCCCTTCACGAAACGGTCGCGCTGGGCGTCCATCTCGGCCTTGATCTTCTTGCCCATGGCGCGGCGGAGCAGGTCCGCTTCACCGAGCGAATAGCCCGAGAGCGCCTGCGCCACCTGCATCACCTGTTCCTGGTAGACGATGATGCCATGCGTCTCGGACAGGAACGGCTCCATGCCGGGATGGAGATAGGTCGGCTCCTCCAGTCCGAGCTTGCGGCGGCAATAGGTCGGGATGTTGTCCATCGGGCCGGGGCGGTAGAGCGCCACCAGCGCGATCAGGTCCTCGATCCGGTCGGCCTTCATCTCGACCAGCGCCTTGCGCATGCCGACCGATTCCACCTGGAACACGCCGACCGTCTCGCCGCGCGCCAGCATCTCGTAGGTCTTGGGATCGTCGAAGGGCAGTTGCGCCAGGTCGACCGAAATGCCGCGCTGGGCGATCAGCTGGACCGCGATGGTCAGCGTCGTCAGCGTCTTCAGGCCGAGGAAGTCGAACTTCACCAGCCCGGCCTGCTCGACCCATTTCATGTTGAACTGGGTGACGCGCATGCCGGTGCGCGGATCGACCGAGAGCGCGACGAGCTGCTCCAGCGGCCGGTCGCCGATGACGACGCCGGCGGCGTGGGTCGAGGCGTGGCGGTGCAGGCCTTCGAGCTTCTGGGCGATTTCGAGCAGGCGCCCGACCACCGGCTCCTCGGCCGCCGCCTCCTGCAGCTTCGGCTCGCCGGCGATCGCTTCCGGCAAGGTGATCGGCTTGGCCGGGTTCTGCGGCACCAGCTTGGTCAGCTTATCGACCTGGCCGTAGGGCATCTCCAGCACGCGGCCGACGTCGCGCAGCACGCCGCGCGCCTGCAGGGTGCCGAAGGTGATGATCTGGGCGACGCGCTCCTCGCCATAGCGATGCTTGACGTACTCGATCACCTCTTCGCGCCGGTACTGGCAGAAGTCGATGTCGAAGTCCGGCATCGAGACACGATCCGGGTTGAGGAAGCGCTCGAACAGCAGGCCGAAGCGCAGCGGGTCGACGTCGGTGATCGTCAAGGCATAGGCGACGAGCGAGCCGGCGCCCGAGCCGCGGCCGGGCCCGACCGGGATGTCGTGATCCTTGGCCCATTTGATGAAGTCGGCAACGATGAGGAAATAGCCCGGAAATTTCATCCGGGTGATAATCGAAAGCTCGAAGGCGAGACGCTTTTCGTAGTCCTCGACGGTGAAACTCGCGGCCGGGCCATGTTTGGCCAAGCGCGCCTCAAGACCCGCCTTCGCCTGGCTCTCCAGCTCGTCGGCCTCGTCGCGCCCCTCCTCGCCGAAGCGCGGCAGGATCGGCTTGCGCGTGCCGACGCGCCAGGAGCAGCGCCGGGCGATCTCGACGGTCGAGGCCAGCGCTTCCGGCAGATCGGCGAACCGCCGCTTCATCTCGGCGCGGCTGGCGAAGAAATGCGCCGGCGACACGCGGCGGCGCTCGCCATCCGAGAGCAGGCGCCCTGACGCCACGGCGAGCAGCGCATCATGCGCCTCGAAATCGGCGGGCTTGCCGAAGAAGGGTTCGTTCGTCGCGACGATCGGCAGATCGTTGTCATAGGCGAGCCGCAGCAAACTGGCCTCGACCGCCGGCCCGTCCTCGCGCTCATGGCGCTGGATCTCAACATAGAGCCTATCGCCGAAGATCGCCTGCAGGCGCCGCAAGCGCGCTTCGGCTTGTGTAGGCTGGCCGGCGCGCAAGGCGAGGTCGAGCGGCCCGCCGGCGCCGCCGGTCAGGGCGATCACGTCGCTGTTGTAAGCCGCGAGATGCTCGATGCTTGCGACCGGGCTGCCGGCGCCGGCGGCGGCGAGGCAAGCCTCGGTCACCAGCTTCATCAGATTGCCGTAGCCGGCTTCGCTCGTCGCCAGTAGGACGAGATGCGGCGTGACGATCTGGACCGGCTTGCGCCCGCCGGTATCCTCATCGGCGAAGTCGACGGAGAGCTGGACGCCGGCGATCGGCTGGACGCCGGAGCTCGCCAGCTTCTCGGAGAATTCAAGCGCGCCGAACAGGTTGTTGGTGTCGGTCAGCGCCATGGCCGGCTGGCCGTCGCCAGCGGCGAGCTTGGCGAGAGAGCCGACCTGGATCGCGCCCTCGAGCAGCGAATAGCTCGAATGGACGTGCAGATGGACGAAGCCGACCTCGTCCTGAACCTGTGTATCGTCTTTGCGGTCGGTCATCGCGCCCTCCGGCGCGCCGCCCGCTCAACCAATGGGCCGAGTGAGAGGACCTGCGCCGATTCTTGATCCCAAGAGCATGCTCAGAACCGGTTATTGCGCGCCACCCCTCCTTGGTCGAGCCGATCCATCCGCCAGGCTGTGGACACGTCCGCGCATGGCATTCGATTACGGCTTCCGAGCCCGCTCAGACGTGCGGAGCGGAGGCCAGCGCGGCCCAGACCCAGATCATTCCGACGAAGAGAGCGAGCGCCAGAAACTCCACGGCTCCGGCCATCAGCTTGCGGGCAATCAGCATGTCCGATCTCCTATGTTCTTTATATGTTCAGTTTAATTCCCTCTTTGTTCACGTCAATATCGCAAGGTCAGCTGATGCCGGAAGACGCGTCGGATAGTTAACCCGGATTTACCGAGACTGCCGAAACGTTAACGGCGACGCTGTTGTGATGCCAGAATCAGATAGCGTCGCGGCATGACTACGCCCCCCGATCAGGCGCATCGCGAACCGCGCAGCGAAACGCTCGGCGTCGTGCTCATGGCGATCGCGATGCTGATCATCCCGAGCTCCGACGCTATCGCCAAATATCTCAGCGGGGCCCATTCGCCGGCCTTCCTCAGCTGGGTGCGCTATGTCGCGGCGCTCGGCTTCATCCTCCCGGTCGCCTTGCTCTGGCGTGGACAGGAGCCAGTGGCCCCGCTCGCATCGCCGCGCCGTTACTGGCTGTCGCAGATCCTGCGCACCGCGTTCCTCGTCACGGCGATGACGCTCTATTTCGTGGCGATCACGCGCATTCCGCTCGCCGATGCGCTCGGCGCCTATTTTATCGCCCCGATCGCAGCGACCCTGCTCGCCTCGATCGCACTGCGCGAGCGGCTCGATCGACGGAAGCTGTTCGCCGTCGCCCTCGGCTTCGTCGGCGCCATCCTCGTCGTGCGCCCCGGTGCCGAGACCAGCGCCGACACGCTGATCGCGCTGGCTTCCGGCATCTGCATGGCTTGCTATCTGGTGCTGACCCGCGCCACCGCCCAGGGCAGATCGCCGGTAGCAACGCTGACGATCCAGCTCGTCCTCGGCATCCTGATGCTGATGCCCTTCGCCGTGCTGCAATGGACGACGCCAACGCGCGAGGGACTGCTGCTGATCCTGCTGATGGGTCTCGTCTCGACGCTTAGCAACCTGATGACGATCAGCGCCTTCCGCCTGGCGCCGGTCGCGACGCTCTCGCCCCTGGTCTATCTCGAACTGATCGGCGCGACCGCCCTCGGCTTCGCCTTGTTCGGCGACCTGCCCCCGCTGGCGACCTGGGCCGGGATCGCGGTGATCGTCGCGGCCGGACTGATCGTCGCGACGGCGAGGCCGGCGGCGCGGCGCACGCCGTCCTGAGCGCCCTAGAGCAGATGCGAAAAAGTGGGAACCGGTTTTTCGCTATGAAATCATCCGGCTCTAGTTCACCATCGCGTTCAACGCCGCGACGATGGCGCGCGGCTCGATCTCGGTCGGAAGCTCGTCGAAGGCGGCGCGGTAATAGTCGAGCATGCTGAGCTGCTCGAAATTGTTCCACGTATCCTCGTCGTTCATCGCCTCGCTGCGCTCCTCCAGATTGAGGATCATGCCGTAATCCTCGGGGCTGGTGCCATAGACCAGCGGCGGTGGCAGCGGCTCGGACCGCAATTCGTGTTCGGCCGCCGCGATCGCCGCCAGCGCCCCCGGCACCCAGACGCGATGATAGGCGTTGGAGACGTCGATCTCTGCTTCCCCCGCGCTGGTCAGCACGGCGCGGCAGGCGGCGGCAAAGGTATCGACCATGCCATTGCGCTCGGCCACCCGGTCGGCCGCATTGTAGTTGGCGTGGATCGGATCGACATAGGCGAACTCGTTCTGCAGCCGCCGCGCCGGCTCGCCCTGCAGGAAGAGCCAGGGATAAGTGTTGTCGATCAGGATCTGGCCCGGCAGCAGATGCGCCGCCTGGTTCTCGCCGGACGCGCTGAAGAACTGCTGCTCGGCGCCCTTGCAGGTCACGCTCGGATTGGGCGTCAGCGGCAAACCTGGCCGGTCCGGCATGCGGATCGCCGCCATGTAGACCAGCACCTTGGCGACGCGGGTATTGCGCGAGCGGCCGTGCCAGAGTGCCTTCTCGGTATCGGAGGAGAAGCGCTGGACCCGCAACAGGCGGAAGCGTTCCTCGGCCGCGACGGCCCGGTCGGGTGAACGACGACGCCCCATCTCAGCCGCCGATGATGACCGTGAACTCACCCGCGGCGATCTTGTTCGGCGGTCCGACCGCCTCGATGATCGTGTCGCCGACACGGCAGGCCGGCAGGCCATTGATCAGCACGGTTTGCGAGCCGTCGATCACGACGCCGGGCCCATGCGGCGGGATCGGCAACGGTGTCGCGCAGAGATGGATGTCGGCGCCGCCGGCAGCGCCGGAGATCATAGAGCCCATGCTGGTGGCGGCCGTCGCCTTCGCGGTTTCTTCCGCCACCTTGGCAGCTGGAGCACCGGGCGTTCCGGCAGCCGCCAGCGTCGCCGCCTCGGCGACCTGGATCGCAGTATCCGAGATCGCCTTGGCCGCCTGGATCGCTGCCGCGGCGCCAGCCGGGACACCGCGCCAGGCGAGTTTGCCTCCGATGAACACAGTAGGGCTTCCGGGACCCGGCTGCAGGACGCCGGGTAGCGGATGGAGCGTGGGATCGAGAATGCGGGCGGCGGGACCTTTAGGCATCGGACACCTTCATGGAGCGCTCGGCTGGGAGCTTGGCTCCGGCCGGCCGGGCAAGTCAACGAATCTGCTCGCCCCGGCGAAAACCGCCTTGTGGCAGACAGAGCCGGTCTTGCCGTCCCCCATACGAATGGTGACGCTCGGGAACGAGCTGTATATGCTTCCGACTAGGCCTTGAGATAGCGAGAACCGGATGTCGTGGTACAGTAAGGTCGTCTGGTCCGAAGGCTTGTTCCTGCGGCCGCATCACCTGCAGCAGAACGATCGCTATCTCGAGAATCTGCTGGAGAATCGCGTCCGGCAGGTCACGCCTTATCCGTGGGGGTTCTCGGTGCTCGAGATCGACCGCGATCTGGCGCAGCAGAGCCGCATCGGGCTCCGGCGCGCCGTCGGCGTGATGCCGGACGGCACACCTTTCGCCATGCCGGACAACTCACCGCTGCCGCCGGCGATCGAAGTGCCGGAGAACGCCGCCGGCCAGATCGCCTGGCTTTCGTTGCCGCTCGCAGCGTCCAACACCCGCGAGGTCGAGGACAGCCTGAACGGCTCGGCCAGCCGCTTCTATCCGGCAACCGAGATGATGATCGACTCGACCGCCTCGCTGCGGGTCGAGGAGGAGATCGACATCGCCCATCCGCGTTTCGGCCTGGAACTGCGCAAGACCGGCAAGCCGGGCTATGTCGGCCTGGCGCTCGGGCGCGTCCTCGAAGTGCGCGACCGCGCCATCCTGTTCGACGAGAAATTCGCCCCACCCGTGCTGCTCTGCTCGGCTCATCCGGTCGTCGACGGCTGGATGGACCGCGTCATCGGCTGGATCGACAACAAGCTCGAAGAGCTCGCCCGTTACGCCGCCGATCCGACCGCCGGCGGCGGCCTGCAGAGCGCCGACTATTTCATCCTGCAGATGCTCAACCGGCACATCCCGGTGCTGAAGCATATGCGCGGCTCGCGCTTCGTCCATCCCGAGCGCCTGTTCGTCACCCTGCTCGCCATCGCCGGCGAGCTTGCCACCTTCACCACCGCCGAGCGCCGCGCCCGCGACTACCCGGCCTATGACCATGACGACCTGGAAGGCTGCTTCACCCCGGTGGTGCGCGACATCCAGGACTTCCTGTCGGCCCAGCTCGGCCGCCGCGCCATCCGCCTCGAAATCGTCGAGCGGGCGCAGAACGCCTTCATGTCGACGATCCGCGACCGCGCCCTGATGCGCAATGCGACGCTGGTCCTGGAAGTGGCGGCGCGCCGCCCGCTGACCGAGATCCAGTCGCAGTTCCCGCATCTGTTCAAGATCGGCCCCAACACCAAGATGAACGAGATCGTCCATGCCCACCTGCCGGGCATCAACCTCGTCCATCTGCCGACGCCGCCGCCCCAGATCCGGGCGCTGACCGACCACGTCTATTTCTACCTCGACCGCACCTCGCCGCTCTGGCCGGAGTTCAGCTCGGCGAGCTCGATCGGCATGCATTTCTCCGGTGACTGGCCCGATCTCGAAATGGAGCTCTGGGCCGTTCTCGAGGGCAGGCGATGAGCAACGACGGCTCCGATCCGTTCGGCCGCTCCGACCGAACCTTCATCCGGCCGAACCCAGCCGGGCGGCGCGTGCCGCCGCCCTCGCGCCCGGCCGAGGCGCCGCGCTATCCCCCACAGCAGGGGCAGCCCTACCCGCCTCCGAACGCGCCCTATCCGGCTCAACCGCCTGCCGGCTATCCGCCGCAGGGCTCGCCCTATGGACCCTCGGGCGCACCGCAATACCCGCATGCCGCGCCCTCGCCCGGCGTTCCCGGCGGCGAGGAATGGATGTCGCAGCCGCAGCCGCGGCAAAGCGCGCCGCCCCCGCCGCCACAGGGCTACGTGCCGCAGGCCTTGCCCAAGCGCGAGCAGATGCTCACGCCGAACACCAATCCGCTGCTCAAGGCCGCCGGTCCTCTGCTGCTCCTGCTCGGGCGCCTGCGCGCCAACCTTTCGAGTGCGCCGGCGACGCAGATGATCGGCCAGGTCGGCGAGACGATCGAGGCCTTCGACCATGAGGTGCGTGCGGCCGGCTTCACCGCCGAGCAGACGCGTACGGCCAAGTACATCATCTGCGCTTTCTCCGACGACATCGTCCAGAACATCCCCGGCGAGGACCGCCATGTCTGGACGCAGTACAGCATGCTCTCGCGCTTCTTCGGCGAGCGCATCGGCGGCGTTCGCTTCTTCGAGGAGCTGGAGCGCGCCAGGAAGGACCCTAGCGTCAACTACGACCTGCTCGAACTGATGCATGTCTGCCTGGCGCTCGGCTTCGAGGGCGTGCACCGCACATCGGCCGGCGGCGCCGCCAACCTGCAGATGATCCAGCGCAACCTGTTCGAGACGCTGCGGCGCGTGAAGCAGCCAGATCCGGAATTGTCGCCGCGCTGGCAGGGCCAGGCGCTGACGGCGCGGCTTGCCGGCTTCAAGATCCCGGTGTGGTCGGTCGCCGCCGTCGCGGCGGTCGCCGTGCTCGGCCTCTATTTCATCTTCCGCGCTTTGCTCGGCGGCAATGCCGAGGCCTCGGCCAGCGCGCTGCTCACGGTGCACCCCAAGGGCGACATCGAGATCCTCCGCAGGGTCGCGGCCCGGCCGCCACCGCCGCTGCCGCAACCGCCGCCGGCGCAGCAGCCCAAGGTCTGCGCCACGGTGCAGCCGCCGATCACCTGCCAGGTGACGCCGAACCTGATCATCGTGCGCCTGATGGGCATCACGCTGTTCGAGCCGGGCCAGGCCGTGGTGCGTGACGAATTCCGCCCGCTGATCGAGCGCATCTCCGCGGTGCTTAACGAGGAAGGCGGCGCGATCAAGGTCGTCGGCCATTCCGACTCCGATCCGATCCGCACCGCTCGCTTCCCCAACAATCTCGAATTGTCGAAGGCGCGCGCTGTGGCGGTGGGCGATCTCCTGAAGACCAGACTGAAGCAGCCGGACCGTATCAGCACCGAAGGCAAGGGCCCCGACGTGCCGATCGACACCAACGCGACCGCGGCCGGCAAGGCCAAGAACCGACGCGTCGAAATCCTGATCCAGCGCAACAGCTAGGACGAGGCGACGATGCAGGAGACGGGTAGACGATGAATCTCGCGACGTGGCTCAGGATCGCAGCCATTCTGGTCGGCGCATTGGCGCTGACGCTGCTGATCTGGTTCGGCGGCCCCTTCGTCGCCTTCGGCGAGGTGCGCCCGTTCGAATCGTTCTGGGTTCGGCTGCCGATCGCGCTCGTCCTGATGCTCGGCGCGCTCGGCTGGGCCGCTTGGGTCGTGATCAAGCGGCGCAAGGCCGTCGCGGCGCTCTCCGAGGCGATGTCGCAGGAGGAAGCCCAGACCGGTGACGGCACAGCGCTCTCCGCCGCCATGCGCGATGCACTGGCGACGCTGCGGCGCACCCGCGGCAAGGATGGCGGCGACTATCTCTACGACCTGCCCTGGTATGTGATCATCGGCCCGCCCGGCGCCGGTAAGACCACGGCCCTCATCAATTCCGGGCTGAAATTCCCGCTTGCCCGTGGCGGCCAGACGCCGGCAGCCGTCGCCGGCGCCGGCGGTACCCGTTATTGCGACTGGTGGTTCGCCGAGGACGCGGTGCTGATCGACACCGCCGGCCGTTACACCACGCAGGACACCGACACCAAGGCCGAGCGCACGAGCTGGCTCGCCTTCCTCGATCTGCTCAAGTCCAATCGGCCGCGTCAGCCGATCAATGGCGTCATCGTCGCGATCAGCATCGAGGACCTGCTGACCTCCTCGCAGGAGGAGATCATCGCCCATGGCGACGCGATCCGCGCCCGCCTGCTTGAGCTCAACGAGCGGCTCAAGGTCGATTTCCCGGTCTATGCCGTCTTCACCAAGGCCGACCTGATCGCTGGCTTCAACGAGTTCTTCGCCGCGCTCTCCGAGCCGCAGCGGCGCATGGTCTGGGGCCACACCTTCCAGACAGTCGACAAGACCCGCAACATGATCGGCGACGTGCCGCCCGAGTTCGACGCGCTGATCGAACGCCTGAACGAGCGCCTCTCCGACCGGCTGCAGGACGAGCACAACCCGACCTCGCGCGCCAAGCTCTTCGGCCTGCCGAGCCAGATGGCGACGCTGAAGCCTGTTATCATCGACTTCCTCGGCCGCGTCTTCGAGCCGACGCGGTACCAGTCGAGCGCGACCTTGCGCGGCTTCTACTTCACCTCCGGCACCCAGGAAGGCACGCCGATCGACCAGCTGATCGGTGCCCTCTCGCGCAATTTCGGCAGCGCCCATGCCGATTCTGGCTCCTATTCCGGCCGCGGCAAGAGCTTCTTCCTGACCGACTTGATCCAGAAGGTGATCATCGGCGAATCCGGCTGGGTCTCGACCGATCTGCGCGCCGCGCGCCGCTCGACCCTGCTGCGCGTCGCCGGCTTCAGCGCGATCGCGCTGGTCTCGCTGGCGCTCGGCGGCATGTGGTGGACGAGCTATGCCCGCAACAGCGACCTGATCAACCAGACCAATTACGGCCTCGCCGATTATCGCTCCAGCGCCGCGCCGGTGCTGCAGGAGAACACGCTTTCCGACCGCAATTTCAGCCGTGTCCTGCCGCTGCTGCACAAGCTGCGCCATATGCCGGCGGGCTATGCCGACAAGGACGAGCCGACGCCGGTGGCCGCCACCTTCGGCCTCAGCCAGCGCGAGCGCCTGCAATCGGCGACGCAGGAGAGCTATCATCAGGCCCTGGAGCGGCTGCTGCGCTCGCGCATCATCTTCCGGCTGGAAGAGCAGCTCGAGGCCAACGTCAACAATCCCGGCTTCATCTACGAGGCGCTCAAGGTCTACCTGATGGTCGGCGGCCGCGCCCCGCTCGATCGCGACCTCGTGCTCGCCTGGATGCGGCAGGACTGGGCCGAGAACCTCTTCCCCGGCGCCGCGAACGCCAAGGGCCGCGAGGCGCTGGAAGAGCATCTCATCGCGCTGCTCGATCTCGACGACGGCAACGAGCCCGTGGTCAAGCTCAACCAGCCGCTGATCGAGAGCAGCCAGCGCACCCTGCGCCGGCTCAGCATCGCCGAGCGCGCCTATGAGCTGCTCCGCACGCAAGGGCGCAACGCCGCCCGCGACTGGGTCGCGGCGATCCGCGGCGGCTCGGATGCGCGGCTGGTCTTCGAGGGTGTCTCGGGCGAGGATCTCGATACGATCCGGGTGCCGTATTTCTACACCTATGACGGCTTCCAGGCCGCCTTCGTCGACCGGCTCGGCGATATCGGCGAGCGCATCGAGAAGGAGCGCTGGGTCCTCGGCGACAATGCCGACCAGGCGGCGATCACCTCGCAATATGCCAGCCTGTTCCAGGACCTGCTCAAACTCTATGCGCGCGACTTCACCGCCTCTTGGCAGCGAGCGCTGCGCCGGCTGAAGCTGCGGCCGCTCAACGCCGACAAGCCGAAATACATCGCGCTCTCGGCGATTGCCGCACCGACCTCGCCCTTCAAGCAACTGCTCGAATCGATCCGCGACGAGACGCAATTGACCAAGGAGCGGGCAGCGGCGAAACGCCCCGCCGGGGCACAAGCCGCCGAGAAGATGGCCGGCCAGGTCGCGGACCATGCCGCCAAGACCCTTGAACAGCGCGCCAATTACTCACTGAGCCGCCTCGGCACCAGCCTGCCGCTCAGTGCCCCCGGTGTCGACCGCGTGCTCTCCGGCGGTGGCGGCGGCGAGGCGCTCGGCGCCAATATCGAGGCGCAGTTCAAGGCCTTCCATGTCCTGGTCGAGGGCGATGGCGGCAAGCGGCCGGTCGATCAGGCGCTGCAGATCTTCGCGGAGATCAACCAGAATCTGGCAATGGCCGCGACCACGCCGGCCCAGTCTGCTGCCGCCAATGCGGCGCTGGTGCCGCTGATCGCCTCGCTGCGCGGCAACTCCTCGCGCTATCCGGCGCCGTTCGATGCAATGATCGTCGCTGCGGTCAACGATTTCGAAGGTGATGCCACCGGCGCGACCGTCTCGCTGCTGCGTCAGGCACTGGCCAGCGAGGTCACCGGCCGGTGCTCGAGCCTGCTCGCCAACCGCTACCCCTTCGCCAAGGGCAGCACGAGCGAGATCGGCCTCGCCGACTTCGCCCAGCTCTTCGCGCCGGGCACCGGTGCGATGGACAAGTTCATGAAGGAGCGGCTCGACCCATATATCGACAAGTCCGGCCAGAACTGGAGCTGGCGTCAGGACAGCCGCGTCGCCCGTGCCCTCTCGCCGACGACGCTGCGCGAGTTCCAGCGCGCCAGCGACATCCGCGAGGCCTTCTTCCCGACCGGCGGCAACCTGCCGAACTTCCAGATGGTGGTGGTGCCGACCACCCTCTCCTCCGACGCCTCCGGCGCGAAGTTGGAGATCAACGGCTTCACCGTGGCGAGCCAGCAGGGCGTTAACACGCCGACTCCGGTGATGTGGCCGGGCGGCGGCCTCGCCAAGACCTCGATCACGCTGACGATCGGCGGCGGCGCTGCCAGCAACAACGCCGGCGGCATCTTCGGCGGCGGCTTCTTCTCCAACAGCCCGACGCCGGCGGCGCCGAGCGAGGTGAAGATGTTCGACCGCACCGGCGTCTGGTCCTTCTTCCGCCTGCTCGATGCCGGCTCGGTGCTGCGCCAGGGCGACAATGTCGTCTTCACGCTCGCCGCCGGCGGCCGCCAGGTCGGCTACCAGTTCGGCGTCGGCTCGCTGAAGAACCCGCTGGTGCTGCCGGCGCTGCGCGAAATCCGTTGTCCGGCGGGGATTTGAGCATGCCTTGCGGACTGTTTGGGAAGCTTCCGGGCAAGCGGGACTTCATCGCGCTGAACGCGCCCACGGCCTTCCTGTCGGTCTACGAACCTTGGCTTCAGGGCGGGCTCACCGCCAGCCGGCTCGAACTCGGCGCCGGCTGGCAGGACGCCTTCCTCAACGCGCCGATCTGGCGCTTCTGGTTCGGCAGCGCCTTTTGCGGAACGACGGTCGCGGGCGCCTTCATGCCCTCCGTCGACGGCATCGGCCGCTATTTCCCGCTGACGGTCTTCGCCCTCGCCGGCCCCGGCACAGCGATCCCGCCGCCCGAGCTCGATCCGCAGGACGCCTGGTTCGCGCAGGCCGAGGACTTCCTGCTGCGCGCGCTCGAACCCGAGGCCAGCTACGAGGCCGTGGCGCACGCGCTCGGCGGACTCGCCATACCCAATGACGACCTCAAGGCGGCCCCGCCCGCCGATATGGTCCGGCTCTCCGACGGCACCATCGTCAGCGCGCTCGATTCCGCCACCTTCCCGGCCCGACTCTCGGCGCTGCGCGTCGAGGACCATACCCGCGCCTATGCCCATGCCAGCTATCTCTGGACCATTGGTGGCGATGATTTCGAACCGCTTGCCTTGGTCGGCCAGGGCCTGCCCAGCCCCTATCTCTTCACCGGCCTGATGACCGGACGTTTCGACGCCTTCCTCGGTGCGGGGTCTGCAGCATGAACGAGCACCGCGCCGGCTCCATCTTCGAGACTGGCGCGGTCAGCCATGCCGGGCGCGTGCGCAGCCATAACGAGGACAATCTGGTGGTCCGCCCCGAATACGGGCTCTGGGCCGTCGCCGACGGCATGGGCGGCCATCAGAACGGCGCCATGGCGAGCGCGACCGTCGCCGCCAGCCTCTCGGCCATCGGTACGGCCAGCTCGGCCGCCGAACTGCTCGACCGGCTCGAACGCGGCGTGGTCGAGGCCAATGCCGAACTGCGCCGCAAGATCCGCGAGAACGACGGCGCCACAATGGGTGCCACGCTGGCCGTGCTTCTCGCCCATGGCCGCCATTTCGCCTGCGTCTGGTGCGGCGACAGCCGCGTCTATCTCGTCCGCCACGGCCACATCACCCAGGTCTCGCGCGATCACACCGAGGCGCAGGACATGATCGAGCGCGGCCTGCTCACCGTCGAGGAAGCGCGGACTTGGCCACGCCGGCACGTCATCACCCGCGCCATCGGCGTGCACGACCGGCCCGAGCTCGATATCGACCATGGTGAGCTCGAAGGCGGCGATGTCTTCGTGCTCTGCTCGGATGGGCTCACCGACCATGTCCGCGACGAGGAGATCCTGCGCGCCGCGATCTCCAGCGGCGCGCAAGCCGCCTGCGACGCCCTGCTCGCGCTGACTCTGGAGCGCGGCGCCACCGACAATGTCACCGTGATCGTGGTGCGCTATCATCACGACGGCGGAAGCGAAAAGACGCGCTGGGTGCCGAATATGCGCCAGCGCAGGAGCGATGCGCCATGAGCGATTCCGACCGCACCGTCTTCCTGCCGCGCACGGGCCTGGCGCCCGGCGTGCGGCTGAACGGCATCTACGAGATCGAGCGCCTGATCGCGACCGGCGGCATGGGCGAAGTCTACCAGGGCCGGGCCATCCAGACCGGCGACGCGGTCGCGATCAAGATCGTGCGCTCCGACATGGCCCAGGACGCCAATGTCATCACCCTGTTCCGTAACGAAGCCTCGGCGCTGCACAACCTCTATAACGAGGCGATCGTCCGCTACTATGTCTTCACCGTCGATCCGGCGACGCAGGCGACCTATCTCGCCATGGAATTCGTCGACGGCCAGTCGCTCTCCGACCGGTTGAAAGATGGCCCGTTGTCCCTGGAGGAGGTCGACCTGCTGCGCCGGCGCATCGCGTCGGGTCTGCAGGCCGCCCATATGCTCGGGATCACCCATCGCGACGTCTCGCCCGACAACATCATCTTGCCAGGCGGCCAGGTCACCCGCGCCAAGATCATCGATTTCGGCATCGCCAAGTCGAAGCTGGCCGAGAAGACGGTGATCGGCTCCGGCTTCGCCGGCAAATACAACTACGTCTCGCCCGAGCAGCTCGGCCTCTACGGCGCCGAGGTCACCGGCAAGTCGGACATTTACAGCCTCGGCCTCGTGCTCGCCGAAGCGCTCGGCGGCCGCCCGCTCGACATGGGCGGCACGCAGATGCAGATTCTGGAGAAGCGCCGCCGCGTTCCCGATCTTGCGACCATCGACAAGCGCATCCGCCCGCTGCTGGCGCGCATGCTCAGCCCCGATCCGAAGGACCGCCCGGCCGACATGGCCGAGGTCGCAGCCTGGCAGGCCAAGGGCAGCGCCAGCTCCAGCGGCAGCAGTGGACGCAGCTTACCCTGGGCATTGGTCGGCGGCGTCGCGGCGCTCGCGCTCCTGGCTGGCGGCGGGCTGGTCGCCTGGCAGATGCTCGGCGGCGCAACGCCGGTCCAGCAGGCGATGAACGCTCCGCCGCCTTCGCTGAGCGACGACCGCCCGCAGCCTCCTTCCGGCACCGGATCGAGCAGCCCGCCTCCCGAGCTCACGCCCGCAAGCCCGCCACCGGCCAATCCGCCGCCCTCGCCGCAGCCCGCGAGCCAGAACGAGCCCCCGGCTCTCCAGCCACCGGCGGCTCCGACGCAGACCGCGCCGACGCAGGTTCCGCCTTCTCCGCAACCGCCTGCGCCTGCCGCGCCGGAATTGAGCCCGACTCCGACGCCGCCGCCGGCCAGCCGGGCCTCGACGACCGGGCCGAAGCCGACCCCGACCGCGCCGGTACCGCCGCCGACGCCGGCGCCACCGGCCGCGGACCCTGAGCCGCGCACCGCCGCCGAGCGGACGGCGCGCTATGTCGCCGATTATGACGGCGGCGCCTGCTTCTTCCTGTGGCCGACGTCGATCGCCGACAAGCGTGCCATGATCGAGGGCTTCGGCAGCACGGCCGAGCCCTTCGTCAGCTTCGACGGCGCCTTCAAGAAGGCGCAGGGCTACGAGGCGCAGATCAGCCTGCGCACGGTCACCGCGGCGCAATGCCCGATGGTCGACTTCCTGCGCCAGCTCGGCCGCGGCATCGACCGCAGCCCGGTGATGCAGATCGGCGCCTTCACCATGAGGAGCGGCGACACGCTCTCCGGCTCGGTCGAGAGCGATCCCGGCAAGAACCTCGACATCCTGCTGATCGGCGATGACGGGCTGGTCTACAACCTCACCAACTACACCCGCCGGGACGGTGGCAGGGCGAGCTTCAGCCTGAAGCTGGAATCGACCGCCGCCTCGGGCGCCCCTGTGCGGCCGCAGACCGTGCTCGCTCTGGTGAGCGAAGCACCGTTGCCGACGCTGTCGGGTCCGAACCCCGCTCCAGCCGGCGACGTCTTCCCGGGCCTGCGCCAGGACCTCGCCCGCGCCGGCGGGAAGGTCGGCGTCGGGATCAAGTATTTCCGGATCGAGTGATTGCCGGACGCGTCATTCTCGGGCGTAGCGAAGCGCAGACCCGAGAATCTCGTGACGAGAAGGCGGCAATAAAAGCCTCTTCCAGCCAGAGATGCTCGGGTCAAGCCCGAGCATGACGTCAGCTCTCGTCAATCCTCGCGGTAGAGCTCACCCCACTCGTCCTGCCAGAGCCCGTCGGCGTCCAGGACGACGATCGGCGCCTTGATCTCATTGGCGAGGCGGACCGCCGAGCGGAACCCCTCGACCGGATCGAGCTCGTCGCTGACGAAGTCGTTGGTGAGATGGCCGGCGGCCAGATCCGCCGGACAGGCGATGCTGGAGAACGTCTTGCCGTCGCGCTGGCCGAGGCTCAGCGTGATGGCATCGGGTTGCGGCTCATCGACCTGTTCGAACCGGTTCTTCGCCATCGTCGTCTCCTCGCCTCTGCGATGGGTTGATCATGGGCCAGCGCCGCCCTCGCGGCAAATGCGCTGCACCCGTGATCGCCTTGGCCCGGCCTGGCGGCTATTCGCCTTCCAGGCCCTACTTCTGTGGCTGGCGCGCCGCCGGGGCAGCGGGCCCGCGCACGACCTTATAGCGGTCGAGCCTGACCTTGATCATCTCGTCGAACTTCTTGTGGACCTCGGAGACCGAGAGCGTCTTGGTCTCGCCGCCCGCCTGGGCGTAGAAGATCGGCCGGTTGGCTTCGGCCGGCTTCGGCAGCAGTGCCGCCGCGCTGGCGCCCGGCGTTTCCTCCATCGTCTCGATGAAGGTCTGGGCGGCATCGGGCCCGAGGAAGTGGATCAGATAGATCTCGCCGCCGGTGAGATGGCGCCCCATCGCCTTCTCCAGCCGGAGCGTGTCGCGCTTCAGCATCTCTCCTGCCAGCAGCGCCGAGAGATAGGGTTCGCGCCGGAGATCGAGGATGCGCTGGCGCTCATTGGCATCGGCGATCACGAACTGCCGGCCATTGCGGCCAATAAGAGCCGCCTCGGCATGAAGCCCGTGCTTGCGGCCGAATTCGAAGATCACGCCGAACCAGGTCTGCTCGATGAACTGGTAGAGTCCAGTCGCCGAGGAGGTCTTGGCCTTCACCTCCGTCGCGAACGAGGATTCCTTGTCGGCGACCGCCATCAACAGGGTCGGGTCGGCGCCGACAACGCGCCCTGCCCTGACGATCATCTCGACCAGATGCCGGCGGATCTTGATCGGCCCGAAGGTCAGGATCTGGTTGGGGTCGCCGCTATAGTTGATCGGCGCTTGCGGCAGCTGGCTTCGCGGAGCCGCGATCGGAGCACCCGGCTTACCTGATGATGTGGGCGGCACCAGAATGATGTTGGACGGCGGCATCACCGGGATCGGCAACGCCGGCTGGTTCGGCATCTCTGCCGCCACTTGTTCCTTGATCGCCGCGAGCGACGGATCGGCGTTGAGCGCGAACTGCGTCGCCTGCCTGGCAGCCTCGAGATCGCCCTCGACCGAGGACAGGATCAGCGATGGCTTGGTCGGCGCCTTCAGCGAGGGCGCCTCGACGCTTTCGATCGGCTCGAAGCCGCCGCTGACTTCGGTGGACCCTGGCCGCAGGGTGGCGAAGGCGATGCCGCCGGCGACCGCCAGCACCAGCGCCCCGCCGCCGATCAACGAGACCAGCCGAAGCCGCGAGCCGCTATCGGCCGCTGCGAACGGCACACCAGCGGCGACATTGGTGACGCTGGCGCCGCCGGTTGCCGCCTTTTGCGCCGCCAGAAGCCAGTCCGGCGCCTTGCCGTCCTTGCCGGCCACCTCCTGCAACTCGGCGATCATCCGGCGCGCCTGCTGGGCCGGGACATCCGCCTCGCGCTCCAGCGTCGTGGCAGCACTGCGCGGCCCCTGCTCGGTCAGCGCCTTCAGCGCGAAGAACCAGAGCTGCAGCGAAATCCGCCGGCTCTCCAGCGGCGTGCCCTTGCAGGGCGAGACCAGGAAATTGCAATGCGGACAGGCATAGGCGCGCAGCTTCACCCGCGGCGCGAAGGCCGACGTCTTGCCGCAGGCGGAGCAGGCCATGGTGATGCCGCCCTGCCGCGCCTGCATGATGGTTTCGAGGCAGGCATCCTCCTGGAATGCGGCCTGAAACTGCTTGAAGCGCTGCCCCATCCTTCACTACCGCTGCTGCCGGGCCCTGCAATACGTAGCCGCTACGGGTCCGACAAGCTCAGTCTGCCAGCAAGGCCAGCCGCGCGACATCCTGCAGATGCATGTCGACTTCGGCCGCCGTCGCCCGTTTCGGCAGGGTTGCTCCGCCACGCCCCGACGCATGTGCCTCGCTCAGAAAGGCGTTCATGTCGTCGAGCAGCATCGCCGGCGTCCGCGTCCCGTCCAGTAGAGTGACGAATTTGCGTACCACCACCCCGTCGAGCGCGACCGCGCGATGGCGCAGATCGGTGACCTCGTGGCTGGTCAGGGCCTGGCGCCGGACGAGCGGGCTCGCGACCGGCCGCTCGCTGATCCGCGTCGACAGACGGTGCTGCTCCAGCCTGATCTCGATCAGGCCGGCGCGGTAGATCGCGGTCAGCGCCTCGTTCAGCCGCGTGATCTCGCGCTCGCGATCGGGGCCGAGGCTGTCTCCGGCCTCGCGCAGCGCCAGGGCGACCAGCTCCTCATGGCCGATATTGCCGGGCCAGGCCTTGCCGAGCGCCCGCAACGCCGCCTTGGCCACCGGCAGGTCGATGGCGATGCTGACCCCATCCGCGAACAGGAAGCTCACCGCCCCCGGCCGTTTCTCATCCGCCTTGTCCTCTTCCTGGACATTGGCGGCGAGGTGATAAGGCGCGAAGCTGAAGCCGGAGAGGCCGCGACGCAGGGCGATATCGTTGCGGCAGAGCAAGGTCTGGCGGAAGCAGCGGCCGATCAGCAAGTCGAGCGCCTGCTCCTGCCGCAGCGGCTCGGAAGGCGGAATCGCGTTCAGCACCTGCTGCGCCGGCCCGCGCGCACCGCCGAAATTGTTCGGAAAAGAGGTCTCGGACAGGAATTGCAGCCCATGGAGCTCCGCCGCCGCCAGCACCTCGTGCAGGGCGAAGGCGCGGGCACCGGGGTTGAGATCGTCATGGTAGAGGACATTGTCCGGGATATCCTCGATCTGCTTGGCCCGCTCACGCAACGCCGCACCATGGAAGGTCTCGGCATCGGTCGCCTCGGCGAAGCGCTTGATCGCCGCTCGCGCGGCCCTGACCTTCTCGACGGGGTCGTCGATCTCGCGCGTTTCGAACAGCATGACGTCGCGGGCGATGTCGCGCAGCCGGCAACCCGGCAGGGCGTTGTAGCTGACATAGGCGATGCCCTGCGGCGCCAGCAATTCGCCGAAGAGCGCCATGATCCGCTCGCGCACCGGCTGCGGCACCCAGGAATAGACGCCATGGACGAGGATGTAGTCGAACTGGCCGAGCTCCGTCGTCGCCGCCATGATGTCGAGATGGTGGAAGCCGAGATTGGTAAGCGCCAGCTCCGCCGCCTCCGCCTTGGCGCGGGCGATCGCCCGCTCGCTCAGGTCGATGCCGACGAGCTCCGCCTCGGGATATTGCAGCGCCATCGGGATCAGGTTGCCGCCGCTGCCGCAGCCGAGCTCCAGCACCCGCATCGTCGCAGTCGGCGCCGGGTTCATGCCGTGGATATGCGCGATCGTCGCCAGATGTGCCGGATGCGTCTGCGAGAAAGCATGCCCGGGATAGGCGACCGCATCGTAAGGGTTCGTCGCCAAGTCTTTCACGGCCATATCGCTCATCGAGGAAGTCCGTCTATCCTGCTGAAGTTGTTATACATTCTGAGACGCGATCAGCAGCCGATCACCTTGAACTCGACCCGGCGGTCGAGCGCGTCGCTGGCGTCGTCCTTGCCGGTGCCGATCAGGTTCTCGTTGTAGCCGCGCCCGGTCGCGATCATCCGGCCACGGCTGTCGGGTGCCCCGGCCTGAAGCAGGTCCATCACATACTGCGCCCGCAGCACGGAGAGCCGCTCGTTGACCATCGGCAGGCCGGTGCGCGAGGTGTGGCCGACGATCTCGAGGCAAGCGCCTTTCTGCTTGGCGCGGGTCGCGATCTGGCTCAGCCACATCGGATAGGGCTCGGTGACCTGCGGATTGGCGATGAACTGGGTCGAGCCGGGCTGGAACAGCAGCTTGATCATCAGCTGGTTGCCGGAAAGGCCACTGTCGACGAGGTCGCCGAAGGCCTCGACCGCGTCGTCCTTGCGCCCGAGCTTGCTGGTCGCCAGATAAGCCCCGATCCGGACGCGGTGCTGGTCGCCGCCGGGCATGACACGGGCGGTCCTGTAGAAGGCGAGCGCCTCGCGATAGCGCTGCGCCTCGTATTCGAGGATGCCGTCATTCACTAGCGCAGCGACGTTGAGCCGCTCGGCATAAGCGGGATCGATGGGGTCGCCGAGCTTCGTGCCCTGGCAGGTCCTGATATAGGCCTCGGTCGCCGGATCCTTCGACCATATCGGCGAGTCGCGGTAGTAGGTTGTCGGCGTGACGTCGACGCCCTCCGGCTTTGCCCTGGAGACGCCCTTGGATACCACCCGCTTCGATTTCAGGTCGACCAGCGTCAGGCAGATCCGGTAGGCGTCGCGCGCACCGCCAGCGTCGCCGGCATTGTTGACCGCAGTGAAGGTCCCGACCAGCACCGCCGGATTGCGCGCCAGCACCTCGGCAGAGAAGGGCTGTGCCTGGAAGCGCGGATAGGACTTGCCGACCATCTCGATCAAGGTCTGCTGCATCGAGCGCGTCGAGGTCGATTGTGCACCGGAGATGCCGTCGATCAGCGGGTCGATCACCAGCTCGACGCGCGCCCCTTCGAGCTGTGCCTTCGAGAACAGGTCGTTGGCAGCGCGCTGCAGCGCTTCCGGGAACGGAACGGGCGTCGGCGCCGGAGGCGGAGCTGGTGGCGTCTGGCCCAGGCCTGCGGCCGATGAAGCCAGCAGCGTCAGCAGGGCAAAGCGAAGGAGCGGAGAACGACGCATCGAAGCCCCCAGTTGCATCGGGTCCGGAGCAATCTCCGGTTTTCGCTAGAGCTAGACAGGCAGGGCCCGCACCGGCGGACCGTCAGCGGCAGTTCTTCGGGACGTTGCCGTCGCCGAGCTGGGCCCGCATCAGCGCGTCGGTGCAGTCGGCCGCGCCTGCGGTACCCGGCCGGCGCTTGTTGTTGCGCGGCTCCGGCTGAGCTTCGACACCGCCGGTCAGGATGCCGGTCGACTTGCGGTCGAGCACGACCCGCGGCTGCTGGATCTCGCGCGGCTCGTGACGTTGCGGGCGCGTGCCGGGAGCGGTCGGCAGCAGCGGCTTTTGCGGGACTGGCAGCTCGGTGACGCCACCGGAGTTCATCCGCGTCGCCACTGCCTTCTCGCGCTCCTCGCGTTCCTGCGACAGCTTGGCCTTCTCGGCTTCGAGCGCGGCGAGCTCCTGCTCTTTCTTCGCGAGTTCCTTGGCGAGACGATCGCGCTCATTCGCATCGGTCTGCTTGGCAGGTGTCACGTCGCCCGGCTTGGGGACGGCGCGCTCGGTGTCGGCAGTCTTGCCGGCATCGCGGCCGGCGAGGTCCGTCGCCGCCTTGGAGCGGTCCTTCTCGGCCTGCTGGACACGGTCGAGCAGTGCCTTCTCCCGCGCGGCGAATTCCTGCTCGAGCTTCTCGCGCTCGCCGGACGCAAGGCCGCGGCGCTCGATCAGGTCGAGCCTCGTCTTGGCATCGACGGCGAAGAAGCTGGTCGGGAAGCGCTGGATGAAGGCCTTGATCTCGGCGGCGTTGTCGCTGCTGCGCAGGCGCTTCCAGATGTCGGCGTCGGTCTCCTCGCGGTTGAGGTAGAAATCGCCGAGCAGCGAGAGCGAGAGCTCCGGCGTCTGCTTGCCGCCGGTGGAATCGTAGACCGCCTTCTGGACGCGGCGGAACATGGTCGCGATCTCGAGGCCGGGCTGCTTGATCTCCTGGACCAGAGCCGCGGTGAACGGGCTGTTGCGACCGGCGCCGTCGGCAGCGACGTCGTTGGCCTGCGTCGCATAGGCGGTGACCATGCCCTGCGCCTTCACGATCGGTGCGAGGCCGGCGCCGACCGTCATGCTGCGCGTCGTCGTCTTCTTCGACAGCTGGGCCAGGAAAGGATTGTTGCGGCAGGCGTCGAGCACCATGATCTTGACGCCCTTGGCGAAGCCGAGCGCGGTGGTCACCTCGCTGAGCTTGACCGTCTCGTACTGGACCGAGACCTCGTCATCGATCTTGGCCTCGACCGGCACCAGGAAGTTCTCGCCGTTGAACTGGAAGCCGTGGCCGGCATAGTAGAACATCACCGCGTCGGCCTCTTGCGCGAGGCGCGCGAAGCGCGACACGGCGGCATCCATGCCGCGTTTGTCGAGATCGATGCCGTCGACCACCTCGAAGCCGACCTTGCGCAGCGCCTCGGCGGTATCGCGCGCATCATTGGGCGTATTGGGCAGGACGGGTGCGTTCTTGTAGGCGGAATTGCCGATCACCAGGGCGACGCGACGCTCCTGCGTTTGCGCCAGCGCCGGCAGGCCGACGAGCTGTGCAAGAAGAACGACCAGCGCGCAAAATCTGACGGCTGCAGTCATGGCACCATTCCCTGCGTCACCTTAAAGAAAGCGACCCTGAAAATCCAGATTTATCCGCCTGACATGACAGGCGGTTTGCTTGCTCCACCCCCAACCCACTGCTAACTTTACGGCGGTCACGCGCCGCGAGGAAGAGCGCCGATGCGAGGGCTTCGACGTCATCTCATTGTCGGGGTTACGGCCGTTTTCGCCGGATCCATTTCCGCGGGCCTCGCACAGGAGCGCGCAAGGGTGCGCAGCCCCGCTCCCGCCGGCGCGAAGCTCTCCTTCATCGATCTGCAGAGCAATGCCCGTATCGCCAGCAAGACGACGATCCGCTTCGCCATATCAGGCATGGAGGTCGTGCCGGCCGGGACCGCGCGCCGCAACGCCGGCCACCATCACCTGCTGATCGACACGGAGCTGCCGGCTCTCGGCCAGCCGATCCCGGCCGACTTCAACCACCTGCATTTCGGCGGCGGCCAGACAGAGGCGGAGATCCTGCTTTCGCCGGGCCGCCACACGCTGCAACTCCTCTTCGCCGATCACGATCACGTGCCCCATGATCCACCGGTGATGTCGGAGAAGATCACCGTCGAGGTGATGGCCGCGCCTGAGGAAAAGCCGCGCACCGTCGCGGCCCCCAATGCCAGGGTCTTCTTCGTCGGTTTGCAGGACGGCGCCGTGATCCCGCCGCGCTCCACCGTCCGATTCGGCCAGGAGAACATCGCGATCACACCTGCCGGCACCAAGCAGGACAATGCCGGCCACCACCATCTCCTGGTCGACACCGAGCTGCCGCCGCTCGACCGCGAAATCCCCAGCGATTTCAACCATCTGCATTTCGGCCGCGGCCAGACCGATACCGAACTCACCCTGCCGCCCGGCGAGCACACGCTGCAGCTGCTCTTCGCCGATCATGAGCACGTCCCGCATGACCCGCCGGTAATGTCGCAGAAGATTAGGGTGCGGGTGCAGGAAGCGTCGGTGATGGCCCCGGTGGCGGCTGCGCCCCCGCCTGCCCGCACCGCCTCGGGTCGGACGCCAGCGCCCAACGACGCCGCGGTCTATTTCGTCTATCCGCGCGACGGCACGCGCATTTTCGCGACGTCAACGATCCGCTTCGGCCTGCGCAACATGGGCGTCGCGCCGGCCGGCGTGGTCCGCGCCAACACGGGTCACCATCATCTGCTGGTCAATGTGCCGACGCCGCCGCTCGATGTCGCGATCCCGGCCGACCTCAATCACATCCATCTCGGCAACGGTCAGACTGAGCGCAAGATCACCCTGCCGCCGGGCCAGCATACGCTGCAGCTCATCCTCGGCGACGACCAGCACGTCCCGCACGATCCGCCGATCCTGTCCGAGCGCATCACGGTGTTTGTCGGTGCTCCCGCCAAACGGAGGGCCCGTCGATGACCGTCGGCACTCGTCGTCCCGCTCCTCGTCATCGCGCCAAGGCCGCGACGCTGCTGCTGCTCGCCGCACTGGTGTCGGCAACCGCTCCAGTCTCCGCCCAGACGGCCCAGCGCCAGCCGGCGCCCCGCAACGCCATCGTCTATTTCCACTACCCGCTCGACGGCCTGCGCGTGCCCGAGCGCTTCACCGTGCGGATCGGGCTGAAGGAGATGGGCGTCGCCCCGGCGGGCATCGACAAGCCCGGCACCGGACACCATCACCTGCTGATCGATACCGATCCCGGTCCACCGGATCAGCCGATCCCGTCGGACTACAACAACATCCATCTCGGCAACGGCCAGACCGAGGTGGTCGTCACGCTGCCGAAAGGGACACATACGCTGCAGCTGCTGCTGGGCGACCACACGCACACCCCGCACCAGCCGCCGGTTATGTCTCAGAAGATCACAGTCTACGTCAGATGAGGCTATGATGCGGCCGCGCCGCGTCGCAAAGCCGAGCGAGCAGCGAAGGGTGAACGCCATGTCCTGGTATCGTTGCCTCGCTATCGTCGTCTTGGCCGCCCTCGCGCCGCTCGCTGCGGCCCTTGCCCAGGGCGTCGATGGGCCGCGCATCGCTCTCGTTGTTGGCAATGCGGCCTATCGCACGGCTCCCCTGGCCAACGCCACCACCGACGCTCGCGTCGTCGCAGACGTGCTGCGCCAGGGTGAATTCGACCTCGTCAGCATCGAGAACGCCGACCGGCCCGCGCTCGAGCAGGCGCTCGCGAACTTCCGTGGCAAGCTCACACGCGGCGCCCAGGTCGTCGTCTTCTATGCCGGGCATGCGGTGCAGTCGCGCGGCCGTAATTTCCTGGTCCCGGTCGACGCCGCGCCGCGTGGACCGGTCGAGGTCGCACGCGAGACCATCGACCTCGATCAACTGGTCGATGCGCTGATCGTCAGCCGGCCGGCCAGTGCGCTGATCGTACTGGACGCGACGCACGACAATCCCTGGCAGGCGAGCATCGGCGGCGGCAAGGGCCTCGCCCCGATCGAGCCGGTCGAAGCCATTGCGTTCATGGCGCCGGTCGCGCCGGGACGGACCATTGCCGAGACACCCGGCCGCGCCAACCCGGCGATCGATGAATGGCTGAAAGCGATCCGCACGCCCGGCCTCGACATGGCGGCGGTGCTGACCCGTACCCGCGACGCCGTCACCCGAGTAACGAAGCGCTCGCAGCAGCTCTGGGTCTCGTCGCCGCCTCCGGCGGGGCTCATCGTCACGCCGACCGGCCGCCCGGTCGCAACCGCGCTCAACACGACCCGCGCCATCACCACCGCGCCACCGCCGCCCGGCCCGCAATCCGACCAGCTCGGGCCCTATGAGCTCTCCTTCTGGGAGACCATCAAGGACAGCAAGAACCCGGACGAATACCGCGCCTATCTCGAGGCCTATCCGAGGGGCCGCTTCGCCGGGCTCGCCCGCACGCGCGAACAGATCTTGCGCAGCGCCACGCAATCCGCTGCGACGCGGGCCCCCGCACCGAGCCCGGCTGCCGCGACCGGCCCGTCCGCCAGGACGATCCGCGATTGCGACGACTGCCCGGAGCTCACCTTGATCCCCGCCGGCAGCTTCGAGATGGGCTCGAACGAGATGTTCGAATTCGAGAAGCCGATCCATGGCGTCAGCATCGCCAGGCCGTTCTATCTCGGCACCGACGAGATCACCTTCGCGCAATGGGATGCCTGCGTCGCCGAAGGCGGCTGCAGCCATCGCCCCGGCGACCGCAATCTCGGCCGTGGCAAGCGCCCGGTCACCGACATCCACTGGAACGACGCCAACGCCTATGCCGTCTGGCTGTCCTACAAGACCGGACGCAAATACCGGCTGCCGACCGAGGCCGAATGGGAATACGCCGCCCGCGGCGGCACGGCGACGGCCTATCCCTGGGGCAATTCGGTCGACAAGGAGATGGCCAACTGCATCGGCTGCAACGCGCAGCCGCGCCGGCAGGCGAGCGAGGTTGGGCAGTTCCCGCCGAATCGCTTCGGCCTGCGGGACATGGCCGGCAACGCCGCCGAATGGGTCGCCGACTGCTGGAGCGAGAACTACCGCTCGGCGCCGCGCGACGGTAGCGCCTACGCGCCCGCCGGCTGCCGCGAGCGCGTCTTGCGCGGCGGCTCCTTCAACAACGACCCGCGTTATCTGCGCTCTGCCGCACGCTTCAAATACGAAAGCGATGTTCGCTTCTACACCAATGGCTTCCGCATCGCCCGCGAGCCCTGAGCGAGCGCACCCGGCGCGGTACGGGAAGTGGCAATTCGCCCACAGTTTCAGAAACTGAGGCGCCTCGGCGACAGTTTGTTGTTCTCCTCGTGACGGTCCCATCGGTAATCTGATCAAGCTGAGGGTACGACACGAATCGGGTGCGGCTCGGCTTCAGGTCGGGTCGCCGAGGAGGCGCCATGCGGACAGGCCTGCGGCTACCCATCTGCGTCCTGCTTACGCTTGCCGCCATCGCAGGCGCCCTCGCCCTGGCCATCTCGCCGGCCGCGGCACAGCAGCGCCGCTTCGCCTTCGTCATGGGCAACGGCGCCTACCAGAACATCGCCAAGCTGCCCAATGCGCTCAACGACGCCAATGCGACGCGTGCGATGCTGCAGGAGGCTGGGTTCGATGTCACCGCCGCGACCGATCTCTCGCTGGCCGGCCTGCGCAGCGCGCTCGACGTCTTCGTCGACAAGGTGAAGCAGAGCGGCACGGGTGCGACCGCCCTCGTCTACTATGCCGGCCACGCCGTGCAGCTCGACGGCGCCAACTACATCCTGCCGACGGATGTCCGCGTCGAAACCTCGGCGAACATCCCGAACCAGTCGCTCTCGCTCACCGAGATCCTGCGCAAGCTCGACGCTGCCGGCGCCAGGTCGAAGATCGCGATCCTCGACGCCTGCCGCAACAACCCCTTCGCCGCGCGCGAACTGTCCCGCGGCCTGGCGCTGCAGATGGTCGACGGCGCGAACGAGGGCATTCGCAGCGAAGCCGGTCTCGCCCGTGTCGATTCCAGCAGCGGCACCTTCGTCGCCTTCGCGACCTCGCCCGGCTCGACCGCCGCGGACGGCACCGGCGCGAACAGCCCGTTCACCACCGCCTTCCTGCGCGAGGCGCGCGAGCCCGGCTTGCCGATCGAGCAGGTTTTCCGCCGTATCCGCCTCGCCGTCTACGACAGCACCAGCGGCGTCCAGATTCCATGGGACACCTCCTCGCTGATCACCGATGTCAGCTTCTTCCCGCGTCCGGCCGGCGCCGCGCCGGCACAGCCAGCAGGTGCGCCTGCGGTTGCCGGCGCCGTCCCGCTCGCGGCGCGCCCGACCGCAGCTATCCTGCGCGCCATGTCGCCGGCAGACGCCTATCGCACCGCCATCGCCTGGGATCGCCGCGACATCTATCGCAGCGCCCTCGACATCAATCCGGATGACCCGAGCGCGCTACGGCTGCACCGCATCCTGGCGCAGCGGACCGAGGAGACTACCTGGGCAGAAACCGTGCTCGCCGGCGACGCCGAATCCTTCAAGCTCTTCGCGCGCCTCTATCCCGGCTCGCAGCATCTGGACGAGGCGCTGCGCCTGGCCGCGAGCGCGCCGAGCCGCAACCGCCTCCGGGTCGCCCAGACCTGCCCGATCTGCCCTGCAGTCCAGCCGCGCGTCCGCCGGGCCGACTATAGCCCGCGCTCGCCCTCTCCCGGCCGCCCCGGTGCGCCGCGGCAGCCGCAGGCGGTAGCGCCTTCGCTCTATACCCCGCCTTTGCCGGCGATCCTGCCAACCCAGCCGCGCTGGACCGGCTTCTATGTCGGCGGCTCGATCGGCGGCGGCCAGCAGAGCGGCCGCACGACCGTCGAAGGTCCCTATGGCAGCCCGACGGTCACCCCGACGACGACCACGACCAATACGACCACGACGACCACCACCACGACCACAGAACTGGGCTCGACCACGACGACCGTCACGACCACCTCGACCAATAGCACGGCCATCACGGCAGCCGGCACGCCGACGCTCGCGCCCTGGGCGATCAATCCCTCGGCGGTCCCGCGCAGCCTGACGCCCGATGGCGCCGGCGCGGTCGGCGGCGCCCAGCTCGGCTTCAACTACCAGATCGGCGCATTCGTCATCGGCGCCGAGACCGACCTTTCCGCCACACGCCTCGGCGGCAGCAAGAGCACCACCGCCGACCCCGGCACGCAGTTCACCACCCGCTCCAGCAACGAGCTCTCCATGCTCGGCACCGTGCGAATGCGCGCCGGCGTCGTGCTCGGTAATTTCATGCTCTACGGCTCGGGCGGCTATGCCTACGGCCTGGTCGAGCAGAAGGGCTCGATCCTGCCCGGCAACCTGCAGACCACCTCGGCGGCTAGCGGCTCGCGCTCCGGCATCTTCAACGGCTGGGCCCTCGGCGGCGGCGTCGAGTATGCCATCGCGCCCGGCATGACGGTCCGGCTCGACTACACCCATTACGAGCTCGGCCAGAAGCGAATGACGCTGCAGGACTTCACCGGCCTGGCGCCAAGTCAAATCGCCACCATGCGTACCCGTACCGCCGGCGACATCGTCAAGGCCGGCTTCAACGTCGGCTTCTGACGAAACCGTCACATGTCATGAAAAAGGCCGCTGCTAGGGCAGCGGCCTTTTTCAGTGTCGGCGGCTGTCAGCCAACCTCACCACATGTCGAGCGCGACCCGGGCCTCGTCCGACATGCGCGACTGGTCCCAGGGCGGATCGAAGGTCATGTTGACGGTGACGCCCGATACGCCCGGCACGGCGCCCACCGCGTTCTCGACCCAGCCCGGCATCTCGCCGGCAACCGGGCAGCCCGGCGCGGTCAGCGTCATGTCGATCGCCACCTGCCGGTCATCGGAGATGTCGACGCGGTAGATCAGGCCGAGCTCGTAGATATCGGACGGGATCTCGGGGTCATAGACCGTCTTCAGCGCCGCGACGATGTCGTCGGTCAGCCGGTCGATCTCCTCCGGCGGCAGGCCAGAACTCGCGCCCATGGTCGGCGCGTTCGGCTTGAGGTCTTCGGCAACGGTGTCGGTCATCGCAAAACTTCCATTCGGCGCGAGGGGAGCATCACGAGAACAGCTCTTCCGCCTTGCGCAGGGCTTCCACCAATATATCGACTTCCTCCAGCGTATTGTAGAGGCCGAAGGACGCACGGCAGGTCGAGGTGACGCCATAGCGCGCCAGCAGCGGCATGGCGCAATGCGTGCCGGCCCTGACCGCGACGCCGGCCCGGTCGATCACCGTGGCCACGTCATGCGCATGCGCGCCGGCAAGCTCGAAGGCGATGATCGCGCCCTTCTCCTTCGCCTTGCCGAAGATGCGGATCGAGTTCATCTGCCCGAGCCGTTCCATCGCATAGGCGTTGAGCCTGGCCTCGTGCGCCGCGATGTTCTCGCGGCCCAGCGCCATCATGTAGTCGAGCGCCGCGCCGAGCCCGACCGCCTCGACGATCGCCGGCGTGCCGGCCTCGAAACGATGCGGCGGGTCGTTATAAGTGATCGCATCTTCGCTGACGGTCGCGATCATCTCGCCGCCGCCTTCATAAGGCGGCAGCTTTTCGAGCCATTCGCGCTTGCCCCAGAGGATGCCGGAGCCGGTCGGCCCATAGGTCTTATGCCCGGTGAAGGCGTAGAAATCGCAGCCGAGCGCCTGCACGTCGACCGGCAGATGCACCGCCCCCTGCGAGCCGTCGACCACCAGCGGAATCCGATAGGCCTGGCAGATCTTGGCGACCTCGGCGATCGGGACGATGGTGCCGATCGCGTTCGACATATGGGTCAGCGACACCACCTTGGTGCGCGGCGTGATCAGCTTCTCGAATTCCTCGATGAGGAAGTTGCCGTCCTCGTCGACTCCAGCCCATTTGATCACGGCGCCGTGGCGCTCGCGCCAGTAATGCCAGGGCACGATATTGGAATGGTGCTCCAGGATCGAGAGGATGATCTCATCACCCTCCTGGATCTTGAGATACTGCCCGAGCGAGGAGGCGACGGTGTTCAGCGCCCCGGTCGAGGAGCGGGTGAACAGCACCTCCTCGATATGGGCGGCGTTGAGGAAGCGCCGGGCGCTTTCGCGAGCCGCCTCATAGGCTTCGGTCGAGGCGTTGGCGAGATAGTGCAGGCCGCGATGGACGTTGGAGTAGTCCTCGCGCATCAGCCGGGTCATCGCCTCGATCACCGCCTCCGGCTTCTGCGCCGAGGCGGCGTTGTCGAGATAGACCAGCGGCTTGCCGTAGACCTGCCGCGACAGGATCGCGAAGTCCTTGCGGATCGTCTCGACGTCGTAGGGCTTCGCGATCGCGTTCATCTCAGGCCTTTCCGGCAGGCTCGGCGGGGCGGTCGGCGACGAGCGTGCCGGCATGCCCCCAATCCTCGCGCTCGATCTCCTGGATCACGATATGGGTGTTCTGCGGGTTCTTGCCGAGCACGCGGACGAGCGTCTGCGTGAACTCCTTGACGATCTCGGCCTTCTGCGCCCGCGTCGCGCCCTTGGTGATCTGCAGGTTGACGTAAGGCATCAGGCAGCTCCGAGCTTGGGGGCACCCTCGCGCTGGCCGAGCCAGCAATCGATCTCGCGGCTGACGATCTCGCGGACGCCCTCATCGCTGACCATGTCGGAGACCTCGCCGACGAAGGCGGCGAGCACCAGGGCCTCGGCCTGCGGCCGCGGCAGGCCGCGCGCCATCAGGTAGAACAACTGCTCGCCGTCGATCTGCGCCACGGTCGCGCCATGGCCGCAGACCACGTCGTCGGCGAAGATCTCGAGCTCCGGCTTGTTGAACATGGTCGCGCCGTCGTTCAGCAGCAGCGCGTGGCTCTTCATGCTGCCGTCGACCTTCTGCGAATGCTGACGGACGATGACCTTGCCCTGGAAGACGCCGGTGCCCTCGCCCTCGATGATGCTCTTGAACAGCTCGCGGCTCTCGCCATGGGCTGCGGCATGGTCCATCACCAGCGTGACGTCGGAATGCTCCTGCTTGCGCAGCAGGTTGATGCCGCGCAGACCCGCGCGGCTGTGCTCGCCGCCATAGCGCAGGAAGCTCTGCTGGCGCAGCACGCCGCAATTCACCGCGACCGCGACGGAATCGAAGGTCGCATGGCCACCGAGATCGACGAGCAGCGACTGAACCTGCACGGTCTCGGCGCGTTGGCGCGTCACCATGCGCACATGCTCAACCTCGGCGCCCTCGCCGATGACGAAGGAGGTGGCATGGTTGAGCTGCACCGGCGCCGCGCCGACGCTCTCCTGCAGCTCGACCACCGTGACCTTGGCGCCGGCTCCGATCCTGACCAGCGAGCGCGAAACGATCGAGGCCTCGCTCGCACCGGAACCCAGCGCCAGCAGCACGATCGGCTGGTCGAGCTCGGTGCCATCGGCGATCTCGATCACGACGCCGTCCTGCGCGAAGGCGGCATTGAGCATCAGCGCGCCGTCGTCAGCCGCGACGTCCGGCGGCGTGAAGGCCGCAGCGATCTCGTCCGGGCTCTCGGTCAGGGCCTCGGCCAGGCTGCGCGCGGTGACGCCTACGGGCAGGCCCGTCAGATCGGAATCATCGGCGCTAAACACGCCGTCGATGGTGACGAAGCGGCGGCCGGCAATGGTCTGCAGCGCCAACCGGTCGGCGATCGCCTGCGGCCGCGCCGGACGGCGCACCAGCGGCATCGCCTCGCGCACCAGATTGCGCAGGTCGGTATAGCGCCAGGATTCGAGCCGGCGATGCGGCAGGCCCTTGGCCTCGAAGCCGGCGAAGGCGTCCTCGCGCACCTTGCGCATCGCGCCGGCACCCGGCAGTTCAGCCTTGATGTTGGCGAACTGCTCGGCGAGCTGCTGCTCGGCCGCGGTCTTGAGCGGGGTGATGATCGCCATCACGCGGCCTCGCCATAGGAAGCATAGCCGCTCTTCTCGAGCTCGAGCGCCAGCTCCTTGCCGCCGGTCCGGACGATCCTGCCCTTCGACATCACATGCACCGTGTCGGGCACGATATGATCGAGCAGGCGCTGATAATGGGTGATGACCAGGAAGCCACGGTTCTGGGCGCGCAGCGCGTTGACGCCCTCGGCGACGATGCGCAGCGCGTCGATGTCGAGGCCGGAATCGGTCTCGTCGAGGATGCACATCGACGGCGACAGCAGCGCCATCTGAAGGATCTCCATGCGCTTCTTCTCGCCGCCGGAGAAGCCGACATTGAGCGGCCGGCGCAGCATCTCGCGGTCGATGCCGAGCTTGTCGGCGGCGCCGTTGACCTGGCGGATGAAGTCGGGCGTCAGCAATTCGGCCTCGCCGCGCGCCTTGCGCTGCGCGTTCATCGCCGCCTTGAGGAAGGTCATGGTGGCGACGCCGGGGATCTCCAGCGGATACTGGAAGGCGAGGAAGATGCCGGCGGCGGCGCGGGCGTCGGCCTCCATCTCCAGCAGGTTCTCGCCATTGAGCAGGATCTCGCCGTCGAGGACCTCATAGTCCTCCTTGCCGGCGATGACATAGGACAGCGTCGACTTGCCGGAGCCGTTCGGCCCCATGATCGCGGCGACCTCGCCGGCGTTCACGGTGAGGTTGAGGCCGTTGAGGATCTGCTTGTCCTCGTCGGCGATCTTGACGACCAGATTGCGAATTTCGAGCATCGTTCAGTTCCGATTTCCTGCCGCGTCAGGCCCGGCCTTGTGCCGAGCGTCCACGACGTGAGCGCTTCAAAGAAAAGGCGTGGTTGGCCGGGACAAGCCCGGCCATGACCGGCTCAGCCGACCGAGCCTTCGAGCGAGATCGTGATCAGCTTCTGCGCCTCGACGGCGAACTCCATCGGGAGCTGCTGCAGCACCTCCTTGACGAAGCCGTTGACGATCAGCGCCACCGCCTCCTCCTCGGAGAGGCCGCGCTGCTGGCAGTAGAACATCTGGTCCTCGCCGATCTTCGACGTGGTCGCCTCATGCTCGAAGATCGCGGTCGCGGTCTTGGCCTCGATATAGGGGATCGTGTGGGCGCCGCACTGGTCGCCGATCAGCAGCGAGTCGCAGTTGGTGAAGTTGCGTGCGCCGGTCGCCTTGCGGTGGGCCGAGACCATGCCGCGATAAGTCGAGTCGGATTTGCCCGCCGCGATGCCCTTGGCGATGATCTTCGAGGTCGTGTTCTTGCCGAGATGCAGCATCTTGGTGCCGCTATCGACCTGCTGGGCGCCGTTCGAGACCGCGATCGAGTAGAACTCGCCGCGCGAGCCGTCGCCGCGCAGGATGCAGGACGGGTACTTCCAGGTGATCGCCGAGCCGGTCTCGACCTGCGTCCACGAGATCTTCGAGCGCTTGCCGCGGCAGTCGCCGCGCTTGGTCACGAAGTTGTAGATGCCGCCCTTGCCCTCGGCGTCGCCGGGGAACCAGTTCTGCACGGTCGAGTACTTGATCTCGGCATCGTCGAGCGCGATCAGCTCGACGACAGCCGCATGCAGCTGGTTCTCGTCGCGCTTGGGCGCGGTGCAGCCTTCGAGATAGCTGACATAGGAGCCCTCGTCGGCGATGATCAGCGTCCGCTCGAACTGGCCGGTGTTCTGCTCGTTGATGCGGAAATAGGTCGACAGCTCCATCGGGCAGCGCACGCCCTTGGGGATGTAGACGAAGGAGCCGTCGGTGAAGACCGCGCTGTTCAGCGTGGCAAAGTAGTTGTCGGTCACCGGCACGACGCTGGCGAGGTACTTCTTCACCAGCTCGGGATGCTCGCGGATCGCCTCGGAGATCGAGCAGAAGATCACGCCGGCCTTGGCGAGTTCGTCCTTGAAAGTGGTGACGACCGAGACCGAGTCGAACACGGCGTCGACGGCGACCCGGTTCTCCGGCGCGACGCCGGCCAGGATCTCCTGCTCGCGCAGCGGGATGCCGAGCTTCTTGTAGGTCTCCAGGATCGCCGGATCGACCTCGTCGAGCGACTTCGGATCGGCGCCCTTCTTCGGCGCGGCGTAGTAATAGATGTCCTGGTAGTTGATCGGCGGATAGTTAACGCGCGACCAGGTCGGCTCGGTCATGGTCTTCCAGCGCCGGAAGGCGTCGAGGCGCCATTCCAGCATCCATTCCGGCTCGTTCTTGCGGGCCGAGATGTAGCGGACGGTGTCCTCGGTCAGGCCCTTGGCCGGCTTGTCGACCTCGAGCTCGGTGACGAAGCCGTATTTATACTCGGTCACGTCGATCGACTTGACCTGATCAATGGTCTCCTGGACCGCTGCCATCTCTACACTCCTGTCGCGGGTTCAAGGCCCGCCGGTTCGGTCTTGCTCTTGCGGGAGGTCTCAGGCGGCTGCCTGAACCTTCCGGTTGGGGTTCGCAGCCAGCGCCTTGGCATAGGCCGCCATGAATTGGTCGATATCCGCCTCGCAGGTGGTCCATCCGAGCGAGGCGCGCAAGGCCCCTTCGCTCATGACAGGGTCGACACCCATGGCTGTCAGCACATGCGAGCGCCTGACCTTGCCGGAGGAACAGGCCGAGCCTGATGACAAGGCCACCCCGGCGAGGTCGAGCATGATCAGCGCCGTCTCGGCCTTGATGCCCGGCGTCGCGAAGGCGGAGGTGTTTGGCAGGCGCGGCGCCTTGGCGCCGAAGATCGCCGTATCCGGCGCGAGCGCCATAAGCCGGGCCTCCAGCTGATCCCGCAAGCCAGCCAGCCGAGCCGCTTCGCCGGCGAGCGCCTTGCCCGCCTCCTCAGCCGCCATGCCGAAGCCGACGATGCCCGGCAGGTTCTCGGTGCCGGCGCGCCAGCCGCGCTCCTGGCCGCCGCCGCGCAGGGGTTTGTCGGCCAGTTCGAGCGCGCCGATGCGGAAGACGATCGCGCCCACACCCTTGGGGCCGCCGATCTTGTGGGCGGACAGCGTCAGAGCATCGGCGCCCAAGGCATTGATATCGATCGCGATCTTGCCGGCTACCTGGACGGCGTCGGAATGCATTAGCGCGCTGTAGCGCCTGGCGATGGCGACGATCTCGGCGATCGGCTGCAAGACTCCGGTCTCGTTATTGGCGAGGTGAACCGAGACCAGCACGCGCTCATTAGGCCGCTCGGCCGCAAACCGCGACAGCCGCTCGTCGAGCCAGCCGAGATCGACGAGCCCGTCGCCATCGACCGGGATCGCCTCGGCCTGCCCGGCCGGAAAGCGATGGCCGTCGCGCACGCAAGGATGCTCGCTGGCGCTATGGAGCAGCAGCGTCACCGGCGCCCGCACGCAGTCGCGCGCACCGCTGCAATCGCTGAGGCCGGGCGACAGGATCGTCGCATTGGCCTCGGTACCACCGCTGGTGAAGACGACATTGCTCGCCTTGGCGCCGCAGAGCGCCGCGACCTGCTCGCGCGCCTGCTCGATCGCACTACGGGCCGCCCGGCCCTCATTATGGACGGAAGACGGATTGCCCGGCATCTGCAGAGCCCGCAGCATCCCCTCCGCTACGGCCGGGCGAACCGGCGTCGTGGCGTTGTGGTCGAGATAGCTGCGGGTCGTCGCGAACACCTGCGCTTCTGCTCCGTTCCGGAGGGCCTGCCCGAGGACGCGGCACGAAATGCTTGAAATCGCACCCCTGCGCCGTGCTATAGCCGCCCGTCCGAGCCGTAATGCCCGGAACAGCAAGCGGCGTCCCGCTCGTATGTTCCGGTCTTGTTCACGGCTGTTAGAACCATTCTAAGCGCCTGATGTAGGGCGCGAGCGGCGGGGCCGTCAAGGGTGGAACGGGTACGCGGCTGCCGCATGGCCGCTTTTGTACCCGATTCACCGGCGGTTTTGCCCAGCAAGAGGCGGGATCAGAATGCCTGAGGTGATTTTCAACGGACCGGCCGGCCGGATCGAGGGCCGCTACCAGCCCGCAAAGAAGCGCGGCGCGCCGCTGGCGATCATCCTGCACCCGCACCCGCAATTCGGCGGGACGATGAACAACCAGATCGTCTACAACCTGTTCTACACCTTCGTGAATCGCGGCTTCTCGGCGCTGCGCTTCAACTTCCGCGGCGTCGGCCGCAGCCAGGGCCAGTTCGACCATGGCGCCGGCGAGCTCTCCGATGCCGCCGCGGCGCTCGACTGGATGCAGGCTTTGAACCCCGAGGCCAAGAGCTGCTGGATCTCCGGCGTCTCTTTCGGCGCCTGGATCGGCATGCAGCTCCTGATGCGCCGCCCCGAGATCGAGGGCTTCCTCTCGATCGCGGCGATGGCCAACCGCTACGACTTCTCCTTCCTCGCCCCCTGCCCGTCTTCCGGCCTGTTCGTGCACGGCTCGGAAGACCGCGTCGCCCCGGTCAAGGAGGTGATGGCGGTAATCGAGAAGGTGAAGACCCAGAAGGGCATCCAGATCGAGCACGCGGTGGTCGAGGGCGCCAACCACTTCTTCGACGGCCGCGTCGACCAGCTGATGGAGCAGGTCGGTGTCTATCTCGACCGCAAGGTCGGCCCCGAGATCATCAAGAGCGAGCAGGAAAAGGCCTGAGCTACGCCAACGCCGTCATGCCCGCCCTTGCGGCGAGCATCCACGTCTTCAGCGCCGCATGCGACCAGCAAAGACGTGGATGGTCGGGACAAGCCCGACCATGACGCAAAAACCGTCAAACCATCGAGCCCCGTCATGACCGCCTTCAAGTCCGATTTCCTGCGCGTGCTCGACGAGCGCGGCCTGATCCACCAGATCTCCAATCCGGAGGAGCTCGACAAGCTCTGCCGGCAGGGGCCGCAGACGGCCTATGTCGGTTATGACGCGACCGCGACCAGCCTGCATATCGGCAACCTGATCTCGGTCACCATGCTCTACTGGTTCCAGGAGACCGGACACCGGCCGATCACGCTGATGGGCGGCGGCACCTCGATGGTCGGCGACCCCTCCTTCCGCGACGACCAGCGCAAGCTGCTCTCAGTCGAGGAGATCAACGCCAATATCGAGAGCATCAAGAAGGTCTATTCGCGCATCCTGCGCTATGGCGACGGCCCGACCGACGCGCTGATGGTCAACAACGCCGACTGGCTGCTCAAGCTCAACTATGTCGAGTTCCTGCGCGATGTCGGCCGGCATTTCTCGGTCAACCGCATGCTCTCCTTCGACTCGGTGAAGCTGCGGCTCGATCGCGAGCAGTCGCTGTCCTTCCTCGAATTCAACTACATGATCATGCAGGGCTACGACTTCGTCGAGCTCAGCCGCCGCTATGACTGCCGCCTGCAAATGGGTGGCTCCGACCAGTGGGGCAACATCATCAACGGCGTCGACCTCTCGCACCGCATGGAGGGCAAGCAGCTCTTCGCGCTGACGACGCCGCTGCTGACGACCTCTTCGGGCGCCAAGATGGGCAAGACCGCCAGCGGCGCCGTCTGGCTCAATGGCGACCTCTTTAGCCCCTATGAGTTCTGGCAGTATTTCCGCAACACCGAGGACGCCGATGTCGGCCGCTTCCTCAAGGTGTTCACGCGCCTGCCGCTGAGTGAGATCGCCAAGCTCGCCGCGCTCGGCGGCTCGGAGATCAACGAGGCCAAGAAAGTGCTGGCGACCGAGGCCACCGCATTGCTGCACGGCCGCGAGGCCGCCGAGGCCGCGGCCGAGACCGCCCGCAAGACCTTCGAGGAAGGCGGGGCCGCGCAGGATCTGCCGAGCATCGAGGTGCCCGCTGCCGAGCTGAACGCCGGCCTCGGCGTGCTCAGCGCCTTCGTCAGCGCCGGGCTCGTGCCTTCGACCGGCGAAGCCCGCCGCCAGATCAAGGCCGGCGGCCTGCGCGTCAACGATGCCCAGGTCTCCGACGAGCGCGCGACGCTGACGCCGGCCGACCTCATCGACGGCGCGGTCAAGCTCTCCTTCGGCAAGAAGAAGCACATCCTGCTGCGGCCGGTCTGACCGCCGCCTTCGCCAAACGAAAGCTGATTTGAGCACTCGGTTCGCATTGCGAGCCGAGTGCTTTTTTCTAGCGCTCGGCGGTGCCAGGCACCGGCACCTGCGCGCCGGGCCGTGTCTGCCCCATCGGCCCGCCGCCGAGCGGATCGACGAAGCGGCGCAGGATGCCGGGCGCGATCGCCGAGAGCGGGTTCACCGTCATGGTCGGCTGGCTGGCCGAGCCCGAAACCCGGAAATTCACCGCGAATAGCCCGCCATATTGCCCGCCACCGAGGATCATGCCGACCACCGGCACCTGGGCGAAGGCGTTGTTGAAGGCATAGCCCGGCACGAAGGTGCCGCCGATATCGACGCGGTCGCGGCCATAGTCGACATTGCCCTGGATGGTGAAGCCGACCTGCTGGCCCCAGAGCACGGCGTCGCTGATGTCGATCCGGCTGGCGCTGCGCGCGAACTCGGCCCGCAGCTTGGTGAAAGCGACATCGCTCGCATCGATGCGCGGGGCCGGCGCGCCGGTGCTATCCTGCGCGCCCGGCGATTGCGAGCCCGGCGGGCCGACGACGCGGCGCAGGGCCGGCTCATCCCGAACCGTGAAATTGCGCATCAGCAATTCGCCCGGTTGCCGCCCCTCGCCGGCCCCGAGCTGCAAGATCAGGTCGCCACCATAGGCACGGCGATAAAGATCAAGGAAGCGCAAGGTGGCGCCGCCATTCTCCGACTGGACCACGATCGAGCCAGGTCCCTCGCCCTGCCTGGCCTGCTTGATCGACAGGTCGGCCCGCCCGATCCGCCCCTGATAGGCGATCGAGCGGAGGGCTCCGTTGCGACGCGAGAGCTTGAGCTGCGAATTGCCGAGCGCCTCGTTGTTGAACCCGGTCAGGATCGGCACGTCGAGGTCGAGATCGAAATCGGGCCCTGATGCAGTTGCCTGGCCGCCGCGTGCGGCGCTCCTTGCCGGTGCGGCCGGCGCCTCGAAGAGGTCGCGGATGAACGGCCGCGCGTCGAGCACCGCTCCGCGCACCGAAAGCTTGGTGACGTTGCCGTCGCGGCCGATCTCGACCTTGGTCAGGTTGTCGCCCGGCGACAGGCGCAATTGCGAGAAGCTGGCGCTCTCGAAGGCGTTCTGCTTGGTCAGCGAGATGCGCCCCTTGGCCAGCAGCGGCGCGCTCTCGATCGTCAGATCCTCGAGATCCGGCCCGTCATCGTCGGCGACATAGGCGAAGACGGCCTTGCCCGCCCGGCCGGCCGGCTTGCTCACGCCCGGTACGCCCGTATCGATTGCAGCCTTGGTCAGGTCGACCTCGATACGCGGCGGCACCTCCGGGGTCTTCCCGAGCGCTTTCACCACCTTGACCTGCAAGGGCCCTGTGATGCCGGTCTCGGGCCCGAAGCCGCGCCGCTTGAGCGCGGCATTGTCGAGCGTCAGCGAGACGGTCGCCTCGCCCTGGCCCTTGGCGTTCTGCTTGAGCTCGATCGGCGCCTTGTCGCCGCCGATCCTGCCCTCACCCTTGATCGAGAGCTGGCCACGGTCGTAGTTCAACGCCAGATTCGCGCCCTCCAGCTTCTCGCCGCCGAGCAGGTTGTCGGAGGCGATGTTCGACAGGGTGCCACTGCTGCGGATCACGACATCGTTGAAGGTCAGATCGTTGATCAGCGGCAAGGAAAGCTGATTGGTCAGCTCGACCGCGCCGCGCAGCGCGCCTGGCTCGATCTTGAGCGGCGAGAACTCGCGCAGCGACGGGAAGTTGAGCAGCGCGATCAGCGAGTCGGCCGTGCCGGTCGACTTGAAGCCGATCCGCGCCTGTGGTCGATCCGCCCAGGTGTCGGACATGGCGAAGGTGCCCTCGCCGAGCTGGAGCTTGCGGCCCTCGCCAAGCTCGGCCGTGGCTTGGGAGATGGCGAGGTCGACGGTGCGACCGGTCGTCGAGCCGACGACGCGCGCATCGGTCAGGAGCGGCAAGCCGGGATTGGGCAGGAAACTGACTTGCGAGGCCTTCAAGCGCACGGCGACGGCATCGTCGTCCATGCCCTTGCCGCCCCACAGCCGCAGATTCGCCTCGTGCGACATCGTCACCTTGACGTCGATCTCCTCGACCCGCCCGCTTTTCACCATCTCCGACAGGGCCCCATGCAGCCCAGGCGAGGTCACCGCCGGCCAGACCGCCAGCGCCGCCCGCATGTCGGTATCGACCGCCCTGATCTGGAACTGATGCGAATTCTGCTCGTCGCGCCGGCGCGCCATGCCGGAGCCCTCGGCATTGATCAGCGGCCCCTTGATCGAGAGCTTGCCCATCCTGATCTCGCCGGCGCCTGGATCGACTTCGATCTGCGTGCGCAGCGCCGAGAGAGCGACGGCTGCGTCCTTGCCGATGCCGGCCACCTGCCCCGCGCCGTCGAGCACCAGCCGCCAGATGCCACCCTCATTATGGGCTTCACCACTTCCAGCGAGCTTGGTTTCGCCCGCCTGGAGCTGGGCGGTAGCGACCTTGATCGTCTTGAGGCCGTCCTCGCTGGTGAAATCGAGCTTGGCGCCCTGGACCTCGATCGGATCGAGTCCGGCATTGTGGACCCTGATCACGCCGGGGGCGACGGCTAGTCCGGCCGCCAACCTGCGCTCGCCGCTGCCGGTCTGGGTCAGCGAGATCTTGCCGCTGAGCGCCAGGCCGTCGAGCGCGACCATGGCGTTGCCGAAGGCAAGCGCCACCGCCTCGGCCGGCTCGAAGCGTTGGATGTCGATCGTGGCGCTGCGCGAGCCGTCCGGCGCACTCGCCAGGTCGATCGCCAGCTCCTTCCAGCGCGGGCCGATTCGCCCCTTCATCGACAGCCGCGCCTGCCCGTCGCCGAAGCGCTCCAGCCTGACGTCGACATCCTCCAGGCCGGAGCGCTGCCGCCCGGCCGGATCGATCAGCGTGACCCGCGCCCCGCCGATGCCGGCGACCTCGAGCGAACCGAGCAGGCCGTCATTCGAGACGAGGGTACCGACCGCGTTCATGGCGCCGGCAAAAGCGTCCCAGTCCACGGGATCGCCCGCGATAGGCGTCTTCGAGGTCTGTTCCGGCTGGGCGTCCTGCTCCAGCAGCAGCGAGCCGTCCTGCCTGACGCCGAGGCGGATGTTGACACCACGCAGGTCGAGCGAGACCAGGCGGAAATCGCCGCGCAGCAGCGCCATCGCGTCATAGCCCAGCACCGCCTCCGGCGCGCGGAACGACGCGCCCCCGGCATGCCGGAACGAAACTTCGCGGACCCGCAGACGCGAGCGGCCATCGGCACGGTTGAGCTCGGCATGCTCGGCCTCGACCTTCCAGTTCGGCCCGAGCCGCTCCTCGATCGCAGCCGAAATTCTGCCCTCCAGCCCGGAAAGCGGGATGAAGCCGCTGACCAGCAGGGCGGCAGCCGCGAAGCCAAGCATGACGACCGCGACGCAAACCGTGAGCGCAATGGTGACGATGCCGCGCCAGGCGCGCTTGGCGACGGCGACCACTTCCTGGCATTCCGCGTCGGGCGCAGCGCCGGATGCGGGGGCCGCCTCGATCTTTCTGTCGTCGGTCAACGAATCGCTTCTTGTCTTGCTGTTCGAATCGTGCGGATCGATGCGATGGCTGGTGCAAGGGCCGCCGCGCCATTCGCATGATGCGCCTGATCCCGGGAGCGGTACAGCAACAGCCAAGCTAGCTGATTCGTTCCCGGCGGGTCTGGTTTGTGGTCTGAGCCGGCTTATCGCTGACGGCTTGCCCGGCCCTTGCATGGGAACGCGACCAAAGGAAGGCGAAGATGGCATTGAGCGAAGGCATTCCGGCTCCCGACTTCACCCTGCCGACCGATGGCGGCGGCTCATTCACGCTCTCCAGCCTGCGCGGCCGCAAGATCGTGCTCTACGCCTACCCGCAGGACGACACGACAAGCTGCACCAACGAGGCGCTCTCCTTCGACGCGCTGCGCGACGATTTCGCCGCCGCCGGCACGACCGTTATCGGCATCTCGCCGGATTCGGTGAAGCGCCACGACAAGTTCAAGCAGAAATACGACCTGAAGCTGACACTCGTCTCCGACGAGGAACGAAAAGCGATCGAGGCCTACGGCCTCTGGGTCGAAAAGCAGATGTATGGCCGGCACTATATGGGCGTGGAGCGCAGCACCTTCCTGATCGACCAAGCCGGCAAGATCGTCCGGGTCTGGACCAAGGTCCGGGTCAAGGGCCACGCCGAGGCCGTGCTCGCCGCCGCGCGGGAGCTGTGATGTCGCGTTGCGCCTCGGGGCCAAGATCGGGTTTCCCAAAACAAGCTTAGGAAATCCAGGTTCGCATACGGCGAAATCGACCGTGATTTGCGATTGATTAACCCTAACGAGGTCTAATCACCCTATCGCAGCGTCACGTCCGGTTTTGCGTATGACCTCCTCGGATTCCCGCGTTCAGGCTGCTGGCCACGAGCTTGCCGTGACCGGCCTTCTCTCCCGCCGCAGCTTCACCGTCAGCCGCTCGACCGCCATGCTGGGCTTGAGCCTCTTAGCGCTGACCACCGCCTGGAGCGGCGCGACGAGCTGGTACATCCTGCGCAAGGACGACCTCGCCGCCCGGCTGATCAGCCGCGAGACCTCGCGCCAATACGCCTATGAGGACCGGATCGCTGCCCTGCGCGCCGATGTCGACCGGCTCGCCAGCCGCGCTCTGCTCGACCAGGACGGTGTCGAGGCCCGCGTCGGCGAGATCGCCATGCGCCAGGCGGAACTCGAATCGCGGCAATCGCTGGTCAATGCCGTCGCCGAGAGCCTGCAATCGGCCGGGGTCGGCGTCTCCCAGACCGCCAAGAACCCGCTGCGCCAGCGCATGATCAAGCCGGAAGAGCCGATCCGCGCCTCCGGCGTCACCAGCTTCGCGCCCTTCGCATCCGGCAAGCCGACCCCGGCGCCAGAAACTCTGCCGCTGCGCGGCGCCGGCGACCGCTCGGCGCCCTGGCAATCGGGCGAAGCCGAGGAACCGGTACCGCCGGCCAAGCGCGTCGCCGAAGCCCTGACCCAGCTCGATCAGTCGATCGAGCGCAGCTCGGCCACCCAGCTTGAGACCCTGCGCGAGATCGACAGGACCCTTGGCGACACCCAGAAGTCGCTGCGCAGCGCCCTCGCCGAAACCCGCCTCGACACCGACAAGCTCGCCGTCGCGACCCCGGTGCCGAAGGGCGTCGGCGGTCCCCTGGTGCCGGTCAATATCGACGCCTCGGCGGGACCGTTCGAGGCGACCCTGAGTTCGTTGCAGCCGCGCATCGCGACCGTCTTCCGCCTGCGCAGCCTCGTCGAGCAACTGCCGATCCGCCGCCCGCTCGCGGGCGAACTCGAGCTGAGCTCCAATTATGGCTACCGCGCCGATCCCTTTACGCGAGGCGCCGCCCTGCATACCGGCATGGACCTGCGTGCGGAGCACGGCGCGCCGGTGCGCGCCGCCGGCCCGGGCAAGGTCGTGACGGCCGAGTATTCCGGCGGCTATGGCAACATGGTCGAGATCGAGCATGCCGGTGGCATCTCCACCCGCTATGCCCACATGTCGACGATCCTGGTCAGCGAAGGCCAGACGGTCACCGCCGGCACGCTGGTCGGCCGCGTCGGCTCCACCGGCCGCTCCACCGGTCCGCATCTGCACTACGAGACCCGCATCGACGGCGATCCGGCCGATCCCAATCGCTTCCTGCGCGCGGGCGACAAGCTCGCCGGACAACTCTGAGACCGACGCCTTCGAGAATACAACAGGCCGCTGGAGGTTCGTTCTCTAGCGGCCTGTTCTATTTGAAGAATCGCCGGCTCGTTGCCTCTGTCCGTGCAAGCCGTCCCAGCAGCCGGAATGACGGCGCTGTCAGCTCGGGCAGCGCCACCTGACCTCGACTAGTCGATGTCCTCGACTTCGACGCTCGTCCCGTAGACGCGCTGCGCCAGCGACGCTTCCATGAACGGGTCCAGATCGCCGTCGAGCACATCGGATGGCGCAGTCGAGGAGACGCCGGTGCGCAGGTCCTTCACCAGCTGATAGGGCTGCAGCACATAGGAGCGGATCTGATGGCCCCAGCCGATATCGGTCTTGGAGGCCTGCTCGGCATTCGCCTTGTCTTCGCGCTTCTTGAGCTCGACCTCGTAGAGGCGAGCGCGCAGCATGTCCCAGGCCTTGGCCCGGTTCTTGTGCTGCGAGCGTTCCTGCTGGCAGGTCACGGCGATGCCGGTCGGGATATGGGTGATGCGCACCGCCGAATCGGTGGTGTTGATGTGCTGACCGCCAGCGCCCTGGGCACGATAGGTGTCGATCCGGCAATCCGATTCGTTGACCTCGATGACGATCCGGTCGTCGACCACCGGATAGACCCAGACCGAGGCAAACGAAGTCTGCCGGCGCGCGTTTGAATCGAACGGCGAAATCCGGACGAGCCGGTGCACGCCGGATTCGGTCTTGAGCCAGCCATAGGCGTTGTGGCCCTTGAACTGCAGGGTAGCCGACTTGATGCCGGCCTGGTCGCCGTCCTGGTAGTCCAGCACGTCGACCTTGAACTTCCGCCGCTCGCCCCAGCGCCGATACATGCGCAGCAGCATCTCGGCCCAGTCCTGGCTCTCGGTGCCGCCGGCGCCGGGATGGATCTCGACATAGGTGTCGAGCATGTCGGCTTCGCCGGAAAGCAGCGATTCGACCTGCAGCCGACCAGCCTCGGCCTCGACCGTCTTGATCGCGGCTTCGCCCTCGGCGATCGTCGCCGCATCCTCTTCCATCTCGCCGAGTTCGATCAGGGTCAGCGCATCCTCGATCTCGCGCTCGAGCCGGGTTATGCCCTCGATCTGCGTCTCGAGCTGCGTGCGCTCGCGCATCAGCTTCTGCGCGGCTTCGGCGTCATTCCAGAAGTCGGGACCTTCGGAAAGCGCGTTCAGCTCCGCCAGGCGTCGTTGTGCGACATCCCAGTCAAAGATGCCTCCTCAGCAGTCCGATCGACTGCTTGGCGTTGTCGAGTTGCGTCTGGATTTCGGGTCGCATGGTGCGGACGAGGCTTTCCTGATGGGATTCGATCGGGCACGCCGAACGGATTTGTTCAGATAGGGGTGAAAGGACCGGGTGTAAACGGCGGCCGCAGCTTCTCCGGCTGTCGCAATCAGAGCGCCCCGGCCATCTCGGCGAGCTTGGCGACGGTATTCATGTTGCGCGCCGTGCCGGCATCGCCAGCCGGAATGCGCAAGCGCGAGTGGGCCATTCCATCGCCGTAGAAGACGTAGATCTCGCGCTGCCCCAGCCGCATCAATTCGTCCTGGACGCCGCGCGCGTCGGCCAATGCGTCCGCAGGAATCGGACCATCGACGAACAGCGCGACCGTCCGATTGCCCGGCTTGTCCGAGAACGGATTGCGAGCCAGCACTCCGGCGATCTCATCCGCGGACCGGATCAGCACGCCCACGGGCTTTCCGGCATAGGCCTGCAGCCTCGCCTCGAGCTTCGCCTTGATCTGCGCTTCGTCCGCGTCGCTGGAAAACACGACATTGCCGCTGGCGATGTAAGTCTGAACCTTGAGCAGGCCGGCGTCCTGGCACATTGCCTTCAGCTCGCTCATCGGGAGCTTTCCCGTCCCGCCGACATTGACCGCGCGCAGCAGCGCTACATACGCCTTCATTGGTCACAGCTCGCAGACGAAAAGGGTTCCGCCTGTCGCCGAAACCGTTCTCGAAAACCGAAGCGCAAGCGTGGGAATAGCCTTAGGCGCTCGCGCTCCACACCGGAAGAAGCGGTCTCTAGTAGAGACCGCCCGTGCCCGAGCCGACCGAACGTCCGCCCGCCGGAGCGACGCTCATCGCACCGGTGCCATCGGTCGCCCCCATCACCGAATAGCTGTCCGGCGGCGCCGTGCCCGGCTTGAAGGCTTCGAGGATGCCACCCTCGCCGCCGGCGCGCATGCCGGTGCGCGGATCGACACGGATCAGCTTGATGCCGGGCGGCACGCGGAACGGCGTCGCCGGCTTGTCCTTCAGCGCGACGGTCATGAAATCGCGGAAGATCGGCGCGGCGTACTGGCCGGCGGTTGCCGAGTTACCGAGCGATTTCGGCTTGTCGAAGCCCATATAGACGCCGACGGCGAGATCGGGCGAGAAGCCGACGAACCAGACGTCCTTGGCGTCGTTGGTGGTGCCGGTCTTGCCAGCGAGCGGCTTGCCGACCGACTTCACAACCGTGGCGGTGCCGGCGTTGACGACGCCTTCGAGCATCGAGACCATCTGATAGGCGGTCAGCGGGTCGAGCACCTGCTCGCGATTGTCGATCAGGCGCGGCTCGCGCTGGTTGGTCCACTTGTCTGCCTCGCAGCCTTCGCAGGTGCGCTGGTCGTGCTTGTAGATCGTCGCGCCCCAGCGGTCCTGGATGCGGTCGATCAGCGTCGGCCGGATGCGCTTGCCGCCATTGGCGAGCATCGAATAGGCCGCGGTCATGCGCATGACCGTTGTCTCGCCGGCGCCGAGCGACATCGAGAGCACCGGCAGCATGTCGTCATAGATGCCGAAGCGGCGGGCATATTCCGCGATCAGCGGCATGCCGACATCCTTGGCGAGGCGCACCGTCATCAGGTTCTTCGAGAACTGGATGCCGTAGCGCAGCGTGCGCGGCCCGGTGAACTTGCCGTCATAGTTGCTCGGCGTCCACATGCCGAGGCCGCCGCCCTGGTCGACCTCGATCGGCGCGTCGAGCACGATGCTGGACGGCGTATAGCCGTTGTCTAGCGCCGTCGCGTAGACGAAGGGCTTGAAGGACGAGCCGGGCTGGCGCAGCGCCTGCGTGGAGCGGTTGAACTCGGACTGGTCGTGCGAGAAGCCGCCGACCATGGCGAGCACGCGGCCTGAGAACGGGTCCATCACGGTGATCGCGCCGTTGACCTCGGGCATCTGGCGCAGACGGACCTGGCCGGGCTTGCCGTCGATCGGCTCGACATAGACGACATCGCCCGGCGAAACCGCCTGCGAGACGCGGGTGCGCCGCGTCCAGCGGATACCGTCCGGCCCGAGCGTGGCCGTCTCGCGCTCCGGCCGCAGCAGCCCGGACGCCTCGCGAATCGGCTGCAGGCCGACGCGGGCACTGTCGCCGGCAACGTCGAGAACGACGGCGAGACGCCAGGGCTTGACGTCGCCGAGCACCGGCAGCTCGCCCATGGCGAGGCCCCATTCGCGGCTCGCCGCGTCGATCTTCTGGATCGCGCCACGCCAGCCACGCGCCTCGTCGAAGCGCACGAGGCCGTCGACCAGCGCTTTGCGCGCCATCAGCTGCATCTTGGGATCGACGGTGGCGCGCACCGACAGGCCGCCTTCGAGCAGCTTCTTCTCGCCATAGCGATCCTGCAGCTCGCGCCGGATCTCCTCGGCGAAATAGCCGGCGGCGATCTGGTTCGGCGAAACCGTCCGCGGATTGACGCCAAGCGGCTGCTTCTTGGCTGCGTCGGCATCGGCCCGCTTGAGGAAGCCGTTCTCGGCCATGCGGTCGAGCACATAGTTGCGCCGCTCGATCGCGCGCTCGCGGTTGCGGAACGGATGCAGGTCGGTCGGCGCCTTCGGCAGCGCAGCGAGATAGGCCGCTTCCTGCGCGTTGAGCTCATGCACGGACTTGCCGAAATAGTTCAGCGCCGCGGCGGCGACGCCGTAGCTGCCCTGGCCCGGTGCCGGCGCGCCGAGATAGATCTCGTTGAGATAGAGCTCGAGGATCTTGTCTTTCGAATAGGTCGACTCGATGCGCAGCGCGATCAGCGCCTCGCGGATCTTGCGCTCGATGCTCTGCTCGGAGCCGACCAGGAAGTTCTTCGCCACCTGCTGGGTGATGGTCGAGGCGCCCTGCGGCCGGCGGCCCGAACCGCGATTGCGGAAGTTCGAGATAGCGGCGCGGGCGAGGCCCTCGGGGTCGACGCCGAAATGCTTGTAGAAATTCTTGTCCTCGGCAGAGAGGAAGGCGTCGATGATCAGCTTCGGCACCGCCTGGATCGGCAGATAGAGCCGGCGCTCACGCGCGAACTCGGCGATCAGGCTGCCGTCGCCGGCATGGACGCGGCTCATCACCGGCGGCTCGTAATTCCGCAGCTGCGCCGAATCGGGCAGGTCCTTGGAGTAGTGCCAGATCACGCCGGCCGCACCCGCGACACCGATCACGAACAGGATCGTGCCGGCGGCGAACGCCCATCCGAAAAGGCGCAATATGAACCGCATCGAGAATTTTGACCTCGGCTAGCGGCAGCGGCGTCGCCCTCCCCCGTTGGCGTCACACCGTGCCCGGCTGATCTTTGAACTCGTCTCTATATCACGGCAGACATGGCGGAACCGTGGCTTTGCGACCACAAATCGCCATGTTCGACCACGGTACCATCAGGGTCTGCTCTGCGCAGCCTTGCCCGGTGTTTGCAGGCGCTCGAAATAGTGGTCGACCGCCTGCTGTACGGCAGCCGCGGCCTGGTTGCGCCAACCCTCCGAATTCAGGAGCTCGGCATCCTTGGGGCTCGACATGTAGCCGAGCTCGATCAGCACCGACGGCACGTCGGGGGCGGTCAATACGCGAAAACCTGCCGAACGCAACGGCACCTTGTGCATTTTGACCGAGCCGCCGAGCTTCTCGACCAGATTTCGCGCGAAGATCGTCGAGAAGCTGCGGGTCTCGCGCTTGGCGAGATCCATCAGGATGCCGGCGACATCCTGCACGTCCTCGCTCGAGTCGAGACCGGCGACGGCATCCGCCTGGTTTTCCTTGGCCGCCAGCCGCGCCGCCTCTGCGTCGCTGGCGCGCTCCGAGCCGGTATAGATGGTCGCGCCCCGCACATCCTGCGCCTGCGCCAGCGAATCGGCATGGATCGAGATGAAGAGATTGGCCTCGACGCCGCGCGCGATGCGGACGCGGTCGTTCAGCGAGATGAAGGTATCGTCCGAGCGGGTCATGATCACTCGGTAACGCCCCTGCGCCTCGAGCTGCTCCTTAAGCTTCAGCCCGAAGGCGAGCACCACCGCCTTCTCGGCGATCGCCGCGACCTGGGTGCCGGGGTCGATGCCGCCATGACCGGGATCGATCACCACGATTCGGCGCGTGTCGCCCTCGGCCTTGCGCTCGACCGGGATGCTCGGCAACTGGGTCTTCGCCGCCGCCTCGCGGGCAAGAGCGGCGAACTCCTCGCGGCTCGCCCGCTTCAATTCGACGACGAGCTCACCGAAGCCGCCACGAACCGGCTTGACCGAGACATTCGCAACCATGGCCGGCTGGGCCAGGTCGAGGATGATCCGGGCCCGGTCGGCCATGAACAGCCCGTAGCGAAAGCCCGAGACGAAGCCCGCGGATTTGCGCCCCTGCTTCGCCTCGATCTGGAAGTTGATCGACGGCAGGTCGACGACGACACGATCAGGCCCCGCCATGACCGAGGCAGTCGCGGTCACGGGCCGGGACAGCGCCATGGTCAGCCGGACAGTCTCGCCCTGGACTTCCAGCCGCGCATCGGTGGCGACAGCAAGATCATTGCTGGCACGGCCGGGCGAATTCGCTGCCGAGAGCGAAATGGATGACAAGAGCACGACCGCACATGCGAAAAGCCGCAAAGCCGGCACGGCGATGCGGCGCGGGGCGCCCCTGGCAGAAAGGCGAAGCCGGTGAAGCAGGAGAAAGCTCCTCGATTCGCTGGTTCGACGCTTAACAAGGCTTAACCATAGCGTCGCCAGTCGTTGACAACCCGTTACCATGGCCGGCCAGCAGCGGAAACCGCGCCCCGCCCATCACCCACCGTTAACGCGCTTGCAAAAATGCATCGCCTGTCTGTAATGGAGATGGTTGCATCGCGAAGGCTACCGCAGCGCACAAGCCGGGCCATAAGCCCGCCGACGCCCTGCGAAACGGCCGAACGACCGGATCTGTCACATGATCCGCGCCGGCGCGGGGGCAGCCAACAACGGAATCGTCCGCGGACGGGCCTGCGCCAGGCAGCAATCGGCGCCGGTACTCTTGTCCGCGAGCGTGTCAAAACGCGGTGCGCCTCCCGGCGTGCTGCAGGTCAAAGGTCAGATGTCGGGGCAAACGACGCCGCTTTCCTTTTCGGTGTTTCGTCGAAACCTTTCCGGTGGCGACGGGCTGTCCGCCCGCCCCGCCGCATGCTTCCGTCGTCCTTCCTTGATCGAACTCCTCCCCCTGCAACATGCCGGCTTCAGCCGGCTGACGCGCGGCGCCCCTGCCCGCGGCCGCGGATTCACATCCGCAGCCCGGCGGATTGCCAAGGCCGCCGCGCCAATGGAATTGTCATATGGCCAACAAGATGCTCATCGACGCCACCCACCCGGAAGAGACCCGGGTCGTGGTGTCCCGCGGCTCGCGTATCGAAGAGTTTGATTTCGAATCAGCCAGCCGCAAGCCGCTCCGCGGCAATATCTATCTGGCGAAGGTGACGCGGGTGGAGCCGTCGCTCCAGGCTGCGTTCGTAGAGTATGGCGGCAATCGCCACGGCTTCCTCGCCTTCTCCGAGATCCATCCCGACTACTACCAGATCCCGGTCGCCGACCGGCAGGCCCTGCTCGCCGAGGAAGCCCGCGCCGAGCGTGAGGAAGAGCGGGACGAGGAGAAGCGCGAGCGTCGCGGCCGCCGCGGCCGCCGCGATCGCGACAACCGTCCCAAGCGCGCCGCCGAGACCGGCGAGACCGTCAGTGCCGAGGTCGAGCCCGGCGCCGCTCAGCCCGAGGGCCTGGTCGAGACCAACGGCAAGGAAGCCGCCATGGTCAACGAAGGCGCCCCCGCCTTCGGCGAGAGCTTCGCGCCCGAGATCGCCGAATCCGCCAATGAGGAGGCGGTTGAGAATTCCGCTCCTCTGACCTTCGAGACCACCGAGGCGCCCGCTTCCGAAGATGGCGAGGAGACGGCTGAAGCGCGCCGCCGGTCGCCGGACGACGAGGACGCCGACGAGAACGGCGGCGAGGAGGCCCTGGAAGAGCCGGAGCAGCTCGGCGGCGGCGACGCCCTCGACGACATCGCCGAGCGGCCACATCGCCATTCGCGCCGGCAGTACAAGATCCAGGAGGTGATCAAGCGCCGCCAGATCATCCTGGTCCAGGTCGTCAAGGAAGAGCGCGGCAACAAGGGCGCAGCCCTCACCACCTATCTCTCGCTCGCCGGCCGCTATTCCGTGCTGATGCCGAACACCGGCAAGGGCGGCGGCATCTCGCGCAAGATCACCAATGCCGAGGACCGCAAGCGCCTCAAGGAGATCGCCCAGGAGCTGGAGGTGCCGGAGGGGATGGGCATCATCCTGCGCACCGCCGGCGCCTCGCGCACCAAGCCCGAGATCAGGCGCGACTACGAATATCTGATGCGGATGTGGGAGAGCGTGCGCGAATTGACGCTCGGCTCGGTCGCGCCGGCGCTGGTCTATGAGGAGGGCAACCTCGTCAAGCGCTCGATCCGCGATCTCTATAACAAGGACATCGACGAGGTTCACGTCGCCGGCGAAGCGGCCTATCGCGAGGCCAAGGACTTCATGCGCATGCTCATGCCGAGCCATGCCAAGAGCGTGAAGCCCTATCGCGAGCAGACCCCGCTCTTCGCCGCCTTCGGCGTCGAGAGCCAGCTCGACGCGATGTTCTCGAACACGGTGACGCTGAAGTCGGGCGGCTACATCGTCATCAACCAGACCGAGGCGCTGGTCGCGATCGACATCAACTCCGGGCGTTCGACCCGCGAGCACAACATCGAGGACACCGCCCTCAAGACCAATCTCGAAGCGGCCGAGGAAATCTCGCGCCAGCTGCGCCTGCGCGACCTTGCCGGTCTCATCGTGATCGATTTCATCGACATGGAGGAGAACCGCAACAACCGCGCCGTCGAGAAGAAGCTGAAGGAGTGCCTGAAGAACGACCGGGCGCGCATCCAGGTCGGCCGCATCTCCGCCTTCGGCCTCCTGGAAATGTCGCGCCAGCGCATCCGCACCGGCGTGCTCGAGAGTTCCTCGGTGCCGTGCCCGCATTGCGCCGGCGCCGGCCTCGTTCGCTCGACGCCCTCGATCGCGCTGCAGATCCTGCGCGCCCTTGAGGAAGCGCTGATCAAGAGCGCCTCGCATAATCTCGAAGTCCGGACCCGGCCGGAGGTCGCGCTCTACGTGCTCAACCAGAAGCGCGCCCATCTGCGCGACCTGGAGGAGCGCTTCAACATCGCGATCACCATCTCGGCCGATGCGGCCCTGCTCGGCACCCGCTATTTCGAGGTCGAGCGCGGCGAGTTCGTCGGCAACGAGAACCGCGTCGTGCCGGTTTCCAGCATGCGCGCCGAGGCGATCATCGACGAGCCCGAGGACGAGGACATCGTCGAGATCGAAGTGGAGGCCGAGGCTGAGAGCGACGGCGGAAGCGAGTCCGCTGAGCGCGCCTCCGCGGACGTAGAGGGCCAGGAGAGCCAGGAGAGCCGCGACGGCCGTCGCCGTCGCCGTCGCCGCCGTCGGCGGCGCGGTGGTGAGCGCGACGCCCAGGGCCAGCAGCTCGAAGGTGCGGCCGACGATGCCGGCGACGAGGATGGCGAGGATGACGCCGTCGGCGAGTCTGATGACGCCGCACTGGCAGCCGCTCCGCCCGTCGAAGAGCCGGCCGCGCCGTTGAGCGAGGCCCCCGAGCCGGAAGCGGACGCCAAGCCGAAGCGCGCCCGCCGCGGCCGTGCCAAGAAGGCCGAGGCAGAGGCTGAAACCGTCGAAGCTCCCAAGGAAGCCGCAAAGAAAGCTGTCAAGGAAGCTGCCAAGGCCTTGGAAAGCACGGACGAGGCCGTCGCCGAGCCGGCCGAGAAGCCCAAGCGCAGCCGCTCGCGCAAGAAGGTCGTGCCGATCAGCGAGGACGGCGTCGCCGCCGCCCCGGCCGAGGCCGCGCCTGCTCCCGAGCCGGCAGCGCCCGAAGCCGTAGCCGCTCCCGCTCCGGAGCCGGTCGCTGACGAGGCGCCGGCGCCGCGCGTGGTCGAGGAGCCGGTCGCGGTCGTGCTGACACCGCCGGATCCGGACCGGCCGAAGCGCGGCGGCTGGTGGAACAAGCTGGCCGGACGCAAGTGAGATCGGGGCCGTCGCGAGTGATCGCGGCGGCCTTTTTCATGAACGGGAGAAAGGATGCGGCCCCCGCGAAGCCGTGAGCGCCTGCTGGTGAGGGTGATCGCCTGCGCCGGCCTGATCGGGTTGGCCTGGCTCGCCCAGCAGGCGATCGGCTGGCTCGGCGTCGGCCTGCTCGGCCTGTTCACCCTCTTCGTCGCGGTGCGCTACGAGCTGGAGGGCAACTTGCCGGTCGGCCCACAGATGACGCCTGACCTCTATGCCAGCCAGTTCGGCAAGCATGGTCCCGAGCATGCGGCCGAACGCGCCGGACGGCGCCATGAATGGGCAGGCCAGCTTTCCGCCGCTCGCCTTGCCGCCGGCATGGGCGCTCTGCTGGCGCTGATCGGTTTCGGCTTCTTCTTCATGCTGGAATTCGGCGGCCAACCCGCCTGACTTTGGCTGCTCGCCATCACTCCGCCGCCGGCGCGAGCGGCGTCGGGGGCGGCACTGTCGCGATCGCCGCCGCCGCGCCCTTGCCGCTTCCTTCCTTCACGGTGACGGCATTGGAGGCGAACGGCACCCCGGCTTCGTTCAGGCCGCGATAGACCCGCTTCAGCGCCTCACGCTGCAACATCGAGGCATGGTTCGGCTTCGAGGTGAATTTCAGCCTGATGACGATGGCGGAATCGGTGATGTCGGCGACGCCCTGCATCTTCAGCTGGGCGATGAAATGCGGCCCGTGTTCCGGATCCTCGAGCAGCGCCGCTCCGATCTTCTTGATCGTCTTGCGTGCCTTCTCGATATCGGCGGAGTGATCGAGGCGGACATTGAACTTCACCGTCGCCCAGTCGCGGCTGGCATTGGTCAATGACTGCACTTGGCCAAACGGCACGGTGTGGATCTGGCCGCTCTGATGGCGCAGCTGCATCGAACGCAGCGAGATCTTCTCGACCGTGCCCTTGAGCCGGCCGGTATCGACATATTCGCCCACGCGGAAGGCATCCTCCAGCATGAAGAAGAAGCCGGAGACGATGTCGCGCACCAGCGCCTGCGAACCAAAGGAGATGGCGAGGCCGAGGATGCCGAAGCCGGCGAGCAGGGGCCCGATATCGACGCCGAGCCGCGACAGCAGCACCAATGCGGTCAGGCCGATTACCGCTGCGAGCACGACGCCGCGCAGCACCGGCAGCACGGTCGCCAGACGCGACGGGACATGATCGACAGGAACGGCGTCTTCGTCGCCCGGCTGGCTGATCGTCGGCTTCGGCGTATAGGCATCGAAGAAGCTGCGCAGGAAGACGATCGCCACCCAGCCGCCGAAAGCCAGGACCGCGACACCGCCAGCCTGGCGCATCAGCATGGTGAACTGCTCAGAGCTGACGCCGAACAGGAATCCGGCCCAGAGCCGCGCCAGCAGATAGAAGCCGCCGGCCCAGATCGCGCCGCCCGCCGCGGCGCGCAGGGCATGGCCGACCGCAATCGAGAGCGGCGCGACCTCGCCCACCGTCGCCGCATACGCCTGGCGGCAGGCCATCAGGCTGGTGACTCCGACCGCCAGGATCGGCGCCAGTACAATGATGAACTGCGTCAGCGCGGCGGCTTCTGCCCAGCGCCCGCCGCCTTCCATCATCGCCGCAGCATTGCCGACCATCCAGATCAAGACGGCAAGAGCGGCATAGAGCCAGCCGGCGGTGTGTGCGATCACGCGCCGGAACGTCCCCGGCTCATGCGCGGAATGGAGAATGAGCGCGGCAAGGTCGTGCCGCGCATCGATGAACCACCAGACCTTGAACAAGGTCGAGGCAATGCCGACCAGAGCGAACAGTCCGACGACGGCGGCGGGACCGGTGGCATGCTGGATCGACACCGTCGCCGTCAGCACGACGGGTGTGAGGATGCCGAAGAAGATCAGGAACTTGAAAGCCCGCTCGGCCCGCGGCAACGGCATGACCCGACGTTCCGGGGCGCCGGGAGCGAGCAGGAAGCGTCCGAGGATCAGATAGGCGGCGCCGATGACAAGGCCATTGGCGATCGTGCGCAGCACCATGTGGGCGAGGTCCGGCTCCGGCAGCCAGACCACGCGGACCGCATGCAGCACGGCAAGCCAGAGCCCAAGCGTCGCCAAATCCTGCAGCAGACCCCAGGAGGACGCGATCAGACGCGGCGTGAACTCGGGTCCCTGCGGCCGGAGCCGGCGTGCAAACCACGCCGCGGTCACCAGACGGTACAGCCCAGCGACGAAGAACGCGAGCGCCAGGCCCAGGAAGAGCCGCCAGCCGGCGGAGACTCCGCTGGCGCCATTGCGGTTCTGTGCCCAGGCGCGGTTCCAGGCATCCGGGAGCTGGCGCAGGCGCGGTACCGCGCCGAGACCCTCCGCCGCCCCATCGACAAAATGATCCCAGAACACCTCGACCGGCGTTTCGTCCTCGGTCGGGGTCTTGGCTTTGCTCGCAGGTGGGGCGACGCCGGCAGCGGCCGGTGCGGTTGCGGGTGCGGTCGGTGCTGCAACGGTGGTCGGCTCGTCCTTGCCGGCAATCCGGACCTCGACCCGGCGTCCCCCGGCTGACAGCGCATCGACCAGCTTGCGCACCGTCTCGGGCGTCTCGTCGCCACGGAGCGTCAGTACAGCCGAGTTTTCGGCAGCGGCCTGCTGCGCAGCGACGGGGTCAGCGACGACGCCCGCCAGCAGCGCCGCTGCGCACAACGCCATGGCTGTCAGCCAGTTCCGCATTGCGACCATGTCCTGCCCCCAAGCCGGATCAGATTGAGTCCACCGCTTCGCCTTGGCAAGCGCCCGCTTCAGCGGGCCTTCAGCCAGCGACCCAGACGCGCCACCGCCTCCTCGCATTCGGCCAGCGAGCCGGCGAAGGAGAGCCGCACCGTCCGCGCCCCACGGCCCTCGTCGAAATCGAGTCCGGGTGTGATCGCGACGCCGGCATTTTCCAGAGCATCTCGGCAGAAGCTCATGGAATCGTTCGAATATCGACCGATGTCGAGATAGATGTAGAAGGCGCCGTCGACGGGCAGGAAGTCGCCCAGCCCTATCTCCGGCAGCGCCTTCAGCAGATAGGCGCGGTTTTGCGCATAGCCGGCCTTGATCGTCTCGCATTCCTCGTTCGCGTCGAAGGCCGCCTCGCCGGCGACCTGGCTCAGCATCGGCACCGAAATCGAGAAATTCTGCTGCAGGCGCTCGATCACGCGCACCAGCCGCTCGGGCACGACCAGCCAGCCGACGCGCCAGCCGGTCATGCAGTAGTACTTGGAGAAGGAGTTGACGATGATCGCGTCGGGATCGGCGGCGAGCGCCGTCGTCGCCGGCCGCTCATAGGTCAGGCCGTGATAGATCTCGTCGGAGATGTACCAGAGGCCGAGCCGCCGGCACTCGGCCGCGACCGCGGCGATCGCTTCCGGCGCCATCACCACGCCGGTCGGGTTAGCCGGGCTCATCGTCAGCACGCCGGCGAGCGGCTTCTCGGCATGCGCCTTGGCGATCAGCTCCGGCGTCAGCGCATAGCGCGTCTCCGGCCCGACCGGAATCGCGACCGGCTCGAGCCCTAGCGCGGTCAGGATGTTGCGATAGGCCGGGTAGCCCGGCGCGGTGATGGCGATGCGCGCGCCCGGCTCGAAGCAGGCGAGGAAGGCGAGGATGAAGCCGCCGGAGGAGCCTGTCGTCACCACGACGCGCTCGGCCGGCACCTCGACGCCGTAAGTGTCGTGATAATGCCGGGCGATCCGGGCCCGGAGCGAACCGATGCCGAGCGCCTGGGTATAGCCGATGCGGCCATCCTCCAGCGCCTTCGCCGCAGCAGCGCGGATGCTCGCCGGTGTCGCCGCCGATGGCTGCCCGACCTCCATATGGACCACCGAGCCGCCGCGCCGCTCGATAGCCTCGGCCGCGTTCATCACGTCCATGACGATGAAGGGCGAGACGCCCTGCGCCCGCTGTGCGGGCTTCGGCGTCGGCGGCAGGCCGGGAACGGCGATGGTCATGGCAGCCTCGATGATCGTCACGTTGCCCGAGCCATGCCCTGTGGGCGCGCCGACCGCAAGCGGCTCAAATGTCGAGCGCGGCCTGCCGCAGAGGCAAGGCCCGGGCGCTCTCGCCGGAGCGAAGCTCGCTATGGCGCACGATCGCGGCGCTCATGCTGACCCGGTAGCGCTCGCTCAGCGCCGTCGCATCGAGCTGGCGCACCGCCGGCGTATCTGGAATCAGGAAGGCCGCTGCATAGCGCCGCGCCTGATACTCCATCGAACGGAGTTTCGCCGAGACCCGCTCGGCCCGGCCACCGGCCGGGGCACGGTTGAGAGAACCCTGGTGGCCTAGCAGGGCATGGCCGACCTCGTGCGCGAGCGTCATCAGCGCCCTGCCCTCGCCGCGATTGGCCGCCTGGAATACGCTTTCCGGGATCAGCAGGCGCTTGGCCTGCGAATCCCACTGCGCCTCGGCCTCGCCGAGCGAGCCGTCTGGCACGCGCTCATAGGCAAACTCCGGATAACGCGCCTTGAGCTTGACCAGCAGCGTCATGGCATCGATCGCCTGCTCGTCGCGAAAGCCGAGCCCGCGCCGGTGCGCCAAAGCGCGAGCGTCGATCTGCGCGTCGGTGAGGAAGGCATGGCGCATCGGCAGGCCTCCTGAGCCCGCCGATCATAGCCCTCCCGCCATGTCGCCTCAATGAAGGCCATATCAGCCGCCGCCCGGCCCTCACCAATTGACACGCAAGCCGACCGAGCCCTGGGTCGCGCTCTCGCGGCTACGGCCGCTGCCGATCGACCAGCGATGATCGGCATGGGCGTAGAGGCTCACATTCCGGTTGATCCGCACGGTGATACCGGCGCCGACTTCGAGCGCGGTGTCGCCATAGCGTGTCCGGATCGGCTCGGAGCCGCCGAAGAAGGCGAGGTCCGTCCCGCCGAAGCTGTGCCAGAGATTGGCTCGGGTGTAGATTTGCCACAGCGTGCCAGCGTTGCTGACGCTGTATTGCAGCCTGGCGCCGAGCCGGCCGGTGACTTCGTCGCCTTCTTTCCAGCTCACCGTGGAATAGCTGTCCGAGCCCGGCTTGAGCGAGACGCGCTGCCAGAGCAGTTGCGCCTGCGGCTCTATCTGCCAGGCCCCCTCGGCACCGAAGCGGATCGGATAGCCGCTTTCGAGCGAAGCGCTCCAGCCGCGGCCATCGGTGCTCAGCATGGCGCCGTAGTCGGATTGCGCCTTCACATCGAACCAGTTGGTCTGAACCACCGTGTCGAGATACCAGCCGCTCGGCCCGAAATGTGTCCAATAGGCGCCCAGCGCCGGCCCCTGTAGCTCGAGGCTGCCGACGCGCAGATTGCGCGTGCCAAGCGCAAAGCCGCTCACCCGCGGCGCTGTGTACTGCGAATGCGCGACATAGACGCCGGCATGGTCGCGATGGCCGCCAGCATAGGGTTCGGTACGGATCAGGTCGAGGCCGGCCTGGGCGCCGAACAGGCTGCCCGTCGCACGGCTGTCGACATCGCCGCTCCAGCGGCTCTGCACGCGCTCCGCGAAGACCCGGGCCCAGGTGCCGTTGGCATAGGGGCTGCGCCCGCCGAGATCGCGCAGGCTCTCCTGCTCGCCGACACGCTCGTGCAGCGTGCCGAGCCGCCCGATCGTGGCCGCTCCGAGGGTCCGCGCGACGCCCGCGACCGGAGAATAGAGCGCGACCTCGGGCCGATAGAGCACGATCTGCGCCGGCACTCCGGCGGCCGGCTGGCCCGCGCCCGGCGATTCGATCGATGTGACCGGCACGGTGTTGCGCAGGAACCAGTCGTCGCCGCTGCCGCCGCTATAGCCGCCGCGGAAGAGCCGATACTCATAGGCACCGGCCGCGGCGCGCGCGCCGAGACGGAAGGCGTCGGCTGCAGTCGCGCCGCCATTGACGGTCTCGATGACCTTGATCCCGTCGCCCTGCGTGCGTGCGCCACCACCGCCGGCATTGCTGATCAGCAGGCTCGTATCACCGCCGGCGCGGCCCCCATCGATCACCACGCGGTCGGAGGCCGAGCTGTCGCTGCCGAGCACGGTGCTCAGCCTGATCGCGCCACCCTGGCCAACATAATTGCCGGCGACCGTCAGCGTCGTGCTGGCCGCAAGGCCCAATCTGACTTCGCCGGCATTGCTCAATCCCGGCAGCGTCTGGTCGAAACCGTCGAGGTCGAGCGTGCCTGCGCCGGCGACGCCGACCTGCGAGGCTGGGCTGAAGACATTGGCGCCGCCGGCACGCAAGGTGCCGGCGTTGACGCTCGTCACGCCCGAAAAGATGTTGGCGCCGGAGAGCACCGTCGTGCCGGTGCCTTCCTGACGGACCGAGCCGGTGCCGGAGATCACACCCGGGACCATCATCAGATCGCTGCGATTGAAGGCAAGCGCGGCATTGTTGACGATGTCGCCCTGAACACTGCCGCTCGTCCCGCCATCGCCGAGCTGCAACGTGCCGGCGCTGATCACCGTGCCGCCGGTGTAGCTGTTCTCGGCGGTCAGGATCGTGGTTCCGACACCCTCCTGGCGAACCGTACCTGTGCCCGAGATCGCCCCGGCGAAGGTCATCGTAGCGCTGCGGTTGAAGGCGAGCGTTCCGTTGTTGGCGACATCACCGACGATACCGCCGCTCGCGCCGCCATTGCCGAGCTGGAGCCGGGCACCGGGATTGATGGTCGTGCCGCCAGCATAGCTATTCGCACCAGTCAGGATCAGATCGCCCGGCCCGTCAACGGTTAGCGCCCCCACCCCTGTGATGCCCTGCGCGACCGTCGTCGTGAAGCCATTGGTGTCGATCGTCCCGCCGGCTGCCTCGATGTTGATGGCGCGCGTCGCGGCGAGGTCGAAGGCGGCGTCGTAGCGCAGCGCGCCGCCATTGAAGGTCAGCCCGCCGGTCGCAGCGCCGATCGCCGCGTCGCGCGTGATCGCAATCGTACCACCCGAGATCGTTGTTCCGCCGGAATAGCTGTTGCCGCCCGGCGCCGTCGGCGCCAGCGTCAGCACGCCGTCGCCAGTCTTCTCGACCCGGCCGGTGCCCGAGACCGGCCCCGTATAGATGCCATTGTCGGGCTGGGTGAAGCGCGTAAGGCCGTTGTTCACCACGCTGGGCGGCAGGCTCTGCGCCCGCGCTTCCAGCGTCGCGCCAGGATCGACCCGCATCGTGCCGTTATAGGTCGTATTGTTTCCGGTCAGGACCAGCGTGCCGGCCTCGACCGCGGTGACCGTCGGGCCGCTGATCGTGCCGGTGATCGTCCAGGTGCCGCTGCCGTTCTTGGTCAGGGCTTCGAAGCCGGTCAGGTTGCCGGGAATGGTCGCCGTGCCCGCGCCGTCGAGGAAGATTCGGTCGTTGCCGGCCCCGCCCGCGACATTCCCGGTGATCACCGAGCCGGTGAACAGGCGCAACGTATCGCCGCCGCCGGCGAAGACGAGGTTGCCCTCGACCCGGCCGCGATTGCTGAAGTTGACCGAAGCGTTGCCGGAGGAGCCGATGACGTTGCCCGGCGCGCGGATGATGCCGGTCTCGTTGTTGACGATCGTGTTGGTCGAACTGCCGCTCTCGAACCAGATCGCCGCGGCGTTGCTGGCCGCTATCGTGCCGCTGTTGGTGATCGTGTTGCCGGTCCCCATCAGGTTGACCGCTTCGGCGGAGCCCTGCGTTCCCTGCGACAGCACCTGGCCGCCCTGTTCGACAGTCAACGTGCCGTTGTTGCGGAATTCGATGGTGTTGTTGCCCGCGCCGTAACCGCCGCCGCCGCCACTGGCGGCATTCCTGACGGTGCCACCGCCCTGGATCAGGATCGTGTTGCCGTCGCGCAGGGAAATGGCATTGGCGTTGCCAGTCGGAGCCACCGTCGCACCGCTGCCGACCGTCACGGTGCGGCTGTCGGATGCGATATTGTTGCCGTTGCCCACGGTGGAGGTTAAGGGGTTCGGCGCGCTGCTGCTGCAGCTCGTCGCAAGGCCCGTCGTCGTGCAGTTCGCCCATGCGGGCTCGGCGTCTATCAGCAGGAAGAATTGCGAACCGCAGAGGGCCAGGGCGCGCGCGCGGCCCGAAAGCCTGGCGCGACCGTCGGCGCAGAAGGAGGTATCCGAATTCAGCATCAGGTCGGTCCGAGCTTTCGGTCCCGGTGACTGCCCGTCCCCCCAACGGACTTGCACCTCACAGATCATCAAATCTCACAGCCACGATCACTCGATGGCATGCGAAGATCAGTATGATCCGCGCCCTGTCATGCCTATCCAGAATACGAATAATGGGGCCTTGCCCCGCTCAAGTCTTGTCCGGAATTAGCCTGTTGAGATAGCGCCGAGCTAAGCTGCAAGCATGAAATTGCCTGCTGTACCGCCGCTAAAACAGACGGTACAGCACAATTAATAAACAGCAGTTTGGCCATGATCGCCTTGCCAGGGCTCATGCCTGGTCTCGCCTCAGCTTGCCAGGATCGCCTCGACGATCTCCTGCACGTTCAGCGCCTCGTCCAGAGTCGCGAGCTGATGCGCCTCGCCCCGCGCCAGCTTGGCGACGCCTTCGAGCTGTCGCTTCAGCGCGACCGGCCGCGCCTCGAGCTGGGTCAGCGCATCGGGCGCACGTTGCCAGGAGCCGTCCGGCTGACGCTGTTCGGCCAGCGACCAGTCGCAGAGCCGGACCGCGCCGCCCTCGCCTTCCAGCATCCAGATGTTGTGGTCGTCCTTCTGGGTCGTGCCGACGCTGCCGATGAGCGTCACCGGGATCTCGCCGGCCATCAATCGCGCTTCGATCCGGCGCTCCGACTTGCCGGCTTCCGGGAAGGAGGCGCTGGCCTGCAGGCCGTGCAGCTTGCCGCCGAGCCGACGGCTCAGGAACAGGAAATGCGAGACGACCTCGCGGGTGAAGCCGCCCTGCTCGCGCCGGTCGAGCCAGCCGGCCGCATCGGCCTGCCAGGAACGCGGCCAGGTGGCGAAGGCGACCTCGATCGTGATCCGCCGGTCACCGCCGACGCCTCCGGCCGCAACCCAATCCTGCAATTGCGAAACGGCCGGCGAGGAGGCGAAAGGAAAGTTGACCGCGCCGCGCCCGCCCGCCTCGGTGACGAAAGCACGGGAATCGGCGACGTCGATCGCCAGCGGCTTCTCGCAGAACACGCTCTTTCCGGCCGCGAGCGCAGCACGGGCATGCCCGAGATGGGAGGCCGGCGGCGAGGCGATGTAGACGCAATCGCTCGCCGCGATCACCGCGGCGGCATCGTGCACCCGGACGACCTGCGGCAGTTCGCCGGCGATCCGCGCCATCGCCTCGCCGGACGGGTCCCAGATCCCGGCGGCGCGCACCAACTCAGGCGATTGCGCCAGGATCGCGCGCAGCATGCGCTCGCCCATGATGCCGGCGCCGATCAGGCCGATGGAAACGGATTGAGGCATGGGAATTCTCTCATCGCGACAGGGACCGCCAGCCGCATAGCAGCTTGGCAGCGACCGCGGCTAGCCCGCGAGGCGCTCGCTGCCCTCGCCGAGCTCGACCCGGTTGCGGCCCGAGGCCTTGCCCGAATAGAGCGCCGCATCGGCGCGCCGGTAGAGGTCGGCTGCCGTCTCCTGGCCGTCGAAAGCGGCCGCGCCCATGCTGACCGTGATGTATTGCGCCGTCGGCGAGGCCGCATGCTCGATCTTGAGCTCGGCGATCGCCTGTGCGACCCGTCCCAGCCGCTCCTGCGCCTTCTCCGGCGTGGCGTCGTAGAGCAGCAGCCCGAACTCCTCGCCGCCGAGCCGGCCGACCATGTCCATCGGCGGGCGCAGCTTGCTGTCGATGGCGCGGGCGATCAGCGCCAGGGCGATGTCGCCGGCCTGATGGCCGTAGCGGTCGTTGTAGCGCTTGAAATGATCGACATCGAGCACCGCGAACACCACGGGCACCCGGTCGCGCCGCGCCTGCAGCAGCGCGATGGCGACATGCTCCTCGAAGCCGCGCCGGTTGGCGATCCCGGTCAGCGCGTCCGACATAGCTCGGTTGTGCAGCATGCGCCGCAGCAGGAACTGGTCGCGTTCGGCCCGCTCGCGCAACCAGGCGCCGACGGCGCTGACCAGCACCGCGAACAAGGTCAGCACCGAGAGCCGGCCGTGCTCGGCGAATTGGGCCGGTTCGAGCATGGCGAAGCCAAGGATGGTGGAGAACACCCCGATAAACAGGGCGACGCCGAGGCTCTGCAGGAAGGTCAGGCCGACCGGCAGGAACACGGCGGCGATGATCACGAGCTGGGCGATGTCGGCCTGCGGCAGGCCGCGCAGCTTGAAGATGTTGGCGATATAGGCGCTGGTGATGCCGATCAGCCCCAGCGCCAGGATCGATAGCCGATGATAGGCGCGCGGCAGCCGCCGCGCCGCCAGCACCACGAACAGGGCAAGGATCACCCCGAGCGCCGACAGCCGCAGCCCGACCGCCAGGACGATGTCGGGTTCCCCGGCGAGCAGCGCGGTCATGCCGTGCAGGCGCGAGAGGTCGAAGCCGATGAAGGTCAGCCAGATGCCGAGTGCGGTGATGACGCAGACCAGCGTGCTGTTGCGCTGGGCCGAACGCATATGCAGCCGGTATTCGCGCTCCAATGCCGGCGCGAAACGAAGTCCGTCAAGTCGACGCGGCTTGCCGGCGCCGTCCGACGCATCGCTGCGCGGCGCGGCGCGCTCCGGTGTCTGATCGTGGCGTGGGGCGTGCACGCGCAGGACAATGGCCGCGACTGGCTAACGCCGCTTTGACGTATTGCGAGAGTCTCACAGCTTTCGCCGGACAGGGTTTCGCGCGCCTTGCCGCGATCGCTTGCATTCGAACGATTGTCCCGCGGCCTTCAGAGCCGCTTGACCCTCCACCAGATGGAGCCGCTACGACACTGCCATGACCACGACCCACCAGCGCTACACCATCGGCGAGCTCGCCCGCCTCTGCGGCGTCCCCGTTCGGCGCATCCGCTTCTATTCCGACAAGGGGCTGCTGCCGCCTTCGACCCGCACGATGGCGAACTACCGCGTCTACTCGGACGCCGATGCGGCTCGCCTCGACCTGATCCAGGCGCTGCGCGCCATGGGCGTCGGCCTCGCCGCGATCGGCGGGATCCTCGCCCGCAAGGGCTCGCTCGCCGAACTGCTGGCGCTGCGCCTCTCGGCCCTCGAAGCCGAGATCGCCGGCAAGCGCCGCATCGCCGCGACCCTGCGCGCCGCCCTGCGCCATCCCGAACCCACCGTCGACGACCTGAGGAGACTATGGACCATGACCAGCCTATCCAATGCCGACATGCGCGGGCTGACCGCGCGCTTCTATGACGAGGTCACCGGCGACCGGATGAACCCCGACTGGCGCCAGAAGGCGTTGGAAGCCGGCACGCCCGAACTGCCTGATGATCCGACGCCGGAGCAGATCGACGCTTTCGCCGAACTCAGGGCGATGCTGTCAGACGAAACCGTCATCGCCCAGGCGAGGGCCGATGCCGAGCTGATGTGGACCCCAGAGTTCGACCCGGCCGCCTATCACGCCGCCGCCGAGCGCATCTTTGCCGAAGTCCGCAAGGCGATCGCCGCCGGCGAGGCGCCGGATTCGGAGGCCGGCCGCGCCATCGCCCGCGATTGGCTCGATGCCTCGGCCAAGGCGATGAAGCGTGAGCCGGACGACAGCTTCCGAACCTGGCATCTCGACCAGTATCGCCGGCACCATGATCGCTCGCTGCGCTACCAGCAGCTGCTCGCTATCCTGCGCGGCGAGGACGCGCCGGGCCGCGAATGGTGGTGGATCAACGAGGCGATGACGGCGCTCGTCGTGTGAACCTGGTCAGAGGAAGCCGATCCAGCGTCCGGCCACCAGCACACAGAGCCAGAGCAGGGCGGAGAGCGCGGCCAGCATACGAACGCGGCGGCTGATCGCGCCGCCCGCCAATGCCGGCTTCAAGCCGCGATGCTGGAGCGCGATATTGCCCAGCGCCAGGGCGAGCAGGCCGAGCTTGATCAGGAAAGCGGTGTTTCCGAGGTACTCGCCCGGCTTCACCGTGAACAGCCAGAAGCCCGTCACCAGTGCGAGCGTGAGCCCGCTGGCGGCGGTCCGGATCAGGACCGGGCCGATCAGCGGCAGCGCCGAGGCGCGCAGAATCCCAGCCAATCTCAGATCGAGCGGCAGGATCGCGCCGAGCAGCAGGCCGATGCCGAGGATGTGCGCGGCGTTGACGAGGAGATAGGCCGTGCCGGAGCGCTGCAGCAGCACCGCCCCCGGCCAGCCGGCGAGCCAGTCGATCAGTGTCGCCACGGGCGCTCAGTTCGTTTTGATCCGCTCCGGATACATGTCGTAGTTCTTGCCGCCGATGGTGATGCGCACCGCCTTCATCTGCTTCTTGCTGGCATCCTGATGGCGGTTGCCGAGCACGGTGATGGCGTCGCCGACCTTTGCCGTCTCAGCCGTGAAATTGGCCCGCGCGGTCTGGTTGGGATTGCCGAGATCGATCTGCCAGACGACGCCGTCGGTGGCTGTGACCTGCAGCGTCGGATGCGGCGGCGCCATCGAGATTGCGCGGATCGTGCCCTTGAGCTCGCTCTGCTCGTCGACCGCCCAGCCCCAGCCATGATGCGCACCGGCGGGCAGAGCAAGCACGGAAACGGCTGCGGCGCAGAGCAGAGCGCGCCGGCCGATCGCGGAACTGGTCATCGTCGAACCTCCTGGTTGCACGAACGGGCGGAGGCTAACCCGGCATCTGCGGCCTGTCGCCGCCGGGGCGGATCAAACCTGCGTCATCCGCAGCGCGCCACGCAGGGACAGTTTGCGCTAAGACAGCCGCGCGAATCCAATCCGGAAGGACGCTCAGGCCGTGGACATCTTCGACAGGTTGAAAGCCGCTGCGGCGGCCGATTGGGCCTCCTATGTCGAGCATGATTTCGTTCGGCACATGGGCGACGGCTCGCTGCCGCAGGCCGCCTTCCGGACTTATCTCGTCCAGGACTATCTCTTCCTGATCCAGTTCGCCCGCGCCTATGCGCTCGCGACCTATAAGAGCCGCACCCTCGCCGACATGCGCGCCGCCAAGGCGGGCCTGTCGGCGATCCTCGATCTCGAAATGGACCTGCATGTCCGGCTCTGTGGCCGCTGGGGTCTCTCGCCCGAGCAGCTGGAAGCCACGCGCGAGCACCAGGCGACGGTCGCCTATACCCGCTTCGTGCTCGATTGCGGCGTCTCCGGCGACCTGCTCGACCTGCATGTCGCGCTCAGCCCCTGCATCGTCGGCTATGCCGAGATCGGCGCGCAGCTCGCCAGAGAGCTCGGCACGGCGCTCGACAGCCATCCCTATCGCGACTGGATCGGCGAATATGCCGGCGAGCCATACCAGCAGGTCGCCCGCGACGCCCGCCGCCATCTCGACGCCCTCGCCGCTCGCGCCATGACGGAAGCGCGCTTCGGCGAGCTCGCCCGCCTGTTCGGGCAGGCCTCGAAGCTGGAGGCCGATTTTTGGCAGATGGGGCTCGACACGCCGCAGGCCTGAAGCGTCAGGCCAGAAATCTCTGCGCCCCGGCTATCTGGACTGACGCCCACTCGCTCGGATCATCGCCTCTTCGATCTCCGCTGAGGTGATCCTGCCGATCTCTGCGATGAAGACGATCCGGGTGTCCCCCCGCCCTTGCTCGTCCGGATCGAGAGGCGCCAGCGTCGCTCTCCCGCCCGCGAGCTGGAAGAGATATCGGCATTCGGGCTTCTCGATCGTCGCCAGAAACCCTTTCGCGCGGACGAGCCGCGGCGCAAGCCGGCCGACGACCTGCTGGAAACCGGCGAGCGAGATCGGCTCGCTGGATGTCCAGTTGAAGCTCTCGAAGCGGTCGATGCTCGGCCTCTTGGGCCGTGTCGGCCGCTCGCGGGCGGTCCCGACTTCGGGAAAGACGAGATCGAGCGGGATATCGCCGCCGGGCGCCTCGACGAGGGCGGCCCGGCGGTTGATCTGCGAGAGAGCGTGGCAGCGCTCATCGAGAGACGGCTTGTCGATGAGGTCGCCCTTGCTGACGACGAGAAGATCGGCCGCACGCAGCTGGCTCAGGAACAGCGGGTCGCCGAGCTGCACCTCCGGTGACGCCGCATCGACGACGCACAGCACCGTCTCCAGCGGCGCTTCGCGCCAGACCACCGGATCCATCAGGTTGCGGATGATGTCCTCGGGATCAGCGACCCCGCTGGTCTCGATCACGATGGCTTCGGGGCGCGGGGTTCGCCGCAGCAGATTGGCGAGCGTGCGCAGCAGGTCGCCTTCCAGCGAGCAGCAGATGCAGCCATTGGCGAGGCTGACGACGCCATCCTCCGCGCCGGCGATCAGCTCGGCATCGATGTTGATCGCGCCGAAATCATTGACGACGGCGGCGATGCGCCGCCCGTCGGCCTGCTGCAGGATGCGATTGACCAGCGTCGTCTTGCCGGCTCCGAGAAAGCCCGTCACCAGCAGGATCGGAACCGGCATTGCTTAGGCCGCCGCGCCGAACGGACGGCGCACAGGCCGGCCGGGCCGGGCCGCGACATCCATGATGCCTTCGGCGATGACCGGCGCGCCGCTGACGATGAGGTGGCGGACGCCCTCGGCCGGACGGTTCATCGCCGAGAACTCCGCCTTGTCCGTAAGCGTGTCGAGGTCGAACACCACGATATCGGCATCGGCTCCGACTTTCAGCCGGCCTTTGTCACGCATGGCGGGCGTGCTCGCCGCCAGGATCTCGGCGGGGATCAGGGTGCACTTTGCGATCCCCTCCTGCAGGCTGACCGCCTGCCGCTCGCGCACCCAGTGCCGCAGGAAGCGCGTGAAGGTGCCCGACGAGCGCGGATGCGAGGTCGCTTCATCCGGCAGCGGCCAGGCATCGCCGGTGTAGGTCGATCCGTCCGGCATCGACCAGGGCATGGCGTCCGATGCGATCGCGCCGCCGGGATAGAGGACCGAGAGATCGAGCATGTCGCGATGGCGGGCATTGTTCTCGGTGTCGAGCACATGCCAGAGGACTAGCTGCGACGGATCTTCCGATTGCGCGGAGAGCAGGTCCTCACGGTCCTGGATCCGGCGCCCGCTGGTGACCAGCTGGATCTGCTCGTAGCGCGTGTCGTTGCGGCGCTCGAATTCGGGGTCGCTGAAGAAGGCCGCCGCGATCACCGTCGAGCCGGTGCCGTAAGGATAGGCCTCCACCGTGATCGGCAGGCCCTGCGCCTGTGCTTTCTTGATCAGCCGCGCGCAACGCTCGACATCGGTCTTGCTGGAGCTGTTGAAGTGGCAGATGTGCATATGCGCGCCGGTCGCGCCGGCATAGCCGATCAGGCGGATATAGGCCTCCGCCGCGCTCTTCGGGTCGGTGTTCGCCATATAGGCGATATGGGTGAAGGTCGGCACGCCGCGCTCGGCCGCGAGCTGGCAGAGCGCCGTCAGCTCCTGCACGCCGGCACCCGGAGCATAGGCGTTGAGGATGCCGATGCCGATGCCGCCCTCGTCGAGCCCGGCCGCGATGCGCTCCAGGATGTTCTGCTGCTCGGAAGGCGACGAGATCTCGTCCATCCAGCGCGGATCGCGCATGGCGCGCCCGAACGCTTCCAGCGACGATTCCTCGTTGATCCCGATCATCGCGCCGATCCGGGCAAAGGCCCAGTTCGTGGCGGCGCCGTAGTTCAGGATGCGGCCCTGCTCCGCCTGCCGGCGGTACCAGGAGGCGACCGGCAGCACGCCGGCCTCGAGGTCGAGCGTCGTCGTGACGCCGTCGAAGGCCTGCATGCGGTCGGCCGGAATCGACTGGCCATGCGCGTGAAGATCGATGAAGCCGGGAGCGACGACCAGCCCGCGCGCGTCGATCACGCGCTCGGCGCTGCCGAGGCCGGAGCCGATCGCGACGATCTTTCCGTCGGCAACGGCGACATCGGCGATGCCGTCATGGCCGCTTTCCGGATCAACGACGCGGCCACCCGAAATCAACAGTCCGCTCATCTGCCCTTGCCCCTCATGCCTCGATTGGCCCGCGATCAGGGACCGCGAAGCACCCGATGTTGGCCTATCGGGAATTGCCGAGACAAGCGCGTTGCCGGTGAACCGCTTCGGCGGATGACGCATGTCGGATCGGGGCTAGGCTCGGTCTCTAGCGGCCGGCTCGTATGAAAACGGCCGGAGCAAGCTCCGGCCGACATTGCATCTATCGACTGAGATCGAGCCTCACGAACACCCGGTCGTCGAGCCGCAGGTGTTGCACTTCAGGCAGGTGCCGTTGCGCACCAGCGTGAAGTTGCCGCACTCCCCGCAGCTGTCCCCGACATAGCCCTTCATGATCGCCTCGGCCCGGCGCTCGGAGGCGGTCGGCTGGGCGGCCGGCGCGGCGAAGCCGAGCTTGCTCATCTCTGCCTCGCCGAACTCCTCCGGCTCCTCCTTCAGCGCAGTCGCGCCGGCAGTGGCGAGGCCGGTGACGTTGCTCGCCGAACGGGCGACTGCATCGTTGGCCGCCGCCCCGCCCTGGATGGCGAGCAGGTTGATCGGCTTGCCGCGGCGGAAGCCCGAGGAGGCCAGCGGGGTCGAGGTGATCGGCCCGGCCGCATCCGGCGCCTTGCCCTGCTCGACGCCGCTGCCCATCACGTCATGGCCGATCTCGCTGGGATCGACATGGGCGAGGTCGTGCCGGCCGAGATAGGAGATCGCCAGCTCGCGGAAGACGTAGTCGAGGATCGAGGTCGCGTTCTTGATCGACTGATTGCCCTGCACGAAGCCCGAGGGCTCGAAGCGGGTGAAGGTGAAGGCCTCGACATACTCCTCCAGCGGCACGCCGTATTGCAGGCCGAGCGAGACCGCGATGGCGAAGTTGTTCATCATCGCCCGGAAGGCCGCGCCCTCCTTGTGCATGTCGATGAAGATCTCGCCGAGGCGGCCATCGGCATATTCGCCGGTGTGGACATAGACCTTGTGGCCACCGACCACCGCCTTCTGGATGTAGCCGGTGCGCCGCGCCGGCATTTTTTCGCGCTCGCGGACACGTTCCACGCGTTCGACCACGCGCTCGACGATCTTCTCCGCGATCTGGGTAGCGCGCGCCGCCATCGGCTGCTGGTGCAACGTCTCGACGGCGTCGTCGGCGTCGTCGTCCTCATCGGCGATCAGGGCCGAGTTCAGCGGCTGCGACAGCTTCGAGCCGTCGCGGTAGAGCGCGTTGGCCTTCAGCGCCAGCTTCCAGGAGAGCAGGTAGGCGCTCTTGCAGTCCTCGACGGTGGCGTCGTTCGGCATGTTGATGGTCTTGGAGATCGCACCCGAGATGAAGGGCTGCGCCGCCGCCATCATGCGGATATGGCTCTCGACCGAGAGATAGCGCTTGCCGATGCGCCCGCAGGGATTGGCGCAGTCGAAAACGTTGTAGTGCTCCTTCTTCAGGTGCGGCGCGCCTTCCAGCGTCATCGCCCCGCAGACATGGACATTGGC